>JBILHS010000076.1:0-28608 GCA_044350425.1 Saprospiraceae bacterium | reverse complement strand
GCTATCAAAGCGGCAGTCTTGAACAAATTTATTCAAATCGCAGCTCCAATGTCGGTCAAAGTCGCCTGACCCCTAAACGGGAAAGGGATTGTTCGACGAAGTCGGGGATTCATGCAACAAAGCCGCAGTAGGGACTAAGTTGATGGAAGGATTGCCAAAGCAATCAACGTTTTCATTGGATGTTTCGAACCTCGCTAATGGATTATATTTTATCAAAATTCAATTCAAAAACCGAACGCTGACGAAAATATTTTCAAAAATAAATTGATATGAAAAACCCTCTATTGTCTTTCGTATTTTTGGGCATGGCAATTTATGGCCATGCCCAAAAATCTACCAAAAATGAATTTAGTATAGGCTATTTTAGTACGGGCGAGTTCTTTGATAGCAGTACATTCAAGGTTACAAGTTTTAATAGAGGTAAACACATTTCGCTTAATTACACGCGACTTTTTGGTAAAAACCTTTCAGTAGGGTTGTCATATACCCGATGTGTTTTTTATTATATTCCTACTCCTTATCCCGCCCAGTTTGAAGACAATACAATTCTCTGGCGTGAACAAGAAACCTTCGCAGCTAATTTAGACATGGGAGTTTCTAAATGGTCAATAACTGCAAAAGCAAAAGCAGGAATACGCTATAATATGGTTGGATACAAAGCTGAGCACTACTTTTATTTCGGTAGCGGTGGAGGTTGGAAGGAACCTGTTCAAGGAAGTGTAGATTACGGCAAATTAGGCGCAAAACTGGGCGCTTCCGTCCAGCATCCAATCATCTGGCGATTCTTCGGTGAACTGGACTGTGAATATGCCCGGATGTTTTCGGGAGCTGATCGGAATCAACTTCTATTGACGTACAGGGTTGGGTTTAAGTTTTGAGGTATTGCAAGTAACGCTTTCCGACCCAGGGATGTCCCTCAAAAACAAGCCCCAAAAACCACAAAGGCCGATTCCGCAAATGCAGAATCGGCCTCTTGTGCTGAAAGTAAAGACGGACTTAAACGGTCCTCAATACTCGTCCTCGTTGAAAAAGAAGTCGTCGTGGCGCGGGTAATCCGGCCAAATATCTTCGATACTTTCATACAGCTCGCCATCGTCTTCCAGTTCTTCCAGATTTTCGATGACCTCAGGGGGTGAACCTGAGCGTATGGCGTAGTCAATTAGCTCGTCTTTGGAGGCTGGCCACGGGGCCTCTTCTAAATAGGAGGCCAATTCGAGAGTCCAATACATAGGTTGTTACTCTTTTAGAAGGTTTAGGAAGTTTAGATCAAAGAATAAGCATGGCGTCGCCGTAGCTGTAAAAGCGGTATTTCTCTTTTACGGCCTGGTGGTAAGCCTCCATGACCAGATCAAATCCTCCAAAAGCCGCGATCATAATGAGCAGACTGGACTTTGGAAGGTGGAAATTGGTCACCATACAGTTTGCAATGCTGAATTCGTACGGTGGGTAGATGAACTTGTTGGTCCATCCTTCCACCTGTTTCAGCATTCGTTCAGCACTTACAGAAGTCTCGATAGAACGCATTGAAGTGGTGCCCACGGCACATACTTTTTTGTGTGCCATCAGGCTCTTATTCACGGTGTCTGCTGCAGCTTGTGGAATTCTGAAATATTCAGCCTCCATTTTGTGCTTGGACAGGTCTTCTACGTCAATCGTGCGGAAAGTACCCAGACCAATGTGCAGGGTGAGTTCTGCAAAATTTACGCCTTTAAGTTCCAGGCGTTTCATCAGCTCGCGGCTGAAGTGCAGTCCGGCGGTCGGAGCTGCCACGGCGCCCATTTCTTTGGCGTAGATGGTTTGGTAACGTTCTCGGTCCAATGCTTCAGGCTCCCGCTCAATGTATTTGGGCAGGGGCGTGTTGCCCAACTTTACGAGTTCGTCTACAAAATCCTGATCCGTGCCATCGAAGAGGAAACGAATGGTACGTCCGCGGGAAGTGGTGTTATCCACGACCTCAGCGATGAGGGCGTCGTTGCCATGCTCGTCTTCAAAATAGAGCTTATTGCCCACACGGATCTTACGTGCCGGATCCACGAGTACGTCCCAAAGGCGCGCATCATGGTTGAGTTCACGGAGCAGGAACACTTCGATCTTTGCGCCGGTCTTTTCTTTTTGTCCAAAAAGCCTTGCGGGAAAAACCTTCGTGTTGTTGAAGATCATGGTATCCCCTTCACCGAAGTAACCGAGGATATCTTTGAAGACCTTGTGCTCAATTTTTCCTGTCTTGCGATGCAGTACCATGAGTCTGCTTTGATCGCGTTCATCAGACGGGTATTGAGCCACCAATTCGGTGGGAAGGTCAAAATTGAACTGGGATAGTTTGGTACGCATAGTTTATTTTTCAGGCTGATGGGACGAAATCAGTTTTTAAAAAACCCATTTTCAACATCAAAACGGTTGATTTTTCAAGAAAAGAATAGGCTTTTAAAGAGAAACCCGGGGTTTGCAAAAACATTCTACAGCCCAAAGCGGCTGCAAAAGTAAAATTTCCAGACAAACGCGGGTGTTTTGAATTTTTTTTCGTGTGCAGCAGGCAAAAAAATGCGTACGGAATTGCAAGAGCTCGCAATTCCGTACGCCTGCACTATAAATTAGGCAACAGAAATGCCTTTTTCGGATTTTTTACGCTCGAAGTCTTTAAGGTAAACTTTACGCAAGCGGATGCTTTTAGGCGTCAGTTCCACATATTCGTCTTCCTGGATGTATTCCAGCGCTTCTTCCAGGGTAAAGTGGCGGGCCGGCGTGATGGACGTTTTGTCGTCCGCACCTGATGCCCGGTGGTTGGTCAGTTTTTTTGCCTTGGTCACGTTGATGACCAGGTCCATGGGGCGGTTGTTTTCGCCGATTACCTGTCCTTCGTATACTTCTTCACCGGGTTCGATGAAGAAAGTACCGCGGTCCTGCAGGTTGTCGAGCGAATAAGCAAACGCATTACCATTCTCCATAGAGATCAGGGAGCCGTTTTGACGGCCACCGATGTCGCCGCGCCATGGCTCGTAGCCCATGAAACGGTGGGTCATGATCGCCTCACCCTGAGTAGCGGTGAGGATGTTGGAACGCAGACCGATGATGCCACGTGCCGGAATTTCAAAGCGAAGCAGGAAGCGATCGCCTTTAGGCTCCATGCTGGTCATCACACCCTTGCGGCGTGTCACGAGCTCAATACATTTGCCGCTGGTCACTTCCGGTACGTCAATGGTCAGTTCTTCCATTGGCTCGCACTTTTGACCGTTGATCACTTTTACAATAACGCGTGGCTGACCGATCTGAAGTTCATATCCTTCGCGACGCATGGTCTCGATCAGGATAGAAAGGTGCAATACACCGCGTCCGAATACCATGAAAGAGTCGGCAGAACCGGTTTCTTCCATACGCATCGCCAGGTTTTTCTCGAGTTCTTTTTCAAGACGCTCGCGTACGTGGCGGCTGGTTACAAATTTGCCTTCCTGACCAAAGAACGGAGAGTCGTTGATCGTGAAGAGCATCGACATCGTTGGCTCGTCGATCGAGATCGGTGCGAGTGCCTCCGGATTGTCGTAGTCTGCAATGGTATCGCCAATTTCAAATCCGTCAACGCCTACTACTGCGCAGATATCGCCGGCTTGAACTTCTTTTACTTCTTTTTTGCCCAGACCATCAAAGATGAAAAGCTGCTTGATGCGGTGCTTCAACATCTTGCCATCTTTTTTGCAAAGCGTGACCGGTTGGTTTGCAACCAGTTTGCCACGCAAGAGGCGACCTACAGCGATACGACCGATAAACGTTGAAAAGTCGAGGGAAGTCACCAGCATCTGGGTGTTTCCTTCAGCAATTTTTGGCTCAGGGATGTATTTTACGATATCGTCCAGAAGTACTGTGATGTCAGTGGCCGGGTTTTTCCAGTCATGAGCCATCCAGTTGTTTTTGGCAGAACCAAATACGACCGGGAAGTCAAGCTGCTCTTCGTTCGCCTCCAGAGAGAACATCAGGTCGAACACCTGTTCGTGCGCCCAATCCGGGTTGCAGTTCGGTTTGTCTACCTTATTAATGACTACGATCGGCTTTTTGCCCATTTCTAATGCTTTCTGAAGCACGAAACGGGTTTGTGGCATCGGACCTTCGAAGGCGTCTACCAGCAGCAGCACACCGTCAGCCATATTGAGTACGCGTTCAACTTCTCCGCCAAAGTCGGCGTGACCAGGGGTGTCGATCACGTTGATTTTGACGCCCTTGAAGTTGATCGAAACGTTTTTGGAAAGAATGGTGATGCCACGTTCCCGCTCCAAATCGTTGTTGTCGAGCATGAGGTCGCCAGTCATCTCGTGATCTTTGAAGATCTGAGATGCGAGGATCATTTTGTCCACCAGGGTAGTCTTACCGTGGTCTACGTGGGCGATGATTGCGACGTTGCGAATGTTAATCATGAAAAACTTATTGGTGAGCGAGACGATTTGAAAACCGAGGTTTTAAAAAATGATGTTTGGAGGATGCTTGATTTTTAGTTCGAACAAAGAATAAATGTTGATAAAAGATTCAATTGCCCAAATTTTCAAGAAAAAAAAGGATTTTTCCAAACGGGTCGCAAAAGTACGCTTTTTTTCCGCAGAAAAAAAAGTATCGGCGGACAAGTATTTGTTAATAATAGGCGAAGCGCGCTCAAAGTTTGGAAAAAATGAATTTTAAACGCCTTTTTCAGAATTTAATTTTTGAAGATTTAATATCAACCAGCCGTCGCCCTACTATAACGGAACACTCCTTTTCTTGTTTTTAAGCCTGTAAAACAGTTTTCGTCAACCATAAGTTGCATCGACTGTTTAGTTCCTTTGAATTTTAACAATAATTGCCACTACAAGGTAGCCAACACAGATTGGTTTTGAACAAGCATGCGCTCCAATCATTTTGGAATCAGGCAATTGCATCACTCAAATCATTAAAATCACGCAAATCACAGTAATATGTTTCTTCTTTTATGGTTTTTCCCAGCATTTCTGGAACCTGAGCTTCAGGTAACTTTCAATAATTTCCGGGAAGCAAAAGGCAGCCTCTATGTAGCCGTCTACGATCAGGAAGGCACCTTTTTGAAAACGGGTCAGATGCGGAGTAACAAGATCGTGCCAATCACGCAATCCGGGTCGATGAAACTGTCTCTGGGCAATTTTCCTGCCGGAAAATACGCCGTGAGTTGTTTTCAGGATCTGAACGGCAACGGGAAACTGGATACGAATTGGGCCGGCATCCCGACAGAGCCCTATGGGTTTTCCAACAACGCTCGCCCCAAATTTCGTGCCCCGCAGTGGGCGGAAGCAGCTTTTGATTTGAATTCAGGAGGAAACTCGATCTCTATCCGGCTCGAAGAATGGTGATAATTAAAATGTGGTCAATGTGGTCAATGTGTTTTTAATGTGGTCAATGGGGTGCCTGAGCTGATGATTGGTTGGATAAAAATGTGGTCAATTTTTTATTGTGGTCAATGTGGTCAATGGGGGGGAATGTGGCCAATAGTTGAATGTGGTCAATGTGATTTGCACTTGGGTAGCAGGAGTTTTTCGCTTTGCCCCAACCAATCATTAGCTCAGGCGCCCCATTGACCACATTGACCACATTTAGTTATTGACCACATTTTATAATATTTTTTCCAATATTTTCCAAACGTTTTCTGCCACAATTTTCTGCCCTTCCACGTTGGGGTGAATGCCGTCGGGGAGGTTGAGTTCGGGGATGCCGCCTACATTTTCCAGCAGGAAAGGAATGAGCGTCGCGCCCTGACTTTTGGCCAGTGCTGGGTACATGTCGCGAAATGCGTTGGTGTAGGCCGGGCCGAGATTGGGCGGGGCCAACATACCGGCTACTACCATCTTGCAGTCCGGATATTTGGCTTTCACGTTCTCCAGCATGATTTGCAGGTTCTTTTTGGACTCGGTTACAGGTAGTCCCCGGAGCGCATCATTGCCGCCCAGTTCCAGGACAAAAATATCTACCGGCTGTTGCAGCACCCAGTCGATCCGGTTGACACCATCGGCGGTGGTTTCGCCACTGAGTCCGGCGTTTACGCAGGTGTAGGGCAATTTCAGGGAATCTATTCTGAGTTGGAGCAGGGCGGTAAAACCCTGCTCAGGTGAGAGCTGATAGGCTGCGGTAAGGCTGTTGCCAAAAAAGACGATGTTCTTTTTAGTGGCTGGTGCTGGCTGGTCCTTGGTTTGTGCAGGGGCATTAGAGGCGTTTTTAGCCGGCTCTGACTGGCAGGCAAAAAGGCTGAGACTTAGGACCGTGATGGTCAAGATGCTTGTTATTTTCATGCTGTGATGTTCAAAAAAGATGATTGTACCGTTTTTTAAGTGTGTGTAAGATGGGGTACTTGCCTCCCTGGAGTGCAAGTCCAACGTCCAATGTCAAAATGTCCGGTAGTCTGTGTAGCCACATCTTTACTAATTTATACATTTACCCCGGACTTTACTAAACTGTCCTTCCCTATGTACGAACTCACCAAGACTCCCTTCGGCAAACATACGCGCTTTGACCTGCGCAGTCCTCAGACAGGCAATGGTTTCAGCATTGTGCCAGGCGCTGGTGCAAATGTGCTGGACATTCAGTTTGGAAACCAAAGTATTCTCGACGGACACACGACTCCGGAAGAACTAGCGTCCGGAAAATGGGGTAAAAGCACTATTCTGTTTCCTTTCCCCAATCGTCTGGATAGTGGCAAATACACCTGGCTGGGCAAAAAATACCAGTTTCCGATCAACAATGCGGCTACCAACAATGCCATTCATGGTTTTGTTCGGGAGGAAGCTTTTGAAACGGAATTCGTTTTTCTGGGACAGGATCTGGCCAGCATCCGTTGTTACTTTGATTACAGCGGCGACCGGGACTATTACCCGTTTCCTTTCTCGCTGGAAATTGAGTTTACGATCCACGACTCCGGGAAGTTTGAGGTGCAGGTAGAAGTGATGAATCTGCACGGCACGGCCATTCCTTTTGGCTTTGGCTGGCACCCTTATTTCCGGTTGGCACATCGGGCTGATCTGCACCGGCTCAAACTGCCCACCTGCGAAAAAGTGGACATCAACGAGCGAATGATCCCTACAGGGACCTCCACCCCATACCAGGCTTTTCAAACGCTTAAAAAGGTGGACGATACCTTTTTGGACAATTGCTTTCGATATGGCAAGTCCTCAGGCCACTACCAGTTGAGCCTCGAAGGAGAAGGGCAGACACTCAGCATGAAAGCTTCGGCGGCTGAATTTCCGTTTTTTCAGGTGTTTACGCCGCCACATCGGGAGAGCATTGCTTTGGAGCCGATGACTTGTAATGTGGATGTTTTTAACAATTTACAGGGGCTGGTTAGTCTGGAGCCGGAGGAGGTTTGGAAGGGGAAGATGGGGTTGCAGTATGCTGTTGAGCACTAGATTGGTTGGTGGGGATTGGAATGTAGGGACTAATAGGGGTGGAACACGGATTGGACACGGATTTTGGTTTGCTTCGCAAACTTCGGGGGTGTATAAAAATCCGTGTCCCATCCGTTCAATCCGTGTTCCACCCCTCTTAACAGGATCCCCTACCGTTTACGCTCCGTAACAAACACCAAAAGATCCCGCAAAGACTGCCGCGCCGGACTCTCCGGAGCCTTATCCAGCAGATCAAATGCTTCCTGCCGGTATCGGTACATGGCTTCCCGGGCATAATCCAGTCCGCCGCTCTGGCGCACAAACTGGATCACTTCGGCTACTTTTTCTGGTTTATGGCTTTCGTTTTTAACGATGTTGATGATGCGGCGGCGTACGCCGCGCTCGGCCTGGTTGAGGGCGTAGATGAGCGGCAGGGTCATCTTTTTTTCTTTGATGTCGATGCCAAGGGGCTTGCCGATGTCGTCGTCGCCAAAGTCAAAGAGATCATCCCGGATCTGAAAGGCCATGCCGGTTTTTTCGCCAAAGAGCCACATGCGCTGCCGGATCTCGTCATCGCCCGGGGCCGTGCTCACGGCACCTGCACAACAGGCCGCAGCAATGAGCGAAGCCGTTTTTTGCCGGATGATCTCAAAGTAAACCTCTTCTTTGATGTCCAGGCGGCGGGCCTTTTCCATCTGCATGAGTTCGCCTTCTGCCATTTCTGTAACGGCGCGACTGACCAGTTCCAAGACGGTAAATTGCTGTGTTTTCACGGACAAAAGCAGTCCTTGAGACAAGAGAAAATCCCCCACCAGTACAGCAATTTTATTTTTCCAAAGTGCATTGATAGAGAAAAAGCCCCGACGCTCGTTTGCATCATCCACCACATCGTCATGTACGAGTGATGCGGTATGCAGGAGCTCTATCATGGATGCGGCCGTGTAGGATGGCTCTTCAATGGGCCCAAAAAGTCTGGCACTGAGCAGCACCAGCATCGGCCGAACCTGTTTGCCTTTGCGCTGCACAATATACCAGGTGATCTTGTCCAACAATGGGATCTTACTCCGCATGGAATCGCGGAACCGCAACTCGAAGGCATCGAGCTCTGCGGTGATGGGCTGTTTGATCTTATCTAAGGACATGGTGCGGGACAAACCTAAGAAACCTCAGGGGGACGGAGAGGAAAATTGAGTTTTAAACAAGAAATTTCTTGAAAAGTTGAGCGAAATGAGGGATGCAGCCATCTGATTGGACAAAGTAGTTTTAAAAAATCGATGATTGACGACTGCCTGATGGTTGATTTTCCTTTCCGTTGTTGGCAGCCTCGCTTAAACATTCGGTACACTCCTGGCGAGGGCGTGAACAACCACGACGGAGCGGAATCTTAAAAGAAGTAACCATCACCCTGACGGTCCCTATCTCCGATTATTCTGAGGCTTGGCCCCCTGCGGCTTAGCATCCTTCGGATTCACCCCTTCCGGCAATTCGGTAGGCAGTCTGGCAGGGTCGGGCAAAGAATCCGGCTTGGGCTTGGGCAGTTTAGCCTGGATCTTTTCCTGGGCCCGGCTGGCCAGTATTTTGGAGGTCAGGTCCGCGTTGATCATGCGCTCCTCAATGGGCAGTCGGGCGGTAGAGATCGTGTCGTTGAGCATTTTTTCGATCATCAGGCCGGCAATAGGCGCCGCATACGAAGCGCCCCAGCCAGCATTCTCCACATACACCGCGATGGCGATCTTCGGGTTGTCCTTGGGCGCGAAGGCAAAAAACACCGAGTGGTCATCACCATGGGGGTTTTGACTGGTGCCGGTCTTGCCGCACACTGCAATGCCCGGAACCTGCGCGATGCGGGCCGTGCCCCGTACTACGCATTGATCCATCCCTTCCACCACCGTTTCAAAATGGCGCTTGTCTACGGAGATCTCATGTTTCACAAAAAAGCGTTCCGGGATGGGCGTTCCGTCCTTGAACTCTTTGATCAAACGTGGGGCATACCAATAGCCTCTGTTGGCAATACATGCCGCCAGATTGGCCATTTGCAGGGTGGTCAGCTGAAGCTCTCCTTGTCCAATGCCACACGACATGATGGTTGGGGAGTGCCAGCCGCCTAAGTTCTTGGGATACAGCTTGTTGTAATAAGCTGAAGTGGGGAACCCGCCCGGACTTTCATTCGGATAATCTATGCCCAGCCTTTGACCAAAGCCAAACTGGGTCATGTATTTATTGAATTCATCCAGCCCTTGCTGCGGATTTGAATACCCGTATTTGTCCACCTGATCCCGGTACTTATTCATGTAATAAGTGTTGCAGGAATGGGCAAGGGCATCTACCACGCCATTCAGGTGACCGCTGTGGTGACATTTGTAAAGTCGGCCCGCATAAAAATAACCGCCGGAGCAATTGAATCCCGCATTTTCGTCAATTGTGCCTTCCTGCAGTCCGATGAGCGACACCACCGTTTTAAAGATCGAGCCGGGTGGGTATTTCGCCATCACGGTACGGTCAAAAAAGTAGCGAAGCGGATCCGTCAGGAGTCGGCTGAATTCTTGTCCGCGGTCATTGGTCATGACCAGCAGGTTCGGATTGTAGGTCGGGGCACTGATCATGGCCAATATCTGCCCTGTCTGAGGGTCGATCGCCACCACACTCCCCGTTTTATTCGACATCAGTTTTTCCCCATAAGCCTGGAGCCGGATATCAATGCTGGAGATCAGGTCCTTGCCGGCGATGGCTGCGGAGTCTCTTTCGCCCTGCTTGTATTTACCCACGATGCGGCCCAGATTGTCCCGCAGGAGATTGGTCACGCCTTTTTGGCCGCGCAGGTAATCTTCGTAGCCCGATTCCAGCCCGGCCGCACCAATGTAGTCGCCGGTTTCATATTTTCCCTTACTGCGTTCTATGTCTCTGGGATCCACCTCATTGATATACCCCAACACGTGTGCCCCGGCATCAAAGGGATAACCCCGGATGCTCCTTGCCTGCACAAAAAAACCAGGGAATTCGTACTGGCTTTCCAGTAGCCGGGCATTTTTTTCAGGGGATATTTTTTTCAGAAAAACAAAAGGGACGGATTTTGAAAACTTCCCACTTCGCCAGTCCTTTTCCAGATTTCGCTTAAAATCTTCTGGTTTTATGTCCAGAATATCACAAAACTTGGCCACATCCATTTTCTTCATGTCCACCTGACTGTAGGTCACCATGAGGTCGAAGGTGGCTTCATTGTTTACGATGCGTTCTCCGTTGCGGTCATAAACAATGCCCCGGGGCGGGTACACAGTCAGCTCCTCAATGGCGGTTGCGTCCGCCATTTTTGCATAAGAACTATTGAATATCTGAAGGTTGGCGGCCTGCAACACCAGAGCAATGGCGCAGCCCAGAAAGACCCACTGGATATTACGTTGTCGGTTGAGCCCGTTTTTCATAGGAGGAACAGTTGACTATTGAAGCCGGGGATGAATGCCCTATCGCTTAGGGTTGAACATCGCGGCATAAAGGGCTACAAAAACCATGGTCAGCACCCAGGCTGCCAGGGTTTTTTTTACAATTTCCAGGGCAAAAACCGGGGCGAAGTAGCTGACCGAAAAATACCAGAAAATATGCATCACGGTGAATAACGCTGCACCATTGATAAATGTTTGCCAACCCATATTAGCCGGGGAAAAAATGGGGTCCTTGGCTGAAAAACCACCCTTGGGTGCGAAGGGCATAAACGCCAGACCGCGTACGATTCCGGCAAAAGCGCCTGCACTCGCGTGAATTCCCCAGGAAGGAACTGTGGCATCCACTGCAATTCCCGCTAAAAAGCCCAGCAAGACCAGATAGGCTGCCGGCATTTGCAGGGGTAAAAAAAGGATGAACAAAGGATACAGGAACACATTGAAATAGGCGCCCACCGATTCCGTCATCTGATTGAGCAGCAGTGATTGCACCGCCACCAAGCCTATGAACCGCATGATGTGGGGGGTAATACTGCTACCGTTCATTGCTTTTTATTTTGAGTTGTAAGCTGTCAAGCTCCGGCTGAAAGAGGTTGTTGATCACTGCCACATCCCGAACGTTGGACATGTCTTGCTGGAGTTTTACTTTGATCTCCAAAAAGTATGGATTCTCCGGATCAGGCTTCGGTACCCCCACGACTTTCCCGACCGGGTGGCCCCAGGGGAACATGAGTGAATAACCGCTCGTTACCACCGGTTCGTTTTCCTTCACGACAAAATGCTGCGGAATATACCGGAGGGTCATTTCAGTTGGATTTCCTCCTTCCCAGGTCAGCGAACCAAAGGCGTTTTTTTGCCAGGGTAAGGAGACCGATATCTTGGCTTGCTGATGCAGGACCGACATGACCAGCGAGAAGTTGGTACTCACATGCCGGACAATGCCTACAATACCTTCCGGACTTACCACCGCCATATCCGGTTGAATCCCATCAGAGGTGCCTCTGTTGATGATCACCCAGTTATTGGCCCCGGAAATGGAGTTTTTGATCACCCTCGCGGTAACAAATCCATACTGCGGTCGCACGGTTTTGCGGCGCACAGAATCTGTTTTGGAGAGCGAATCGTAATTGACCAGAAAAAAGGTGTCCCGAACGGGCACCTGCATCTGACGCGCATTGGAGAGACGTGCCTGAAGACTGTCTACGATGTGTGCGAGGCTGTCGGCGGTTTCGTACAGACTAAAATAGTCGGTCGCCATTTGGCGCTTTTCCAAGGCCCGGCCACCAAAAACTCCGGTTGTATTGGCCCAGATCTCACTTTGTCGACCGTTGAAATTCACGATCATGGCAAAACAAACTACCTCTACCAGCAAAAAAGTGACAAAGCCACCATTGCGAAGCAGAAGTTGAAGGAGGTTGCCCATGAATGATGTATGATGTATGATGTATGAACTATGATGTATGAAATATGATGTATGAACTACTTTCTTGAACGAAGCCCATACATCATACATCATACATCATACATCATATATTACAGTTAAACGCTTTTGCGGTCGATCAGAAAGGAGTACTGATGGCTGTTTCGGAGCGCCATTCCGGTGCCGCGCACGACCGCACGAAGCGGATCATCGGCCACATGGACATTCAGTTTGGTTTTAGATTCGAGACGTTTGTCCAGACCGCGCAGCAATGCACCACCACCAGTCAGGTAAAGACCGGTTTTGTAAATGTCGGAAGCCAGCTCAGGCGGGGTCAGTTCAAGGGCGCGCAGCACGGCGTCTTCGATCTTGCTGATACTTTTATCCAGGGCGTAAGCGACTTCCTGGTAACCGATTTTGATTTGCTTTGGTATACCTGTCATCAGGTCACGACCATTTACGGCATAATCTGGTGGTGGATTGTCAAGTTCGTGAAGCGCAGAGCCTACGTGGATCTTGATCTGTTCTGAAGTACGCTCGCCGATCAGGATATTGTGCTCGCGCTTCATGTAATTCATGATATCGTTCGTCAACTCATCCCCTGCAATACGGATACTCTGATCACAGACAATACCTGACAAGGCAATTACTGCGATTTCTGTAGTACCACCACCAATGTCGATGATCATGTTGCCGATAGGCTCTTCGATGTTGAGTCCGATACCCAGAGCCGCTGCCATGGGTTCGTGTATGAGGTAGGTCTCTTTGCTGTCCACGTGATCCGCAGAGTCGAAAACGGCGCGTTTTTCTACTTCAGTGATACCACTTGGAATACAAATGACCATTTTGAGGTGACTGAACATATTTCTGCGACGACCTACCATTTTGATCATCCCCTGGATCATGGCCTCTGCAGCCTGGAAGTCGGCAATCACACCGTCTTTCAAAGGGCGCACTGTTTTGATATTTTCGTGGGTCTTTTCGTGCATCTGCATGGCACGGTGGCCCACCGCTATGGTTTGTTTGGTTGCCCGATCCATAGCCACGATAGAAGGCTCATCTACCACCACCACATCATCTACCATGATGAGCGTGTTGGCCGTACCAAGGTCAACAGCAAGTTCCTGTTTGAAAAATTTAAAAAGATTGAACAAAATATTGGGCTATTTATAATTGTGAGTCGAATCTGGTTGAGACAAAAAAGTGCGCAAAAGTACGCAGATTTCTACTGATTTAATTGGTAAAAAAAAATTGACAATCCTTTTTTTTTGGACTTCTCCCCTTGGGGCGTATTTAATATTCCAATACCTGGCTGCATGCGGAGCATTCATGGCTTCACGTTGGATAAATTCAGCAGCCTAAAAACCCGCTTTAATAAACTTCAGCGTTCTGGTATGCTGCGTTCCCCGTAAGGTAAGGAAATAAGTCCCCGCCGGCAGTGTTGTAATGTCCAGCTTATGCCAGATGTCTTTTGGGATCCAAGTGCTGCTTTTCAAGCATACTTTTCCATGAATATCCTCCAAAATCAGATTCGAAACATCCAGACCGTCACATCGGAACTGCAGGAAATCTACCGCTGGATTCGGGAACAACTCGATCCTGAAAGCCGATTCCGGCTCCGTCGCATCACTCGTTACCTCTACTTTGATCTCATCGGTTCCGGTACAACCCGTAGCATTCGTTACCGTAACAGCATAGGTTCCCATGGCTTGTACGGTCAGGGTTGCGGTGGTGGCCCCGGAGGACCATAGATAAACCAGACCCGCTCCGGCGGCATTTAAGATCACTTGTTGTCCCTGGACCAAGACCTGATCCGGGCCCAGATCAACCACTGGGTTTGCGACAGCCGTTGCATCGACCGATGCATCATCCGTACATCCAAAACTGTTGGTGATGGTTGTGGAATAGGGTCCGGAGGCAGTGACCTGGATAGATTGGGTGGTTTCTCCAGTATTCCAGGCATACGCGGCCTGTCCGGGATTGGCGCTCAGAATCGTGGATTCACCCGAGCAAAAGCTCAGGCCTCCGCCAATGCTCGCGACAGGTACAGGATTTACCGTAATGGTTTGGTTGGCTGTGCCGGTACAGCCTTGTGCATTGACCACCGTAACGGTATAGATCCCGGCTTGTGTGACGGTAATGTTTTGGGTGCTTTGACCAGCGCTCCAGATGTAGGTTGAAAATCCGGCTCCGGCATTCAACACCGAATTTTCCCCTTCGCAAAAACTTTGAATGCCCGAAATGCTGATCGAAGGCGCGGGAAGCACGCTGACGGTCACGGCATTGGTTGCGGTGCATCCGGCGCTATTGGTTACTGTAACCTGATAGGTTCCAGCCTGTTGGACCACGATACTTTCTGTACTTTGATTGGTACTCCATTGATAAGCCGAAAAGCCGAGCGGGGCGCTTAGGGTGGCATTCCCGCCTGGACAAAAACTAAGGACCCCGGAAATAGGTGGGATAGGCACATGGATTACACTGACCGTAACCGAGGCGGTATTTGTACAATTGCTTGCATTGGTGATGGTAACCGTATAAGTTCCGGCATTTTGAACCGAAATATTGCGGGTCGTTTGTCCGTTGCTCCAGGCATAGGCGCTAAATCCAGCACCGGCATCCAGACTGGTGGATTGCCCCTGGCAAAACGTTGTAACTCCTCCGATGCTGGTGCTCGGGATATTGCCCAACTGAACTGTGGTGGAACCGGAAGCCGTGCAGCCCAGTGCGTTTGAAACGATTACCGTATAAGTGCCCGCTTGTTGAATCTGAATAGTTGCGGTGGTTTGTCCGTTGCTCCACAGGTAGGTTTCATATCCCGGGCCGGCAGCGAGTACACCTGATACTGCGCCGCAAAACTGCGTTTGTCCGGTAATGTTCGGCGTAGCCGGTGCATTGGTTTCGGCGCAGGAAAAATGGATCGGATCGCCCAGAACGCAGTTGCTGAAATCAACTTCCGGGAAATTGATGGCATAAGACGGTTCGTCAAATTCGAGGCTCGCCTGGATAAAATTGGGTTTAAATCCCTGATTAAAATCATCGTTTACGATCAGGGTCCAAGACCCATTGGGGTCAATACTTTTGAATGGGGCAAAGGATTCAGCACTGTTGATCGACCCGGTGTAACAATTCCCGTTGCATCCATCCCAAACATTTACTCCAGACTGTTCATCCACATAACAAGCATTAAAGCCGGCTGTTCCATTCGCAAAACCCGGAAAAAAATACGTCAGATAAACTTCTGTCCCGAATGGATCTCTGATTCTGATATCCAGATCGTTCAGGGTACAATACCCGCCATAAGTGATTTGAACACAGATTTTTTTCAAATTGGCGCTTGCCGGCATCTGCCAGACTTTGATCGGAATTTCCGTCTGCCCTGCTACGCCGGCGTTTATATCCTGGATCGGAATGTTGCCGACCGTCGTGTTGTTCGTGAAATTGAGGGGCGCGGGAGAATCGTTTTGAGACACAAACGGCGTGGCGTAATAGGTCTTATCCGGATTCAGGTTTGTGCCACAGATAAATGCTTTGGACAATGTGTTGCCACTGGCTGATTTGAACATAAAACTGCTCAGGCCCGGCGTTATGATAGCCGGATTCACCACCGCCCCGGCCAATGCTGTATTCAGCGCCGCCTGATCAGCAAGGGCATGCTGAGCCGGTTCATCCTGGGTGATCCACCAGCCCACGATCTGATTCGGCCCCAGGTTGGTGGCGCCTGTAGTACTTAGGTTTAATTGGATGTTCCCTGCACAATTGACCACCGAAGACGTACTGGCATCGCCCGGAGTGATCACCGCAACAGCGTTGTCCAGGAGGTCTACCGTTGCAACGGTGGTGCAATCGCTTTTATCCGTGATGGTCACGGTATAGGTCCCGGGCAACAGGCTGGACAGCGCGGCATCTGTTGCTCCATTACTCCAGGCATACGATTTGGCGCCTGCGGAGTACGCGGCGGTCACTGCACCGTTGTTTTCGCAGGTAGGATCTGTTTTGCTGAATAAAACCGTGGGTGTTGCTTCATGAATCAGCACCACGGTATAAGTATAGGAGGCTGCCGGTGTATTGGCAATGCCCGAAACGGTGACGGTGTACAAAACGTCCTCCTTGTTTACAAAACTGGCGGCAGCACCAGGCATTTCCCAGGTAAGGGTATTGTCGCCGTAACCAACCTGATATGGATGTTGTGTAATGCTGACCGTGGCTCCGGCCTCATCCTTTACCAACACGGTAGCAGTTGAAAAATTAGCGCCGGGGATCCCAAAGGACCATCGGGTGGGCATGAGGGATCTGGGGAAAAAACCTTCGCAGGGGTATGCGATAAAGGACGGCAGGCTGGCCGGAACTACCGAAGGTCCAAAAACGAACAGCGCGTTGGCGGCGGTAGAACTGGAAGAGCCTGTTCCAAATTTAGTGGCCCGGGAATTCAGGATCCAGCGCCGGTGTCCTGCAGGCTCATTGCCGCTACCCGGGTCAATCATATACAAAGAGATGGCGCCGGAAGCATGTGCGCCCAATGCCAGATTGGAGCTGCCGGCCCCGTTGCTTCCGGCCTGCGTCCAGCAGGTCCAGTTGTTGGGCGGCGAATGGCTCAGGTTATCATTGGCATCCATGATGAGGGCTGCTGCCTGGCAATTGGTCTCGTAGGCAGCCTGGTCCAAAATCACGGTGTTGCTCAATCCCGCCAGTTTCCGGAAATAGTTGATCCGGTTGATGGTATTGGTTTTAGATAAGGCAGAGGTGGTGCCGGGCGTACAGGTGGCCACACTTCCGGTCCACCCAAGATCAGCGGTTAAAACATCTGAAGTGAGGTATACAGTTTTATAATCGTCGATAATTGCCTGACGGTTGCAAAGAGCGGGCTTTTGGAGGGTAAGGCCCGGAAGGTCGTTCAGACTGACCTGCTGCTCGGGCGACCATTGGTAGGGCGCTGTCAGGAGTTGCTGCGCTAAAAGATTTCCCGTCAGAAAAATCAGGGTAAAGGCGATTGAAAACTGCTTTTGCATAGGTAGTAGCATGTGTTTAGCCAAAGTGCTGGCAAACATAACCATCTCTACTGATGCAAAATGCTTTTGGAAGGGGTTTTTATGAAAAGCATATCCCTATTCCGAAATATACAGAATTGTATCCAGCACTGGCTTGTAAGCCAATGAGATCTCCGCCTGCATGCTTCCCCGTACATCATTCGGGTAATATAAGCTATCATACCCAAAAGCGACCAGCCAATGGCGACCCTCTGGCATGGGTGCGATGCAACCCCGCGCGTCGGCCCCGGTTTTGAACGAAGCGTCATAAAAGGACGGCGGCTTATCGTACCCGGGAAAAGTGTCCGAATTATACTTCACATAAATGGTAGCATTGGGAATGGGCAGGGTGTGATGCTGCGTACGGACACAAATTTTAGTGGGCAATGGAATTTCGTCGGGCAATGCCGGGCGGCAGGCCATTTGGGCTATTAAAGCAATGGATAACAGGCTTAAAATCCTTTTCAAAATTTGGGTGTGTGGGTAGTAGAACATTATCCCCCTACAAATGTGCAGTAAATACGGTCAACTTATTGTCAGACTTGAGTAAAATGAGCTTTTTTAACTACCCAAGAAAATATCTCCTTTGAAAGTTGGTATTACCTACTTTTGGGCTGCCGTTTTCACCACAAAACTTGTTCGAACCAACTTATGGCTACCACCACAAAAAAAGCCCTTGGCTCCACCGCAGCAAAAGCGCCCTACATTGGAATTTCAGATCCTGCGGATTTAAGCACCATCCCGACCAATCGGATCGTCACCCTGGACGAATTCATCCTGCGCTCAGAGAAGGACTTCGTATATGCCACAGGAGAACTTACCGGTCTCCTCCGTGACATCGGCGTGGCTGCCAAGATCATCAATCGCGAAGTAAACAAAGCAGGTCTCGTCAACATCCTCGGCGTAGCCGACGGGGGTGAAAACCAAAGTGGCGATACCCAACAGAAACTCGACGTTTACGCCAACGAACGGCTCATCGAATGTCTTCAAAACTCCGGCGAATGCTGCGCCATCGCTTCTGAAGAAAACGAAGACATCATCCACGTGCCTCCGGTAGGCTCCAAACAAAGCCATTATATCGTGATGTTCGACCCGCTCGACGGTTCGTCCAACATCGATGTGAATATGTCCGTAGGAACCATTTTTGCCATCTATCGCCGTCAGAGCGACCCGAGTGGCCCGGCCACCAAGGAAGATTTTCTGCAGGCCGGCACGCGGCAGGTCGCCGCCGGATATGTGCTTTACGGCACCTCTACCATGCTGGTGTACACCACTGGTCGTGGTGTCAACGGCTTCACACTAGACCCCAGCATTGGCGAGTTTTGCCTCAGTCACCGCAACATGCGCGTGCCGGAAAACAGCCAGACCTACTCTGTAAATCAGGGATATTATTCAAAATTTGACCTCGAAATGCGCCGCTATATTGACCACTGCTCCGACCAGAATTACGGTCTGCGCTACATCGGCAGTATGGTAAGCGACGTGCACCGCATCCTGATCCAGGGCGGTATTTTCCTTTACCCAAGCACCCGCAAGTACCCGAAAGGCAAACTTCGCCTGCTCTATGAATGCAATCCACTGGCCATGCTGATGGAACAAGCCGGAGGAAAAGCCCTGAATACGCACCTGAAACGTATCCTCGATCTGGCGCCCAATGATCTGCACCAGCGTTGTACCATAGCGATCGGTTCGCCGGCGATGGTGGATGAATTGAAGAATTTCATTGAGCGGTATTCGGCTTTGCCTTTGTAGGGGTTTTAGTTGCCTTTTCAATTCTAAGGAAACTCTAAGGCAATATTTGCAGGACAGGGAATTTGTGCCTATACTTTTGTGGCACACTTTTAGAAAAAATTCCTGTCATGCAAAGAAAATTACACCTTTTATCCTTCCTTGGTTTCGTCCTATTGCTCATTTCTCAACAGGCTTCGGGCCAGGGCTGTGTAGCCGTTCGTCCGATGGGCGGATGCTCCGGCACGTCCTCCAACTCCATATTATTGGGTAAAGGCCAGTGGCAGGTAGGCGCCAACTACCGCTATTTCCGCTCCTTCCGTCACTTCAAAAGTGATACAGAACAAAAGGAGCGTCTTGAAAAACATACCGAAGTGATCAACCATGCACACTCCATGGACCTTGGACTTTCCTATGGAATTTCCGACCGTTTGAGTGTTTCGGCCAATTTGCCTTTCATCTATTATGATCGCTCTTCACTTTATGAGCACTATGGCAACGCAACATCGACCAACCCGGAGCAAAAGCGTTTCCACACTGGCGCTCAGGGAATCGGTGATGCTCGTTTGTCCGCAGCTTATTGGCTTCTGAACCCGGGAAAACACCTTAATAGCAACATTTCTATTGGCCTGGGCGTCAAATTGCCTACTGGCAACGAAAACGTACAAGACGAATTTCACAGACGTAAATCTACCGATGGAGCGGATTCTATTATCGTAAAAGCTGTAGATCAATCCATCCAATTGGGCGACGGCGGTGTGGGAGTCAGCCTTGAGGTTCAAGGTTATACCACTTTGTTCACCAATGCTTCCCTGTATTTTAATGGTTTCTATATGTCGAACCCACGGGAGACCAACAATACGGTCAACCGTGTGATCACTGCAAATTCAACCGATATCGATAAGATCACGCAGTTCCATTCTGTGGCCGACCAGTTTGTAGCACGAGCAGGCCTGAACTATGTAGTATTGCCAAGTCAGGGTCTTGCATTAGGATTAGGTCTTCGTGCAGAGGGCGTTCCAAACAAAGACCTGATCGGTGGGAGCAATGGTTTCCGTCGTCCGGGCTTTATTGTTGCCGCGGAGCCAGGAGTATCCTTACAGCGCGGTCAGTTTGGCTTCTCAGTCAACGTACCTTATGCACTTTACCGCAAACGCACCCGCAGTGTAGCTGATATCGCAGGCGGAAATGACGCCTTCGGGATTCCGCGCAATGGAGATGCGGCTTTTGCTGACTACTCCGTCAATATTGGCCTGGTATATCGTTTTGGTGGTAAGAAAATGGACCACACGATGGGAAACACCCCCGTATTCAACGACGTAAAAAAAGCGAACTAAGTTAGAAAGACTTCATACGATAGACAAAAAGCCCGGCGCCAAAAGAGGTTGCCGGGCTTTATAAATGGGGGCACCGCTCGGCGGCTTTAGATGTTGTCGCCGCTCTGCGGCTATGGATGGGGGGTGGCGCTTTGCGGCTATTTGTAGATTTTTTTGCCTTTTTTTAGCCAGATGCCCCAGGTTCGGTCATAGGCATGCACCTGCTCGGTTGGGCCCGATTGATTAACTACGGGGTGGTCCTGATTGACCCATTCAAAAATGCCCCCGTAAAGATTGGAAACATTTTGAAAGCCCGCTTTTTGAAGTTTTTCCGTCACTTTTTCGCTGCGATACCCTACGGAGCAATAGACTATGATCGGGGTGTTTTTGGGCAGACTGTCCGGCAGGTTTTCCAGCGTGAAGTGATCGTACCCCACCGGGATCGCGCCTGCGATGTGACTCACGGCAAATTCCCTTGGCTCCCGAGCGTCGAGAAAAACGGTGCTTCTGCTGTCTTTAGCTGCTTCCTGTACGCCAATTTCCGGCACACTATGACTCAGAAATCCGTTCAGCATGACGCGGTATGCTCCGCTTTTCACTTGTCCGAAGGAGACAAAAGTGAACAAAATCAGCCCGAAGGCTACAAAAAATACTTTTTTGAAAAAGGGGATCATGGTCTGATGTTACTGGAGATGCCAAATCAGAACAGTGGGCGACAAAAAAAGTTGGGAGAGCGACCCGCACCCGGCGCGACGTTAAAAACTAACGTCGCGCCAAGTGCCAAACCGAAAATATTGAGCGAGGGCCCTTAAAGGGGAAATGGATTCAAAAAATCCTACTGCCAGAAGGGGGAGCAGTAGGAAAATCAAAACATACTATGAGAAAACTGGTACGAAGATAAAAGCTCCCCGATCAGCTCAAAACTCAGATTTAGGATGCGGTGGGGAAAAAGCAGGAAACGGTGCTTAACCGTGAAAAAGCGCGGCAATGCTCTTGTGTTCCACCGTATTTCGAATGGCCCGCGCAAACAGGCTGGCAGTAGAAAGCACCTTGATCTTGTGCGACTCACGACGCAGTGGAATGGTATCACAAACAATGAGCTCTGTTAACTGCGAAGCTTCCACATTTTCATAGGCCTTGCCAGACAGTACCGGGTGGGTACAAATGGCACGCACTGATTTTGCGCCTTTTTCGATAAGTGCATCAGCTGCCTTACAAAGGGTGCCGGCAGTGTCCACGAGGTCGTCCACAAGAATAACATCAGCGCCTCGAACATCACCGATCACGGTCATAGCAGCCACTTCATTGGCCTTGGTGCGGTATTTATCGCAGATGACCAATTCGCGGCCAAAGTGCATGGCATAAATACGGGCGCGTTTTACACCACCCACGTCGGGGCTGGCAAAAATGACGCTGGAAAGGTCTTGTTGCTCCAGATAAGGCACATAAATGGCCTCAGAGCGCAGGTGATCCACCGGGATATCAAAAAAGCCCTGTACCTGATCGGCATGAAGATCCATGGTCATGATACGGTCTACCCCCGCAGCGGTGATCATATTGGCCATCAATTTGGCACTGATGGGCACCCGGGGTTTGTCTTTGCGATCCTGACGGGCATATCCAAAATACGGTACTACCGCGGTTATATAGCCAGCCGAAGCACGGCGTGCGGTATCGATCCAGAGCAGCAATTCTACAAAATTATCGTGGGGCTGGCAGGTGCTCTGAATGAAAAAAGTGTAGGAGCCGCGCACACTTTCATTGATGATGGTCTGCATTTCACCATCGCTGAATCGGGCAAGTTTGGTATCGCCCAGCGGTGCTTTGTAGTGTTCTGCTATTTCTTTGGATAGATCCTTGGAAGCTGAGCAGGCGAAAAGTTTGACTTCCGGCATGATCATAGCGGGTGCGAGATTGCCCGGATTGTCCGGGTTATTTGCCTGTCTGATCGGCAAATTATTGGTCGTTTTATTTTCCAATGTATTGTAATTTGAGGCAAAGGTAGGAAGCTCGCATTATTCGGTGCACAGAAGTGTAAATTGTGCAAAAAAAACTGCCCCAACTTTGCTATTTCTGACAAATTTAAAAGGTAGTTGCTGGAGAAAACTATCAAGCACTACCTTTGGACGCCCACAAGGCCTGCTATCTTACTTTCACCAAATCTTTCTGTCTGGCTAATGAATCGACATTTCCTTATCACCCGCCTTTCGCTCTTAACTGGCTTCATCGCCTTTTTGGCTGTGGGGCTTTCGGCTCAGGACCGCAGCGCACGCGAAACAGCGCTTCGTTTTTTACAAGAAAACCCTGTAAAATTTGAACTCACCAAGAGCGATGTCTCTGACGTGAAGATCGTACGCGAATACCGTACAAAACACAACGGCGTCACACACGTGTGGGCACAACAGCAATATCGCGGCATTCCCGTATTCAATGGCCTTTTTGGCCTCCACGTTATGCCCAATGCTGAAGTTAACCACCTGGGGCACCGCTTTGTGCATGATCTGAGCCACCGTGTCAACACGGAATTGCCCTCGGTCAGCGCCGCAAAAGCGCTGGAAATGGCGATGGCAAACCTCGGTTTCACAGGCTTCCCGGTGCCTTCTTTGCGCAGCAAGACCAACGAACAAAACATGATGTTCGAGCGCGGGTCGATCTCTAAAGAAGACATTCCGGTGTCAGCTTCATACGTTCTGGCCAACAATGGTTCAGTACGCCTGTCCTGGCAAATGGTCATTGATCAGGCCAATACATCTGATCTCTGGACGATCACAGTAGATGCACAAACCGGATTGATCTCCAACAAACTGAACCACACAACCTATTGCCAATTGGGCCATGGTCACCGCGATGGTGGTGCAGCAACTTGCTCTTCTGATGCCGGAAAAGGCCAACACGCAAAAGCAGACAGTGAAAAATCTGCTATGGACGAGCTGTTGCTCGGCGAACAATATAATGTGTTCGCACTTCCTTTGGAAAGCCCGGTTCACGGCAATCGCAGCATAGTGACCGACCCTGCTTCTGTACAGGCCTCTCCTTATGGCTGGCATGACACCAATGGTGCAACGGGTGCCGAGTATACCTATACCCGAGGCAACAATGTGTGGGCATTTGATGACCGTGCCAGCGATGACACACCAGATGAAAGCGAATCTGCACAAGGTGGCGCAACCCTCAATTTCAACTTTCCGTTCGACCCGAACGCAGAGCCTGGTCCAAATGCGCAATCTGCTATCACGAACTTGTTCTACATGAACAACATGTTGCACGACGTTTTTTACCGTTTTGGTTTTGACGAGCCTGCCGGTAATTTCCAGTCGAACACCTACGGCAATCCTGGCGCAGGCAATGATGAAGTGTATGCGCAGGCACTGGACGGAAGTGGCGTCAATAATGCCAACTTTTCTACCCCACAGGATGGTGGACATGGCCGGATGCAGATGTATGTCTGGGACCGTGCAGGTGGTAAACTGGTTACCGTAAATGGTCCGGGTGCTGTCATCGGCAACTATGGCGGCACCTCTTCTGACGGAAGTGGCTGGGGAGGAACGATCACCAGCACCCCGGTAACGGGCGACGGTATTTTTGTAACGGATGGTTCGGCATCTCCTAGCTTGGGCTGTAATGCTCCGACGAACGACGTTGCAGGCAAGATCGTCATGGTAGACCGTGGCGAATGTGAATTCGGCCGCAAAGCACTCAATGTGCAGGAAGCGGGTGGCATTGGTTGTATCATTTGCAACTTCGAAGATGCAACCGTAGCGATGGCAGCTGGTGCTGTAGGCGGACAAGTGACCATCCCGGTGGTCATGATGAAAAAATCGGATTGCGACCTGTTGCGTCAATATTCCGGTGCAGGACTTAATATCTCGATCGGTTTGCCAACCATTGCCGGCCCGGAACAACGCGACGGTGATTTTGACAACGGGATTATTGCGCACGAGTACCACCACGGTATCTCCAATCGTCTCACAGGCGATGGCTTTAGCTGTCTTGGTAACGCCGAGCAAATGGGCGAGGGCTGGAGCGATTGGGCCAGTCTGGTGCTTACCGTAGAACCTGGTGACATGGGTGTTGACAAACGCGGCATTGGCACTTATGCCCTTTATCAGGACACCGATGGCCAGGGTATCCGCCGGTACCCTTATTCAACGGATATGAATATCGCTCCGCTTACCTATGGCGATGTATCTTCCAGTGTTGCTCCTCACGGGGTAGGTGAAGTATGGGCGAATATGGTTTGGGATCTTTACTGGGCCCTGGTTGAAAAATATGGTTGGGATGCTGACCTCAACAACACCAACAGTGGTAACTACCGTGCCGTTCAACTGGTTGTGGACGGAATGAAATTACAGCCTTGTGGTCCTGGCTTCCTGGATGGCCGCGACGCGATCCTGCTGGCGGATATTCAAAATTATAACGGTGCAGATACTTGCCTGATCTCTACTGTATTTGCCCGCCGTGGCCTCGGTTACTTTGCCAGCCAGGGAGAAGCAAGTGTTCAGGGTGACGGCATTGAAAACTTCGACCCGATCCCAACCTGTATCAAAGAATTGAAGATAAAAAAGATCACCACTACCCCGACCATCACCCCTGGTGATGACGTAGCTTTTGAGATCACGATCACGAACCACAAAGATGCCGCGGCAACCAACGTCGTGGTGACGGATGACCTGCCAGCAGGCCTCACATTGGTGAGCGCTTCTAATGGTGGCACCTTCTCCAATGGCCAGGTTCGCTGGGACATTGGCAACATGCCAAGTAGTCAGGTCAGAACCCTGACCTATACGGCCAAAAGCGCGCTAGGTGTAGGTTCAAACCGTTACTTCCGCGATCTGCTTGAAACCGAAGATGAGTGGTATTCCAATATCGTAGATCCGGCAACCGGCGAAATCTTCATTCTGCAGCAGGATGTAGTCCACCCTGGTAGCGGAACTTCGGCCTGGGCCGGACGTGACGTGCCACTCGTGTCTGACTTTACCCTCGAAACGACCCTCAACCTTACCGTAACCGGTAGCAACCCTGCGCTTCGCTTCTGGCACCAGTACGAAACAGAGCCCGGTGCAGACGCTGGTTTCCTTGAAGTAAAGGATTTGGCTGACCCGCAGGAACAGTGGATCCGCCTCGCCAAAGACAAAGCCATTCGTGGCGGATATGAAGGAAGTGTGCAATATGGCACTTTTGCCATTCCATTCCTGGATGGTTTCTCGGGTAATTCGAACGGTTGGAAACAATCCTATTTTGACCTGAACGAGTACAATGGAAAAAACATCACGTTCCGTTTCCGTTTTGGCTCTGACGACAATACCGCACCAGCCAACGGCGCGTGGTATATCGATGAGGTGGAAGTCATGGACCTTTTCCACTACGAGGGAGAAGCCTGCATCACGGATGGTACCGATCAGGCCTGTGCAAGCGCACCGGAATATGGTGTGATCGTACAACCTGTCACAGTGGGTACGGATGAGCTAAATCAGCAATCTATTTCGATGCTGGTTCAGCCAAACCCTGCTGATGATCTGTTGAATATCAGCCTCGGTCAGGCCCTGGAAGGTCAGGTTGTGACCAGCCTGGTAGCAGCTGACGGCCGCACGGTGATGAGTCGCACGATGCAGGGCCTGGGCCTTGGTCAGGTGCTCACCCTGAATGTACAACAAATACCCGCCGGTGTGTATACGGTTCGTATGCAAAGTGGCGCAGGTAACAGCGTACAAAAGGTCGTGATCAAGTAAAATGTGGCCAATTATTTAATGTGGTCAATTTGATGAATGTGGCCAATGTGGTCAATTTGTTGAATGTGGTCAATTAGTGAAATGTGGTCAATGGGTTGAATGTGGAAAATGTGGGGAGCCTGCTTGAGCTTGTGATTTGTTTGATTCTTGAAACAAATTCAGCTTAGCAAGGCACCATGCTCACAAAACACATTCAACACATTGGCCACATTTTTTTTACAACAAACCAGACCCACCCGAGTCCAATTCACATTGACCACATTCATAACAAAACCAGGCCCACCCGAGTCCAATTCACATTGTCCACATTGACCACATTAAAAAACTGACCACATTAAACCTATTGCGCTTGGTTTTTCAAAAAATCAATTGTATATTTGTTAACCCCAAAAACAGTTTCCACCAATTGTAAATCGCTTCATCCCCCAAGGATAATCCATTAAATGATTCCGCATGGTATTCCTTACCTCCGTTTTATCGTCCCCTTTATTCTGGGCCTTGCCTTAGGCGCATGGCTTGAAACGCCGGTTCCGGGTCTGGATGTGGGACTGCTCGTCGGAGCGGCGCTGGGTAGCTTGCTTGCCATTCAAAAAATCCCATTTCGGTATCGCTGGGTATTTGGTACCTATGTTCATGTTTTGCTGTTGTGTTTTGGGTATTTCCACATCATCAGCTACAACGAGCTTCGTCAATCCGGGCATTTTGCTTCCAGGATACCAGACTGTCATTACTTCATAGGTACTGTTTATGAGGCGCCTTCCCGGGGCTCTAAAATGAAAATTCCTATCCGGGTAGAAGCCATCGGTTTTTCGCCGGATTCCTTGGAAACGGTGGCCGGAAATCTGATGCTTTTCCTGGACACCTCTGCTGCTGCAGACAGCATCCGATATGGCGATCGACTGGGATTTCAGGCCACCATACTCCCCACGGAGCCGCCCAAAAATCCCCATGCTTTTGATTACAGGCGTTACCTGCACTTTCAAAATATTCATTATCAGGCATTTGTAAAGCCAGACTCCTTGCTTCGGCTTTCTCAAGGCCATGGCTACCTGCTTTGGGAGAAAGCCTATGTATGCCGGGAACACCTGCTTTCACTACTTCAGCATTATTTCCCCACCAAAGATGAGTTTGCGGTGGCTTCAGCCCTTTTGGTCGGCTATACGGACGACCTTTCTGACGACATGCGCACGGCGTATGCTGAAACGGGTTCGATGCATGCCCTGGCCGTTTCCGGCACGCATATCGGGATGCTGTACGTCGGACTGATGTTTCTGATCGGCAGATTGCACTTGCGCGGAAAAAAAGGCCGGCTTCTGGAAATGCTCCTGATCCTGGCGGCCATTTGGGCCTTTACCTTCCTAACCGGCGCCACGGCTTCGGTGCTGCGGGCTTCGGTGATGTTCAGCGTGTATATGTTTGGAAAGGCATTCTGGCGGGAGGCTTCAGCCTGGAATGTATTGCCTGCCTCGGCATTTATCTTATTGATCTACAATCCCTATTTCCTGTTCAATGTTGGGTTTCAACTTTCGTACGCGGCGGTGATCGGCATGGTGTTTTTTTATCCGCGGTTCTACAAGATATTTCCGCCTATGTCGCGTTGGCTGGACGAACCGCTGCAGGTTTTCCTGGTGGGTGTGGCTGCGCAGTTGGGCACCCTGCCGCTCTCCCTTTTTTATTTCAATCAGTTTCCGGTCTATTTTTGGTTGGCGGGTTGGGTCGTGGTGTTTGTTGGCGCGGTGTTTTTGTGGGGCGGCGCGATCCTGGTGCTCCTGGATTCGGGTTCGCAAATTTTAGCTGATTGGCTGGGGAGCGTGCTGTATTACATGCTTTTATGGATGAACAAGATCATTTTTTTCATTCAAAGCATTCCTGGCGGTGTCGTGCGCAACGTGTGGATCCCGGGCTGGGTGGTATTCGCCTTATATGCCTGCCTGGCGCTCCTGGGTGCGGCCATGGTGACCAGACGAGGGCGTTGGCTGGGCGCTTTGGTAGGCGTGATGGTTTTGTTGGGAATGTATCGAACGAGTATGGTGCTGAACAAACAGGTACAGCACAGGACCGTGATCTACAGAGTGAACAATGCCCGCCTGGTCGATTTTTTTGAAGGTGACCACACCCTCACTTTGTCGGATACTCTCACGAAAAAACAGGAGAATTTTGCGGCACAAGCCAACAGGACGGCCTGTGGCATGCGGGAAAAAACAAGCGTTTTATTTTCAGATACCAGCGGATTTTCAACCCAAAACCTTTGGATCGATCTGCCTTTTGTCCAGTTTTTTAATCTGAAAATGGTGCTGATCGACGATGTGGGCTGGGTTAGCAAGGGCAATCCATCAGCCGTTGCGGTGGATGTTTTGGTCTTGTCCAAAAGTCCAAAGATTACGGTGGCGCAATGCCGGGAGCGTTTCCCCTGTGCTTTGGTTGTATTTGATGCATCCAATTCTTTTCGTCAAGTGGAACGCTGGCGGAAAGAGTGCGAAACGGAAGGCTGGGCATGTCATGATGTGCGGAAGCTGGGCGCCTGGGTTTGGATGGAGTGAAAAATTGATTGACGATTGATGAATATATGATTGTTGATTGCTGAAGTAGGGCC
>JBILHS010000170.1:0-8125 GCA_044350425.1 Saprospiraceae bacterium | reverse complement strand
TAGCCAACACAGCGTGGTTTTGAACAAGCATGCTTTTCAATCATTTTGAAATCAAGCATTTGAATCACTCACATCATTTACATCACATTAATCTCAGTATACTATGGTCCGAAACGTAAGATTCACCCTTGGTTTCAGGACCAGTTTGGTTGGCGGCAGGCGGTGTAGCCAGTTGGACTGGGTGGCGCCTTTCATGACCAATAGACTGCCATGTTCCAGGATCAAAGAAACGGTTTCTTTGCTTGTTTTATGCTTGAAAGCAAATTTTCTGGCCGCTCCGAAACTCAGGGAAGCAATGGCGCCGTCCTTTTTCAGGGCCTTTTCCCCATCGCTGTGCCAGGCCATGCCCTCTTCGCCGCTGTGGTATAAATTGAGCAGGCAGGAATTGTATGTTTCGCCGGTTTTTGCTTCCGCCATGGCGCGCAATTCCAATAAGGTTTCCGTCCAGGGCAAGGCGCGTTTGGTGGTATTGGAATAGGAGTATTCAAAATCCTGGTCTCCGTACCAGGCTACCTTTCGTTTGGTAATGAACAGCTTTCCATAAAGGATCGCTTCATCGTTTTTCCAGGCGATGTTATGCAGCAAGTCTTCCAGATAACGGTTGGAATCCTGTTGGCTCCAGATTTGACCGTAATAGTTGACAATGCCGCCCTGGGGCAGCAGATTGTGCGCTTCGGCGGGTTCAGTACTGAATAGGTTCATAGTGGTGTGGCTTATTGACTACAGGACGTTGGACGGCTGGATGTTGGACTCGATCCAGCAAATGCATGATTTTCAAGTTTTTAGAGTGCAAGTCCAAAGTCCAATGTCTAGCAGTCCAAAGTCTTAAGCATTCCCAGCCTGATGCTCCAAAAGCAGATCCCGAACGCTCGTCCAGTGCATTCCCGGATAACGATCGTTGTCATAACGGTCTATTTTGGCCCGACCCTCCATCATGTCACGCATGTATTGCATGCCTTGCCAGGCCGGATAAAGGTCCTGTTTGCCGGGAGCGACGGTTTTAGCTACTTTGATCAGGACATTGAGCAAGCCAGTTCCTCCGGCACGTAAGAGTTTGAATGGTTGACCCGTGATCTCACTCATGACCACAGACATGCCACGGGCGCTGATCTGGTCGCCAGCGATCCGCAAAAAGCGCGGAGTAGTATCATCCAGCGCTGCATTTGCGGTGAATGCAGCCGTGTCATTCATGGTAGTGAAGTCCAGTCGCAGGTCTGCATTGCCCCAATAAAGAATCCGTTTCTTTTTAAAAAGGATCATGGGCATCTGATCGGTCAGCATATCCATAAACGGGCCGATGAAAATGGTCGTTGCTGCAATCGGTGACTGGTCCAGGTAGGTGTGAAAGTCCTTTCGGAGGTCCAGGTTGCGATTCCGGCCATGGATCAGGTTGGTAAAATCCAGGGAATAATCGGAGGGGATGAAGCGTGGAACACCCGCCAGGATGGCAGCATCCAGCAGCACTTTTTGGGCGTCAACAATGACATCCTGTAAGCCAGCCAGGGCAGAAACCACGCAGGATGCACCTTTGCAAGCCTTGGATACGGCGCTTGCATCGGACATGTCTGCCTCTATGACTTCCACGCCCAGACTTTTCAGCCGACTCAGTTTTTCAGGGTCAGTGCCGATGCGCACAACTGCACGAACCTCTGCACCCTTGTCCAGCAGCGCCTTGACGATCCTTTCTCCGAGATTGCCGGTTGCGCCGGCTACGAGTATTGTTTTTTGCATGTTGTTGGTTTGAACAGGGTAAATGAATTATCACTCACATTGTTCATGGTGCAGGAATTGTTGTCAACACTGACAAAGGCCATTCGGCCAAAACCTTCCAGGGCTCCCCGAGTATTTGTTCGATCAGGCTGATCTTGTTGAAGGTGATGGTTTCCGGAAGATTGAAAGCCGATATTTGTTTAAAGATCTCCCCGGTACAAGTTGAATTTCTTGGATGCATCAGGGTGATATGCGGTTCGTGCATCCGGGGTTTTTCGATGATGCCCGCAAGGATCTTTTCCCGGAGTTGATGAAACGCTTCGCAGTTTCCGATTGCCGGGATCAGCACGCCTTTTTCGTCTGAAAACCGGACGGCCTTTCCAAAATCTATATAAAAAATATAAAAATTCAATTGTTCCAGATTCTTTCGGACCTGTTCGATTGCTTCGATCTCATCTTCCCGGCACAAGGTAATGTGGCTTTTGATCAGCTGATATTGCTCCGGATTGAAGGTCTTTCTGATCTTTTCAATTTCCAGGATTTCTGGTTCATTGAGAAACAGGGTTAGTTGTTTTCTGGTAAGTTGAGGTGATTCCATATTAATGTTGTAGCAGTCAAAAGGTCTTATCCTTCACATCAACACCCTTTTCTTTCAACTTTGAATAGAAGGTGTCTCTTGTTATTTTATACCAATGAATTGCTGCTCCATCCAATTCAAAAGTCTCCAAAAAGGTCAGTCCTGATTTTTCTAAAACGTTTTTGGAGCCCTTGTTTTCCACGTCGCACATGCCATAGATTTCATTCAGATTCAGCGTGTTAAAACCATATTTCAAAACAGGAAGGGTTGTTTCGGTCGCATATCCTTTGCCCCAGTGCTTTTTGATCAGCCGATATCCGATATCATAAAAGTTGATATGCTGATTCGTGCTTTCCCGCACCAGTTTTAAGCCACTCCAACCAATAAATTCATGGGTTGCTTTGTCAACGACGGCCCATCGGCCAATGCCGTTGTCAATATATTGCTGCCTGATGTGCTGGATCACGTCTACAATCTGATCCTTGTTTTTTACGGGGTTATTGCCCAGATACTGATGTACCTCCGGGTCTGAGTCCAGTTCAAAAAGCCCGTCAACATCCGTTGGAAGGATTTCTCTTAAGATCAGTCTTTCTGTTTCTATGAATATTTTCACGTTAGAGCAGCTGTTGTTATTCAATCTGATTCCTTTTTTATACCCGAAGGAAAGTGGTTTGCGAAAAAGGGGATCTGGGGTTTATTCACCGGGTGACTTTGAGTCAAAAGTACAGAAAAACCCGGAAGCCCTTCATTCAAAATCCAAAGCCCGGTTCAGCGTTAAAGTACAAGGGACCATACCGTGAAGCACTCAAAGCAATTCCGACAAAGTCAGCCAAAAACAATATTCTTGTGCCCGAAATCAAAAAATACTTCATTTTCTTCGGTTATTTCATGAATGCTGCGCGTATTTCACTGTTTTTTTTACTTTTTTGCTGTTCGCTTCAGGTGGCTATTGGTCAGATCTTTATCAATGAAGGCTCCAATAAAAATTATTCACAAATTGCAGATGAGGACAACGAGTTCCCGGATTGGATCGAACTGTATAACGCAGGAACAGATACGGTTCAACTCGCCGGCTACACCTTAAGTGATGATCCGACCAATCCTGCCAGGTGGACTTTTCCGAATGTTTACATCCTTCCAGGGGCTTACAAAACCATTTTTTGTAGTGGGAAAGACAGAACGCCCATCTCCGGGTTCATTGATGTTTTTAATGAACCGAATTATATCCCTGTGGTCGGTTGGAACAATCACGTTTTGTCGACCCCTTTTTATTGGGATGGGGTGTCTTCTTTACTGATCAATACCTGCTCTTATAATTCTGCCGGTTATACGACCAATTCAGTTTTTAATCAGAGCGAAACGCCTGATTTTTCTACCATTTTTGCTGCGCTGGATGGGAGTCCTTTTGTTTGTGAAACCCCTTATGGAAGTCGGGTTGCCCTAAGACCCAACATCAAATTGAACCAGGTCATCATCGGGGATGGCACGCGGCAAAACTCGCCCTTTGATTATCCTGCACCTTATGGCAACTGGTATTGGGCTGCCCGAAATCAAATGATCTTTCCTGCAGCTGAACTGATTGCCGCCGGACTTACGGCAGGGTACATCGATAGCTTTGCTTTGGATGTGGTCTCCACCGACCCAAATACCACCTACGATTACTTTATAGGCTCGATGAGACTGGTGGATTATAACGCCGTGAGTACAAAATTTGAAGCAGTTGATCCCAACGGGTTCTTGCATACGAACTTCAAAATTTCAACGGCTGGCGAAACGATTGCGCTGTATGCTCCGGATCAGCAATTGCTAAGTTCCCTGTTTGTTAATTGTGCCCAGCCCGACATCAGTGTGGGCTTACTTCCGGATGCCTCCACCAAGGTTTTCCTGTTTCTGGACGCCTCTCCTTCGGAAACCAACAATCTCGCACAACCTTTTTCTGCCTACCTGCTGCCGCCGGAGATCTCGGTTGCTTCGGGACTTTACAATGCCCCGTTTACAGTGAGCCTTTCCAATCCCAATGGCCCCGGGAGTGTCCTGAGATATACTTTGAATGGGAATGATCCGGACGAAAATTCGGCGATCTATTCGGGCAATCCGATTCAGATATTTTATTCCGTAGTGTTGAAAGCCAAAGTCTTTTCCGCCACGGAATTGCCCAGCAAAGCTGCGGTTGCATCCTACTTACTGGGTATCAGTCATGTTACGCCGGTGCTTTCCGTGGTGACCGAACCAGAAAATCTGTACGGCCCCACTGGCATCTTTGAGAACTGGCAGTTTGATTGGGAAAAGGCGGCGTATGTGGAGTATTTTGACACCATGCAGCAATTGATCTTTTCGCAGTTTGCAGGCATCCAGATTGATGGTGGCGCAGGAGGAAGTCGCTCCCATCCACAGCATTCGTTTCGGGTTGAGCTGGATGATCCCGTTTTGGGTGATGGACCCATTGATTATCCATTGATCCCCAATCGTCCGGCACGGACCAAATACAGCAACCTCTATCTGCGCAATGGCAGTAATTATTATTTAACGCTTCCCTACAAAGATGCAGCGCATCTGAAAGGAATGGGGGAAGAGACCAACAATTACTATTCTGCCTGGAGGCCCATCACGGTCTATGTGAACGGAGTTTATTTTGGACTGTATGAACTGAGGGAGAAGTTTGATACCGAATTTTTTGAAACTGCTGAAAATGCGGATCCGGACTCCACGGATATACTATCCCTTAGTTTTTGGAAAGGAAGTGTTTTGCGACCTGTGGAAGGTTCAGTGGATTCGTTCTTCAATGATTATAATGCTTTCAATAGTTTGAATCCAACAGATAGCACTTTCTGGGATGATGCAGATGAGTATTTTGATATGCGCTATTACAATGACTACATCATTGCAGAGACCTGGGCGGGTAACGTGGATTGGCCTCAGAATAACATTAAAATATATCGTTCCAATGCCACTGATTTTCGCTGGCGTTTTTGCCTGATCGATCTGGAATTATCCATGAGTCCCTTTGGCTTTTCTACCGCCAATGACAATCATATTGGGTATGTTTTGGGCGCAGACCCCAATAATCCGTATATCAATATTTTCCTGAAAGGGGTTCAGAATCCGCGTTTCAGGAACTACTTCATCAATCGTTATGCGGATTTGATGAACACTTCGTATCAGTATTCAAGGCTTTCTAATATTGTAAATACGATGTTTAATCAAACGGCGATTGAAATGCCGAAAACGTATATGCGCTGGGGTGATCCAAATAATATCAGCGGCCAGATGGAATTTTTTGAAAACAACAATCAGATATTCTTATCCGAACTTGCTGTGCGGACCGGCATAGTAAGAAACCATATTCAGGAGAAGTTTGCCCTCAATGCACAAGTGGATGTTACCCTGGATGTTTTTCCGGAAGGCGCGGGTAAAATTAAGATCAGCACCATTATTCCCGATTCATTGCCCTGGACCGGGGTATATTTTGATGGCAATCCGGTGGAGATCACAGCGATCCCGAATCCCGGTTACGAGTTTGCTTATTGGGATGCCAATGCCGTATTGAGCAGTATAGATACCAATATTGCCATCGTACTGAATATCAACTCAAATACCCTGTTTAAAGCTGTTTTTATCAATACTGGTATCTTTGGTAAAGTGGCTATTTCTGAAGTGAATTATGATTCAGACAGCACCCGCAATGCTGGCGACTGGCTCGAGTTTCACAATTACGGAAATGGTCCGCTGAATATGTCGGGTTGGCGTTTTACGGATAGTACCCTGTCCAACAATTACATTTTCCCCGCCGGCACGATCCTGCAACCCGGTGCATACCTTGTATTGGCCGGAGATACAGCGCTTTTTCATGCTCAGTTTCCTTTGGTGGATGCCTATGGACCCACCGGTTTTGGTTTCAGTAATTCAAGCGAGACCCTGGCCTTGTTCGATCAGAATGACTTCCTGGTGGTGCGCATGCGTTATGATGACGCATTTCCCTGGCCGGAGGCTGCGGATGGCTATGGGAGAACCCTGGAGCTCCTGAAGGACACCCTGGACCCGGCCTTGTATTCCAGTTGGTTTGCCGGCTGCGTGGGTGGTTCTCCGGGCAGAGCATTTGTCCCCTGCGTGGAGGCCATTGTTTTCAGTGAAATAAATTACCAGTCGGCGCTGACCGCCAACGCCGGAGATTGGGTGGAGTTGTTGAATGTCTCGGATGCACCCGTGGATATTTCCGGTTGGAAATTCCAGGACAGCAACAACGACAACCGCTTCGATATTCCATTGAATACTGTATTGCAGGAGTCGGAAAGGATTGTGCTGGCTGCGGATACCGCCCTGTTCAAAGCGCGGTTCCCGCTGGTTAGCAACTTTACCGGTCCGATAGGCTTTGGATTGAGCAGTTCAGGAGAGGCCATTCGCTTGTTTGACGGCGCCGGGAGATTGTATCAGTCTGTGGTTTATGATCAGGCGGCACCCTGGCCTCAGGGAGCCAATGGAAACGGGTTTACCCTTGAATTGATCGATCCAAAGGGTGATTTGTGCGATGGGAACAATTGGAAGGACGGTTGTCCGGAAGGCTCTCCCGGAAAGGAATGGGTGGTTCCCTGCGTTACCAGTGGTATTCAGGCGGTGGATGCAGGTGCTGCAGACTGGATCATATATCCCAATCCATCTTCAGGGGTATTCAGGGTACAATGGGTGGATCCATCCGGTGTACCAGCGAATGTTTTGACCGAGGTGTTTAATTTCATGGGTCAAAATATTTACACCCATACTTATGATCACCCGGGTACTGAGATCCGGATTGATCTGAGTGGTTCGGCCAAAGGCATTTATTTAATGCGGATCTGGGTGGATGGTTTGGCTATGGATAAAATTATTGTGCTGGAATGATTTGGCTGGACGTTGGACTGCTGGATTTTGGACGTTGGATTTGATTCTGGAAGTGCCTGATTTTCAGATTTTTTGGGAGCAAGTCCAAAGTCCAACATCCAACGTCCAGCAGTCCAATGTCAGACCCTCAACGAGCCACGGAACGCCCTTCCACCATAATAAGATTCGGCACCATTGTGATACACAAATACATGGTCGTAGCGACGATCACAAAAGAGGGCGCCACCGAGATTTCTGATCTCTGCGGGGGTGTGTACCCAGCTGGATGTTTTGGTGTCGAAACTGCCTGGTTTTTGTAAGGATCGGTATTGTTCTTCGGTTAATATTTCAATTCCCATCTCAGCCGCCATTCCCAGGGCGCTGTTTCCCGGTTTATATTCCTTCCTTGACTCCAGCGCTTCCGGGTCGTAACAAATGCTTCTGCGGCCTTTGGGGCTTTCGGCAGCGCAATCGTAGAAAATGTACTCGTCCGTCTTGGGATCATGGTCCACCACATCGGGCTCACCGCCGGTGCCTTCCATTTCGCCAAGCGACCAGAGTTTTTCAGCGTTGGTTTCCAGTTTTGAAAGCACCCTGGACCATTCCAGACCCTGGTGGCGGTTCATGTTTTTCTCAAAACGGGTTTTCAGTGTTTGGAGGAGCTGGATGCGTTCTTCTGTTGGCAGTTGTTTTTTGTTTTCCATTTGTGTGATAATTACTTAGAAAGGGTACACATTTTCCGGTGAAGAAACCGGGTTTAGTTCTTTGATATATCGGAAAAGAAAAATGGAGGGGAAATTTGTGTTTCTCACGCATAAATCCCCCCTTCCATGCGCCGAAGCGCCCACAAAGATATTCTCAATTTTTTGCAACAGGTTAGGGAACAACGGGTTGTTTGTGGTGCGGACATCCTCGGATCGCCTCATTGATTTTAATGGCGAGGTAGCCCGATTTGATACGATGCGAACCACCCGCAGTATTTGT
>JBILHS010000251.1:0-2641 GCA_044350425.1 Saprospiraceae bacterium | reverse complement strand
AGGTTTTGGAAACCTGGAAGGTCTACGCCAGGGAAAACGAACTAAAAACCGATATCATAGCTGCGCGAACTTCCCAACCAATAAGGCATTCCCTCCCGAGCCCTGCCATCCACAAAAGGTGCTATACGTCCCCACCCGCGTGCTGTCATCCCGACGTTAGGAGGGAACTGGCCATGCTGAAGATATAAATTTCCACTTTTACCGGAGCAGTTCCCTCCTATCGTCGGGATGACAGCACGCGGGCGGGGGAAGTCACTTGCTTTTTTCGGCCCAGTGAGCGGGGGCTTTGCAAATGCCTAAACCTATACCGACTTCGCACCAAACTTGATCTCTTCCACCACTTCCGGATTCAACAGCGTAGAAATATCCCCTAAATTCGAAGTATCCCCTTCTGCGATCTTCCGCAAGATCCGACGCATGATCTTCCCGGAACGGGTTTTCGGCAATCCCGGTACGATCTGAATAATATCCGGCTTGGCGATGGGACCGATCTCTTTGGTTACCACGGCCAACACCTCTTTCCGAAAATCTTCGGTGTGCTCTACAATATGGTTCGTGATCACATAGGCATATATCCCCTGCCCTTTGATATCATGAGGAAAGCCGACCACAGCACTTTCCACAATATTAGCATGTTTATTGATCGCATCTTCAACTTCTGCGGTCCCGATCCTATGTCCGGAAACATTGATCACATCATCTACCCGGCCAATGATCCGATAGTAGCCGTCATGGTCGCGCCGGGCGCCATCGCCTGTGAAGTACAGATTTTTGAAAGTGGCAAAATAGTTCTGGCGGCAGCGTTCATGATCGCCCCAGGTGGTTCGCAGGATACTGGGCCAGGGGAATCGGATACACAGCATGCCTTCTACATCATTGCCTTTTAGCTCTTTACCCTTTGCATCTACGAGTAAGGGTTGTACACCCGGCAGAGGAAGTGTAGCAAAACAGGGCTTGGTAGGTGTAATGCCCGCGATGGGCGTGATCAGAATGCCACCGGTCTCGGTCTGCCACCAGGTATCGACGATGGGACAATGTTTTTTCCCGATTTTCTCATTGTACCAGTTCCATGCTTCCTCATTAATGGGTTCGCCTACGGTTCCCAGGACCCGAAGGGAAGGCATCCGACGATTTTTTACAAAACGGTCGCCCGCAGCCATCAGGGCACGGATGGCGGTAGGTGCGGTATAGAAAATATTGACTTTGTGCCTTTTGATCACATCCCAGAACCGGCCTGCATCCGGAAAGGTTGGAACCCCTTCAAACAGGACGCTGGTAGCTCCGGCAAGCAAAGGGCCATAGATAATATAAGAGTGGCCGGTGATCCAGCCCACATCGGCAGTGCACCAGTAAACATCGCCTTCATTGTACTGAAACACATTTCGGAAGGTATATTCCGTGTAGACCATATACCCGCCATGCGTATGCACGACTCCTTTGGGCTTGCCCGTTGATCCACTCGTGTACAAAATGAACAACGGATCTTCTGAATCCATTTTTTGAGCCTTACAACTTTTGCGTTTACCGGCGATGGCATCGTGCCACCAGATGTCGATATCCTTGTGCCAGTGCACGTGATCTCCCGTATTTTTATGCACAATGACCGTTTTGACAGAATCACAACCCAATGCAAGTGCTTCATCCACAATGGCTTTGACCGGAATATTCTTCGCGCCCCGTGCATTAAAATCAGACGTGATCACAGCCACACATTGGGCATCTTTAATCCGATCAGCAACAGAAATGGCTGAAAAACCAGCAAAAACCACCGAGTGAATGGCCCCTATTCGGGCGCATGCCAATACCGCCACTGCCAGCTCGGGCGTCATAGGCATGTAGATACATACGCGATCGCCTTTTTTAATCCCTTGTGCTTTCAGGGCATTGGCCAACTGACAGACCTGTTGGTAAAGCTGCTTGTAGGAGATCTTCCGAGGCTTTGCCTTTTGATCATTGGGTTCCCACAAAATGGCAGTTTGTTTGGCCCGGGCGGGCAGATGCCGGTCCAGCACATTCTCCGTGATGTTGAGCTTTCCGCCGAGAAACCACTGGATTTTAGGCTCCCGGAAGTTCCATTTCAGCACCCGTTTCCAGGGCTTTTTCCATTGGAAGGTGGAGGCTTGTTCTGCCCAGAAGCCTTCAGGATCGGCTACAGAGCGTGCGTAGGCCGCATGGTATTGATCCAAAGATTTTATTTGCAGTGTCATGGTCAAAATGTTTGAGTGGCTAAACGTAGCATTGGATAGGTATACCTGATCCGCCAGGGCTACGATTAAATTTTTAAAAAATGCTCCTTCGCGCAAACCAATCCAATTTCGTCTAGAACGGATAAGTCCTCAATGGTTGAAGGTGCGTGATAAGGTTTATCATCTGCAATGAACCGCATGATGCGTCGCAGAATTTTTCCGCTTCTGGTTTTGGGCAACCGTTGGACGATCAAAGCTTTTTTAAAACAAGCCACAGCCCCCAATTGCGCCCGGACCATTTGAATCAAGGCGGTTTCTAACTCCTTTTCTGTGATCTCATAGCCGGTTTTGAGCACAATGAATCCTACCGGTATCTGACCTTTCAACTCATTTTCCGCACCAATTACAGCACATTCCGCCACTGCAGGGTGTCTGGCTACAATTTCTTCCATATC
>JBILHS010000109.1:0-19073 GCA_044350425.1 Saprospiraceae bacterium | reverse complement strand
GGTTTTTCCTTAAATTATCAACAGGGCATTCAACCAATACTGAGTTCAATCTTGACATTTAAAGTGATAAATAAAACAAACCCATTTACGCTTAATGGAGATAGTTATGTGACATCAAAAGGGGACGCTATTAGCACGTCAATAAATGTAAACTACAGATTTGGGAGGGAAGCAGGATTGGATAAGCGACAGAAAAAGCGTGGTTAGAAATCAGTAGCTTACGTTGTTTCTGTTGTTTTGTCACATCAGGTTTCCAAGCCAAGGAGTAAGCTATATGTATTGCTTCCGTTCAATCTGTCATCGAATTTTGTTTTGTTGGCAGAAAACAATATCCTTGAAAGGTTACTGATGTTTGATTCGTTCATTTGCTTTGGGGATCACGTAAGTGGCACTGGGTCAAAAAAGACCCTAGTGCGGCGGCGGCGGGCCTTTATATGATTGGCGGAATACCTGATCGGGCGGAAACGTAGGGAGATTTGGGCAGAAATGGAGGGTTTACTTCGCGCGGAACCTCCAATATGCCTCAAATACCGGACATCACGAGCTACTCCGGGTGGGCAGCGATTTTCGCCTGCTTATACCATTTGATAATAGCGTCTTGACTGTGGTGTGTGTATCCATACCGTACATAATATCCCGAGTTTTGTCCGGGACAATTTATGATTTACCGGTGGTACACTTTTGGTGCAAATTGGTGGTACACTTTTGGTGATTAGTGACATTCGGAATGCTCTGTTTAAAAATGGCACTCAATTCATCAATGTTAGCAAAGACGTGGCAAGTATTGTCCTTCCTGTGTCAATTGACATCAAAGACAACCGATTTGAATTATTCAGAGCAGGTGCAATCAGTTGCTTTGCTGCCAAGTTTCAGAGTGCTAGCATCAAGAACAACATCATTTTGGATAACTTAGACGACTTAATGGCTGGCCAGACCCGCATAGGCATTAAGTGGGCTAACAATACCATGGTAGGGTTTAATAAAGCCCAAATCCAGGACAATACCGTCCACGACAATTTAAAAACGCAACCAGTAGGCATCTCAGAACTCTGGCAGCACTACGGTATTTCCGTAAACGGGTCGTCTAACACCAAGATTGAATCTAACCTCCTCTTCCAAAATTATCAGATTAGCGAAGATAGGATTTATGAAGGTATAAGGTTATTTGTATCCCCTTTTAATGACGTAGTTAACAATCATGTGCTGAGTACTGGTCCTTCACAAGGACCTTTTGCAGAATTTTCAAATTTCAAGGGTATATTATCTCGAGAATCAGGGAATACTCTAATCAGTTGCAACGTGGTTGATGGCCTCAACCATGGTCTAAGTTTTTTCGGCCCAACCTGCGACAAAACTCAGCTAAAAAGTAACATCGTGAAAAGCAATAACAAGATGGGACTTTACCTTGCATCAGGTAGCATCATTGGGCAACAGCCCAAAAGACACAATGCTTGGCCAGGCAATGGAAACACCGAAGCCCTTTTTGATGGAGACCCAGCCCAAGGAGCCTTACTCACGTCCCCATTTATATTAAGCACTTCGAATATGAACTCTGCCGTTTGGCCGAATCCCCGATTTCCAGCAGTAGGATGGTTTGTGGCCCCTCAAGCTGAAACTCCAATTCCTCCGTATGACCTCTGTTATAGAGACCCTAGCCCACCCAGGTCTGAAGCTGACAGACAAGCAATAAATGGTGAATTTCAAGCATGCAAAGGCTACCCTGCTTCGTTGTGGGAAGTTCAACTAAGTGCTTTTGGTACATTGGCAGCTCATCTAGAATTGCTCACTACAGGAAGTGCTGATTTGCAGTTTTACAATGCACATGATGCCAGCAACCTTGGCAAATTGAGTCGCGCAATTAAGGTTTGGGAAAGTATTGCACAATTTGGTACTTCGTTAGAAAGTACTTGGAACATTAACCAGACTTCAACTAACCAAAAACTTGAAGAGATACGGGAAAAAGCAATAGAAATGAGTCAGGCACAAACCCTAACTCAACAAGAACAAATTGCACTTGAAATAGCGAGCTTGGAGTCAACCTTGCTAGCTTTGCAGGAAACCAACCAAGCTCTTTCCGCGCAATATCAATCAGGTGTGAATACAAACGCGACGCAACTACTTGGTAGCTTAGTCAATATCACCCCAACAGAGATATGGGAAACTAATCTGAAAACCGTTTTGACGCTTCTGGCCCAAAATACATTAGCAGGAAATAGCAGTTGGATAACAACTGATCAAAACACCCTACAAGCAATAGCGGATCAGTGCCGTTTTGCTGGAGGTATTGGAGTGGTTTTAGCACGAGCAGCTATTAACAAATCGGATTACGTTGATGAGGTGATGTGTCCTGGCTATGCAGAGCGCACCAGTCAAATATTGACATTACCCGCTAAACTTATGCCGAATCCAGCTTCCGATATCTGCTACATCGCATTTGATCAACAGACTACTGCCACATTACTTGTCAGTGATTTACAAGGTCATTTGCTCAAAACATTAAAGGTAAAAGAAGTGTATTCGTTGGTGCTGGATACCCAAGATTTGGCCAATGGATTATATGCTATATCCATAAAAGACGCACGAGGCCATCAATTCTTCGGCAAACTCGCCATCGTACACTAAATTTGTGTTTAATCGGCTGCCTGTTTGGAAAGTTAACAGGCAGCCGCTACGCACTTTCTTCCTACACTTTTGATCGCTTCTATGTTGTTTCGATTGCTTATTGTAACTGCCCTTGGGGTTCTGCCCAGCATCAGTTTTGCTCAAAAACATGACTATGTTTGGATGTGGTGCTTATACCACAATGACAATAGTCCTGTTTTTGGAGGAATGAACATGGATTTCTCTTCTGATCCGCCATTATTGTACCCTCAAAAAAAGAAAGTTGATTTCGCCTTTTACTGCGGTATCTGCAGCGATTCTTCCGGCACTTTGGCTTTTTATACCAACGGTATCTCCATCCGGGACACTACACATAACCGGATGATGAATGGAGATACGATTAATCCTGGCACTTTATGGACCGATTGGCAAACCCGATCCTACCCGAATGGTCCCTTTTGCTTTGCCTTGCCTGCACCAGAAAAGCAGAATGAATATTATCTCTTTCACCTTGCATCCACAGTACACTATAAAAGCTCACCTTTTTACTATACAGTCGTCGATATGAAAGGGAACAACGGTTTGGGCAAAGTTACCGAAAAAAACGAGGTACTGTTGGCTGGGAGCGATACCAACCAGCGACATTACATAGATCCTGTAGCTGTAAAACATGGCAATGGGCGAGACTGGTGGATTATCTCAGGAGAGGTACAAACTCCCTTTATGTATGTTTTTTTGCTCGACCCAGAGGGTGTTCATGGGCCGTTCACCACGGTTATGCCTTATCTGTTTCCTGGGGCAGAATATCAGTCTGTCAATGATATTTCACCAGATGGAAGTACCTACGTTCGGGCTGCCGGAAGACGTGGTTTGTATATTTTTGATTTTGACCGTTGTACGGGTACATTGAGCAATATGAAAGCTCAACCTTTTGCAAACGACGAGTTTTTGTGTTTTGCCGCCGTTTTTGCGCCTGATTCGAGGCACTTGTACCTTTTTTCTTGGGAAGCCTTGACCGTAGTAGACATAAAGGCAACCGACATAATCGCTTCGCTCGATACATTGGCCTATTTTGACGGGTATGCTTCACCTCAAGAGCCTTTCATAACGGGTTTTTGGAATCCTAACCTCGGGCCGGATGGAAAAATATATTACGCCACTACGAATAGCACCATATCAATGCATATTATCCATAATCCTGATCTTCCTGGTCAAGCAGCAGATGTGGAGCAGCATGGTTTGGATTTGACTAGATATAACAACGGCACTATGTGTCTTTTCCCCAACTACCGCTTGGGAGAATGGGAAGGTTCGCCCTGTGATACCCTCAACGGTCAAAGACCCGGAGACGGCTTCACCAAAAATGATTGGTATCCGCCCGCGCTCACGAAGCCAGAAGGCTACACCCTGCTGCCACCACTATTTAAAAATGCGCAGCCCAACAGCAAACCCAGAACCCCTGATCTGAACATGGCTGAGTTGGCGCTGAAAAGGCGAGAGGAGGATAAGAAGAAAGCAGAATCAGACAAAAAAGAGGACAAAAACTAAACGGAGCAAAAATGAAACGGTTTTATGTTACTATGCTACTGGCGCTTGCCTATTTGAGTCTCCACGCCCAACTATCGGACAAGATATGGCTTGGAGGCTATGAAGAATATCCAGGCGTAGCGGGCTATGGGCAGTTTGAGCTGCGCTTTTTGAACGGAGGTCTGCAAGTACAGCAAACACAGCTGGCTTTTAATTTTGAAAGCACCTCCGCTGTGGCTGCTGACCTTGAGGGCAATCTGCATTTTTACTCCAATGGCTGCGAAGTTGCTAACCGCAATCATGAGGTGATGCCAAACGGCTTCGACCTCAACCCTGGAGGGATCAGTGACCAAATCTGCCCTTGGAAAGGCTACATCGTGCCACAAGGAGCGATGATCTTGCCCATACCCGGCGATTCACTTCGGTATTGCCTACTCCACATGGGTGCAGCCTATGAACCGGGACGAAAACTCCGACTCGGCCCGCTCTACTATTCTGTAGTGGATATGTCGCTGCAAAATGGTTTGGGCGATGTGTCCTCAAAAAATAATGTGTTACTGGATGCAGATCTGGGCAATTTTACCACTGTCCGCCATGCCAACGGGCGCGACTGGTGGGTACTTGTGCCAGAGTTTGGCAATTCAAAATGGCATATATACCTGCTTTCACCACAGGGGTTTGAGGAAATGCCTGTGCAAATGCTGGCTTTAGGCGGGGGGGCTTGCGAACACCACAGCCAAACATCGGCTTCGCTTGATGGAAGCATAATTGCCAACTGGGGCGACTGCAAAGTGACTGTATTGGGCTTCGACCGATGTGCCGGGCTGCTCGGCGAGCCGCTCGAGCTTAAAGCTCCCGCACACTGGTTTTCGGGCGGCGGGGCGGCGTTTTCACCTTCTGGCCGCTACCTTTACACAACTTCACATAATGTACTTTTCAGAACGGATTTAGAAGCCAGCATTCCCAAGTTTGACACGATGCGCTTCTCCTACGGTCAAGGCCCTTATGACGTTCCAGGTAATACTTTTCATTCCCTTGTGAATGGCCCTGACGGTGAAATCTATGGTAATATCCCTTCTCGCGCTCACTATTTTCATGCTTTGAAAAACCCCGATGAAACAGGGATTGCAAACATCAATTTCGTCCCACAGGCTGTTAAACTGCCCGTCACCAACGTCCGCACCCTGCCCCACTTCCCCAACTTCCGACTCTACGATCTCCCTAACAGTCCATGTGATACTTTGGGTATTAACACCCCCGTGTCTTCAACCGAGCCAGTAAAGAAAGCGCAAGGGCTATCCCTATTCCCCAACCCAGCACAAAACCAAGTCAATTTAGTAATTGACCCAAACTGGACATTAAGCGGGCCAATACAATATCACCTTATCAACCCACTCGGCTTGCTCCTCCGCAAGGGCGAAATAGCAAAAGGCACAAGCTCGCAGCAAGTGAGCCTATATGACCTTCCAAATGGCGTTTATTTCTTCCAATTAACGCAGTTGGGTAAAACGTTTGGTGCGGCTAAATTGGTAGTTTTCCAATAACCTATTCAAAACTCCAAAACAAACCGCGCCCCACCCCCAATCGCCGTACTCACCCGAATATCCCCGCCATGCAATTGCATGATCTGCTTGGAAATACTCAGGCCCACCCCGGAGCCCGTAGGTTTTGTGGTGAAAAACGGGATAAAGATCTCTTCCAGGAGCTCGGTTGGGATACCGGGACCATTGTCTTCTACTTCTATGAATGGCTTGCCTTTGGTGTCGGCGCCGGCGCGGAGGATGATTCTTGCGCTGGTGATTTGGGGAATTGGGGAATTGGGGATGGTGCTTCGATCCACTGTTTGTGCATTGCCAGCGGGCAATGTTCCCAAGGCTTCGCGGGCATTTTTAACCAGATTGAGCAATACCATTTCCAATTGCCCGACATCGGCCCGAAGGCGGAGTGTTTCGGGCTGCACAAAGGATTCGATCCTGATATTCAGGTCTTTGTTTTCAGAAACCGCCAGCTGTACCACCCGATCCAATAAAACCTTGGCGGAGATGTCCTCTATTCTGGGTTGCGGAATGGCGCTGAAAGAACGGTAGGCTTCTACGAATTTTACCAGTCCACGGCTGCGCACGGCCACGACTTCCAGCGCTTCGGTAAGGTCATCGGTGGCGGGATTTTTAGGCAGATCGTGTTTTACAATTTCCTGTGCGGTTTCCACCAGCGAGACGATGGGCGTAACGGAATTCATGATCTCATGGCGCAGTACCCGGGTAAGGTTGCGCCAGGCGTCCACCTCTTTACGTTGCAACTCTGGGTGGATATTTTGAAGGGTAAGTAGCCGAACCGCCCGGCCCTGCAGGCTTACACTTACGCCTTGCACCGCCAGTTGGCGATTGGTCTCCGGCTGGTATAGCATTTTGCCTTTGGTGGTCAGGTTTTGCACAAATTGAGTGAGGGCTTTGTGTCTTTCTGGCAGATCGTGCAGGTGGTGCAGGCGGTACACACCCAGCAGTTGGAAGGCTGCACTGTTTGAGACCAGTACGCCGGACTGGGCATCAAAGACCAAAATACCTGCGCTGAGATGTTGGACAATGGTATTGAGAAACAGGAGGTTGGCCTCTTTTTCAGCGCGCGTTTGTCGAAAAGCTTCCAGTACCTCATTGAACTGTCTATTCACCTCTGCAAACGAATCCCCTTTGTCTTTGGCGGAAGAAAACCGGATCGCAAAATCAGAATAACGCACACTTTCAAAAAAGCGGGCGAGTCGGCGGTTGGTATCATTCACATAGCGAAACAGGCTGTAGGCCATGCCCACCGCAATCCCGGTCAAAAGAAAGGAAAGCACGAACTGAGGTTTTTCAAGCAAGGCTGTTGCTACCGCTCCCGCAATGGCAGTGCCCAGCATGGCGATGCGCCAGACCAATGCAATCGAAAAGGAGCGGACAATGGCCATGAGGCTTAAATTAGTTCGTGAATGTGTGCCTGAATGCCCCGGGCCATTTTACCCAGAGGAAGATCGTTTTCATCTGCCCCAAAGGGTTCTTCAATTTCTTCGGCAATGAGCTCCAGACTCGCCAGCACATAAAAGATGAAGCCTACAATGGGTATTGCAAAATAACCGAGGTTGAAGGCAAATCCAAACGGCAGGGTAGCCACGTAAAACAGAATAAATTTCTTGATAAATACGCTGTATGAATACGGGATGGGTGTGTTTTTGATGCGCTCACAGGCGCCACAAACATCCGTGAAGGATTGCAGCTCCAGGTTCAGGAACAGCAATTGCTCGCCGCTGAGCTTCTTTTCTGCGAACATTTCATGCACCTGACGCATCATCAGCGCAGCGATCTGGTTGGGAATATGTTTTTCCAGGTCTATCTTTTCCTGGGCATCTGGTGGCAGATCATCAAAAAGCTCAATGCGGGTGCCTTCGCTGCGCAGATGGTTTTTAAGTGCGGTGGCATACATGGGAATGGCCTGGCGAAAAAAAGCCCGGTTCAGATCTTCTGCTGGAAGGATCGCAGATAGTTTCAGGGCAAGGTTGCGGCTGTTGTTCACCAATGCCCCCCAAAGCTTGCGACCTTCCCACCAGCGTTCGTAGGCCGTGTTGGTGCGAAATACCAATAAGAACGAGATGACAAATCCCAGCAGGGTATGCATGATCGTAACATTGCGGAGGTGGCTCTTTTCACCCAATTGCCAGATCTCTATTTCAAGCCAGGCAATCAGCCCGGTATAGGCACAGACCAGAAGGATCCATGGGAAGAGCTTCCGAACCGTGTCCGATCGGTGAAAATGATAGGGCCAGGAGAACCAGGATTTTGGGTCGTGTGCAATCATTGGACTACTTTTACGGGCAAAGATGAGCATTTCAATTACATTCCATGATCACTGCTGAAACCTTTCGTGCTTTTCAACCTTGAAACAGCGGAGTGGGAACTTTGCCAGGATGCCATTCAATCTGCCTGGCGGGAAGCCGCACCTAAAGCCGTCCGGGCCAAATATCCTGGAATGAATATCACTGAAGCATAAATCTATGGACCATTCTTTCAAAAAATCATCGTTCGTGTTTCTTCTGCTGTGTGGCAGCCTGATCGGACATGCGCAAAAAACATACGCCCTTCAATGGCAAACGGATCTGAGCATTGCTGGCCTGGGCCTTGGGACATGGACTGTTGGCTGGGCATTCGGGAAAAAAGACAAACCCTTTATATCTGCTGAACTAGCCTTGCTGGATCGCAAGGATGTTTATGAGATAGACCGAAAGGCTACCTATTTGCTTTCTGAAAATGCTGCGCATACCAGTGATGCACTTTTTTATGCGGCCACCATTGCCCCGATTATTTTACTTGCTGATCCAAAAATCAGAAAAGAGGGTGGGGTAGTAAGCCTGCTTTATCTGGAGACCTTGACCTTGGCCGGTGGACTTACCCTGATGACCAAAAACTTGGCTAAACGTCCTCGTCCTTATACTTACCACCCCGGCGCTCCAATGCAATTAAAACAGCAGAGAGACGCCCGTAAGAGTTTCTTCTCCGGACATACCTCATCCACCGCAGCCTCCTGTTTTTTTGCAGCCAAGGTCTGGTCCGATTTTCATCCGGGAAATAAGTGGAAGCCTGCGGTTTGGACTGCTGCAGCGGTAATTCCAGCGCTGACGGGTTATTTTCGAATCCGGGCGGGTCGACATTTTTTTACAGATGTGACGGTGGGGTATTTGGTTGGAGCAACCATTGGTTGGTTTGTGCCGTATTCACATCAGGGCTCCAGGGTTCAGTAGAAGAACTTTTTTTCAAACAAGGGCCTTGGCCCTTCCATGTTACAATAATCAATCCGCAATGTATTTTTCCCGCTTCCTAACCATTCTGCTGCTTTTTGCCGCAATGACCGCCCAATCTCAGGTGGCGCTCAACGAATTTTTAGCCTCCAACAATTCAACCATTCAGGACCCTGATTTTCAGGTATTTGCGGACTGGATAGAACTCCACAACAACAGCAATGATCCAGTGGACCTCTCCGGTTGGTGGCTCTCGGACGATGCGGATATCCTTGACAAATGGGTATTCCCATCGGGCACCAGTATTCCGGCCAATGGGTTTTTGCTCGTCTGGGCAGATGGCCAAAACACGGGTCTGCATACCAATTACAAGTTGTCTGCTGCCGGAGAAAAACTCATTTTAAGCAATTCCCTCGGCCTTGAAATGGACAAGATCAGCTTCGCAGCGCAATTGACCGATGTTTCGCAAGGCCGCAAAGTAGATGGTACGGGCGACTGGGGCTTTTTTACCCAGCCAACCCCAGGAGCAAGCAATGTACTCAATCCTTTTTTCGACGACTATACGAAGCCTGTGCCCCATTTTTCTGTTGCTGGAGGCTTTTTTACTGCTGCGGTCCTGGTCGATATCCAAAACCTCAGTAGTAGCGGCGCCGTGTATTACACCACCGATGGCGCTGTGCCTACAGCGAATTCAGCGGTATTTACCCAAGCTCTGGAATTCAACACCAATACGGTGGTGAAAGCCCGGATCATTGCGCCCGGCCGTATCCCCGGGCCGGTATTGACCAATACCTATTTTGTAGGGGAAGACTTTCAGCAGCGAGGATTGGCGGTGCTTTCCCTTTCAGGCGATCCTGCTGATTTTTTTGGGGTTGATTCAGGTATTTTGGTGCAGAATTACAAGCCGGATCGCGAAATTCCCATACACCTGGAGTTTTATGAAAACGATGGCTTACTCGGGTTTCACCATGATGCAGGAGGGAGCGTAGGGGGCGAAAACTCCTGGATCTTACCTCAGAAACTGCTCAATATTTCTTCCCGAAAGCAATACGGTGGCGGGCATATCGAATATCAGATCTTTCCGGACAAGGCACGCACCCGTTTTGAAGACATTATCCTGCGAACCAGTGGCAATGACTGGTCTAACACCATTTTTCGGGATGGATTGATGCAAAACACAGCCAGCAGCACCGCAGATCTTGATATGCAGGGCTTCCGACCGGTTTCCACATTTATCAACGGCGTGTATTATGGCATTTATAACATCCGGGAAAAACAAGACAAAGAATACGCGGAATTGTACCACGGAATCACCGCCGATAGCCTCGACTACATAGAAAATGATGGGGAGATCAAGGAAGGCAATGCCGAAGCCTACCAGCAAATGGTGGCGCTGCTCGATGCGGGCGTTCAAAGCGATGCAGACTTTCAGAATCTGGCCAACATTTGCGATGTCCGCAATTTCACGGATTATATCATTTCTGAAATTTTCGTAGCCAACACCAGTTGGGGACACAACATCGCACTCTTCCGCAAACGCAGTCCGGAGGCTAAGTGGCGCTGGTTTCCGCACGATTATGACCGCGGGTTCAATCCGAATGAAGCAGGAGGAACCGCCATGGAATGGGCTACTTCGACCAACGGGCCGGATTGGAGCAATGGACCCTTTGCTACGCTTTTTCTGCGCAAAATGCTGGAAAACAATGCGTTCAAGGAAAGCTTTATCACCCGGTTTGCGGATCATTTGTTTGTTACCTGGAATCCGCAATGGGTGAATCCCAGAATTGACCAGCATGCCGCCTGGGTCAGAAACGAGATTCCCTATCACGTGGGAGAATGGGCTGGCACGAGTTCCAGTTACGGCGATGGTATCCCTTCGGTTCAGTTCTGGGAGAATGAGGTGGCCAAACTGAAGACCTTTGATCAGCAACGAAATGCGTTCATGTTTGACAATCTGGCCCAGTTTTTCAGCCTGGCAGGTACCAGCGGATTGAATGTTCAGGTAAGTGATCCGGCGCATGGGCAGGTGCGATTGCACGACATGCCTTTTTTACCTGCATACCCCTGGTTCGGGAAATATTTTCAAAACCGGCCCTTTACCTTAACCGCCGAAGCCCGGCCCGGATTCAATTTTGTCCGTTGGGAAAAAACATCCGATTCCAGCGCATTGCTACTGGCGGCGGGCAGTAACTGGAAATATCGGGATACCGATACTGCCCCATCGGATGATTGGAAACTGACCAGTTTTGACGATTCAGGATGGTCAGAGGGTCCCGCTCAACTTGGGTATGGAGACAATGATGAGGTAACGATCCTGAACTTCGGCAGCGATCCAAATAACAAGATCCCAACTTATTACTTTCGCCAGAAGTTCGTGGCAGATGATCCTTCGGGGCTTACCCAACTCATCGTTCGGCTGATCGCAGATGATGGCGCGGTGGTTTATCTTAATGGTCAGGAGGTTTGGCGGCAGAATATGCCTGGCGGAACCATCGATTTCAACACCCTGGCTTCCGGCACCATCGGGGCTCCCGGAGAAAATGCCTGGAATGAACAAAGTATCCCTGCGTCGGCACTGATGCCCGGAGAGAATACCATCGCCGTTGAAGTCCACCAGGCTGTGGCGAATAGTTCTGATGTGAGTTTTGATCTGGAGATCCGCAGCGTTTTTGGAGGTTCGCAGCAAATACTCAGTACTGAACCCGTTTTGACCACCTCGATCCCTGACGCTAATCCGATCAATTTACGTGCGGTATTTGAGTCGAATGGAAATTGCGGGATTTTACCGGATACGATCCGTCAAAACCTGACGCTGACGCAGGCCTGTTCCCCTTATGATGCTGTAAGCGATGTGGTCGTACTGCCTTCTGTCACTTTGACCGTTGAAAATGGGGTGGAGATCCGCTTCCCTGAAGGCGCGAACCTTTGGGTACTTGGGGATCTGCAGATCCATGGCACTGCCAACGATCCGGTGCTGATAAAAAGCCTTCCCAACGGCCAGGCATGGGGCGGGATTTTCCTTAAAAACACCACAGGGAAGTCAAAAATGCAATACCTGAGCCTGGAAAATGCCAGCGCAGGCACACATCGCATCTATTTCCCGGCTGCTATCTCAGCGTACCACGCCGATATGGAACTGGATCATCTGACGCTCACGAAGGTGACTGACAATCCGATTTTTGCCCGCTTCTCTGATGTTACCCTGACCAATTCTAATATCCGGTCGGTAGTTACCGGTGATGGCATCAATCTAAAACAAGGCAAGGGCCGTGTTGAAAACTGTACGTTTACAGCACTTGGAACCCTGCTGCCGGATATGGATGCGATCGACTTTGATGGCATTACCGATGGCATGATGCGCAACAACGTGATCCATGATTTTCGGGGCGACAACTGCGACGGACTGGATATCGGGGAGCAATGTCATAACCTGTTGATCGAGGGGAATTTTATTTACCACTGCTTTGATAAGGGTATTTCTGTGGGCCAGCAAAGTACTGCTACGATCCGGAACAATACAATCGCCTACACAGCGATTGGGATCGCACTCAAAGATCAGTCGCCGGTCATTGTAGATCATTGCACCCTGTTTGGCAACCAAACTGGAATTGCAGCCTATGAAAAGAACGCCGGATCACTCGGCGGCAATGGCATCATCAGCAATTGTATTGTTTCAAATGTAGCTTTCGACCCCTTTAATGCCGATTCACTTTCGTCTTTGAATGTCTCAAATTGCCTTTCGGGTACGGATACCCTGACTGGAACGGGCAATCTGACTGCTGATCCGCATTTTGTCAACCCCACGCAGTATAATTTTAATCTGATGCCCGGTTCACCTGCGCTGGGTGCCGGCAACGATGGCGCTGATCTTGGGGCCAATCCAATGCCGGATTATTCCGGCCAGCCACAAGTCATGTTTTCCGAAATACTGTACCATGATACCCTGACTACCACAGATGAGTTTTTGGAATTGCATAATCCAGGGTCTCAGCCGGTAGAACTAGGTGGGTACACTTTGTTTGGAGCGCTTGATTATGTATTTCCTACGGGTGCCAGTATTGCGCCAGGCGAGTACCTGGTAGTAGCCAGAGATGCTGCAAAATTCCCCGCCAATGCGCCCTATCAGGTGTTCCAGTGGGCCAGTGGAAAATTGGCTGACGAAGGTGAAAAGATCCTCCTGTACGATGCTACAGGCCTTTTGGTGGATTTTGTTCGATACAACAACCATGCGCCCTGGCCTGAAGTGAATACCATGTTCGGAAAATCTCTGGAGCTGGCTTCGGTTGATCTGGACAATCATTTTGCCAGCAGTTGGCAGCCCAGCGGGCCTTGGGGTGGTACGCCGGGTGGGCAGAGTAATAGTGTGGGGACTAATTCGCCCAATACCTTAGGTACTGAACTTGCCATATTCCCGAATCCGGCCGGGAGTTCCGTCCGGATTTCGGTGAAAAACGCAGAATCAGGAACTGTTTTTCTACAAATTACGGATCTGAACGGACGTGTTGTTTATTCAGAAAAGCTGAGCCACCCGGGCGGTCTTCTAATAAAGCCATTGGATGTAAGTGGTTTCACCAGTGGCATGTATGTGGTGCGGGCACTGGATGCTGAGTATAACTTGTTGGGCTTGGAGCGACTGGTGATAGAGCGGCGTTGAGGGGGGTTACAACTGATACTTTTCCAGCCGACGATACAGCGAGGCCCGGGTGAGTCCCAATTCCGTAGCAGCTTCAGTGATGTTGCCATGGTACTTTTGCAGAGCCTTCATGATGAGCTGTTTTTCCATGTCATCCAGGTTCATGGTGGGCAGGTCCATGTCGTTTTTTTGTCCGGATTCGCGGAAAAAGAAGTCCTCGGGTTGCAGTTTTTCGGTTTTTGACATGATGACTGCTCTTTCTACAGCGTGCTGCAATTCGCGGATATTGCCTGGCCAGGGGTATCGGTGCATTTCTTTCAACAGGGCGGCGCTCAGGTCGGTTACCGGTCGGTTGTATTTTCGGGCAAAATCTTTCATAAAGTGCTGGGCCAGCGGTTCAATATCGTCCGTTCGCTCACGCAGGGGCGGCAACTGGATTTCGATGGTATTGATCCGGTACAGCAGATCCTGCCGGAAAACACGGTTTTTTACGGCATCGAACAGGTTTTGGTTGGTAGCAGTCAGCACCCTCACATTGACTGGTTTGGAACGGTTGGAGCCTACTCGTGTGACCGTTCTGTTTTGAAGCACCGTGAGCAGTTTGGCCTGCGAGCCCAGTGGCAGGTTTCCAATTTCATCCAGAAAAATCGTTCCACCATCTGCAGCTTCAAATCGGCCCGGACGGTCTTCGCGGGCGTCGGTAAATGCGCCTTTCACGTGACCAAAAAGTTCACTTTCAAACAGTGATTCGGTGATAGCCCCCATATCCACTTTGACAAAATTCTCTTTGGAGCGACTGCTCTGGGCATGAATGGCCTGCGCTACGAGGTCTTTTCCGGTTCCATTTTCGCCGAGGAGTAGCACATTGGCATCCGTTTCAGCCACCCGTTGTACTGTTTCCCAGACCTGTTGCATGGCGCGGCTATGGAAGACCAGCTCAGGCATGTCGCTGGCCGCAGCCAGATTCCGACCTAACTGTTTGATTTTTAATTGGTTGTTTTCGTCCCGACTCGCTTTGAGCCGCATTGCAGATGAAAGCGTAGCCAGCAGTTTTTCGTTGTCCCAGGGCTTGAGTACAAAATCAGTCGCCCCGTTTTTGATTGCACGAACGGCGAGTTCAACGTCGCCATAGGCAGTAATCAGGATCACAATTGCACCTGGATCGATCTCTAAGATCCGTGCAAGCCAGTCAAAGCCCTCTTGTCCGGTGTTTTTAGCGCTGCGCCCGAAATTCATGTCCAGCATGATGAGTGCGTAGCGTTTTTCTTTCAAAAAGACGGGAATCTCCTCCGGATCCTTAGTGGTATCCACTTCGGCAAAGTGCCTTTTGAGAAAAAGTTTGCCTGCGCTGAGCACGCCGGGGTTATCGTCTACGATCAGTAGGGAGGCTTCGTTCATGTCCATAGTTTGTTAGCTGGCACAAAGACAACGCAAAGTGCCAAGCGAATGCAAATCAATGGATTTTTTTTGAAAGGGTGTCCGATTTCGGACAGATAGGGTAGAAAAGAAGGGGGTTAACTGGAGTCAAATGTGGGTTTAATTTCTCGTTCGCACCCCCTACCCCTAAAGGGGAGTTTGGCTCGATGAATGGGTATTTAGCCCTTTTTCTATAAAACACCCATTCATCGAGCCAAACTCCCCTTTAGGGGTAGGGGGTGCGAACGAGAGGAAAAACAGTTTTCAAGCATATCACGAATCGACTTTTATCTGCTATTAAGGCACTTTTGAAGTTTGGGTAGAATCCCCTAAATTTGTTTAACCTAAAACAAATCTTCCAAATGAAAAAACACATTCCTGAAAATCCAAGTATGCATTATGATGCGAAACCAGAACTCTTTGATTTCGCCCGAAACCTCCGAAAAAAACCAACCCAAGCTGAGGCGGTACTTTGGGAAGCATTAAAATATAAAAAATTAGAAGGCCACAAGTTTCGACGCCAGCATCCAATAGGATCTTACATTCTTGATTTCTATTGTCATGCTTCCAGGTTATCTATTGAAATTGATGGCGGCTATCATTTGGCGAAAGAACAGGCGTTATATGATAAAAACCGAACCTCAGATTTGGAAAGCATGGGCATCAAAGAGTTGCGGTTTGAGAACGTGCAGGTATTGAACCATTTGGGGAGGGTTTGGGCTATTATTTTGGAGCAATTAGCTTACAACAAATCTGATGAGTGAGCCATTGATCTTGAGCACTACTTAACTATTCCCCCTTCCTCTTCTTCCAGTTCAAACGAAAAATCAGATTTCCCATATCGCCACAATTAATCTCCAAAGTTTCGACCTGGACGGTGTAGGATTTGCTTTTTTCCAGTTGTTGCATGAACATGGTTTCCCACTTCATGGCATTTTCGCAGTACATTTTGGTGCTGATAAGTTTAGATATCTGGAGGCTATTGCCATCGTGGATATATTCGCCTCCAAGGTTGTTGCAGCCACCGTGGCCATTGACCCTGCCATTTTCGAATTTGATCGTGATGTTGACATCCTCCGGCACTTTTTGTGGCGCCGGGGCTACCGCAAAAGTGGTCAGTTGCCATACCATTCCTTCAAGTTGGGCGCTGGCATCCTTCGGGCATTCACCTTTGGTATAGGTCTTGATCCCGGCACATTCTGCGGCGCAGGCATTGCCGTAGGTTTTGTTGTTGCAGCCACAGACGGGGTCGTATTGCATCGTGCAGATGCAGTCGGGGTCGATCTTTTCGACGCATTTTTTAGAGGTGTTGCAGGCCATTGCTGCAAGCATGAAAATAGTGAAGAGGAAGGTGTTTTTCATAATCTAGATCATGTTGTTATTGAGTCCGTGTTCGGGATTTTATGTTTTGTGCAAAAATACGAAGCCAGCCTTCAATACATCCGGATGATTTTAGCCACCCAAATACACACTCAACTGTCCGATTTCGAACACCAGCGTTCGCCTATGGACAAAGCACAAAGCACTAATAAATCAATATGCTATTGATTATCAAATATATATGATTTTGGCACGGGCTTCTCTATCTTAAAAACAAATCGACCACTTCCCAGGTCATACATCATAGTTCATACATCATACATCCAATTCTATGGATCGTCCAATCAAGAAAAAAATATTCACCTTCCAGCGGCTGGCCATTGGCTTGTTCACCATTGTTTTTTTGATTTTTGCTGCACGTACGGTACTCAATGGCAGCCAGAGCAGCCTGAACGTAAACCGCGAAAAAATTACGGTCTCTAAAGTGGAGCGTGGGGTATTTGACGAGTTTATTGTTGTAACTGGTGTGGTGCAACCTTTGAAAACTTATCAGCTCGATGCTATAGAAGGAGGCTATGTTGCGCAGAAACTCCTCGATGGTGGTGCGAGTGTCAAAAAAGGCGACCTGATTCTGAAACTGGAGAACCAACGACTGACCATGGATTTCGTGAACCGTGAAACAGAGATGTACCGTCTGATCAATGAATTGGAAAATACCCGACTCCGGCTGCGTCAGGACAAGTTTAGCCTGCGGAAAACACTTTCGGAACTCGATTTTCAGATCCAGCAGGCCAAGGCTGATTACGACCGCAGCAACAAACTTTTTGCAGATAAAGTGGTCAGTCAACAGGAATTTGAGCGGGCGAAAAATGCTTACGAACGCCTTGCCGGACAGCGCGAAATTGAAATCGAAAACCAAAAGTTTCAGGAAGAAAACAGCATCATACAGATCAAACAGCTTGAAGGCACCCTGGATCGGACCAAACTCAACCTCACCATGATGAAGGATAATCTGGCCAATCTGGCGGTCAAAGCGCCCGTTTCCGGCCTGCTTTCCAGGGTGGATGTGGAGATCGGTGCCAGTATCACTGCCGGACAAAATATCGGCCAGATCGACGACCTTAACGGATTCAAAATGCGGGTAGAAGTGGATGAGCATTATATTTCGCGCATATTTCCGGGGCTGGAGGGCTCCTTTGATTTCAACGGTACCACGGTCAAACTGGTTGTTTCCAAGGTTTATCCGGAGGTACGCAATGGCCGGTTCGATGTGGATATGGAGTTTGCCAAGATCCCCGAAGGGATCCGTCGGGGTCAGTCTGTTCCGGTGCGGCTACAACTGGGCAAACCTGCGGATGCTACCCTGATCGCGACGGGCGGATTTTTCAGTGATACCGGCGGTAACTGGGTATATGTACTCAGCGAAGGCGGTAAAAAAGCAACCAAACGAAACATCTCCCTGGGGCGGAAAAACCCACAGTATTTTGAAGTGCTGAGTGGCCTCGAACCCGGAGAAGAAGTGATCACGAGCTCGTATGAAAATTTTGGGGATAAGGATGTTTTGAACCTGCAATAACAATGAATGTTGGGGATTTGGGGAAATGGTGAGTTGGTGATTTGGGGTGCCATAGCCTGGTATTCCATTCCGCCGCCTGGCCAAAGGAATCTATGCCAGGCTATGGCACCCCAAATCACCATTTCCCCAAATCCCCATAGAATTAACATCAATCATGATAAAGACAACGAATCTTCACAAGCTTTTTACCACCGATGAGGTGGAAACCACCGCCCTGAATGGCGTAAGCATTGAGATCCAGCCCGGCGAATTTGTTGCCATGATGGGCCCATCCGGCTGTGGAAAATCAACCTTGCTCAATATTCTCGGACTCCTCGACAACCCCAGCGAAGGCGAGTATCATTTCTTTGGCACCGAAGTAGGGCACATGAGCGAGCGCAACCGAGCCAACCTTCGCAAGGGCAATATCGGCTTTGTATTTCAATCGTTCAATTTGATTGACGAATTGACGGTATACGAAAACGTGGAACTCCCCTTGCTTTACCTCAAAATTCCCGCTGCTGACCGCAAAAAAAAGGTGGAAGCCCAGCTCGAACGCATGAATATCATGCACCGTCGCAACCACTTTCCACAGCAGTTGTCCGGCGGTCAGCAACAACGTGTGGCGATTGCCAGAGCGGTGGTCGCTGAGCCAAAGGTCATCCTCGCCGACGAACCGACCGGTAACCTCGACTCTACCAACGGCCTCGAAGTGATGAACCTCCTCACGCAACTCAATCAGGGCGGTACCACGATCGTAATGGTCACCCACTCCCCGCACGATGCAGGATTCGCTCACCGGGTGATCAACCTGTTTGATGGCCGGGTCGTCACAGAAAATTTCCATGTCTGAACCAAGAGTGTGTCTGAAAAACATTGCCGGAGATGAAAATAGCAGGTTTTGGGTTCTGACTGAGCGCCCTTTTTCGGGGAATAATGGGGCTTATTGCCCGAAAAAGATGCGAAAGGCAGGTTTCAAAAGATGCATTTTCAGCCCGGTGAATGTTTTTCAGACACACTCTAAGGGGCAACAACTAAATACAAAGACAACAGAGCAGCCAATCTGGACCTTGGAGAAATCTGTCTAACCTTCTGTTATTCAGCCGTTTTTATCCAAAAAAACCAAGGGCCGGGGAGGCTGCTTTTATGTTTATTTGGTTAACCGGTGATTGGGTGATTTGGTGATTTGGGGTGCCAGAGCCTGGCATCTTTTCCTGAAATACTCGGTATAATCGAATCCCAAGCTCTGGCACCCC
>JBILHS010000183.1:0-6517 GCA_044350425.1 Saprospiraceae bacterium | reverse complement strand
TTCAATATGGTGGCGAAAAAGGATCTTTTCCCGGCACAGCTTTCTGGTGGACAACAACAATTGGTAGGCGTTGCAAGAGCTCTAATTGGCCGGCCTAAACTGATTCTGGCAGATGAACCCACGGGTAATTTGCAAAGTCAACAGGCAAAAGAGATCATGGAAGTATTCCGGACCTTAAACAAAGAGGATGGCGTGACCATCGTACAAGTGACCCACTCCGAAGACAATGCAAAATATGGAAACCGCATTCTGCATTTAAAAGACGGGCGGGTTGAAAATGAAGAAATTGTGAAGAACTGAGTAAGCAGGGGCAACAACTAGAAAAGCTATAAAAACAAAAACAGAATGCTCGGTAGTTACTTCACCATTGCCTTTCGCAATTTACGCCGCAACGGCCGCTACCTTGTGATCAATGTGCTGGGCCTTGGCGTAGCGCTTGGTTTCTGCATTTTGGCGTACCTCAATCATAGGTTTGCCAATTCCTATGATCACTGGCATCGGGATGTGAACCGTATTGTACGGGTGGAGGTGGTGAAAGCTTCCAATAAAGAACTGTATGGCATTTGTCCGTCGGCACTTGGCCCTGCAGCTGCCGCTGATCTACCGGGCATTGAAGCCCAATGTCGATATGACTCACGGAGTACGGTAGTAAAGCATGGAGACGCAGTGTTCAATGAAGGCCTGGCATTTGCGGATGACAATTTCTTTCAATTTTTTGATTTTGAGGTTGCTGCAGGCACGCTTGACCTGCATGACCGAAGTCAGGTGGTCATCGACGAGGAGACTGCCCGGAAATATTTTGGATCCGGGAATCCGATTGGACAAACCCTGATTTTCTATGCCGATACCGACCAGCGGTTGCCCCTTACGGTTGGCGGTGTGGTTAAAAATATTCCACTTAATTCAAGCATCCGCTTTCACTTTCTGACCCATTTAGACAACCAATTTGATGGCCCGAAACGAGTGGATTATGTCGGTTGGAAATGGGTGGTGGATGCGGTGTTCTTTAAATTAAAAGATGTATCAGCCGCTCCCGCACTTGCCCGCGGCCTGCAACGATACGTCGAAGCGAGCAACACCATCCGGCCGGACTGGAAGGTAAGCGAATTCCGACTTGAACCCATGCGAGACCTGGCTTTAACCAGCCGGTATCTGCACAGCAATGGACTTTGGCCGGGATTGCCACCAGCTGCTGTTTGGGGCAATGTGACGATGGCACTTATGCTGTTGATCACAGCTGCCTTAAACTTTGCCAATATGACCATCGCCATCTGCAACCGTCGGCTCCGCGAAATGGGTGTACGCAAAGTCATGGGTGGTACCCGATTCCAACTCATGCGTCAGCTGCTTGGAGAAAGTCTTTTGGTCGTGGTTTTGGCGGCTGGTCTGGGCATGATCCTGGCATACCCGATTTGCGACTGGTTCAATTCGACCTGGAAATTTACAGACGTGCAGGTGGACTATTCAGATATGCACCTGATGGCTTCAATTGGCGGTATGGTACTGCTTACGACGTTATTGGCGGGCAGTTATCCGGCTTTCTATATTTCTTCCTTCCGGCCTTCGAGTATTTTCCGGGGTGGGGTTTTGTTTGGAGGGAGTAACCTATTCAGCAAAATAATGATGGGCTTACAGGTGGCTATTTCACTGGTTGGGGTAGTGACCGGGCTTAGTTTTGCCCGCAATGCAGCATTCAACCAAAGATCCGATATCGGATTTAATTATCAGCCTATACTGCAGGCCTGGCTTCCGGCTCCTTCAGATTATAGCCGATTCAACAATGCAGTAAAAGATATTCCGGGAGTTATAGCTACAACCGGTTCGCAACATCTACCGGGCTTTGGATACGACATGATCGATTTCAAATGGCAGGGGGAACCGCAGGAAGCGATCCTGTACCGGATAGGGGAAGCGCTCCCGGCCGTAATGGAAATGAGATTGGCGCAAGGCAACTGGCCTGCCCCGGCAGGAGATACCATAGCTTCTGCTGAGATCGTGGTCAATCAAACCTTTGCACGTCAGATTGCTGGAAACGCCAACATCATCGGGCAGGAGATCACGTTCAAAAACCGCACTGTGCGCATCGTTGGGGTTGTATCTGACTTTATGACCAACAACCCTTTCATGCCCATTCTTCCAGCGGTCATGAATCCTGTACCTATGCGCGAGTGGCGACGTTGCCTGATCAAGACCGCCAGCGTTGCACAGCAGCCACAAATCATGGCTTCCATCAAAAGCCAGTGGAAACAACTTTTCCCTTTTACCCCATTCAATGTCGGCTACCAGAATGAAATGCTGGTTGAAGCGATTGAAGTATCCAATAACATCGCCATCAGCATGGCTGTATTGGCAGGGATCGCGATTTTGCTAAGTATTACGGGCTTATTCTCCCTGGTATCGCTCAATGTACTACGCCGCATGCGTGAGGTTGCGGTACGTCGGGTCATGGGTGCATCGGCAGGTCAGGTAGCCTGGGTCCTGAACAAAAGTTATATCTGGATTTTTGCCTTTGCGGTGGTGCTTGGTTGTGTCGGAGGGCGTTATCTGGCCTTGTCGCTCATGGACAGCATTTTCAAAATAAATATCGGGGTACAGGCTGCCGCACTGGTATGGAGTACGCTCGGAATACTAATCGTGGCCTGCACGACCATCGGTATTAAACTCTGGCAGACGCTTCGGGTAAACCCGGCGGACGTGCTGCGGGGGGATTGAATCTTTTTTGGTGATTGGTTTAACTGGGGATTTGGTGATTTGTTGCGCCTAAGCCTGGGATTGGTTTAATCCATGGTGGCAAGACAAGGTGCCAGGCGCCAAATCCACAAATCCTCAATTCCCCAAATCCCCAAATCCAACAACTACTCAACAAAATGCTAGCAAACAATTTAAAACTTGCCCTCCGCAACCTCCGTCGCCAAAGCGGCTTTACCCTCCTCAACGTGCTGGGGCTGGCTGTAGGCATCGCCGCTGTCTTGCTGATCTTCCGCATCGTTTGGTACGAATTGGGCTTCAATAAAAATTTCAAAAACTACGATCGCATTGTACGCGTGGTGACGGTAGAGCGCAACCCGGAAACGGGCGATGAACCCACGGTGTGTGTCCCCATCCCGGCCATGGAGGCAATGCGTAGTACCGTTCCCCAGTTCGAGCAGATGAGCCGTATCCGGGAATTCTGGCCAAATATCATCGTTCCAAATCCTGCTGGCGGACCTCCACTCAAGAAATTTTCGCCCACTGGAAGTGACCCGGAAATCAGCATGTTCGTCGAGTCTTCCTTTTTTCAGATATTTGATTTTCAATGGCTTGCAGGTGATCCTGCCACAGCGCTGAATGAGATCAACACCATCGTCCTGCCAAGAACCATGGCAGAAAAATGCTTTGGTAACTGGAAGGACGCCATGGGAAAAACGCTACTGCTCGACAATATTGTCCCGGTCACCGTTCGGGGTGTGGTGTCTGACCTGCCAATCAACTGCGATTTTCCCATCAATGCCCTGGTTTCTTATCCTACCCTAAAACCCAACGCCAACCTCTATTTCTACGACGAAGACTGGGGCTCCTGCAGCAGCAACAATCAGGTTTATGCCCTGCTCCGTGACGCTGATCAAATGGCATCTGCAAATGCCGTCCTGGCTAAAGTTGGTGAAAAGGAATACAATCAACGTGGCTTCAATTTTGGCAAACAACATCGCTTGCAATCGTTGTCTGACTTGCATTACAGCGAAGACTATGGAAACTCCGGTGGGCACATCATGCCGAAAAACCGACTGATGATCCTCAGTTCAATCGGACTGCTTATCCTGCTCATGGCCTGTTTTAACTTCATTAATCTCGCCACAGCACAAGCTTCCTTGCGGGCCAAAGAAGTGGGCGTACGCAAAACGTTGGGTGGTGACAAGAGTAGTCTGGTAGGCCAATTCATGAGTGAGACCGCAATGGTGGTTACATTTTCGGTGGCGTTGGGAAGTGTATTGGCATGGGTAAGCGCTCCTTTGCTCAAACATATCTCTGATGTGCCTGACGACCTGCCCTTTTTCTCAAACCCCATTGTCTGGGTATTTCTTAGTATTGCCACCCTGATTGTCACCTTGTTGGCCGGGCTGTATCCGGCATCTGTCCTGGCCGGTTTTAGTCCTATCCAGGCACTGAAAAGCAATGTGCAGCGAGGTGCTTCAGGGGGCGCGTTTTTGCGCAAATCTTTGGTGGTACTTCAGTTTTTCATCGCACAGGCTTTGGTGATCGGTGCGATCATCATTATTCAGCAGTTGGAATTTGTACGTGCCCGGGATCTGGGCTATGACAAAAATCTGGTGTATACCTTTCCAATGAACAGCGACAGTGCTTCTGTTGCCCGACAAAACACCCTAAAAGCGCGACTACTCCAAATTCCGTCCGTAGAATCGGTAAGTTTATGCAGCGACCAACCTTCTTCGGGCAATACCTGGAGCAGCAATTTTCGCTTTGGCACGCATTCCGAAGATGAGTCTTTCAACACCTCCATTAAACATTGTGATGGGGATCACCAAAAAACCTATGGATTTCGACTAAAAGCGGGCCGCTGGTTAGAGCCAAGTGACACCATGCGGGAGGCTGTAGTAAATGAAACTATGCTTCGAAAACTCGGCGTTGCCAATCCGGAAGCAGCCATTGGTCAGCCCTTCCGGCTCGGTAGCAGGCGTATGATGAACGTTGTGGGGGTCGTGGAAGATTTCCACACGCACTCTTTGCGCGACGAACATGAACCAACAGTCCTGACCACACGACAAATATTTTACTCGCAAACAGGCATTAAAATTCGTCCGGGTAATCTCCAGGCTACGATAGCATCCATTCAAGGAGTATTTGATGAGGTGCTCCCGGAACAGATCTTTGATGGGGAATTCCTCGACGAGCGGATCGTTAATTTTTACACCGATGAAAATCGTTTTTCAGCTACCTGCAAAGGTTTCGGGTTACTGGCCATTTTTATCTCTTGCCTGGGTTTGTTAGGACTCGCGGCACATGCCGCCCAACGCCGCACCAAAGAGATCGGGGTGCGAAAAGTGCTGGGAGCTTCGGTGGCAGGCATTACGGGCTTACTGGCAAAGGACTTCCTTAAATTAGTACTGATCTCCTTCGTGATTGCTACACCGGTTGCCTGGTGGGCGATGAACAAATGGCTGGCAGACTTTGCTTACCGTATTGATATTCAGGGGTGGATGTTTTTAGTGGCAGGGGTGGTCGCGGTAAGTATTGCCTTTTTGACAGTAAGTTTTCAGAGTGTACGAGCGGCTTTGGCCAATCCGGTGAAAAGCCTGCGCAGCGAATGAATTGTTTGGGGATTTGTGGATGTGGGGATTTGGTTATTTGTTGAGCCAGCGCCTGGGTTTTAGTCCTTTCTACCTGGGAAAACCGATATCAGGCGCAGGCTCAACAAATCCCCAAATCGCCAAATCACCCCAAGATCCGAACCACCACATTCCCCTTCTTATGTCCGCCATCCACATAACGATGCGCGTCTGCAATTTGTGCTAAAGGATAAGTTTTGTCGATCACAGGTTTTAGCTTGCCGGTTTCCATTAACCTGGCCAAAAATGCCATATCCTCAGCGGTTTCTTCGATCCCACCGGAAATCACATTCTTGTTGGTGGTTTTGGAGGTCCACAAACCCTTCAACATATCAGCAGGCCAGGCGGAGGCAAGCAACAAAGTTCCGACTGGAGTTACCGCTTTGATTGCGGATGAAAAGAGCGCTTTGCCCACTGTCTCAAATACCACGTCATAGGTTTTTCCTTGACTTGAAAAATCTGTTTTTGTGTAATCGATCACATGATCGGCACCCAGGGACCGCACCATTTCCAGGTTGGAAGTACTGCATACGCCCGTCACTTCGGCTCCGAAATACTTGGCCAGTTGTACCGCAGCAGAGCCTACCGCTCCTGAGGCTCCATAGATGAGTACTTTTTGTCCGGGCTGGATATTTGCCTTTTTGATAAAATGCAAAGCAGTGGTACCCCCGAACGGAATGGCAGCGGCAGTTTCATAGCTGGAGTATTCAGGCTTGATGGCCAAAACGCCTGTTTCAGGCATACATTTGTACTCGGCATAAGCGCCAAAACTCATTCCGGTTTTTCCAAAAACCTGGTCGCCAACCTTATATTTTGTAACGGCGTCGCCGATCGCGACCACCTCACCGGCCAGTACAACACCCAGAATTCCCTGTTTAGGTTTTAATAATCCAAAAAAGAACCGCACCGCAAATGGGTCCGCTTTTCGCAAGCGACAATCACCAGAGTTAACTGAGGTTGCGTGGATTTTGATCAGCACCTCATTTGCTTTCGGTGTTGGTTTGCTTACTTCCTTGATCTGGAGCACTTCTGGAGCGCCGTAATTTGCATAAACTGCTGCGGTCATGTTAAAAGTCAATTTTGCCTGTTATTGTTAAATGATGGGGCAAAGGTCCGGGGCTAAAGTTCCCGGTTCGTTGACTTTAGTTAAGAAGTGAAAAAGGCAATAAAAAAACCGTTTTTGATTGGTGAAT
>JBILHS010000241.1:0-2952 GCA_044350425.1 Saprospiraceae bacterium | reverse complement strand
CTATCGCTGCATGATCCGCTTGCGTATCCGGCTCAAAGATTCCGGCTTAATACCGAGGTAACTGGCCAATTGATATTGTGGGACCCTATCCAGCAGTTCCGGTCTGGTCTGTAACAAATTCAGGTAGCGTTCCTCAGGCGTGCTGAGCATGAAGGTGGTCAAACGATCCTGGCTTTTGCCTAGTTCATCATCAATGGCGATCCGGGCTGCTGCTTCAAATTGTGGATATTTTTCGAACAACTTCACCTGATCTTCTGTGGTGCCGACCGTCAAGACGCAGTCCTCCACACAGGCTAGGTAACATTTAGAAGGCTGGGTTTTAAAGGAGCCTTCATTGGGCGCAATCGGTTGTCCTTCGGTGTAGAAATTGGTAGTTCTTTCTTCGCCATCCACCAGATAGTATTGACGCACACAACCTTTCAGGGTAAAATAACAGAGGTCTGAAACCTGACCTTCTCTCAGCAGGATATCTCCTTTTTTGAAGAGCCGGAAATTCATGTTTTCAACAATCACCTTAGCCTCTGCCTCGGTCATGTGCATGAACTGAGAGATGTAGCGGAGGATCTCTGCTTCAGGTCCATCCGGAGAAAGTGATGGCTTTGAGGATGTTTTGGCTGCACCGTTTAATACTTGTGGCATATTTTAAATAAGCTTGGGATAGATGCTGAGATAACACAAAGATAAACAACCGAGCTTCGATTTGTCCGAATTTGAACACCTTCGTCCACTTTCGTGCAGTTTTGTTTGCGAAAGATCTTTGTAAATCTTTGAAAGTGAACAGAATGAATGCTTGGCAGTTAATTTGCCAGCGTATAAGGATCCAATGGTCTCAACTCAAACGTCATGATCTACCAACACCTGACACTGGCTTTCCGAAACATGCGCCGTCGCCCTTTTTTCTCTGCCGTGAACATGGTAGGTTTGTCCGTCGGCCTGGCCGCTTGCTGGCTCATCGGTTTGTATGTGTGGCATGAAAAAAGTTACGACCATTTTTTGCCCGAATCCAATCGTATTTGCGCCGTCGCGCTCGATCTCAAGATGGGCCAGGAAGAAGGCCATACCACCAACACACCCCCACCTCTTGGACCGCGCCTGGCAGCAGATTTTCCCGAAATTGAACTGGCTGCCCGCACATTTTACCTTCAGGAAAGCAATGTGCGACTTGAAAAACCAGGTCAGGCACCGCTTTCTTTTTCCGAAACGGGGGCTTATGCCGCTGATACCTCGTTTCTTGAATTGTTCAACTTTCCTATGAAGGAGGGCAATGCGGCTACAGCACTTGATCAACCCCGTAGCCTGGTGTTGAGCGAACAGGCAGCCAAAAAATATTTTGGACAAAGCTCCGCCATTGGACAAACACTTTTGCTAAACGAACGCCCATTCACTGTATCAGGAGTAGTAAAAAAACTGCCTTCCTCATCGACAGTACAATTTGATTTTTTGGTACCCATGGTTGATTATAAAGTGGTGGAGCGTTTTGCCTGGTCCTGGATTTGGTTGCAAGTGGACACCTGGGTGCGGTTGCGTGAGGTACCAACGGCTGAGGGTCTGGCTCAATTAGAAACTAAATTTCCTGCCATGGTGCAGCGCTACGCCCCCGCAGCTTTCGAACGCGTTGGCCAGGATTTTGAAGCATTGCAGCAACGCGGCGACCGCTGGAAGGTGCAATTATTGCCTTTGTCTGGCCTGCACTTAGGCCACCCCGATCTCAGCAGTCGGCTTTCGACGCTCGGCGACGGGGCACAGGTTCGGATGTTCGGTATCATCGCTGCGCTGATTTTACTGTTGGCTTGCATGAATTTTATGAACCTCTCCACCGCACGGTCTTCAGTGCGCGCCCGTGAAGTGGGCGTACGGAAAGCACTCGGATCGAATCGCAGTACTTTGATACGACAATTTTTAAGCGAAGCTATATTGTACAGCAGTATCGGGATGCTAATTGCGGCGGGTTTGGCGGGGATTAGCTTGCCACTTTTTAATCAATTGACGGGTTTGGAGCTGGAGCTTTCCGACCTTTATTCCTTCAAAAATCTCTGTTTCGCGACGTTTCTGACCTTGTTGACAGGTTTTCTGGGCGGTTTGTACCCGGCTTTTTTTATGTCGAAATTTAATCCGGGTACTGCATTCAAAATGGCTTCCGCCAGTGCTAAAGGCGGCCATGCGGGGATCCGGAACGGATTGGTGGTGTTTCAGTTTTCAGTTTCGGTTGCGCTCATGCTCGGTTCATGGGCCGTACTTCGACAGCTGGAGTTTGCCCAAAAAAATTCACCCGGCCTGCAACGCGAAAATGTGCTGGTGCTGCCTGTGCTCCGCAACATGGAAGACCCTAAGAAAATTGAATCCTTTCGCCAGCAAATCGAGCAATTGGCAGAGGTGAGTTCTGTATCCCGAACTACTTTTTTGCCATCCATGGGCAGCTTTGGCGATTTTTATGAACCTGAACAGGGCGAGCAAAGCCACCCTGTGGTAACCAATCTTTTGCTTTCATCCTTCCTAGCCGACACAAAATTTGTACCCGTACTGGGTCTTGATATCATTTCAGGGCGAAATTTTCAGGACGACACGGGACTTGGCGATTCCTGTTCCGTGATTTTGAATGAGACTGCTGTCCGTGCCATTGGTTGGGAAAATCCGCTCGGGAAATGGATGCGTTACCCTGGCAATGGCAACCAACGCTTTCAGGTAGTGGGGGTGATGCGTGATTTTCATCTTGGTTCCGTGCGAACAGCGATTGAACCTGCAGCCATTTTTCATCAATCCTCCAATTCATACCACGTTTACGCCTCCTATGTAGTGGCCCGTTTGCGCCCTGGTACTGAAAAGTCCGCGATTGAAAAAACAGCCAGACTCTGGGCTTCGGCGATGCCAAATGCCCCCTTTGAGTTTGACTTTTTGGATGCATCCTTTGCCAGAATTTATCGTTCGGAGGCAAAAATGGGAGCCATATTGGGT
>JBILHS010000075.1:0-28905 GCA_044350425.1 Saprospiraceae bacterium | reverse complement strand
AAAACCTGGAAGGTTTATCGACTCAAAAAAAATATCATTTGGTACATAGCTTAGGTAAAAGACTTATGAGACAGCCCCTCCTAATGTTTCCTTATTGCCCCGCCAGCGCGCTCAAAAACTCCGGGCTATCCGGCTTCACCTTGGACGCAAAGAAATGCGTGAGTTCACCTTTTTCATTGATCAGGTACTTGCAAAAATTCCAGCTTGGCTCCTGACTGTTCCAGCCATTCTGGGCGGGATCGGTTAACCAGCGGTAGATCGGTGCTATTTCGTCTCCTTTGACGTGCACTTTGTCAAACATCGGAAACGTTACGCCATAGTTTTTCTGGCAAAATGAGGCGATTTCGTCTGCTGAACCTGGCTCCTGACTCATAAAATCGTTGGCAGGGAAACCCAGAACGACTACATTCTCTTTGTTTTCTGCATAATATTTCTCCCAATCGGCGTATTGAGGCGTGAAGCCACATTTAGAGGCTACGTTCAGTACGATGATTTTTTTGCCGCGGAATTGCTCCAGGGACACGGGTTTGCCTTCCAGGGAATTGACCGTAAATTGAAAAAAAGAAGTAGACATATTTTTAACGATGGGCACTTCAGCAGGGCGACTGGCCACCTGATTGGGATTGAAACAGGCCGATAAAAAGGAAGCTAAGGAGGCCATAATCAGGGTTAGTGCAATTTTGAAGCGCATGATTTAAATGATTTTTGAAGCCTTTAAACACGTCAAGGGCGATTTTGTTTAACCTGTCGAGAGGCTTTTTTAAACAAATTATCATTCAAGCAAAGCACGATCTAATTCCTTACACCAACTCAGATGCCAAACCGAAGCTCATGGTCATGCCTGCTCCACTCAGGCCATTCACGATCCAAACGCCTGGCTCCACCTCCTGCACAAAATCAGTTCTGCCGGGCAACTTCGGATACACGCCATGCCAGGTCTCCGCAATTGCAGCATCCGGAAAGTGTGCAAATGTTTGCAAATAGCTCATAATCAATTGATTGATCGCTTCACTGTCAAAAGGTGAAACGTCCCATCCGTATTCATGGCTGTCGCCAAGGATGATCTCGCCGTGATGGTTTTGAGATACCAGTACGTGCACACCGTATCGGGCAAAGTCCGGATTTTCCAAATCGTAGCGTTCGCGTACCGGAGCGAGGCTCTGCAAATGCGCAAAAGAATTATAATGCAATAACGTGAGTCCCGCACAAAGGGAAGGCCCCAGCTGCCAATCGGCTGCCTGCGGGCCCGTGCGAAGCATTTGAAGTTTACATTTGGTGATGCCACTTTCACGATAAACGCGTGGATACAAGGTTTCAAAGTCTGCCCCGGAACAAACAAAAATACGCTCTGCCTGCCAGGTATCGTGAAAATCGGACAGAATGCCTGTGTCTACATGGGTGATTGCGGTGCCAAAGCGGAAGATCACATCTAATTCCTTTTCCAGGTATTCAGCAAGTTGCGGAATGGCCTGACGGGGCGATACGGTACATTCCGTGGCACTCCAAAGTCCGGCTTTCATTCCTTCTTTTTTTACTGCCGGACTGTAAGCTGCCACTTCATTGGGCGTCAGCATTTTAACCTGATAGCCGGCACTTTCTGCGAGTTTAAAGAAGTCGTTGAGTACAGCTACCTCGTCATCATGATAAGCCAGTTGAAGCGAGCCATTTTGTTTCACCTGAATTCCGCTTTCGGCAGCAATATCCAGCCAGATCTCCCGACTGTGCATGGCCCGATCGAACAGGGGGCCTGCGGGTTGACCTATGGGCCAAACCAGGCCAAAGTTGCGCACCGAGGCTCCGACAGCCCTTGGATTCCTTTCAAAGACAATAGTTTTCAGCCCTTTACAGGCTGCAGCATAGGCCGTTGCAAGCCCAACAATGCCTGCACCGATGACGGCTACATCGAATTTCTGATCAATCATAATTTTGTTGATAAGCGTTTATGGGAGTCGGGACATGCGGTACCCCCCCCTCTTTTTTTCTTAAAAAATACCAGAAAGAAGCTGCTGTGAATACCAAGATCAGTCCAGCCCCCAGATTGCATAATTTCACATAAAACCCCAGCCAACTCATCTCCCCCGCGCCGAAATTGCGCCAGATCAATACGGCTACGCTGCCCAGGTAACCGATAGAATCCGCTACGTACATAAGAAACCCTGCGTTACCCCGTTCCCGAAAGCTCGCCATCAGCCGGTCGAACAAGACGCCGTTGAATAATATATAGGGCAAAAACAAACCGAAACCGGAAGTGATCATCCAAATTACAGGTGAGATCATGCCCTGCTGAAATAAAAAGGTGCTTCCAAACAAGAGCAATGCACCCATTGCAGCGAGTGCATGATTGAGCCATAATGCCCGGAAATTGTCTTTGACAAACATCAGCGCTCCCACTGAAAGGAGCGAAAAAATAGCGATCGGAATCTCTGCTGTGGTCAAAATGGAGGCCTGACCTTTGTAGCCTAGTTCATCCCAGATTTCTACCGCAAAATTGTCACGGACATCCCTGACAATGGTCAAAACCAGGTAGGTTGCAACCAACAAGATCAATCCCGGCGCATATCGCTGAAACAGTGCCTTCCGGTCCTCCCTGCTCATACTGGTTCGGGGGGTTCGCTGCGCTATATCAGACGCATTTGGTGGCGGCAAATGGGCCAGCACCCAGATACAAACCAGTAATACCGGCAGAAATAGGAGCCCCACTATAAATGGCATCCACATTTCGCTCACTCCTTGTGACCCGAGCAGCCATTTGCCGATAGATTTTACAAAACCTGAGGAGATAATGAAATTGATGCAAAGCATGGCCGCCAGCGCTTCTGTCACCCTTCGACCTTCTAAGTAACTGAAAATCAGTCCCCAGGCCATGCCCAAAGGCAGCCCGTTGACAAACATCCATGCGGCGTTCCAGGGAAAAGGCGTCAGCGCAAAGCCCCATAAAGAAAGCATGGCAATACCCACGAGCCCGAATAAATAGACACTTCGCCTATCTGGCGTCATGCCCGAAATGATTCGGATCCCGATAAACTTGGACAAGGCGTACCCTGCCACCTGGGCGGTCACCAAAACGATCTTGAATTGTATGCCCCAAAGTTCCAGGTCTGCATAGGTCCCCGCAGTAAATGGCTTGCGAAAAGCATAAATACAACCATAGGCCACAAATGCAAACAAGCCTGCAACGCTTATAAAAACAGCCGGAGATGCCGCGGCCATGCGGCGTGCAAATGATTGGGAATAGAGCATGATTAGCCGTTCTACAGGAAGAACGACACAATGATAGCCCCGCCATGCGCTGTCTGCCAACCCAAACCTGAAACACAACCATTACTTAACGATGGCTTAAAGTCGGACTATTTTTTCCTCGAAAATAAGCCGGCCAGTCCCATCTGTTCCGATCGCGAAATAAACTCCGGCACTCAGATCGCTCAGATCCAGCAAGCTGGTCTTATCGAGAAAATTTAGATCCGTGGTCATGGTCAGGCGTCCGTCTGCACCGAAGACCTTAACAAACATTGATCCCTCATAATCAGCCTCGATCTGGACCACACAGGTCGTTGGGTTAGGAAAAATATTGAAGGCACTGACACTGTCCTGAGGACTGGTCCTGGTAAAATACTGCTCCGCAAAGGCCAGGGCATCGGGACCAATTTTCATTCCGATCAGACGGCCGGGAATATCATCCATGGGAGCATGAATACCCCCAAAGATCCTGGAAAGACTACATTGATCAGAAGCGTCGCGGTAAGTGGCCCATTGCAAGTTAATGTCCACGCTGGGGCCCTCTTCGAAAACCAGATACTCGTTCTTTTTACAGTGGAACGTCCCCATTCCACCCGGGAAATACTCGTCGCCCGTCAGGGCGGCAAGCAATTCGGCTGCAGCACGACTGTACGTGGAATGCCCGGAAATATACCCGGCAAACGGCGGCGTTACAAAGGTCGGCCGTTGATATGGCCACCAGTTTTTGGCCAGGATCCACCCTACCCCGGCGACATCTGTCTGGGGGTTTGAAATAGCCCCCGGCCCTTTCCATGACCTGAGTTTGACCGATCCAACATACTGATTGTTAGCTCCATGCAGGGGATCACCGGACTGAACCAGCTCGATAAAACCTGGAATAAGTGGTAATCCTCCCGGATGATAATTAGGCAAACCCGGATCGCTGCTTTGTCCCAATTCAGCCATCCCACGAAGGGCACTCACGGGACGGGATGCATCATACCGACCTTTGATACTCCAGGCCGCAATGGCAGCGTCCTGCATCGCCCCGCCCAGCGCAAAATAGCATTTCACATCCCATTCAAGTGGATCACATAAAGGCCCTGTTCCCCGGATCCGGCGGACTACTCCGGGCTGATCATTTACATAGTTCAGGATTTCGAACCAATGTCCTGGTGGAGTCACAGAACGTGGTCCATCCGCCCAAAATTCGGCTAAAACCCTGGTATAATCTCCACGCGGAATGATTTGTGGCGTGTACGGTTGCCCGGTTTTAGGATTTATGGAACGTCCAATACCAGCATCTCCCCCCTCGAAAAAGTCGTAAAAACTGTGATAATCAGCCCAATTTGAAGGGTAATTTGTAATATTCCCCACAGATGCAGGCGAAATATCCACCATTACGCCATCTTTAGGATCCAGTAAGCTGCTCCATGCAGCTACCAGCACATTGTTCCATTGGAATTCCATGGATTCGTTGCTAATAGCAGCAGTATCTATCAGGGGCGGCGGCCCTGGGTCCAGCCAAACCTTGTAATCATGCCCGGCGCGTTGAAATAGCCGGGCGTCCGATTCCTGAAGCGCGAAGGGCAGGACCCAGCCCCATTCTGCAGCCTGAAATTTGGTGACCAGATCAGTAAAAGAGTGCCCACTCTGATCTACGAACGTCGCAAATTGCAAGGGTTGCCAGCGATTCATATCCGCGATGTTCGGGTTGCCCGTTTGACCGGGAAACATCGGTGGATTTACCGGACGATAAAACTGGTTGGCATAGTTATTTGCCTCATTCGAGCCATCCTGCAAGCCATATTCTATGACTTTTTGGGCAATATAATTCCCCATTTCAGCCGGTCCGCATTTGTAGTTGGTGGAAGTATTGTAACGATCATACCCCAGTGTTTTCATCAACTTATTTGCATCCCGCGTCAGGGTATCAATCCCGGGTGATTTGGCGTAACGGTGAAGCAGCAACCGATAAGTGGCAAAACTGATGGCCTTTTCCTGAGCCTTGTGTACCTCATCAGGGGCTGGAACTTTACGGTAAGGCACCTGAAACCCATGTACTGTTTTACCCAAAAAATAAGTTTCCACCTTCGGGTTGTACACTGCCCAGGCATCATACATGGCTGCTGAAATATGAAACAGGTTACGGGCATGTACGGTGGGGCGGGCAAAATCGCCGCTGATGGCTTCCAGGACTATTTCGTTCCATTGGCGGGCGACGGAGGGTTGGGCAATTGATGAGGCTGTGCTTGCCAAGAAGGCTGCGAAAAAGAGCAGGTATAGTTTTTTCATGATTTATAATAGGCAAATCCTATTGTATTGGATGCACTTGAATTGGCTCGAGCATTTTGATCGCGCAAAATCGTGATAAAAATGATTGTAAAAGCACACAATCGGCAAAAAAGCCAAAGGCCACTCCGAAGCTTCGAAGTGGCCCTTAACATAAACAAATTATGTTTTAAAATCCTCAGTTTAGCAAATAAACTTTAGCTGACTTTATCTTCATTTTTCCATGGTTTAGCTTCAATTGAATGGTCTTAAAATCCGCTGTCGGAAAGAAAATTTCTGTCATATTAACCTCCCCACCATCCGCAAAGAGTTCGCAGGATGCGACATCGAAGAACAAATGAAGCTTTATCAATTTGTTGGTTTGGATGCGCGGAGCAACATGTCGTTTGCTTGCAAATTTATCTGAAAAACCATGTGATCCAGCATTCCGTCGATCGCTGTAAAATTCATTTTTGCCTTGGTCAAACCCAATTTGGTATGATTCGTTTTGGGCATTCGAAAGCTGTATGGCAAAATCCGCCTTTCCATTTTTTGGCAATTCAATTTCCAGCAACATTTCTACCCCTCCGGAAATATTGCCGGTCCCTGCAGTCAGATCAAGTGTCTGATCCACTTTTTGTGGTTTAATTTCGATTTTCTTTTTTCGCAGAGATTCCAACTCTTTCACTGGCAAAGAAGTTAGTCGATATCCGTCTTTTGTTTTCTTTAAGGTCAGTGTTCGGGGTAGCGTCATGGCGCTGCGCCATTTTTCGGTCGGCACCACGGTAGCGTAACCCCAATTGGACATCCAACCCATAAAAAGTCTGCGTCCATCTTTTGGGGGAACGTCTGACCAGGTGACGCCGGCGTAGTTGTCTCTACCCCAGTCCAGCCAAACAGCCTGACCATTTTTTACCGATTTAACAAAACCTGGATCGAGTTTGAAGTTTTTTCCATCAAAATCCCCTACAAAATACTGTGTTGCAGAGCCGCCATTGGGACCACCCGGATTAAGACTTTGCAGCAGCACCCATTTCTTTTTAGGACTTCCTTCGATGGTCATAGGAAATAGGTCCGGGCATTCCCACACCCCACCGTGGGTTCCGAATGCTTTTCCAAAATCACTTAAATGGGTCCAGTTTTTCAGGTTTGAGGAGCCCCATAATTTGATATGATCCTGTGCGGCAAAGACCATCACCCATTGTTTAGAATCGGCATCCCAAATGACTTTGGGGTCTCGGAAATCCCTGATTTTCTGTGTATTAGGAACCACCGGGTTTCCGGCGAATTTGATCCAGCTGCGGCCGCGATCATTCGAATAGGCAATGCTTTGATACTGAAAATCACTGCGTCCGGCCTTTTCACCTTCCATGAGATGCTGCGTAAAAATGGCCACCAGCGGCGGCTTCCCATTGATTCCAAAACCGCTGGTATTGTTCCAGTCTACCACTGCACTTCCAGAGAAGATCATTCCCAAAGAATCAGGATATAAGGCAATCGGCAAATGTTCCCATTGCACCATATCCCTGCTCACAGCATGGCCCCAATGCATAGGTCCCCACACCGTTGCGTCTGGATAATACTGATAAAAAAGATGGTACTCCCCTTCGTAAAAAACCATTCCATTGGGGTCGTTCATCCAATTTGCGGGTGGCGTAAAATGGAAACTTGGACGGTGTAGCTCTTTCGATTGGGGTAAAGCGTTCACCGGGATCTGTCCACTGGTTTGTAAGGCGAACTGAAGCAGAAATGCCAGTACCAAACCAATCAATTTGAAGTGTATATTTTTCATATCCTGTTATCAATAATCATCGGCTAATGTACGCCATGTCCCAACCAACAGTCCCCCCAATTTCAGGGTCCGGCTCAACCACAAATACAACCATTACTTAACCCTAGCTTAACCCGCAAAGCTTTTCCTTTGTGGTGAAGTAACGAGTATGTAAAGCCCATGTTTCTGAGACCCTATCGCCCTGCCGACAAAAGACATTTGCAACAATTATTCTTCGACACTGTGCACACAGTGAACGCCAGGGACTACACGCCCGAACAGCTCATGGTCTGGGCGCCTTTGGAACCTGATCGGGATCTGTGGTCCAGTATGGAAACGCAACATTGTTTTATCGTCGAACATCAGAAAGTCATAGTTGGGTTTGCCAGCTTGTCCCAGGAGGGTTGGGTAAATTTCCTTTATGTGCACAAGGATTTCCAGGGGCGTGGAATTGCAATTAATCTGCTCAAGCAACTGGAAAGACTCGCCCGAAAAAAAGGTTTTGAGTGCCTGAAAACCGAAGCCAGTATCACCGCCCGTGGATTTTTTGAAAAAACCGGATTCAGATTACTTACTGAAAATCGAAAAACAAAAAACGGGCTGGAAATTCGAAATTTTGCGATGGAGAAATCGCTTCCAAAAACGGCATCAAACAACACCTAAACTTAACCCCTGCTTAATTTTCGACCCGCTACTTTTGCCTGAAAATCAAGGTAAAATGTCAAAAAATACACCAATTAAACTTGTCATGTTCGATATGGCAGGCACCACGGTCCGGGACAATGATGAAGTACTCCTTTGCTTTGCAACAGCCTGTAAACAAGAAAGTCTGATTGTTGAGGATAAACGCCTCAATGCGCTCATGGGCGTTTCAAAACTTGAAGTGTTTCAAATTCTGTGGCGCGAAGTACTCGGCAAGGAGATCAGCCAACCTACCATCGAAACTAAAGCCCAGCAAAGTTTTTTAGCCTTCCGCAAAATTCTGGAGGATTATTATCGCAGCCAACCAGTGGTTGCTACGGATGGCGCCCTGGAGGTTTTTGAATGGTTGCGGCAACGCGACATCAAAGTGGCGCTTAACACGGGCTTTTATCGGATTGTCACCAATATCATACTCAACAAACTGGGCTGGTTGGCTGGCCTGGACGCTCACTATGTTGGGGGCACGGGTACCATCATTGACTTTTCTATATCCAGTGATGAGGTGCCCCTGGGCAGGCCTGAGCCGTTTATGATTCAAAAAGCCATGGAAGTTTTTGGACTCACAGATCCTAAACAAGTCGTGAAAATTGGTGACACCCCCGTAGATTTGGCGGAAGGCAGAAATGCTGGCTGCGCTGCTACGCTGGCTGTAGTAAACGGAACCCATACCAGGGCAGAGCTGGAGGTGTTAGACCATGACGGATTGCTCGGATCTATCCGCGAGCTACCTGAATGGCTGGAGAAGCACGGATTGATTTAGGTCATCAGGTTTTTTATTGTTCATGCTTAAGCGTTTATTGTTGCTCAAAATCTTTCTACAAATATGCGTTCATCACTTATTGTTGTTCTGGCACTACTTTTTTGTACTGCCTTACTGGCCCAAGTACCCGGCAAGCAAAAAGACCGCGCTAAATCCATGTTGCTTCCTAGTGGCTGGTCGCTGACACCTGCTGGAAACTCACTCCCGCTCGGTGACCTCCCTTTGAACATAGCCGTTGCTCCTAATAAAAAATACCTGGCCGTCACCAACAATGGACAGGGCAAGCATTCCTTGCAACTGATCCATGCAAAAAAAGGAACAGTGCTCCATTCATTTGAAATCCCGGTGGCCTGGTTGGGCATTGCATTCAGCGATGACTCCAAAACCCTTTACGTTTCTGGAGGCAACAGCAATTCCATCTTACGGTATGCTGTAGAAAAGGAAAAATTGAGCCTGAAGGACACCCTGAGTCTGGGCAAGGCCTGGCCAGTGCGCATCTCCCCTGGTGGATTATGCGTGGATGACCAGCGGGGGCTTTTATATGTAGTGACCAAAGAAAATCACAGCCTGTATGTAGTGGATACGCGCAGCAAAGCCATTCTCTATCGCGATTCTATTGGAAAAGAGCTCTACACCTGCGCCCTTTCTCCCGATCGAAAGCAACTTTATATTACGCACTGGGGTGGCAACGAACTGGTCATATGGGACACGGAATCCCGCAAGATCAAAACCCGGATCCCGGTTGGAGACAACCCCAATGATCTGACCATCAATAAAAAAGGAACGCTTGCCTATATCGCATGTGCGGACGACAACTCGGTGAGTGTGGTGGATCTGGCACAAAACAAAGTGGTGGAAACACTGGTCGCAACCCTTTACCCCGATGCGCCAACGGGTTCGACCTCCAACAGTGTCGCCCTTTCTTCCGATGAAAAAACGCTTTATATCGCAAATGCCGACAACAATTGTCTGGCGGTGTTTAACGTGTCGACTGCTTTAAAAAGTAGCGCACTGGGCTTTATACCTACCGGATGGTACCCTACCTGTGTAAGAACCATCGGAAAAACACTCTACGTAGCCAATGGCAAAGGTTTTTCTTCCTTTCCGAATCCGGAAGGGCCCAATCCAATTGGTAAAAAAACCAAGGCAAATTATCAAAAAGGAGAAGAAGCGGATGATCAATACATTGGCAGCCTAATGAAGGGCACCATGAGCATGATCATGGCACCAGGTCAGGTAATGATACAACACTATTCCCGGCAGGTTTATCGGAACTCCCCTTACACCAAAGAACGCGAAAAAATGGCCGAGGGTGAACCAGGAAATCCTATTCCACAGCGTGTAGGGGACCCATCCCCCATTAAATATGTGTTTTATATCATCAAGGAAAATCGCACTTACGATCAGGTTCTGGGAGACATGCCGGAAGGAAACGGAGACACTTCCCTTTGCCTTTTTCCTAAAAAAATCACGCCCAATCATCACGCTTTGGCCAGTGATTTTGTGCTACTTGACAATTTTTATGTCAATGCTGAAGTCAGTGCCGATGGACATAACTGGAGCACCGCGGCCTACGCCAATGATTTTACAGAAAAAACCTGGGTAACAAGTTATGGCGGCCGCGGAGGCGACTATGTATATGAAGGACAAAACCGAACCACTTGGCCCAAAGGCGGATTTATCTGGGATCATTGTAAACGCGCTGGAATCACCTACCGTACCTATGGCGAATTTGCTGATGATTTCAAGCCCAATATTCCCGCCATCGAGGGCCATTATTGTCCTTATTACACCTCCTGGGATACTTCTGTAAAAGACACCACCCGGGTTTCCCAATGGAAACAGGAATTTGATTCTCTCGTGAATGCCCTGGCCTTACCCCGATTGAGTACTCTTCGACTCATCAATGACCACACAGAAGGATTGCGCAAAGGCTCCCCTACCCCATTTGCGCAGGTAGCTGACAATGACCTGGCGTTTGGTTTGTTTATTGAACACCTGTCTAAAAGCCCGGTTTGGAAAGAATCAGCCGTTTTTGTATTGGAAGATGACGCCCAAAATGGCGCCGATCACGTGGATGCCCACCGTTCGATCGCTTATGTGGTGAGTCCATACACCAAACGGAATTTTGTGGACCACACGATGTACTCCACCAACTCCATGCTTCGAACCATCGAACTTATTCTGGGCCTCCCGCCCATGAGTCAGCACGATGCAGCTGCAACTCCCATGTGGCGCTGTTTTTCGAAAACGGCAGATTTGAGCCCTTACAAAGCACTCATTCCTTCCATTAATCTGGACGACCGAAATGCTGCCGTTGACAATGACCTGCAGCGCCGTTCAGACGCATTCGATCTGAGCGGAGAAGATCGGGTGCCCGACCTGGAGTTCAACGAAGTCTTGTGGAAAATTATCAAAGGTGAAAATGCAGAAATGCCTGCACCACGGAGGGGAGCGTTTTTACACTACTCAGAAGCAAAGGAGGATTAGGGTAATAAGTATATTTTATCACCCGCCGCACTATATTTTAAACCACATAGTTCACATAGCACACATAGTTATAAAACCTGGGCAGGTCAACTATGTGTGCTGTGTGAACTATGTGGTTAACAGCCCCTCTTAGGCTGATACTTAGCAGTACATATCGTATGCAGCCCGAAGGTTGTCTGCAATGATCTGTGCAGAACGGCCCTCAATGTGTCGGCGCTCGAGCATGTGTACTACCTGACCATCCTTAAACAAGGCAATGCTAGGTGAAGATGGTGGGTAAGGTGCAAGGAATTCGCGGACCTTGGCCACTGCCTCTGTATCCACTCCTGCAAAAACAGTGTAAAGTTTCACAGGGTGTTTGCTATTTTCCAGCGAAAGTTTAGCGCCCGGACGAGCCATGGCCGCTGCGCAACCGCATACGCTATTTACAACCACCAAGGCGGTACCTTCTTGATTTTCAAAAACCTGTTCTACGGCATCAGGTGTGCTAAGTGCTTCAAAACCATGATCGGTCAAATCCTTAGCCATGGGTGTGGTGAGTGCTATTGGGTACATCATTGGAATAGTTTCAAGTTAAAAGTTTCAAGTTTCAGCATCTCTGCCTGTTCTAATTGATCAGGCAAAAATAGAACGATTTAGGAAACAGCAAATTTCAAAGTTTGTTCTTTGGAAAGAATAGAAGTGACCCAGTATTAGAACCCGGATCTTTTCATCGTGTGTATTAAGGCTTCCATTCAAAAAATACAAAGCCATTTTTTCGGTAAATTTCCTTGATGTACGGAAACTCCGGCAAAGGGTTCAATCGATTGATCTTTGCTACAAAATAAGTCGGCTTGCCTGGCTTGTTGTAGTACATCCCCGGAAGATCATCCAGGGTTTTATCCGGGCCAGGATCCCGTTTGTCCGCATAAAACAGGTGCGCATAACTTTTGAATCCGACAGGTTTGATGAAGCAATCTTCATTGGCCTTGCTCTCATAAAACTCGATCGCGGCACCTTGAGAATATCCTTCAATGTTGCAAACCACAAAAAGCAGTGTGCCTCCTACAAAAATGGCGCCCCCGGCAAAAACTACTTGCGCCGTCTGCCAGGCTCGTTTTTTTACCCAAAAATAAACTCCTGAGACACTGGATAAGACCAATACAAGTCCTGGAATGCCTTGCCACAGCTCCCACTTCACATCGGCATCCAGATTAGCCAGGGCGAATGGATCTGCCGAAAAAAGAGGTTTGATCCATTCCAGATTTTGCCCCATAAATGGCAGGGCCGCAACGGCCAAACCAATTACAACGCCAATCGTCGGGAGTAGCCAGGTGGTCACTTTAGGCAGCACATTCCACTTGATGGCCCGCCACAAGGTGACCGACCCTAAATACGTGAGCGGGAAATAACACAAGGAAGAATAGTGCAGGATCTTGGTCTTTACCAGGCTAAACAGGATCAATACCACCCAAAACAACAGTTGCATCCAGGTGCCAAAATCAGAACGGCGGCAAGAGGCCAGCGCATGGGTTTCCAACGCTTCATCTTCACATTCTTTGTCGCCCCACAAATTAGGGATGGCAAAGACGGAGGCCGGGAAACAGCCCAGCAATAACACGACAAAATGATACCCAAAAAACCCGCCATGACCGGCATCTTCGGTCTTCAATAAACGGATCTGATAGGTCAAAAACTCCTGCACGAACCAGGTCCCGTGCATCCGGACCTCCAACCCAAACCATAACAAGGCTGCCAGGCCTGCTGACAGCGAAAAATAGGTCAAATGCAGCCAGTAGCCCTTGCCTTTAAATCGATATTTCGCCCAATAAAGCATCAAAACCAGCATGACTATGAGGTATGCTGTCGGGCCTTTGGTCAGGATCGCCAGGCCAATGAGGAAGCCGCCCACCAATAAATGCCGGTGTCGCACCCAGAAGGACTGTGTTTTTTGTTGGGCAAAGAACCTCCAGCGAAATTCAATAAACCCGTATAACCCGGTAAAAATGAATAAATTGAACCAGGGATCAATAATTCCACTTCGGAAATAAAGATGTGGAAGTAAACTACCCAGCCAGGCAAGTGCCCAGAGCCAACCGAACATTCGGTCATGCAGTCGGTTGCCAATGTGAAAAACGAGGAGTAAGGTGGCCCAGCCACAAATGGCATTCGGAAAACGAGCGGCAAATTCATTGATGCCGAAGACCTTCATCGAAAGCGCCTGCATCCAGAGAAACAATGGCGGCTTTTCCCAAAAAGCTTCAAAATCAATCTGTGGACGCATCCAATTTCCCGTTTGAACCATCTCACGGGCACACTCGGCAAAGTTGATCTCGTCCCAGTCAAATAAATGCACACTTCCCAAAAATGGGAAGAAAAATAACAGAGCGAGCCCGCTCAGCAAAAGGTAGTCGCGCCGCATAGAGGGGAAAAACACAGAATTTGTTTAATTGTTGATTGGGGGATTTGGTTATTTGAGGTGGCCAAGCTGTATAAGGGTCCTTTTCACGAAAGAAAGAGCGGATATAAAGCTTGTGCACCCCGAATAACCAAATCCCCCAATCAACAATTAACCATAAAAGTTTTATTCAAGGATCAATTCAAATTCCACCCGGCGGTTTTGCTCCCGTCCTTTTTCAGTTTCATTGCTTGAAATCGGGCGAGCTTCTCCAAATCCGGCATATCGGATCCGTTCGACTTTTATGCCCCTGAAAATGAGATAGTCAAAACAAGCCTTGGAACGATCCTGTGAAAGTTTCAGGTTCTGCTCATCATCCCCAATATCATCTGTATAACCGCTGATGGAGAGCGAATAAGATGCGTTTTGGCGCATAATACCGACTACTTCATCCAGTACATCGTAAGAGGCATCTTTTAGGATGGCCTTTGCTGTTTCAAACTGTATAGCACGTGCAGCAGAAGCCAGTTTTTCCCGCACTTCAGTGATCTCTTTTTTCTCTTCTACCACTGGTTTGGCCACAGCAGGAGCCGGCTCATTCTTTTTCTCTTCAGGACAACCAAAGTTGTTGGAAGTACCCGCTTTGTTCGGACACTTATCCAGGTTATCTGCCACACCATCCCCATCTGAATCAGGGCATCCGCCAAAATCGCCCGCCTTTTTGGGACATGGATCAATTTTGTCCGGAATGCCATCACCATCTGAATCAGGATCCTTGGATTCCGGGCAACCATTGACCGGGCCTGCCTGGGTCGGACAAGGGTCTTTTTCATCTATTACACCATCTCCATCTGTGTCTTTTGCTTCTGGACAACCATGATTGCTTTTTGGACCGGCCATGTCCGGACATTGGTCAGATTTATCTGCTATCCCGTCGCCATCTGTGTCCGGGCAACCATTGTTTTCAATCGTACCTGCAAAATCAGGGCAGGAATCATAGTTATCTGCCACCCCATCGCCATCCGTGTCCGGACACCCACGATTGGTACCTGCCTTGTCTGGGCAGAGGTCCTCTTCATCCGGGACCCCATCTCCATCAGCATCCCTTTTCTCCGGACAACCCATATTGGCTTCAGTGCCTTTTTCAACCGGACATTTATCATTTTTGTCAGATATTCCATCGTAATCAGAATCCATACAACCCTTTAAGGTACCAGCTTCTGTGGGACAATCATCATCTTTGTCAGCAAAACCATCACTGTCATAATCCGGGCAACCATTGGTTTCTGTCGGGCCAGCTTCCGTAGGACAAGGGTCTTCGTTGTCACCAAAACCATCGTTGTCAGCATCCGGGCAACCCAATGCTGTGGGTGGACCCGCTAAGGTGGGGCAAACGTCCAGTGAATCCGGCGTGCCATCTCTATCCTGGTCAAAACGCGTCAAATCTTCCGGAACCGCTTTGTTTTCTGACTTGTGCAACAAATAAACATAGCCAATTCCAACCTGGAGATTATCCCGGTCATCTACCAGGGACTTTCTAAATTCACCCTGCAGGTTGATGAAAGCATAAGGAGAAAGACGAAAATGGAGGCCTGCTCCAAAGGGGAATTGAACATGAACATCGCCCTTTTTAGCCACAAAACCAGCCCCACCCAGCGCAAACGGGATTACTTTGGCCGTGCTTTTCATGTTTTCAAGGCGAAATTGGAGGTCTGCACCAGCAGTCACCGTATTGCCATCTGTACTACCGGGAAGTTTAGCCAATCCCAACTTAAAGGGGACGCCAACATTTAAAGCAGGGGCAATATTCCGAAAATACGCGAACTCAAAACCCTGGCCAAGCTTGGGTTCATTGTCGTAGAGCAAACCATAATCTATGAAATTCAATTTGGCATGGATAGCGTTTTTAAAAGCCTGATTTTGGGAAATTACAGGCGCAATCTGTAGGCATAAAGCCAGAAAAAGGAGTAAAGGAAGTTTTCTCATTGCGATTCTAAAATATGTTTCGTGGTAGAAAACAAAAGAAGTGCCAATAACTAAAATGGGTTAGAGCCCGAAAAGTCCGAATGTACTAATTTTGCCCGAAATTTTCCAAAGAGTGAAACAGTTTATTTTAATTAATTTTCTCATTATCAACGGCTTGACTCTATCAGAATCCGCATTTGCCGCCCAAGTGGATACACTTGAAATCTTTAGCACCACCATGCGGAAAAACATAAAATGTCTGATCGTTGCCCCGGATAACTATCGGGCAACCGGACAGCCTTACCCCGTGCTCTATCTTTTACACGGCTGGAGCGGCAACTTTGCTGGCTGGCTCGGTGATGCGCCCCAACTTAAGCAACATGCAGACGCCTATCAAATGCTCATAGTTTGTCCCGATGGCGGTTATGATAGTTGGTATTTGGACAGCCCGGTGGACTCAACCGTTCGATATGACACTTATATTTCAAAAGAGGTCGTTGGTTTTATTGATTATTACTACAATACCCGCCGGGAAAGTTCCGGTCGTGCCATTGCAGGCCTTAGTATGGGAGGTCATGGGGCAATTTCGCTGGCAATCAAACATTCAGAAACTTTCGGTGCAGCCGGGAGTATGGCCGGAGGACTAGATCTAAGGCCATTCAAAAAAAATGACTGGGACCTCAAAACGGTACTTGGCAACCCGCTGACCGATTGGCAAAACTGGGAGAATGCTTCAGCAATCAACCTTGTTCCGCGCTTGAAAGGCCGTGAATTGCCCATGATGATCGATTGCGGACTGGGCGACTTTTTTCTGGAAGCCAACCGTGAAATGCACCAGCGTTTACTGGAAGCCGGCATCCCACATGAATACACCGAAAGACCGGGTGAACACAATGGGGAATATTGGGGCAATGCGGTGGATTATCAGGTGCTCTTTTTCCATAAATTTTTTGAAACCGGATTGGGTTTTTAAATCCTTGTTGTTTGGTTTTCAGAATATACCCATCATCCATTTTTTGCCGTAGATCAACCAGGCGAAAGATCCGATCCAGGCTATAAGGACTACCTGCAAAAAAGTGTCGCGCAAGAGCGCACGGGTCGGCGATTCAGTTTTGCCAAACACCAGGGTAAGTTGAAGGTATCTCAAAACACCTACCACCACAAAAAAGGCCGTGTAATAGATCTTGTCGCTCCCGATTCGGGTGGTTACCTCCGGTGAAAAGCAATACATCAGGTATGCGACCACCGCAACGGTGGAACATACTACAATACTCATATCCAGAAATGGCAAGTTGTAACCTTCCAGCGCTTTTCTGAAATTATTCTCACCCATGGCCACCACATATTCACCACGTCGTTTGGCAAATCCCAAAATTAACGCCAATAAAAAGGTGAGCACAATAAGCCAGTGTGAAACTGCCACGCCTGTTACTGCACCACCCGCCAGCACGCGCAACAAAAAGCCCAGTCCGATCAACGAAACATCCATGATTGCAAAATGCTTCAAGGAAAGGGAGTAGGCCACATTGACCAAAAAATACAATACGCTGAAAATCAACATCTCCGGTCTCAAAAAATAGGCCATTACGAAACCGCTGGTCAACAAAACAGCTCCGATCAGGATGCCTTGCTGCTGACTAATTTCGCCACTGGCAATGGGGCGCTGACATTTGTCCGGGTGGTTGCGGTCCTGCGGTGCATCGACCAGGTCATTGAGTACATAAACTGCCGAAGCAGTAAGTGAAAAGGACACAAATCCCAGCAATGCACTGACCAGGATCTCGACTTCAGTAAGCCGGGCGCCAAAAAATGCAGGCAATAGCAAAAATAGGTTTTTAACCCAATGCTCTGGCCTGGCCAATACGACAATACTTCGGAAAGTCATAGGGCAAAGGTAATTGGGTGATCGGTCAATTGGTGGTGGTTTGATGCAATTGGCAAGATCAATATTCCTTTAGTTCGAAAATATCGTCATCCAGCGTATTCATTTTTATCCCCTCCATGCTGCGATTAGAAGACAGAAAAGCACCTTCTCCACTTTTTTTAATCACCAAAAAATAATCATCCGCAGGAGAATTAAAAGGGAGACCTGCATGCTCAGGTTTCGACCACCCGCCCGTTACTTTTTCTGTTTTATAAATGTCGTACCCTCCTAAAGTGGGATGTCCGAAACTGCTGAACCAAAGTATTTGGGCATCCGCCTGATAAAAAGGCGTCACCTCATCAGCCCCGGTATTCACTTTGCTTCCTAGATTTTGAGGAAAAGAGAAATCGAGCGCTTCCGACTCCCGTGTGCGCTCGCAAACATACAGATCAAGGCCGCCAAAGCCCCCTGCCCGATCGCTGGAAAAAAACAGATATTCCAGGCCCCCGGTTTGTGCTACCTGTGGAAACAGGCTGGTACTGCCATCCAGATTAATATACGGCCATAATCGTTCGGGGGTGGCCCAGCCTGCCTCTGTGCGCCGAATGCAAAAAATGGAACATGGGCCCTGCGTGACACTCCCCCCTTTTTCGGCCGGACATCCCTGATCACATTGCGTATAGTAGAACCGGCTGCCATCTGGAGCAAAACATCCGCTGTAAAACTTACCCGAAACGGACTCTGGAAGCGAAGTCGCCTCTTCTGGAAAACTCAGCTGAGTACCCACGCGTTTGGAACGCATCAATTTCACCTGAGGGCCAAAAGCCCTTGAAAAATAGAGCAGCTGTTCAGAAAACGGAATTGCTGCAAACTCATTTTCCGGCGAGTTAATCGAATCCTGAATTACCGGAAATAAAAGCGTGGTATCACGATTACCATATAGTTGGAGGGCCAATTTGCACCCGTCTATCTCCAATTCCGCAATCGAGATCATCATCGCTTTAAATTCTCCGTGATACTGCTGAGCAAACCGATCAAAACCATTCTTCGCCTCTTCAAAACGACCTTGTTGTTTGAGCGACCTTGCGTAGCGTAGCGCCGCCAGCGGGAAACGATCATCCGCCAAAGCTCCTTGATAACAATCAGCGGCTCGCCGATAATCCCGGGCCCGGGCATAGTTTTCTGCAGCACGATGTAGTAGCGACGGGTCAGAATCTTTGAGTCTTCCGGCTCGTTCCCAGAGCTCCGCAGCAATCATAAAATGGCCAGCCTTTTCCGCAACCTCGGCATTTTTTAGTAAGGCTGAAAGTGACTGTGCTTGGGTGGACAGTGATAAAAGTAATAGCATTAAAATAGGCAACAGCTTTTTATTCATCCTGCTAAGATTACCTTTTCGATGGTTTCTGGAAAAAACAGATGCTCCAATTTCAACACATTCCGGGCAATATCTTCCGGAGAATCTGCTGCACCCACGCTGCATTTGGCCTGGAAAACATAGTCACCTTCGTCATAATGCTCATTGACAAAATGTATGGTCATCCCGGTCTCTGTCTCCCCGGCAGCTTTTACAGCTTCATGCACATGATGTCCGTACATCCCTTTTCCACCAAATTTTGGAAGCAGTGCCGGGTGAATATTTAGGATACGCTTTGGAAAAGCCTGAACTAAATAGCCGGGTACAAGCCATAAAAATCCAGCCAGGACGACAAAACCAATATCATGTTGTTTTAAAACATCCAAAATCGCCTCCGTCTCATAAAAACCAGGACGGTCAATGACCTTTATCGGTATTCCATTTTCCCTTGCAATGGCCAGAACGCCTGCATTGGGTTTATTGGATATCACCAAAGCCACCCGAACGACCTTCGAATCTTTAAAGTATTCAATGATCTTTTGGGCATTGCTCCCCCCGCCGGAAGCAAAAATCGCAAGATTAATCAAGGCTCTTCCTTTTGACATGACACGTTTAAATTTTGACCCATGAATTTCATTCATACATCATACATCATACATCATACATCATACATCATACATCCAACATCATACCTGATTCGCCATTTCATCGTCAAACTCCCCTTCCCAGCGTGCCACCACGGCAGATGCCAGGCAGTTTCCAACCAGGTTGATACAAGTTCTTCCCATATCCATCAAAGCATCCACGCCCAGAATGATTGCAATAGGCCACTCAGGAATACCAAATTGCAAAACCGTTGCAGTCAGTATGACCAGTGAGGCTCGTGGCACCGCCGCTACACCTTTCGAAGTCAACAAGAGGGTGGCCATGAGGATCAGTTGTTTGTCCCATGTAAACACCTCTGTGAGCCCCGCCGCCTGGATACAGAACATGGATGCCAAGGCCAGATAAAGGGTTGATCCGTCCAGATTAAAGCTATAACCGGTGGGCAGAACGAAGGAAACAATTTTTCTGGGCACTCCAAACTTCTCCATGGCAGTCATTGCCTGTGGTAAAGCGGCCTCTGAACTGGCGGTGGCAAAAGCCAGGGAGGCTGGGGGGTATACTGCGCGCAAAAAATTCCTGATCGGGATTTTAAAGAAAATCATCACCGGAATAAACACCACCACGATAAATACGAACAATGCAACATATAGCGTACCAAGCAATTTTGCCAAATTGACCACCACGCCCAGGCCCTTGTCGCCAATGGTAGAAGCCAGCGCGCCTCCTACCGCAAATGGGGCAAAATACATGATGATACCTACGAATTTGAACATCACCTCTGAAAGTGATTCACACCAGTGAATCATTGTCTTTCGATGGTGTTCTTCTGCCTTCCGAAGTCCTAAGGCAAACAAAAGGCTAAAAATCACCACCTGCAATACAGCACCTTCATAGATCATCTTGGCCGCATTTTCAGGGAAAGAATGAAGCACCGTGTATTTCCAGTCCAGCTTAAAGTCAGGTGATTTCACGGTCACCACTTTATCTCCATAAAGCAATTGAGCCTCATTTTTCTTCGTGTCTACCTTGGCTTGTAATTCAGAAGCCGGAATGGTCACTTTTTCACTGGCATCACTGCGTTGAATGCCTGCTCCTGCCTGCGTAAAATTGATCGCTAAAAGCCCGATGACCAAGGCAACAGAGGTAGCTGCCAAAAAATACGTGAATGCTTTGATGGCGATGCGCCCCATTTGTTTGCCACTGCTTTGTCCGGCAATGCCGATCACGAGGGTTGAAAAGAGCAGTGGCCCGACGACCGTCTTGATGAGTTTGATGAAGATGGAACTCAATACATCAAAATCTTTGGCGGCCTTGCCCATATCAAGACCAACCTCAAAACCTATCACCATGCTGATCAAGATCCAGGTTGTAAGCGAGTTTTGCTTCAACCCATAGGCACAGAAAGCCGCAACGGTGATCCATCGTAAAGTGATCAAAACCATGGGATCCATGCCCGGAATGAGGTGAACACCCACAGCTACAGCCAGGGCGGCAAGCGCAATCAAAAGGAAGGTAGTGTTTTTCATACATTGCATTTAGGGCGGCAAGGTACAAAGGGCGCTAATATACCAAAGGTTTGATGAGCAAGTAACAGGAATGTATCCTCAGAATCTACAGGTTGCCTACTTTTGCGCCGTGAATACAACACGCAAAAAAACCTTTTTTGCATCTGATTTCCATCTTGGCGCAGATGCCCGGTTAAGCAGCAAGGAACGCGAGCATCAGGTATGCCGTTGGCTGGATGCCATTGCACCTGAAGCAGAAGCCATTTATCTGGTGGGGGATATGTTTGAATTTTGGTTTGAATATAAAACCGTGGTTCCGAATGGTTTTAATCGCTTTTTAGGAAAATTGGCGGAATTGCGTGATGCAGGCATACCGGTTTATGCTTTTACGGGCAATCACGATCTGTGGATGTTTGGCTATTTCGAACAAGAATTTGGAATTCCTGTGTACAAAGAGCCCATCACCCGGGAGATCCATGGCAAAAATTTCATCATTGGGCATGGAGATGGACTGGGGCCTGGTGATATAGGTTACAAGAGGATGAAAAAAGTATTTAAGCATCCTGTTAGCCAATGGCTGTTTGGGTGGTTGCATCCTGATCTGGGCATACGGCTTGCCAATTTTTCCTCCCGTCAAAGTAGAGCTGCAACCCCACCTGAAGAACGTGCCTGGCTCGGTGAGGAAAAAGAATGGCTACTCCAATATTGTAACCGGAAAGTTGAAAGGAGAATTGAACCCGACTACTTTATTTTTGGCCATCGCCATTTGCCCATTGACTGGCTTCTGAAAAATGGCCATAGCCGGTACCTGAATCTGGGCGAGTGGTTGCATCATTGCTCCTACGCCGTATTTGACGGAGCAGCATTGGAATTACGCTTTTTTGAAAATGAAAACGGGGAACCTTACAGCAATCACCTGATTTGAAAAACTAACCCTTCAAAAGCATTACCGATCACTGGCTTTTTCTCCCAATGCATTGAATGCCAGTACCGTAAAGCAGATGATCAATCCCGGCGGCAGCATCACCCACCAGGAATTAACCGGATTGGTCTGTGCATTGTCTCTGGCCAATAAACTTCCCCAGGACACCCCCTTTAGACCTGCTCCTCCAAAACCCAGAAAGGATAAGGAAGCTTCCAGAAGCACTGCTCCTGCCACCCCAAATGCCAGAACCACCAGCACAGGACGCATGGCATTGGGCAATGCGTGTCGAAACAAGATTCGCCAGTCCGGCAGCCCCATGCCACGCGCTGCCGTTACAAAATCCAGTTCGCGTATCCGCAACAGTTCTGCCCGGACAAAACGGGCCACTCCGGTCCAACTCATCACACCGATCAAAGCGATCAGCATCCAGATCGAATCATTTTGTCTTTGCATCATTACTGAAAGGGAAACGACTACAATCAGCTTCGGCAAGGCATTAAAAACCTCTGCCAAACGCATAATGGCTAGGTCTGCAGGCAATACAACGGGCTTTGAAAAAAAATCCCATCGACTTAAATAAGCACCTAACCAGTTAAAGATCCAGATCAACCCAAAAAACAGAAGCAAACTTTTGCCCCAAATCGCTGCTGAATCAGCCACAGACAATTTGTATTGCTGCAAAACGAAGGCTATAAAATAGGCTATTGGAATCCCCAAAATCGTCATCCAAAGTCGACCGCGCCGAACCCGAAGTCGCTCGTCCCCAAAGTAGCCCGCTATAGTGCCCAACAGGAGTCCGATCAACAAGGACATTCCCATGGCCACTGCCCCGGTAAGCAAGGCGACCCGGGCTCCTGAAACTAAGGTAGCGGCGATGTCCCTTCCATCTGAATCGGTACCGAGCCAGTGTTTGAATCTTGGAGCCTGGCCTGGCTGAATGGCCCCCGGAGGCAAAAGGCCAGAAAGCTGGCGTGTGGAATATTCTCCCGGTGAAAATGGGATCGGTGCAAAAACAGGCGGCGCATCGTAATTAGAATCATCTTTCCAGGATTCATACTGTGCTTTTTCAGCGAGTGCATCTAAGGCGGGCACTCCAAAGCGTGCATTTGGATCCATAAAAACGGTACGCATCCCTGGCCAATAGGTCTCCCCCCCGATCCTACAATACAAGGGCCTGCCATTGGCGATCACGTCGCGGAAAACTGCCAAAAAAAGCAGGAAACCGAGAAACCAAAGGGAAGCTTTTTTGGACATTGGGTTGGACGGTGGGTTAATCCAGTGGAAATACAATTTGGGTTTGGCGGGACAGGTTTTGAGCAATTTCTTTTGTCCGGGCAAAACCCAGAACAAAACCGCCACCACCTGCACCGCAAATTTTGAGCATAAAATCCTGTCCCTGTAGGCTTTCTTCCCAAATCCCTTTTACAGTTCGGGGGATCATTGGGACAAAATGCTCCAACTGAAAAGCAGAAAGTCGCTGCAAATCAGGCCAAAATGAATCAATATCGGCAGAAAGCCATGCCTGCAAGGTTTTATGGTGTACGGGCAAATATTCAGCGGACAGTTTATCAGCAAAACTGGGCATCTGGCTTTGCTCCAAAAACCACTCGACCAAGGGTCCTGTCCGACGTGGTAATTGGGAATCGATCAGGAACACCGTGGGTTTTGTGGTGCCCCAGTTCTTAGGTGCCACCTGTTGCACATCTGTTTTATTCTGGATCAAAATCGGCGCTCCCACAAAACTTGTAAGTGGATCGATCCCGGAACTGTTTCCATGGAAAAAACTTTCCATCCGGGCAAAGTGGCTTTTTAGTGTGGATAGCTCATCCGTTTTTTCCAGCGCGTACCGGTCGTAAATCGCTGCACACAAGGCGCCTGAGCTGCCAAGCCCATAACCCGTTGGAATATTGGATTCAAAGATAAGGCCTGATTCTAAATCGCGTTTAAACTGATCGGAATCAATGTTTTTCATCGAGTTCAAAGCCTCACTTTCTGCAAATTGTAGTAAGCGGGCATGATGCCTGTCAAATGAAGGATTACGGGCCCAATGGCCACCAAATGCTGTTAATGGTACTGCAAGGGCAGGTGCCCCGAGTAGCAAAACATGCTCGCCAAACAAAAGTAGTTTGGCTGGAAAATTGCGCGTATCAAGGGTTGAGATCACAGCGGGCGAAGGTACACTGCACCATCAAAACTGACTGTAAGTAATACTAAAAAGCCCTTGCATTTTTTTAATGCGAGGGCTTTCAAGGGATTGCAATAAATAGATTTGACCTATTCCACAATAAATTTTCTGGAAGAGATTCTCCCATTTGCCCGGATCTGCGCAGTAAAGATTCCTTTAGGCAATTCGTTGACATTCAAATCATTGACCGCCGATAAGGTTTTATCTAAAACGACTTTCCCATTCAGATCGCAGACCAGGATCTGACCAGTTGTAGCTTCCAAAAGCTCAATGTGTACGGTGTTTTGTTGCACCAGGGTCGGGTAAAATTTTATGGCAGCTTCGCGACTGGGTTCATTTGCGGCTGAAGTAGATTGTAGTACCACTGACCTGTTCGCGATAATTGCATTGTCGCCAGTTTTACCATTATTATTATTTGCACAAAGACTTGCGAAATAAAACGTGATTTTATTCCCGGATGCGGTAGCTGGTGCCTTCCAGGTAAACGTCCAGGAGGTACTTCCGCCGCTCAACAATTTGGGAGCAGATTGTCGGGCATATTTTTTTCCGGCTGTGCCAGATCCAATACTTACTCCTGTACCTGCCGTAAGCGTGCCACTCATGGCATTTGCTCCATCCCAGCTGGTCAACTGAAAACCAGCACGAACTGCATTGCTTGCATTGGTTAATGTAAGTGTATAAGTTTGGTTGGCAACCACCGTATCAGGCACGCCACTAATTGATACGGTCCCCACAAAGGTGCCACCAGTATGGCAGCCGCTGGCGGTACTACAAGTTGATTCACCAGGTGCACCTGTTTGGGCGACAGGTGGGTTGCTGGGATTCAGCATTGAATTGGTTAAAAACAACCAGCTTGAAAGGAGGAGAACGAGGACGGGTAAAAAGTTAAATTTCACGATGAATAAGGTGTTAATTGAATAAAAAAGTGTTGATGTGCCTAAATGACACATCAACACCCGGATCAAACAGCCTGCTTTGAATTTTGTTTCCTAGCTAACGAGGAAATAAAAAGCGCGTAATTTGGATGGACTAATGGACAGCAATTTTAGTGGCAACATTGGCCCATTTCAAAAAATAAACCCCTTTCGGCCACTCCGCGACAAAAACCTTCTGGGTAGGCAGGGCCGAGGTTTCCAGAAAAATCCGGCCCAAAGCATCCGTAATAAAAAGCTTGCCTTCTATTTTCACTCCAGAAAGGTCAATATTCAAGTATTCCAATGCAGGATTAGGAGCAACCAATATTTCATTGGATGTAGAAACCGTTGGCTCCAGGGTCGGCACCGTTCCATTAGATGCATTGAAGGTTGGCTCCTGTATCACAAACGGTCCGGTACCATTGGGTAGTCGCGCATATCCCTGGTCTGTAGTCTGTTGGTCGAAAGTAATATTGTCCAAATAGTAACTTTGGGTATCTACCAGGCTGAGTGACTCCCCTGAAGCAGAGAGTTTAAAACTAGCATGCAAGGGGCCTTGCGTTCCATCTTCGTCTGCCCAAACAATCAAATATCCATGCGCTGAAATACTGGTTCCGGCTGGGAACTCCCATTTTCGGAGATTTGTAGGATTATCAGACATTGCATACCCTGAAAGATCCACTTCCTGACTGGTCAGATTGTGCAGTTCGATCCAGTCCTCAAATTGCCCCGCTTCATCTGTTGTTGTATTGGTATTGGAGGCCATTACTTCATTGATCACTACCGGTGGGTTGATTACCCAGCCAGCACCCACGTGATAATAAAACACATCATGTTCAGCGCCAACCGGCAGATAACTGACCGTTTTTGCTGTATTATTTGCAGCAGCCTCCAGGTAAAACCGGACCATTGTACTTGTCGAAAAACCAGGTATCTGCCCTCCATAAACACCATCGTTTGCGGTGCCATCGTTGTGTTGCCCATCGTCATACATCGGAAGTTTCGAGAAATTTCCATAGGCTGCAGGACAATAGTAAAGTGAAACAGAGGAGAGCCCGCTCGCGGCGGTAATGGATGCGGTGATAGAAACAGGCGCTCCATCAGCCGGGTCTACCCATATTCCGGTTGCACTCGACATGACCACGTTGCTGATGGCTGGTCCGCTAGTATTAAGCTCAGCATTGTTCAGCAGCGTATTGCGGTGGGCTTGAACAAAATTTTTGAGGGTGGTTTTTTCTGTTGCATATTGTGCCGAGGTGTAAAGTTTCTTGGTATCTGCTTGTACACCCGCGTTAATCAATGCATCGTATTGGTCAATAAGCGCATTAAAATCAGTTGTGGTCATTTCGTCCGCGATCAGGGTACGAAAGTGTGCCAGATACCGCTGCCGAATGCTTGGCACTGCCAAAAGGCGGTTTAGCAATGGGTAATTCACTTTGGTCTCATTGTAAAAAACGCCCCAGTTGCTGGCATTGCTTTTCATGACCGAATTGCCATCAAATTCCAAAGGAGTGATCCTTTGGGTTTCGGGGTCCCAGTATAGGTAGTAATCCATTTTGCCCTTAAAAACATACCCGTCATCATCTGAAAAAGCAATTTCAGAGGCTAAAAACCAAAGGGTACGATCAAGATCCATGACCTCAGCAATCTCCGTTTCCAGATTATTAAGTGGTGTGGTATTCAGCACATCACAAACATTGACCAGATCGTCCCAGGGCATAGCCTTTTGGCTGGATTTAAGCGTGTAATAGGTTTTGTAAATGGTAGTATCAGCACCCAGATAGTTTAGCCCGGCCGTGCCATCTCCCCAACCACCACCACCCGGTCCGCCACCGCCGGCAGGTCGGTCTGCACGCCAACGGGTACCGTTGTTGCTGAAAAACCATTCTTTCAAATAGTCACCATTAATCTGTTGTACATTCGGATAAATCCCCCAGCTCACTCCGTTGATAAATAAACGCACATAATTTGCCCGGGCAGCCGGAATGTGCCTGCGAATCTGGTGTAAATAAGAAACCTCCCGCATAAAAGAGGCGTCTTCAAATGCATTGTTGAGGTTGAGGGTAGAATAACCGTCCAGATCCTGGCCGGGCACAAGATAATCCATGGTGATATTGAAGGATTTCTTGTCAAAATTTTGAATCATATTGTAGGAGGTATTTCCTTTAAACCGAACCCCTACCTGAAGAAATGTATCCCCTTCAACCACCATAGTGGCCGGCAAATCGATCTTACCTGAATAGTTATTTTTCAATTGCTGCCAATAGTCCGCCTGAGAGAACCAAAGCTGGATGTCTCTGAGGGTACTTTCATCGTAAAGTCCTTCGGATACACGACCATTGGTATAAAGGGTGTGTTCATTCTCTGCAAAATACATGGTGTTTGGGAGGTTTTGCCCATATAGCTTAGGAGCAAAAAACAAGGTGCAGAGAAAGCAGAAAAAAGATAAAATCCTCATAATAGTGAAATAAAAGATTTAGGTGCCCTTTGGAAAAATACTCGGGTTCTCGCCGGTGAACCGGATGAAACACCAGGCCGCAAGTTGGTTCAATTTAAAAAAATCCCTTCAGATTTTGGTCTGAAGGGATATTAAACACCATAAAATGGTCTTATCCGCCATGCCCATGATGCCCGCCGCCATGTCCGCCGCCATGTGGGCCGCCGTGTGGACCGCCGTGTGGACCACCACCGATCGTATCATGTGGCACATGGATACTATCGTGGGGTACATGACCAAGACTGTCCATATGGTGAATGTGCAGGCTGTCAATATGTAAGGAATCACAGTGTACATGCAGGGTGTCATGCACATGTAAGGAATCCCCATGGTGGTGACGTTGTCCTCCGCGATCCGATGAGATCAGGTCCGAAGTAGCATCTGTAAAAGACAACGTTTCTTTTTGGCAGGAGAAAAAGATGACCATGAGCCCTGCAGCGAGGGTGAGAAGCAAATTCTTCATGTAGTAATGTGTTTAGAAATTTGAAACAAAAGCTTGATTGCCTTGCTTCCTTACTACACGGTGGGATTAAACTTGGGGTTGCGCCTGGCGCTAAATAAATTTTTAAAGATCTATCTTCGCCCAATGGATGCGCTATTGTACAAATTGGATGAGATCTATTGCCTGCCCGAACCCTTACGTTCCGAGTTTGCAGCAGCGTGGCGTCCCCTGGTGCACCCAAAAGGACATACACTGCTTCGGGAAGGCGCCGTGAATCATTCCCTCTATTTCATTTCAAAGGGAATTGCCCGTCTTTACTATCACAAACAGAACCGGGAAGTGACGGAGTGGATCGCAATGGATGGCACCTTTTTTTTCTCCATTCGCAGTTTTTTTGAACGAAAGCCCAGTCAAATTGCCATCCATTTAGTAGAACCCGCCACACTTTTCGCATTGGATCACAACGAACTGATGCGACTTTGCGATCAACACCATGCAGTAGAAAAACTCTTCCGCCATATGTTGACCGGATCGCTCCTGCTCTCCCAAATCCGAATGGAAAGCATTCAATTTGAGACGGCTCAACAACGGTATCAGGGCCTGCTTGCCCGAAATCCGGACATCGTACAACGCGTTCCACTAGCATACATCGCCTCTTTCCTGGGCATAACCCAGGAAACCTTAAGCCGGGTGCGCGGAGCCAAATGATTATTTGACATTTGTCAAAACAACTTGCCCTACCTGCATTACACCTTTGTATCCTTATTGCTGCGCAGCATTTTTCATTCCACACGTAGAGCAGATTCTTCTGGTCTACCCACTCAATTTTATTGGTTAAAATGAAAAAGTCGCTGATTCTCCCATTCATAGTAATGCTCCTGACCCACTACGTTTCGCTGGCTCAAAAAGCCTTGCCTCAACTGGGTAAATCCCCACTCAAACAAGTGATCGCAGCCATGACGGTGGAAGAGAAAGTCCGGCTGGTCATCGGTACAGGAATGCGAATGAGCGACCTTAATGTGGGTCCTGCAACTAACAATACTGCACCTGCACCTTCTACC
>JBILHS010000074.1:0-28997 GCA_044350425.1 Saprospiraceae bacterium | reverse complement strand
TAGCATACACGATTTGTCTTCCGAATTTTGTGTTGCTACGGCAATCAAATTTTTGGATGGGTGCCATTTTACACGTGTGACGGTGCTTTTTATAGGAAAAGACCGGTAGGGCTTAACGTCCTTTGCGTGGTAGATCTTTAAGGTATCCAGGTTTCCGGCGATCGCAATATATTTTCCGTTAGGACTCCAGTCGCTGGTCCAAAGGATTTGCTTTTCTGCTGTTTGCCGGGCAATGGCCTGATGGCTTATAAATGCTAGCAAAACAATCAGAAAGGTGGATAATTTTTTCATTTTTATCACAAGTTATCGTCTTCGAATAGGAGTGCTGATGTGTTGGTCTTATAGCCGAAGCTGTTCAATCCAGACTACTGGTCTGCGAGGAATTATGGGATCAGTTGTCTTTGAGCAGACTACTGGACATTTTGACAATAGACGTTGGACTTGCACTCTAAAAAATTGAAAATCATGCACTTACAGAATCATGTCTAGTGTCCAACATCAAAATGTCCAGTAGTCTGGTTCCATTCATGTCTGTCACTACTGCAGGAAACCATTTGGGATGGTCAATATCGCTTAGGTATTTTTCAATTATTGAGCGCAATGGATCAGAGAAAAGTAGAAATCCACAACTATTGAACTGAAAATCACCCGTCTGGCCCGAAAACCTTCCCGGGTTAATTTTAAACTTTAAGGGTTCGGTCAGACTGAAGTTCATGTCCCTATTTTCAAAATAATCCCAATGGACGTTTGCGTCTTCTGGCGCAGCATTGCCAACCTTTGACTTTTCGTCCCCGGTCAGGTAGTAATATTTTTCAAATGTTCGTTCTATTTTCATTTTAATGGGAGGTAACGTACCGGGCTTTATGCAGGTTGGGTATTAGGATTCCGTCTGCTCATAACCGCGTCTTGTTGAATTCTTTAGTTGCTCAAACTCAGCGAGAATATTTTCACGTTCCAGGCCTCCTCTCGTTCTACAAGCAATATGCCAGGCCCAACGCCGCGCTTGTGTCTTTTGACCTATGGTATGCACCTTAAATCCACTGAATATCAATTAATTGCCAAAGCTACTGGAGTAATCAAGCTTAGGTTGAGTTGTCCTCTTGACGAGATCCGTCCGCATCCAGTGCGCTTAGCCCGAGTATTAGCCCATTTGTGGTCTCGATTGGACAAATTCGCTAGCAAAGCGCACTGGATGCGGACGGATCTCGTCAAGAGGACAACTCAGGTATCGCTACCATCAGCACAAATCCAATGGTTGTACCTGTAATAACATTGATTCTCAATGAATTTAATGTGCATACCGTAGGTCAAAAGACACCAAGGCGGCGCTGGGCCGGGTATCTTTTGGCGCGAAAAGGGGAAGACCATACAGGGCTGGTTGCCCTCTACCTATGCACCCATTTTCCTACCCATTTACCATCAATTTGAATAAAATAGACCCCTGGCATTAAGTCATCCGTAGACACCGACGCAGGAGTGCCTGCGCCCAAATCAATCGTTTCGGAGCGCACTAAATGCCCCAGGGCATCATACATGCGCACTTGTACGCGACCCGTTTGCCCCTCATTTGCCACAATGTACAGGTTGTCGGCTCCCGGATTGGGTGTCAGCGTAAACTTCAAATCAAGTGGTTGGGGTTCTGGTATTATGGGCACTGCCTGACAGTTTTTTCGCCAGATTTGCCCGGAATAAGTGCGCAGATACACGGTACCATCATACGCACAGGGATTCGCCATATATGAACCCAGCGCCTGATTGATCAAAAGTGTATTGGGTAAGCCGATATCACACCAGGTTTGTCCAAGGTCTTCTGAAATATATAAGCTTCCTGCCGAAAAGGCAGGTGACGGATCAAGGGTATTGAGCAGCAAGCTATGGTTGATTACCCGAAACTGAAAAAACGGACCACCATCTTGTGGGACATTTAATTCTGAAAAAGTAAATCCACCATCAGCAGAGTGGTAAATCTTACGCTGTTGTATTTGCGACAGGTAGATATGATTGTTCAATGCAAAAATGCGCGACACATTCATGGAAATCGGAAAATCGAAGGTCTTTCGGATTTTCCAGGTCACTCCACCGTCTGTGCTGGCCAGGATCGAAGAATCAATACGGGTAATGAGCTCGTTATTGACCACCAGCATGACATCGCCCACGAGTTTGCCCTGGCTCTGTTGCCAACCTGTAATACCTGGCTGGTTTGAGGTGTAAATTGCCAGCCAATCGGCTGCGTATAGACTCGTTGCAGAGGCTCCAAAAGCGAGAAATGGAGTGACCACCTGTCCCGGATGATATATTTTTCGCCAATCAAACTGGCTCCCTTTTGCAGCAAGGACGATATCGTTATCATGAATTCCACCGTAATGTGTACCCAGATCAAATACCTGTTTAGGCAAATAGCCGGAGAGGCCGCGTTGCCAGGTATTGCCCTGGTCTGTCGAATAAGCCGTCTGGCTGCCATTTCCGGAAAAACAAAGCAAGGTATCGCCAGCCATGTTTAGCCAGGACACTTCACTGAGCCCAGGATCATTGTACCCATGCCAGGCATATCGCCAGGTACCGGAATTTTCATGCAAGATGCCGTTATCCGTTGAGATCAAACGGCCCTGGCTCTGTGCCAATATTGCTCTTGGGCTGTGTGTGCCAACATGATCAACAATCTTCTCCCAGTTGTCCCAACCATTGTCACTCCGCCACCAGTTACCTTTATAATCGAGCGCATAGCAAGGGAAAGAACCTTTTTGTAAAAGCACAAAATCGGGAACAACTTTGTATTCCCAGATTTGTCCGCCATCCACGGTACGCCCCAGGGTCGCTTCAAAACCCTGGTTTCTATACAGGCATACAACTGAATCGTCTTTTGCAGCCAACCCGAGCGTTTCCTGGGTAGGAATCGGGGAGAACGTAAAAGTTAAGCCATTATCGAGGCTTTGCAGGAGCCAGGTATCGGCTTGCACCCAGATATGATCGCCATAGATATGGGCAGCACGTAAGGTCTGATTGGGTTGGTTATGTATGGACTGCCAGCTGCTTTGGCCGGCCAAACGCCGGAATACGATATCTCTGATATAGCAATACACGTCACCTTGAGCAGAAATGCTGAGGTATGGCGGAAACTGAGTGGTAGGCACGGGCAGTGCGCCTTCATCCTGCCAGGTAAGCCCCTGATTGTCCGAGGTAAACAACCGATACACGGTATCTCGTTCTACCCTATAATACTTGCCTTGTGCCACATACATGCGAATACCAGGCCATCTGGGTTGCCAGGTCATTCCGTTGTCTTGCGAACTGAAGATTCCATATTCCCGGTCGGCTACAGCGTAGAGTATGGAGCCGTCATGGGTCATTTCTGTGAAGCCATGAACCGCCGGTGTTCTTAAGACCTCCCAGTCTTGTGCCGAGGCAAATGATGCCACTAAAAGCAAAACAAACAGGATCGTACGTGTTAGCATTGGACTTTTTTTCTTTCAAAAGTAAAGACTATTCCAATGATCGACAAATTTAGCCTGGCGACTGAAATTCACCAAGTGACTCGTAGTTACTCCAAACCAATCCAATCAATCAACAATTTGAAATCTTCTTCTCGCTTGTTGGCAATCAGAAAACTTACTTGTTCTATCCTGTCAAAATTGAAATTCGGGATGTCCAATTGGCGCCCCCGGAATTGAGGGTAAAATTCACTTATTGGCAACTTGATATTTTCCCATGCTCCTGTGGTAGTAAATTGGTGCACGTAAGACTCAGCCTGCGAAATTTCACCTTTCAAACGAAATTCATAGGCCTTGCCATCTCCTTTCACTCGCAAAACAATAAACTTCTTTTCTTCCGCAAGTTTTATCCTTGTGTTCAATTGAATGGAGGCAAATCCTCCGTAGTTCTCCAATGAAACGTGACCCGAAAACTGTCCATGTCCGGCATCGGTAAGCACCAAAGCACTTTTTGATATGCCGCCCATCACGCCATCGTTGACAATGCGCCATTCATTGACTTTCGTTTGAGTTGTAAATGAATAGATCTTTTTCATGCTTATATTGGTGGATAAGCTTAGCAGTAGTATGGTCAGGATGTATTTCATTAATTAATGGTTTGCAGATTTGCGATGGGCGCGATTTTCAGCACAAATGTTTATTCGGAGAATTGAACCGCCACTTTTGCCAAACCCGTGTTATGCCTTCGCCCTTCTTTCTCAGTCAGCATATTTGATTGATAATTCGTCTTCAAATCCAAAAATTGTCAAGGCTTGTTTTATTCTGTCGAACTTGCCCACATTATCAATGTTTGCTTCTATAAAATATGTTTCACTTATCGGAACTGCTTGTCTTAATCCATTCGCTTCAGGTGCTTTTGTCAAACTAAGTCGGTCGCCAATTTCTGATGTAAAAAAGGTTTCTGGTTGTAAGTCGAATAATTGTTTGAACACTTCAATATAAAGTTTTGCAACTTGTGTAACTTCAAGTTTTTGATTGAAGAAAATAGCATACTCTAACTTCTTGTGTTTTGGGTCTTCTGCATCAAAAATGTTTATTTCGTCATTAGTTGCTTCGAGTTCAATGTCAATTTCAGGAATTTCCCAAATTTTAATAAAGCGTTCAGAAATAGTACTTGCTCGTTCTTCAATTTCTGTTTTATCCCATTTTGATTTTTCTTTCAAATCTCTGTTTAGCCAAAGTCTGCTGAAAGTATAACCTTGCTCTTTGCCGTCAACGTTCATTACTTTCTTGTCAAGAAATGGCTTATTACTTAATTTGCCGTTGTTGCCTGATAGAGTGAGATTGCCGATTGTGTTTAGATAGTTTTCTTTTATCAAATTGTATTCGTCTGCACCTAATTCAATTTTCCATTTCGGGTCAGGGTTTTGCGGAAAAATATGTTCAATTGTTATGTCGGAATTTCCTTCAATTGCTACTGGTTCGTTGTTTTGAAAGTTTTCAATTCGTTCTAATAAGTAGGTTCGATTTTTAGGTTTAATGTTGTAAACATCTTTTTCTTTTAGTGCGTTTATCGTTTCTGTGTTTCTTGGGAAACGCTGAACACCTGACCTTTGCAATAAAGATTTTTGAATTGAAAACAAATAATTGTTAGGCTCAACTTTATCGTATAAGCCCATAAATATTTTATTAAGTGCATTGGTCGGCAAGCCTAAAATGAAACGTCTGAATGTGAATGATTGAACTGTCGATAAAACTGAAATAAAAGTTGATTTATCAATTATGTCATTTGAAAAATCGTCATATACCTTCATTAAGAAAGGAAACGCAACATTTATTTCTAACCTGTTGATATATTCAAGTTGAATTCTTATTAGTTTGTCAGTTTCGTTTTTCGGGTTAGTTAGTCTATTGTAATACTTAACTAATGATTTTAATTCTGTGAGAACAAGCTCCAATTCGTCAATGGTGGAAGTCGGATATTTCTCTTTGAATTTTGCGTAAACGTCACCTTTGTTTGGTATTTCTTTGTTTTTAAGAGTTAAGTAATCACGAATGAATTCAGAAACACGAGTTTTATTCAATGTTTCATCCTTTGCGTTTTTCTCGATTACTTCCCAATAGCTTTTGTAAATTCTGTCTTGATTTGTTCTTGAAAGTCCCATTAGAATATAGTTTCTAATAAGGTCGGCTTGTGATAATTCAAGTCCGGTTGAATTCAGACTTTCAAAAATTCTTTGCGGATTATCTTTTTGTCTGTCAAGTGCAATATCAACGAAAATGAGTTTAGAAAGTCCACGCTGTATAACTTCAAAGTTCTCCGAATTAATTGCTGATCTGAAATAATCAAAATTTTCTATAATTTTTGAATAGCCTTTAAATTCTTCTCCGTCTGTTGAATTTAGAATGTGTCGAAGTGCTTCTTTATTATTTTCGGTTGGTTTTAGCTTTAACTTTTCTTCTTCGGGTGCAAATTCATTTATCAAATACGTTTTTTGAATTCGGTTAACTAGCATTTGGTTGTCAAGTTCCTTAGCAAGTCTGTAAAGTGCGATATAAATTAATGTGATAGTCGTAAGACGTTGCTGTCCGTCAATTATGGTTAATTCCGTTAAGCCTGATGCTGTATAAACGTCATCGTGAACATAAACTATACTCCCGATAAAGTGAGCATTTGTCTTGTCGTTTTTGCCCGTTTCGATAATGTCGTGAAGTAGCTGTTTACATTGAAAAAGTGTCCAGTCGTAATTTCTCTGATAAACAGGAATAGCAAATGTTGTTTCATTTGTCGCTAAGAATTTATCTACTTTGGTTTCGTTTGCTTTCATATTTTATTTCTATCTGTCTGTTTGTTTACGGTCGCTTAAAGGGTGAGGCCTAACGTGTAAGAATACATCCGCCACCAAGCCCCCGAACCACCTCTACCCTGTACAGGATGTCAGGGGGCTTGGTTGCGGATGTATTGGTGTTGAACCAAGCCGCAGCTTTGGAGCGAATGCCAGGAAATCTATGGGGATTTCATTGGAACAGTCTTTCGGGCAACGGGTTTTGCCTTGGCAAATATAGGTCAGGCCCTGGTAAAAAAGAATCGCCAGTCATTTTGTACAACTATATTTTGTTGCGGCGTCCAGCTTGAAACACAGAGAAACAAAAAAAACAGCGCAATAAGGCCAAATTTTCAACGGTTTTCGGCACGCCCGAAAATCCAAAACGCTTATGCATAATCACTTTGCGACTGCTATAAACAGAGCACATCCCCATTTCTACTCATCGTTTTTTTGCTAAAAAATCCAGCAAACGCTTGGCGTTTGGGCACTTCTCTATGACTTTTTGGGGATTGAGTTTCCCCAGAATTTCAAATGACACCTTACCTTTCGCATAGGCTTTGTCACAAGCAGCAGTGGCCTTTTCAAGCACCTCATATATATTAGGTTTCGTTTGCGTCTCCAATTCCTGCCAGGCTGGAATTTTGTCGGCCTTGAATTTACTGCCGAAGTAAGCCTGTAAAGATTCCGGGTCTGCCAATAACCATGTTTCCATAACTTGAACCATCAAGTATGCGTGTTTTTCTGTGGCACCATTTGGCATAGCAAAACCATCGCGATCTTTAAGATGTTGCCAGACTGTTTTACCAGTGGATATTCCATCTTCACTATCCAAAAGCAGCAAAGGCAATTCATTAGGCTGGCTTTTCTTGATTGCCGTGGAAAATAGGTCGAATGTATTCATTCTTCCTTTGCCCCGAACAGGTCGAGGCATATGCCCTGCCAGACCTGCTGATTTGAAAAACTTAGTCCACGCTTCTCGGAAGCGTATATCCAGGTCTTTGCCTTCGCCACCTCCTTCAATATAGATTTTGATTGTTACCACCTTGTACCTCCTATCTCACCACGCATCCAAAGTTGGCCAAGACGATAATCGGTAAGCCAATGAGAAAGATCGTCACGATTAAGCCGTTTGATTTGGGTTTGGCCATCGTGTTTTTCGCAGATTAGTACTGATTCAGGTTGTTCGCTTAGCGCGTCTATAAGCATATCAGAGTGGGTGGTAACAACAAGCTGAGTCCGCTTTGAGGCATCTATCAAAAGATCGGCAATTTTCGGAATAACATCTGGATGCAGCCCTAATTCGGGCTCTTCAATGCAAATAAGCGGTGGCGGATTCGGGTCGAGTAATATAGCTAGGAGGCATAAGTATCGAAGTGTACCATCGGAAAGGCGCGTGGAAGGGATGGAGAAATCCCCCTCTGTAAAAACTATTTGAACGGTACCACCTGTTGTTAGAATCTCAAAGTCACTAAACCCTTCATATAAATCCTGCAAGGCAGCAATAACAGAACGTTTTACAGATGGAAACGTGCGTAATCTGGAAAGAAATATACCTAAATTAGAAAAATCTTGTTCAAGGCGATCATTGCGATCATCAGCAGGTTGTGAATTTCGGTATTTTGACTTTCGGCCAAACGACCACTCACGGTAAAGTCGAATCGACTCATATGCATTTGCTAAATAAGCTAATTCTGGGTAGTTCTCAGGGTCACGGCGTTGTGATAAAATCGACACCTCTGGATTAACTGTATCCCTGGATAATTCACGACTTTTCCGATCTGGATTGTTAACATTAACCATTGGACGTCCATTTAAATATCTATAAAAGAATATGACATCCTGGTGGGTTCCATAAGGCCTTTCGTTTTCAACACGCTCATCGGACAATTGAAATCTATCTTGGGAAGAATACCATGATAAATGATGTCGAAAAGATTGGGTTTCCATCCATTTAGGCGTTGACCCACCGATGGCACTATCAATCAAAATTTCTAAGAAAATCTTTGAGCGTTCAGACGCTCCCTTCCAAATCCATTCGGATATACCACCACCTTGTCTAATAGGGGCAAGGCTGTCGCTAGATGGTGTAGCACGAATTAAATCTAGCAATTCCAGAAAATTTGATTTCCCTGACCCGTTTGGCCCAATCAACACATTCAAATTATGCAATTTTATATCCAACCCTTCAGGTCCAAAAGAGAGTAAATTGGAAGCTTTAATATGTTTTATCATGTTTTCTTTAAAAAATCGAGAGGACAAAGGTAATAAAACAGGCGGCGCTAAGGTAACCCTCGCGCCGCCTCAAATATATTTAAACCCGCAATAAAGCATCAAAAACGCAATTCTATCTAATTCGCAACTACACTTGATTTCATGGGCTTAGATTTGACCGCTCCATTCCCACTTACCTTACCAGGCTTCTCCAGCCCAATAGCGATCTCCAGCACCTCAAACATCCGATCCACATAGTGGAAATTCAGTCCTTTGATGTACTCCTGTTCGATCTCTTCCACGTGCTTTTGGTTGTCCTTGCACAGGATGACCTCTTTGATGCCGGCACGTTTGGCTGCCAGGATCTTTTCCTTGATGCCGCCCACGGGCAGTACTTTGCCACGCAGGGTGATCTCGCCGGTCATGGCCAGAAATGGCTTGAGCGGCTTGTGCGTAAAGGCTGAGGTGATGGCAGTAAGCATCGTGACACCTGCGGAAGGTCCATCTTTGGGAATGGCGCCTTCCGGTATGTGGATGTGGATGTCGTTCTTTTCGAACGCTTCGTTCTCAATGCCCAGTAGTTCGGCATGTGCGCGGATATAGCTCAATGCGGTAGTGGCACTTTCTTTCATCACATCGCCCAGGTTGCCCGTGAGCTGCAGTCGGCCGGTTCCCTTGTTGAGACTGACCTCAATGAAGAGGATCTCGCCGCCCACGGAGGTCCAGGCCAGGCCAATGGCTACGCCGGAGGACTGCTTTTCCTTGTACACTTCGGAGTCGTACTTGGTGGGTCCCAGTATTTTAGGCAGGTGCTCTGGTTTCACGGTCACCTCGTATGCTTCCTCCATGGCGACTCGTTTGGCCACAGAGCGCATCACGGAGCCGATTTCACGGGCCAGGTTACGTACGCCGCTTTCGGCGGTGTAGCTCTGCACGATCTTGACCAGCGTCTTTTCGTTCAGCTTTACCTGTCCGGGTTTCAGACCGTGGTCTTTGCGCTCCGAAGGCACCAGGTGACGCTTGGCGATCTCCACTTTTTCTTCCTGCGAATATCCCGCGATCTCGATGATCTCCATACGGTCCAGCAGGGCCGGCTGAATGGTGCTCAGGGTATTCGCGGTGGCAATGAACATGACTTTCGAAAGGTCAAATTCCAGCTCCAGGTAGTTGTCGTAAAAGGAGGTGTTCTGTTCAGGGTCCAGTACTTCCAGCAAGGCGGAAGATGGGTCGCCCCGGAAATCCTTGCCCACTTTATCGATCTCGTCCAGAATGAATACAGGGTTGCCGGCCTTCGCTTTTTTCAGTGATTGCACGATACGACCCGGCAAAGCACCGATGTATGTTTTGCGGTGACCACGAATCTCTGCTTCGTCGTGCAGACCACCGAGGCTCATGCGCACATATTTGCGTTTCAGCGCACGGGCAATGCTGGCGCCCAGGGAGGTTTTACCGACTCCCGGAGGACCTACCAGACAAAGAATGGGCGCTTTCATGTCGCCCTTCAGCTTCAAAACAGCGAGGTGCTCCATGATCCGGTCCTTCACTTTGGTGAGTCCGTAGTGGTCGCGGTCCAGCACCTGTTGCACCTTTTTGAGGTCGAACTGGTCCTTGGTATATTCCTGCCAGGGCAATTCCAGGAGCGTCTCCAGGTACGTGATCCCGATGGCATATTCAGCGATCTGTGGGTTGACGCGCCGCATTTTGTTCACCTCCCGATAGAAGGCTTCATCGACCGGCTTCGGCCATTTTTTCTTCTTGGCGCGACGCACCAGGGCCTCAATTTCCTCTTCCTGCGGGTTGTTGCCCAACTCTTCCTGAATGGTTTTGAGTTGTTGATTGAGGTAATAGTCGCGCTGTTGTTTTTCAATGTCCACCCGCACCTTGGATTCGATCTGGTCTTTCAGCTCCAGGAGCTGCAGTTCAGAATCCATGTGTTGCAGAATGGCGCTGGCCTTGTCTTTCAGGTTGTTGATCTCCAGAATTTCCTGCTTATGGTTGACCGGGATACCCAGGTTGGAAGCAATGAAATTGAGCAGGAAGTTGTCGTTGTTGATGTTTTTCAACATCACCACCGCCTCGGACGGGATCTGGGGCGACAATTCAATGATCTGGCGTGCAGCATCGCGCACACTGCTGATCATGGCCCGGAATTCGAGTTTATTTTTAGGCTGATCGTATTCGAGGGTACTGATCTGACCGACCATGTAAGGGTCGTCGTGCATCAGGTCGTCGAGGTGGAAACGCTTCCGGCCCTGCAGAATGGCGGTGGTAGAGCCATCCGGCATTTTGAGCAGTTTCAGGATACGCGCCACAGTACCCACCCGATAGAGGTCGCGGGCAGAGGGCGATTCAATCTTGAGATCCTTTTGGGAGAGCACACCAATATATCGGTCGCCTTCATAGGCGCGCTGCACGGCACGGATACTTTTGTCGCGACCCACGGTGATGGGGGTGACAATTCCGGGGAACAGCACAGTATTTTTCAGGGGCAGAAGTGGCACCGTATCCGGAAACACTTCGCCGGCCTTTTCGTCGTCTTCCTCCAGGGAGAAAAGCGGCACGAAATCAGGCTCATCATCAGACTGTTGCGACATTAAATAGTTATCAAACATACGAATAGAAACGATTGGGGGAAGAACGGATGAAAACGCCGCGTTTTTCAATGACGCAAACATGGGGAATATAGCTGGGAATTATGGTAGTAAATATGGGTTTGTGTCAAACTGACAACAAATTTGTCTTTTTACGACCACCCTACTCTATTGCAAACAGCTTGCCATCTCAAAATTGAACCGACTTTGGCAGGTGACATGAGTGTGTTTGCGACAAAACGGCAGTTGGATTGTTGGAGCAGAGTGATTAAACCCTTACGGGCAATGACTTAATTTTACTTTGTCAATTTAGCCGCAGAGCGGCCTAACGTCGGTAGTAATTTTCAATGAAAAGTCGATAAGGTGCAGAGCACCGGAACATTTCGCCAGGAGTTACGGTACTCTGCACCTCCGAACCGATGCTATTATCCGATTACTACCGACGTTAGGCCGCTCTGCGGCTAAAGTGACAAAGTAGACTTAAGGAAAAAAGCGAGTGCAACATCTACCATCTTGTAACCCCCGAACTTTAGTCGGGGGCTATGCATCTCCACTAACTACATCTATCTTCTTTACAAAACATCACATCTGCAAGGAGTTATAAATGTTGATGTTTTGTAAAGAAGATAGATGTGGTCAGTGGCTATTCCTGGCCACTCGTTGAAACGAGCGGTTACAAGATGATAGATGTGATAAGTCAAGGATATTTGCCCTTACGGGAGGGGAGAACACGGATGACACGGATTAGACACGGATTTTAAATTAGAAAGAGAAAAATCCGTGTCTAATCCGTGTCATCCGTGTTCTCCCCCCTATCAAAACCGCAACAAAACCAATCTAAGCCGTCCCCGATACTCCGAAGGCACCACACATTCCGAAGCATTCAACTGCAATGCATCCCGAAACCGAAGCCGAAGGTTCTGATTGATCGTATTGAGCAGGCTGTTCCGGTCAAACGCACCCGCAGGATTGATCACATACTCGCTACAGGTATTTTCATACTTGATCTCATCGTTAAAAAAGAAGCGCATTTTATCAGCGGTGCGCATCAGAAAATACGAGGAAAAAGTGCCATCATCATCCTGAGAATATTGTTTTTTGTGCAAGGCTGTTTTCCATTGGGCCTGGCCATTGGGCTGAAACCCCACCACAAAAACATCGTCGTAATAGTAGTCCACGATCATGCGCATCCCATCTCTTAAAAAGCCCCGCCCGGCAGCAGCTCCCCGTTGCACTTCATGGAAACGTTCGGCTACCAAAACCAGTCCGCCATCTTGTCGCAACACCAATTCCCGCAGTTCCGCATCCGCGATACCTCTGGAATCCTCGCCCACGTCCTTTTGTCGGAGAATGGACATAAATTTTTCGTCAAAAGGTTCGTAACGAAGCACTTGCGCCACATCTGTTCCGGGTACTGTGGAAAAATAAAAGGCACCATTGGCACGCTCCCGCCCTTTTTCTGCCCAAAGGCCCGCGGCACTGAGACGGTTGTTCAGGTTATCAAAAACGAACATTGAATTTACAGTCAGGTACAATCCAAGCGGCACATGATTGGTATGCACGCCGGATTGGTCAAAACGAAGAATGTTGAGCTCGTGTTTGTCCAGTTTACCGCGCCGGTTGCTTCTTTCCGTGATCCAGAAAAAGGCGCCTGCATTGCTGAGCACCATTTCAGGCTGGCTGTTTTCAAAAATATCCACGGCATCCTCCACCAGGGCAGAAGTATCCCAAAGCACCTGCATTTTATCCAAATGGATGCAGCTTGCCTCGATCACGTTGCGGTCGGCAGTATTGTACACCACCACACAGTTTCGATCATCACTGCGCACATAATCGAGCACCGGCGTATTAAAGATCCTTTCGCCATAATCTTTGATCTGCATGCTGTCGATCAGATTGGCGCCCGGATCATATTTGTGCACCCGCAGGATCGTATGTCCCCGGCGGCGCATCTGGTACACCACCGAAAAATCGTTCCGCCCCGGCACCACTGCGATTACCCGCATCCCCCTTCTGTCCAGATCATCGAGCGGTTTACTCCAGCTCAGATGCATTTGGGCATCAAAGGCCTGCACCACAAAATCGTCATATCTGTCGCGAAATACCAAAAACCGATCGCGCATACGCCCGATCAGTTCATAGCCATAGTCGGAGCGAATGAACACAGGATCGGACACCAGGGCCGACTGACCTTGCAGCGCCTGAAAGGTCGAACATAAAAAAATGAAAGAGAGCAGTAGTTTTTGCATATTGGACAAAAATAGAGAGAATTTTGCACCCATGAAAATCCTTCTCATAAACGGCCCCAACCTGAACCTGCTTGGAACACGCGAGCCGGACATTTATGGCAGTCAAACCTTTGAGGTCTTTTTTGAAGATCTTCAGGCTGACATGCCCCAGGTGCAACTCGAATATTTTCAAAGCAACCACGAAGGCGCCCTCCTGGATAAACTCCATGAAGCCGGTTTTAGTGTGGACGGCATTGTGCTCAATGCAGGTGCTTTCACGCACACCTCAGTTGCCCTGGCAGATGCCGTGGCCGCCATTTCCACCCCCGTCATCGAAGTACACATCAGCAATGTACACCGCCGCGAGCCATTCCGCCACCATTCTTTTTTATCGGCGCATTGTGTGGGCAGTATTGTCGGACTGGGACTGGAAGGATACCGGCTGGCGGTTTCCTGGTTTTTGAAGAGATAGGGCTTTACCGATAATAATAGCAAATCTACCTATTTTCCAGGACAAGCTGCTGTCAATGGTGGTACATTCGCCACTTTAGTACAACATCCATCCGCTGTATCCATGTTCCAACGACTTTCCTTTCTGGCGTTCCTATGCCTTGCTGTCAATCTATCCGCGCAAAGTTTTTACGAGCCCGGCACCTTGCAGGAGATCAAACTCACGTTTTACCAAACCAACTGGGATGCCAAACTTGATTCGCTGAAGGCGATCGACAACGGCGAATACCTTCTGGCCAAATCCGTAGAAATCAACGGACAGATTTTTGATTCTGTTGGGGTGAAGTACAAGGGCAACAGCTCTTATAGTGCCAGCAACAACAAAAACCCCTTGCACATAGAGTTGAATTTTGTCATAAAAGGACAAAATTATAAAGGGGTCAAGGATATCAAGCTTGGAAACGGATTCTCCGACCCTACCTTCATACGGGAGCCGCTCTCTTACGAAATTGCCCGAAAATACATGGATGCACCCCATGCCAACCACGCCAAAGTCTGGATCAATGGCACTTACTGGGGCGTTTATGGCAATGTAGAAAGCATCAACAAGCAATTCCTCCAAAACCACTTTTACACCAACGGCAACCGCTCCTTCTTTAAGTGTAATCCAGAAGATTTCGGCGGCCCCGGTACCGGCGGCAATTACCCCGACCTGGTCTATTCCAGTGTAGACAGTGCTTTTTACTACAACAAATACGACAAACAATCCGATTACGGCTGGGCGGAATTGCTCCAGCTCATGGAGACCCTCAAAAACAATCCCAACGCTGCAGAAAACATCCTCGACGTAGACCGCGCGCTTTGGATGCTTGCATTCAACAATGTGCTGGTGAATCTGGACTCCTACACCGGCGCCTTTGCGCAAAACTATTACCTCTACCACGACAAAAACGACCGTTGGCTGAGTACAGTCTGGGATCTGAACATGAGTTACGGGGCATTTCCATTGCTCAACTCCAATCAGGTACTCACGCTCACCCAGATGAAACAAATGGACCCGCTCATCCAGTCCACCAATGCCAATCGTCCACTCATCAAACAATTGCTTGCCAACCCTACCTGGAAGCGCATGTATCTGGCCCACCTGAAAACCATCCTGCTGGAAAACTTCGCCTCTGAGTCGGACTATAAAGCCCGCGCCCTGGAACTCCAGGCGGTGATCGACGCTGCCGTACAGGCCGACACCAAGAAATTTTACTCGTATGCCAACTTCCAGACCAATGTGAGCAGCACCGTCAATACGGGAGGCGGCGGGCCGTTTGGCACCATACCTGGCATTGCAGATCTGATGAATGCACGCCATTCCTTTTTGATCGCCAACGCCAACCTTACACCGACCGCACCGGGCATCACCGATATTTCCGGGGGTGGAATCACTACTTTTAACGTCACGGCCAAAGTACAAAACGCCACCACGGTGACCCTCGCCTGGAGGGCCGACACCTCCGATGTTTTCCAAAAAACAACGATGCTGGATGATGGCCTGCATCAGGACGGCAGCGCGGGCGATGGCATCTTTGGGGCCTCGTTCCTGCTCACCGACCCCACCGGACAATACTACATCTACGCTGAAAACGCGCAGGCAGGCACCTTTAGCCCGGCACGCGCAGAGCACGAGTTTTACCTGGCCACACCAGACCTGCCCAACCCCGGCGAAGTGGTGCTCAATGAATTTTTGGCCGATAATGAAAATGGAGCCATAGACGAGGCAGGTGAAAACGAAGACTGGCTCGAACTCTTTAACAACACCAATAGCCCCATCAGCTTGTTTGGAATGTACCTGTCTGACGATGCTACAAACCGCAGCAAATGGGCCTTTCCGGCCAACGTCAGTATCCCCGCCAAAGGGTTTATCATGGTTTGGCTCGACAACGACGACCTGCAGGGGCCCTTCCATGCAAACTTCAAATTGTCTGCCGGCGGAGAGACCCTGATCCTTTCTGACGGTGTTTCGAACGTTCTCGACGAGATCACTTTTGGGCAGCAATTGCCGGATGTAACCTTTGGGCGTTATCCGAATGGAACGGGCAATTTCACGTTTATGCCGCCGACCTTCAGCGCAGTTAATTCCCTGACCATCCAAACCTCCGAGCCTTCGGAGCAAAATACGTTGCAGGTTTTCCCCAATCCTTCCACGGGCGTTTTTGTCGTAAAATCAACACAGGTATTGGAAACCTTGCGGGTGGTCAATGCTTTTGGACAAACGGTGTTTTCAGCTCGGTTTGAAAATGAAACAGATACCGTTTTGAATCTTGAAAATTTACCTGCCGGGATCTATCTGATTCAAACAGAAAATGGAGCAGCACGGGTAGTGAAGCAGTGATTGAAAACGCTAAAAACCCTAGTGATTTCTAAATAAGTTACGATAAAAAAACAATCCATGAATACAAAAATCCTACGCCTGCTTTTTGCCTTCGCGGCAATCACCATTTCGATCTCGCTCCATGCGCAAGTCGTCATAAACGAATACTCCTGCGCCAACTGGAAACAGTTCTATGATTTTTATCAGGAAACGGAGGATTGGATCGAACTATACAACCCTTCTGCCACGCCGGTAGACCTATCCGGGTATCACCTGAGCGACAACGAAAACAAACCCACCAAATGGGCTTTTCCGGCAAATTCGATCCTCAATGCCAATGGATTTTTATATGTCTGGTGCTCGGGCCGCGACCTGAGAGACCCGCAAGGGGAGTTGCATTCGAATTTCAAGCTGACGCAAACGAAAAGCAGTGCAGAACACCTCATTCTGGCAAGCCCGGCCGGGATCGTATTGCAGGACATCAAGGTGGATAAAACACAGACCCATGAGTCGCGGGCACGTTTCCCGGATGGCTCGAACGAGTGGCGTATTTGCCTCGAACCTTCTCCGGGCGCCTCCAATAACAATACCCTCTCCAATATCGCTTATGCGGCCCGGCCCACACTGAGTCAACCCGCCGGATTCTACACGGACGAAGTGACCGTCGCGATCAGCACAACAGAACCAGACGCTGTGCTCCACTACACCCTGGATGGCACCGAACCCGGCGTCAACTCAGCAGTATACTCGCAACCGATCGTTTTGACCAAAACAACGGTATTAAAGGCGACTACGTTTAGCAACAACCCTTTGATCCACCCCAGTTATGTACAATTCAACACCTATTTTATCAACGAAGACCATACCCTCGCGGTAGTATCCGTGGCCTCGGACGGGGTTTTGGAGCTCGCAAATGGGAATCAAGGCCTGCGTCCCTGGGGCAGCATCGAGTTTTTTGACAAAAGCAAGCAGCGCAAAACCCGCACCTATGGCGAACTGAACAGCCACGGACAGGATTCCTGGGCCAATGATCAACGCAGCCTCGACTGGGTGAGCCGGGATGAAATGGGCTACAATTATGCCTTGCAGGAAAAACTATTTCCGCTGACTGAACGGGACGAATTCCAGCGCATCATCCTGCGTGCCTCTGGAGATGACAATTATCCGGCCGCCCACCACCCCCAAAACGAGGGTAGTGCACACGTTCGGGATGCCTACGTCCACAACCTGGCCAAACGCGGCAATCTTGCCCTGGATGTGCGCGAGGCAGAAAAGTGTATCGTCTATCTCAATGGCGAATACTGGGGCGTATATGATATGCGCGAGATTCCGGACGACCATGATTACACCGATTATAACTACGGCCAGGGCAAATTTGACCTTGAATATGTCTTGACCTGGGGCAATACCTGGGCCTCTTACGGGGGCCAACCGGCCATTGACAACTGGCATGCTTTGCGCGCTTTTATCATGGGGAATAGCATGAACAACCCCGACAAATTCAAGTATGTAGACGAGCATTTTGATTACAAAAGCCTGATCGACTACGTGATCGTCAATTCATTTACTGTTTGTACCGACTGGTTGAATTACAATACCGGTCTCTGGAGAGGCCTGAATCCGGAAGGAACCCACCAAAAGTGGGGCTATATCCTTTGGGACAATGACGCCACCTTTGATTTTTACATCAATTATACGGGCGTACCTTCTACTGAATTCGATGCCCTGCCTTGCAACCCGCAGGGTCTGACCGGTGGTTCTGATCCAGAGCAACACATCCGGGTGCTGAACAAACTCCGCACCAACCAGGAAGTAGAGCGCTATTATGTGACCCGGATGTCTGACCTGATGTACACCGTATTTGGCTGCGAGAACATGCTGAATTACCTGGATACCATAGAAGGACTGATCGACCCGGAGATGACCCGCCATGCACAGCGCTGGGATGGAACCTATGCGGAATGGAAAAACAACATAGACCGGCTGCGAGACTTTATCACCAACCGATGCAATATTCTGCCCTCACTGATGGACGAATGTTATTCCGTTACGGGCCCGCACCAGACCGTGGTGCGGGTAGATCCGCCACTCGCAGGCACCCTGAATATCAATACACTGACTTATATGGCCAATCAATTTCCACACGCCCGGCCTTATTTTGGAGGATCAGATGCCGGGATAAGCCTCTGGGCATTCCCGGATGAAGCTGCTGGTTATAAATTTGACCACTGGTCTGCTTCAAATCATACGTTTGCAAATCCGGACTCTACTTTCGGCTTCCTGAACCTGACTACGGCGGACACCATCGTAGCCCATTTCAGCAAAGCAAGTAGCCCTGTCTTTGATCCAGGAAACCAGGCAAAGCCTACCTTTTCAGCTTTCCCATCCGTATTTACGGAATCCGTTATGGTAAACTATTTTCTGCCGGAAAGGTCAAAGGTGTCGTTTCGTCTATTTGACCTGCTAGGCAACCAGGTAGCAGAATATCTCGTAGGGGAATTGGCTGGCAATGGCAATACCGTATTTGATCTGAATAACAGCCAACTGCCTGCAGGGGTTTATTTCCTGAAATGTGCTGCAGATGACTTTGAAAAAACCATGAAGCTGGTGCGGGCGAATTGAGGCGTAAGCACTGTTTAAATGATTAAAACACTCTACAAGAATCCTAACCTTTAACAACGACCTTGCGACACGATCTGAAACGAATTTTGGGAGGTCTGATAATCCTTGCAGTGTTTGTGGCGGCACTTTATATCCCGATGCAAATTCCCTATACTGCGGAAAGCATTGGAAGAGTGCTGCCTGCTCAGGAATGGAGACTGGTTCAAGACCAGACGGGAAGACTCACTTCTGTTGTGCGCGATCATAAACTGGGCGCTGCACAGCAGATCGACGCTTTTCAGTTTGAACAGGGTGATTTTTCGGGCATCAAAATAGATGTGCCGGCGGGCGCTTTTGTAGCTGCCGGCGACACCGTGGTGCGCATGTACTCCATTCGCCAGCGGGAGGAGATCCAATCAATTGAAGCTCAGCTTTCCTTGTATGGTGCACAACTCAGATCTGACAAAACGGGAGACAAGCCGCCCATCGTGCAGGAAGCGGAGAACAAATTACATTTTGCCGAACAAGACCTGACACTCAAAGAGAATTTCTATCACCTGAAGAAAAAACTCAAAGACGAGGGCCTCATCGCGGCAACGGAATACCAGACCGCAGAAAACGATTGGAATCTCGCCAAAATTCAGATCGAAATAGCCCGAAAGTACCTGGAAAACGTAGGGACCGGCATCAAAACAGAAGGAGTTGGTATTACCGAGGCACAATTGCGCGGGCTGCAAAACCGACTCCAGATCCTGAAACAAAAAGGCCTGGCCTTTGTGATCCGCGCCCCATTCTCGGGCTGGGTGGTCGCTTCTGCCTTACCGGAAGAGCTGCTCACCCTTCAACGCGCCGACGAATATGTCGTACAAATCCCGGTGCGTGTAGAGCAACTGCGATTTCTCCGGCCAGGCATCCAGATTCAAGTCACCGATGTACAGACGGGACATCTTTTCAACGGACATTATGGTTCCCTGGGATCCAAAGTGGAAGTCCTGGACAATCGACAGGTGTCCATGTTAAGTGCCTATATTTTGCCTGACAGCATTGGAACCCGGCTCAGTACCGGGATATCCACGGTCTGCAAAATTGATTTTGGGATGGTGACCCAACGGGAATTTTTGCTGCGCGTATTAAATTTCAATTGGTAAGTATTTCCACAGTCCAAAGTCTTAAAGTCCAACGTACTAAAAATGCGCTTCGAGTACAAATACCTAGTCCCTTCTGAAAATTACACCGCGTTACGCAGTGCGCTGATGCCGTTTTTGAAGATGGACAGTTTTGCCGCAAAGCAGCCCAATGGGATGTACACGGTTCGAAGTATTTATTTCGACACACCGGGTTTTGAGATGTTTCACACGAAAATTGACGGCATTGCTCACCGGATGAAAGTTCGGTTGCGGGGTTACAATCTGGGCGATGATACAAGCCCGGTGTTCATGGAAATAAAGCGAAAGTACGAGGGGCCCATTTTAAAAAATCGCGCGGACGCCCCGTATGGCGTGGTTCGTAAACTTTTCAATCCGGGCGCCACTTTTGATGATTGTGCTCATCAGATCAAGAACCCCGACAATGCCCGACGCTTTTTTTATCAGGTTTTGAGTCGAAATTTGCGCCCGGTGGTCAATGTGATCTACGAACGAGAACCTTTTCTGGGCAAAACCACCAACCTGGAAAATGATTTTCGGGTCACTTTCGACATGCATTTAAGAAGCGTCGGTTATCCATCCGTAGACCGGCTTTATGACGAAGCCGGGGCGACGTATGCTTTTCCGGGTTTCTTTATTCTGGAAGTGAAATTCAATCATTTTTGCCCCGATTGGGTCAAACCCATCTTAGAAGACTTTCAGATGCGCAAAGAACCCGCCTCCAAATACGTAGGCACCATTTTATCCAACCCCTTCATTAACCCTGACCGCCGCGGAGAAGCCTTCGCAAGAAGCAGGATAAATGTATAATGTATGAACTATGATGTATGATGTAACTATCATAGTTCATACATCATACATCATACATCATACATCATACATCATAGTTCATACATCAATAAGTGTTTACAGACTATCAAAATCTAGCCGTTTTCCCTACTGCCACAGCGGATGTGCTGGCCAACCTGCTTGTTGCATTCGTGTGTGGACTGATAATGAGTATCATTTACCGGCTTACTTACAAAGGACCTTCTTATTCTGTCACTTTTGTCAATTCCCTGGTGTTGCTGAGCATTATTTCAGCGATCGTCATCATGGTGATCGGGAATAACATCGCCCGGGCATTTGGCCTGGTAGGTGCCATGAGTATCATTCGTTTCCGGACAGCCATCCGGGATACGATGGACCTGGTGTTTATTTTCCTGTCACTTGCCCTGGGGATGGCTTGTGGGGTGGGACTGAATATTCTGGCCATTCTTGGAACGCTTTTGGCTGGATTTGTGGTCATCGCACTCACTTTTACCAATTTTGGCGCACCCAGAAAACGCCACTTTCTGCTACAGATCATCCATCATTCCAGCGAACAAAATGATGTGACCAGACCACTTTCGCGCTACTGCAGTTCCTTAAAACTGGTGAGTATAAAAAATATCGGGCTTGAGGATCTGACCGAGAGTAACTACCATATTACCCTCAAAAGCACCAAGAAAACGGAAGAAATGGTGCGAAACCTGCGGGAATCACCGGGCGTGCAGCAGGTCAATGTCTTTTTTGACGAGGATGATTTCAACCCGCCTACGATGTAGGGTGAGAAAGAGAGGGCAATTGATTCCACGAATGGATATGCGCTTTTGGATGACGGTAGTTCAGGTCACCGGTGTATACTAAATGAGCACGTTCGGGATCGTTTCCCGATACAGCATTGAACACCTCCATTCCTTTAAAAAAATCGGGTTTTACAGCTTGTCCGGCTTTTATTTCAATGGGGTACAATACGCCACCCTCATCAAACAGTAAGTCAACCTCATTACCGTTTCGGTCGCGCCAAAAATAGGCGTTGGGGCGAATACCGCGGTGATAATACGATTTGAGCATCTCTACCACCACAAAATTCTCGAATAAATGCCCCCGGGCGAAATGCGTAAGTAGTTCGTTGCTGTTGCGAATACCCAAAAGCGAACAAGCCACTCCGGTATCCCAAAAATACAACTTTGGAGTCTTGACCGTGCGCTTGTCAAAGTTTTGAAAATATGGAGGCAGTGTAAAAGCCTGAAAACCAGTTTGGAGGATGGAAAGCCAGCTACGAACAGTTTTCTGGTCAATATTGACCAGATTTCCTAAATCTGACTGATTAAACAACTGCCCAACCCGCCCGGCGCACAAGCGCACGAAAGCTTGAAAAGTATCCAGATTCGAGATGTTCACCACCTGTCGGGCATCCCGCTCAATATACGTCTGAATATAGGCCGGATAAAAATCTTGCGGCTCAATACCCATTCGATACAACCTCGGAAAACTTCCTTTGAAAATTAAGTCCCAAAGGCTTGGTAATTCAAGCCCGTCACCCACCATTTCTTCCATCGAAAAAGGCAAAAGATTGACAATGCCTACCCTGCCTGCCAAACTTTGGCTGATTTTTTCCATCAGCAAAAAATGCTGCGAGCCGCAGAGTATGAACATTCCCGGACGGTTTTGTTCGTCTGCTTCGAGTTGAATGTACGAAAACAGTTCAGGGACATATTGTGCCTCGTCAATGATTAGCCCGCGTGGGTTTCGGCGCAAAAAATCTCTGGGAGAATTCCTCGCTGCGGTTCGATAATCCGGGTTTTCCAGGTTGCAATACGTGAACTCCGGGAAAAGGTGCTGAACCAGCGTGGTCTTGCCTGATTGGCGCGGGCCAGTGACGCTCACCACGGGAAATTTGGTGGCAAGTACCTTGATTTTTTCTGATAAAATGCGGGAGAGGAATTCCATAATCGCGGCAAATTAGGAATTCAATTCCTAATTTGCCGGATATTTTAAAAATTAATAGTTTTCGGTCCCTCATTCCGAAATAGCACCCGCTATCACCGCCTCGCGCACCAACCCCTCCTCTGCCAAAAACGGCACCGTTACCTTGAGTTCAGGATAAGCTTCCATGGTTCGCTGCAAAGTGCTGATCGCGTGCGGATTACGCGCCCAGGCCCTACGGCTGATGCCGTTGTTAACATCCCAGAAAAGCATGGATTTTAGTCTGCGCTCCGAATCCGGCGATCCGTCCAGCACCATTCCAAATCCGCCGTTGATCACCTCGCCCCAGCCTACGCCGCCGCCATTGTGCAGGCTCACCCAGGTAGCGCCCCGGAACGAATCGCCGATCACATTCTGTACGGCCATGTCTGCCGTAAAGCGGGAACCATCATAAATATTGGCCGTTTCACGGAACGGAGAATCCGTGCCACTTACATCATGGTGATCGCGGCCCAAAACTACCGGGCCACTTAATTCACCCTGAGCAATGGCATCGTTAAATGCTTTAGAGATCCGCATACGGCCTTCTGAATCAGCATATAAAATGCGTGACATGGAGCCGACCACCGGCAAGTTGACTTTCGCCTCCCGGATCCAGTTCAGGTTGTCCCGGATCTGACCCTTGATCTCCTCCGGCGCTTCGGAAAGCATGGTTTCCAAAATATGGGCAGCGATCAGGTCTGTTTTTTCCAGATCCGCTATTTCGCCGGAGCAACATACCCAGCGGAAGGGGCCAAAACCGTAATCAAAACACATGGGTCCCATGATATCTTCCACATAAGAAGGATACCTGAAAGGGGTCGCATTGCAGAGTTCCTTCGAATGGGAGGCAAAGACGTCTGCCCCGGCTTCTCCAGCCTCCTTCAGGAAAGCATTGCCGTAATCCCAAAAATACATGCCAAGTTCCGTCATCGTGATGATGGCTACCACATGTCGGCGCAAAGTGGATCGTACGGCTTCCATAAACTTTTCCTTATCCCGGACCAGCAGTTGTTTGGCTTGCTCAAATGTATAACCCACGGGGCAATACCCCATGTCGTGGATATTGTGGCAAGAGGTCTGGTCTGAGCCAAGTTCTACGGTGATTTGATCTTTTGCAAAACGCTCCCAGAGGTCCACGATATTGCCGTGGTACACCAGGGTAATGGCCGTTTTATCGCGGCGACATTCCTCCAGACGTTCAATTAGTGTATCCAGACTACTGAATACGTTTTCTTTTTGGATGTACCCGTCGGTCAGGCGTTGCTGCACCATCTCGCCGTCTACTTCTGCAATGATACCAATACAACCTGTAATCACCGCTGCGATGGCCTGCGCGCCACTCATGCCGCCCAGGCCGGATGTGATAAACACCCGTCCTCCGAGCGATTCACCCAGCCCCATTCTACGTCCGGCATTGAGCAGGGTGATGGTGGTGCCATGCACGATGCCCTGTGGACCAATGTACATGAAAGAACCTGCCGTCATTTGCCCGTATTGCGTTACCCCCAGCGCATTGTATTTGTTCCAGTCTTCCTTTTTGGAATAATTGGGGATCATCATACCATTGGTCACCACCACCCGCGGGGCGTCCGCATGGCTTGGAAACAAGCCCATTGGATGTCCGGAATACAGCACCAGCGTTTGCTGATCCGTCATTTCCGAGAGGTATTGCATGGTGAGCAGGTATTGGGCCCAGTTCTGGAACACTGCTCCGTTTCCGCCATAAGTAATGAGTTCGTGCGGGTGCTTGGCAACCTTTGGATCCAGATTGTTCTGGATCATAAGCATGATGGCTGCTGCCTGTTTGCTTCTGTGCGGATATTCCGAAACAGGACGTGCGTACATCGCATATTCCGGCCGGAAACGGTGCATGTAGATGCGACCATACCGTTGGAGTTCGTCTGCAAATTCGGCAGCCAACTCCCGATGCCAGGCCTTTGGAAAATAGCGCAGTGCATTTTGAACCGCCAGCACTTTTTCATTTTCCGACAATACACCCTCTACCACCCGACGGGGGGCATGGCTTGCTGAAGGATCGAGGGGTCGGGCGGGAGGTAATTCAGTGGGGATACCAGTACAAATGGCGGATTGCAAATCAGAAGACAAAGCCTGCATAATTACAAGTCTAGTAAATAAACGAAAAATTCATGGTTGCACCGCCTGTGGTGTAGACCTTCACCTTTGCTTTTCGCTCCAGAGGGGCGAGAATGACGACTGGCAATTTTCCCTCCTGAGGCACCAAAGCCTCCCGGATATTTTCAGCGTCCGGGGTTTTTATATCAAAAAAGCAGATGATCTGACGCTCCGCATTGTAACGTTGCACAAAAGCGATGTCATTTACCTGATCAAAGTTCAGGAGCTTGCCTTCTTTTCTTTTAGCAACGTTAAAATTTACCAGATCAAAAAGGACCGTTTCACGTCCGTACACGCTGTCCTGAACATTGTTCTCCGTGATCAGATAGCGGGAATCCTTTGACCAGTAGAACTTCGGGCCTCCGCCAATTTTTACGGAGTCATCTACGGCGATGGTAGACACCAAGGTCTCCTTCAAATCCTGAAGACGGAGAAGCTTCAGATCCACCATGGATTTCCCACCTTCCTTGTGCGTAAATTTAAACAATCGAAACGCCTTATTCGGAGCATCGCCCAAAGCATTTCCAGAAGTATCCGTAAGAATTGAATTCGAATGATTAACGGCAGCATCCTTGTCGGGTGACTGGGAACATGCTTCAAGCCAAATAAATACAGGAAGTAAAAGAAGAAGATATTTCATGCGCTTAGATTTATTTTTTATCGGCGCAAAAGTACCAAAAGCCCACACAGTATTTCGGGGGAAGTGACAAGTTAAAAGTTTCAAGTTAAAAGGGGGCAAGTTAAAAGTTTCCAGTGGGCAAGTTCCAAATTGCCTGCCCTGGAGCTTGAAACTTGCCCACTTGAAACTTTAAACTTTAAACTTAACCCCCTTTTCAAAACTGGCTTTGCTAACAAACCGGCGTGTTTTCAACCAACAGTACGAAGCATGCCAGGCTTCGCCAACAAAAAGGCATGCCAGACTTAAACCGATCAGAAGGTTATGTGCCCATTGAAAGGGCTGCAGCAATTCCGAAAAAAAGGTGGGCACCGCCAGAATTTCCAAGGCAATGACCAATACGGCCATCAGCGCAAATGCCACCGTGGCAGCCCGGGCGATAAATAGCCATCTGGGCTTCTGCTTCAACAGCGCCTTATTCAGAAATACCGCTGCCAAACGGTCCCCCGGGTATATTTTAATAATCTCATACAGGATACGCTCTGATTTGTGGTACTCCTGCATGTAATAGAGCGCGGTGGCTTTTTTGAAAAGCAAATAGTGGTACAGGTCTTCGCCTTCCCACGCGTCTACGTTCCGCATGATGACCAATTCAAGTAAGTGATCGCACATGACCAGGTGCTTGCCATAGTCGCCGGCTTCAAAAAGCGAATGGGTGTAAAGCAGCGTGCAGTCCAGATACTCATGAAAATCCAGGGCCCGAATGCCATCCTCATACTGCTCATAATACCGTATCAGCCCAAAAAAGTCATTGACTTCAATGGCCTTAAAATTGCGGTAAAGCCGCAGTTGTTCGGCAGGAAGGAAATACATTTTTTGAAAACAGCGTTGTCAACCTTTGGTTTAACCGAGCCATTCTTCTGTACGCAAAATCCTTGCCATGGGTTGGCTGCTCCCGCAAAATTCCTGTTTTAATGGGGCCGCAGCCAGACTACTGGACATTTTATCGAGTGCCCGGACTTTCCAAGTTTTGAAACAAGTCTATCTCCGGGAGAGCGCTGGCAATAAAGCAATCCACCAGCACCCGGATCGGAGCAAATTGAATCGTCCCGCCAATACTCCCGGCATCTTCACCAAAAACATCTGTCTGAATGCTGGCCCGTCGCAACAAACCCTGGCCATTGAACCAGCGATATCCCCGCGCCCCAATATTTGGCCCCGCTACACTTCCCTGAGTCTCCCCCAGCGACACCTGACAATGCCTGCAACGCTCTAATGCTCCGACAGCGATCCGCCGATGATACTCGCCCACGATGGTCGTAAAGTCGTTGGCTTTTTCCGTAAATATGATCGTGCCATCCACTTTTAGCATGGCACCATCCAGCGCTACCGTGAAGTTACTTTTCCAATCGCCTAAACCATAGGTGTCTCCGTCGCCACGCACTACGCGATTTGCTGTGATCTGAACGTCCTGCAATTCAATATTAAAAGATTGCTGCGCTGGCATTTCCGCCACCACAAAAGAGCTCCAAAAAACCAGGGTGTTTTTAAGTGATAGCATAAGGTGTTGTTTTTGAGAGACATACGCAACCCCGGGGCACAAGGTTTTGTGGAGCTTCTAAAAATGATTTTAAAAATAATTAAACAAAAAGCAGCTTGCTGAAAACCGAAAGTCTTCCATTGCCGTAAGTATTTGGCATAGGTATTCAGCCTTCACTAAAACAAATCAACCTAAACAACAGCTCATCGTGCAAAAGATCCGTCTTTCCAGCTTAGAGCGTGTTTAAATTTTAGTCAGTGGATTTATGAATGGCAAGGGTAAAGGTGTAATCGCCTTGTCCTATTCTGCCGAAAAGTACGACAAAGTTCTGCTAGCCCCCAACGATGCGAATGGCGTTCCCGTATTCAATGATGTCAAGGTGAATAGTGCATCCTTATATGCGTCTTGCGGTATCAGCGATCGTTTTGATGCAGTCCTGAGCCCTCCTTACATCTCCACGAAGGGAAATGCCAGCGAATCTGTGTTGAATGAACTGGACTATGAAAACACCCGCAGCGGCATTCAGGATCTTTCGGTATTCCTTAAGTACAATCCCTACTATTGTAATATTGGGTCCGCATTTTTTATGTGCCCTAAAATAGCCTTAATACCTGTTTTAGACAGATTTCCAACAACCGATAAAGATCATCCCAAAGTATGACAAAAAAAAGTCCTTATTTCAGCTTATCAATTGCAAAACCCTCCTAAATTGACCGCCGAAAGCAGATTTTTTTCACCAAAATAAATTCCTTGGTTATGCATTCTGCCCGTTTACAAACTACGGTACACGGTTGACGGCCTACGGTTTACGGTCTACGGTGCACGGTTGACGGTACACGATTCCCAGTGTGCAGTAAACCGTGCACCGTAAACCGTGCACCGTAGACCGTGCACCGTAAACCGTGCACCGTAGACCGTGCACCGTAGACCGTCAACCGTGTACCGTCAACCGTGTACCGTCCATCGTTCACCAAACCAGTTCATTGCGTTATGGCAGTTTATCCTACTGACAAGATCCGGAACGTCGTTCTCTGCGGCCATTCCGGATGCGGCAAAACGACCCTTGCCGAAACCATGCTTTTTGAAGCAAAAGCCATCGCCCGACGTGGCAACGTCGGAGAAGGCAACACGCAGAGCGATTATGCACCACTGGAACATCAACGGGGACACTCGTTGTTTGCGTCCGTGCTTCATTGCTCCTGGAAAGATACCAAGATCAACATCCTGGACACGCCTGGCCTCGACGACTTTTCCGGCGAGGTCGTTGCAGCATTGAAGGTGGCCGACACGGCGCTCATGCTGTTGAATGCGCGAAGTGGGGTGGAAGTAGGGACTGAACTGATCTGGGAACACCTCGAAAAAAATAACACTCCAACCATATTTGTGGTCAACCAGATGGACCACGAAAAAGCCGATTTTGAAACAACGCTCGAACAGGCAACCCGGCGTTTTGGCGCCCGGGTCTTACCCTTACAATTTCCTGTAAATCAAGGAACTGGATTCAACGCCATTGTTGATGCCCTGCGCATGGTCATGTATGTCTTCCCTGCAGGCGGCGGAAAACCGGAGAAAAAAGAGATCCCCGCCGAGCATAAAAGTCGTGCTGATGCGCTGCATAATGCCCTGGTAGAGGCCGCTGCGGAGAACGACGAGGGCCTTATGGAAAAATTCTTCGAAGAAGGCGCACTCAGTGAAGATGAGCTGGCCAAAGGACTGAGCATTGGTCTGGCCCACCGACAGTTTTTCCCACTTTTCTGCGTTTCAGGTCTCAAGGACATGGGAAGCGGCCGGGTCATGGGTTTCATCCACGATATTTGCCCCAGCCCTGCCGACCGCCCTGCAGCGTCCCTGGAAGGCGGTGGCACCAAGCCCTGCGATGCCGGCGCTCGACCCTGTGTGTTCATTTTTAAAACCGTGAATGAACCCAAAGTCGGCAACGTGTCCTATTTCAAAGTCTATTCTGGTACCTTAAAAGCGGGCGACGAACTCACCAATGCCGAAAACAGCACCGTAGAACGTTTCTCTCAGCTCTTCGAAAGTGAAGGAAAAAACCGCGATCAGGTAGAAGAACTCCGAGCCGGGGACATCGGAT
>JBILHS010000250.1:0-2714 GCA_044350425.1 Saprospiraceae bacterium | reverse complement strand
ATCGCCTTGCGGCTTAAACGTTGTCGTGATCGTAACGGTGCCATCTGATGCTTTTTTGATTGTAGATTCCATTTTAATGCTGTATTTTTGACTCAAATCTACATCAAATGGGAATCACACCCAGTCAAAGTTTTAGACGTGGCATACGCACCTGCAGATTCCGCCCCATCAGATTCCCCCAAGCATACCAAATTACCTCCCCGTAGCGCCAAGGTCTTTTTTTGACCGAGCGCCACTTCCGTGCGTGTCCAGGCCAATGCACGAAATCAGTAGGCGGCAGCTAGTTCGCTCCGTACCAAAAGGAGGTATAAAAAAGCCATTTATACTACGGGAAGTAATCCTAAGTATAGTCTCGGCGGGGAGATTAATTTTCTACACTTAAAAGCCTGGAGGGCGTCTAGGGAAGACCACGCTAGTCAAAAAACTGGAAGCGCTGGAATATCAGCTGGCCAAAAAATCAGAATACTCCACCTACACAGGTAGCACCTACATCTGGGACGTCAAATCCCTGGACGGCGATAAGCTCAGTGTGATCCTGAAAGTGCAGTTGTATGCTGCCAGGCAGGATCTGTATTCGGTGCGGATGGAGATGCGGAAGTAGGTAAAACTTTTGATATATAAATTTGGCACAAAGGTTGACTAGTTGGAGTCGGCAGTATACATTTGCTTTAAAGAAACTCCATATGCCTGCGATCCCGAATGTTTAAATGTTTTTTTGCCCCTGATTGCTTCGCCTTTGTGGGAGTGGTCACGGGGTGTTTTTTATAGGTCAGTTAGCTGCAACGGACGACTAAGTGGATTTTTGTTTTTTGCTTAGTCGTCTGTTGCGAGTTAGTCGAAGTTCGCTACAATTATATGAAATTGAAATCCTATGCTTGATCTTAAAAATGACATATTATCTCCTGATCTAATGCAGGAAATAAAAAATCTTCAGAACGAAATTGAAGAGTTCCGAGAGCAACCCTTGGATGAAATTGCTGTTGAAAAATTGCGAGAGCACTTTAGAACGCATCATATTTATCATAGTTCTGGAATTGAAGGTAATCGGCTTACACTTCAGGAGACGTTGTTAGTCCTTAAAGAGGGGATTGATATTTCAGGGAAACCTCTCAAGGACAGCATTGAGGTCAAAAATCTTGGCATAGCGTTTGATTTCCTTTTTGAACTTGTAAATGATAATGTCGAAATAACCGAAAATTATCTAAAACAAATACATAGTTTAATAATTGGCGATGATCAAACTAAAAGCCCAGGTAATTATAGAAACATTGGTGTAACTATAACCGGGTCAGATCATAAGCCGCCAGAACCTTTCGAGGTACCTATTCGAATGCGAGACTTGTTTGATTGGATAAAGGCAAACGAAAATGAGAATCCTATTGTATTGGGCGCGGTTGCACATCATGAGATGGTTAAAATACATCCCTTTAAAGATGGAAATGGTAGGACTGCAAGGTTACTTTTGAACTTAATCCTATTAAAAAAAGGATTCCCAATATGTAATATAAAAAGAAATGAGAGGGCTGATTATTACAATGCATTAAGTTTTGCAGATGGAGGGGAGTATGAACCGATTATTGAAGTAGTTGCGAAAAATTGCACTGAATTATTTGCTGAATATATAAGAGTGCGAGATGAATCAAACAGACTTAAAGATTGGGCAAAAAGAATCGGAGCAAAGGATACACAACAAAGGCTGGCAAAGCACAAAGCAGAGTATGAGTTATGGTTAAACAAAGTCAATCAGATAAAGCTTGAATTTAAACAAGTTGCATCTGTAATTGACGAAAATATCGAAACCTACTACGTTAGTTTTTACGAATACCCTCCAATAACCTTTGAAAAATACCAGCAAATTAAAGAAAAGGGAATCGCTGCAGGGACAAACTTTTTCTCTATTAGATTTCATAACAATGATACAAATAGAATTGTTGCCACCCTAATGTTCAGGTTTTTCAGATCAAACAATAAATACCCTTTAACGCCTAACGCAATTCCTTTAGAATTAAATTATTTTGATGCAGATTCGAAAGATTTCAAATTTATCGGATACTCAGATTTTTCTGAATCAATCTCGCTGAGAGCATTCTATATATCGAACGATGGGAAAATAATCGTGCGATATGCGAACTCAGATAAACTGAACCCTCGGTGGGAAAAAGATTATGAAAATGAGAACCTATATCAAGTTGTACAAACTTTCTTTGAAAATATTTTCGAATCGGTACTTGGAATAAAATAACTATAGCGAACTCTGCATGGTTTCACGTTGCCGACTAAGCGTGGCCACATAGCCCATGCTCTCATTGGCTGCGATAAATACGAAATATGAAAAAGAATTATTCTGACCTTAAAAATATATTTTTCAAACAATTGACGGTCAATGATATTGCCGAAACACTTACATCACCTTCTGACATAGACAAATTAAGTGAGTTTGCACAAGAATCTGGGTATGATTCAATTTTGTATTTAGATAATTCAGGAAAATATTATGTCTATGAGAATATCTCAAGAATTTCTGCACCTCTTGAACATGACGAAGTGATTTCAGATTCTACACCATTGAAACAGGCCTTTGAATTCATTGTAAAGAATAGAAGAGTGTTCATTAAGTCAGGAAATAGAATTGATAAAATAGCAACGATCAGTGATCTAAATAAAATATCCTTTAGAATTTGGATGTTTGGCATTATCAGTATACTCGAAATGAA
>JBILHS010000073.1:0-29393 GCA_044350425.1 Saprospiraceae bacterium | reverse complement strand
AGGTTTTAAAAACCTGGAAGGTTTGTGCCAGAAAAAACGAAATAATCTATGGTTGCCTGGGACTGAAATTTACTTGTGAGGCAGCCCCCCTCATCGATCCAATTCAATTTCTATCCCGAAGAAAGTCTTCGACGTTGTCCAGTTTAGGCGATTCCAGTAGAGATTTCCAATCAAACTTTGCATCAAAAGGGGTAAGTAACCGCTGTGGGTCCAGCACGCGCGGATCCACAGGCAATGCTGAATAAGGCCTGAAATCGGCCTGATCCGTGAATAGATCGCGAAAATCTGAGGCCGAGGCGTCATATTGGTTGAGGTAAGGCACGCCCAGAATATTCCAGAAGGTCTTGAAAATACTGCCAAAGCTGGCGTGTCTGTGGCTCACGTAGTTTCTTTTGGTGTAAGGGGATATGACCATCAAAACACTCCTGTGTGCATCTACGTGATCTTGTCCGTCCTGTGCATCGTCTTCGGTAACGACAATCGCCATTTCTTTCCAATAAGGCGTATGCGATAAAAACTCGATCACCCGCCCCAGTGCCAGGTCGTTGTCCGCCATATAACTTTCCTTAAATAGATAACCTGCCTGCGGACGCTCTCCGGCTCCATGATCCTGTGGCAACATCAAGGTGATCACCTGAGGCATTTTTTCCTTTCCAGACATCCATTTTTCCTGAAATTCCTGCATGAATACCTCCGCCCGGAATTGATCCGGAATTGCCATATTAAAGGTTGCGTATTTTTCAGACGACCTGGTGTAGAGCGGTCCGGGAATCGGAAAATTGACCAGTACCTTTTGCCCATAATATTTCATGGTCGAATCGGTCATGTTCGAGCCCATTTCTGTTCCAAAACCAAAATTGTAAAAGGAGAGTTTGTTTCGTTCGAGGTGATCCCAGAGTGAACCCGCTTCGTTATAATCCTCCGGGAAAACAGCACCCGCCCCGCCAGTCCAGGCAAATTGCCCTTTGGCTTTGCTGTTGACTTTTGCATCGCGATGGCCTCCATATCCAGCGGATACGGTGGTTTCCATCCACTCGTTCGGATAGGTGTTTGCCAGCCAGCGGTGGCCGTCAGCCGAGTGATCACTGTCCACGTAAAAGTTATCAGAAATGCCAAAGCGTTGCGCCAAAGCCAGGTGATTGGGCATAATGGTTGCTTTTTCTACACTCACGGTTTTAGCATTATTGGAAAAAGAACGCTCAAAACCATAGCGGGCAATTGCCGGATCTCCCTTGCCTTTTTTGATCTGCCCAAATACCTCGTCGTAAGTGCGGTTTTCTTTGGATATGAAAACGATGTGCTTGATCGGGCTTTTTTTCTCGCCAGGGTATTCCGGGATGGGATTTTTATCGAGGCTGCGACTCGAAGTCGCAGCCTCGATCACCTGAACTTTATAATTATTGTCCAACACCTGCCGTGTCCATTTGGGTAAATCGGTATCAACAGGGATATCCAACATAGTCACCGAACCATGCATCAGATTGCCAATGTAACTGCCTTCCGGGCCTTCCTTGAAGGTGTATCCGCCGTTTGGACCACTTCCATATCCTTTTGCATTGGCGACGATGAGTTTTTTGCCGTCCGGGGAAACCGCCAGTTTCGATGGAAACCAACCAACGGGTAAGTGGCCGAGTACCGTAGCGACGCTTTTTGATTCTGAGCTGGCAGCGGATGGAGCAGCAATTTCAATTACGGCAACTGCATTGATGCCGGCCTCTGCGACATATAATCGCTTTTTATCCGGTGAAAGTGCTAGTCCAAAAGGGATGACTCCGCGATGTTTAGCCAGTTCCGGAAGCGGTTTCAGAAAAATATCCTGAATTACCTTGCCCTGTTTCGGATCAATTACTGATATGCAGTCGTTGTTTCCATTGCTGACAAATACAAATTGATTCGTGGCGACCAGCGAATTGGGGCTTGCCCCACCTACAGCCGGAATACCGTCGATTTTTTCACCCACCAGAAAGCCTGTTTTGATCTTCTGGGCCACCTTTGGGGTGTTTCCCGAAACATCTACGGCCCATACCGAGAATGACTCCGGCACATTGGGGTCACCCAGTGCAGGAACGTCAAGTCCACCTTTTTTATAACCTTCCAACATTTCCTTGGACCCGAAAGCTGAGGTGGGAAAGTCCGCTCCGGTCCCTTTCAAATCGTTCTCTTTCAGGTTGTTAAGCGGGCTGTACTCAAACATTCCAACATTGGCCACGTAAACCGTTTTTTCATCCGGTGAGAGCGTAACACCAAAAGGATACCGACCCACCGAAATATAATGCTTCACTTTTTGGGTGCGGGTATCTACCACCAGGAGCCTGAAATTACTTTGATCACAGATGTAGAGGGTGTTGCCATTACGGGTCAGTGCAAGGTCACCGAGATAACCGTCAGGATGGTCTGGCTGAGCACATAAGATCGAATCTAATTTTGCCCCGGTCTTCAGGTCATACCGAAAAACCTTATTGGACTGTCCGCCAGCCACCCAAACGGAGCGATTGTCTGAGGTGATTGCCAGACCCATGAATACGTCCTCCAAAAGATTTGGATCATTCTGGGCGCCTTCGGGTACCTGCCGGACCCTGGGTTTGCCACTGTTTGGGTCCTCCAGGATCGTGATTGAAAAAGGCCGGTTGCCAGAATTTGCGGTTACCGCTACCGAACCGTCCGGTGAAAGCGCCAAACCATAAGGGTGTGGCGCGATACGAATGGTGTTGCCCATTGGCCGGATAATTCGACCATTGGGAATGATGGATTCGCCTTCGGGATTGATCTGGCAATACCGGTCGCCCGCAGGAGCGGAAATAGTCCGCTTGCTGGAGGTTTTTTGGGTGTTTTGAGTAGATTGGCAGGCGGCCCAGAGTAGGGGCGCTACCAAAAGTAGAAAAGTAGATGCTTTCATGAATGCTGTTTGAACGCGAAGGTCGGCAGGGTATGAAACTGAACCTATTTTTTCAGGTAAAGTGATTGTGAAGTATTAATTTTAGCTTAATCTAGCCCAGGCTACCTTCGTGCAAAACAATCCGTTATGAGCATTCGCATGTTAGGCTTTTCTTCTTTTCTGATTTCAATTTGCATGATTCATACCATGCAAGCTCAATCTTTGGTGGATACAAGCCATACCTTGGTGGAGTTGGTGATCACCGCACAACGCAGTGCAAAGCCTCGTTTTAATACGCCGGAGGCGATTGACCTTATTCAGGCAAAAACCATGCAGACGAGGCAGTTAAGAACTTCCCCAGAAGCCCTGACTGCGGTTCCGGGTATTTTTGTTCAAAAAACAAACCATGGCGGAGGTTCCCCTTTTGTTCGTGGTCTGACAGGAAATCAAACGTTACTCCTGATCGATGGTATCCGCTTTAGCAATGCGACCTTTCGTTACGGTCCCAATCAATATTTCAATACCATTGACCTGTTTTCACTCGAAAAAATTGAAGCCCTGCGCGGCAGTGGTTCTGTGCAGTACGGCTCGGATGCATTGGGTGGGACGATTCAGGCATTTAGTAAAGCCTTAGATTTTTCTGAAAAGTCCGAATGGGGCGGAGCCGTTCTGTTGCGGGGGGCTTCGCAAGGCATGGAACAAACTGCAAGAGCTGAATTACAACATAGCACCCGCCGCAGCGCTTTGGGTGGAGGCCTCACCTGGCGAAATTTCGGCGACCTGGTTGGGGGAGATACCACCGGGCACCAGGACCCCAGCGGTTACCGCGAACTGGACTTTGATTTGAAAGGCAAAATTGCCCTTTCACGCCGTGCAACACTTACCCTGGTCCATCAAAATGTGCGGCAAAATGAAGTCCCCGTTTTTCACAAGGTACAACTGGAAAATTTCGCGGTCAATCAATTTGAGCCACAGCGTCGCGTGCTGAGTTATGCCCGGCTGGAACAAAATCTGGATCATGGAGTCTGGAAATCGCTGAGTGTCACTACTTCCTTACATCAGACCGAGGAAGGGCGGGAAAGTCGCAAAAACGGCTCATCTCTTTTGCGCACCGAAAACGACCAGGTCCGTTCCCTGGGTGCTAATGCACAGATAAACCAGGTGTTTGGTAAACATGGGTCGGCCAACAGCGGGGTGGAAGTTTACTATGATCTGGTCAACAGCACCCGAACCGATCTGGACCAAAACACAGGTTTGGCTACTTCTAAACGCGGATTATATCCAAATGATGCGACGATGATGAGCCTCGCCGCCTATTCGCTGTACGAATGGGATCTGAAGCACTGGAATTTTACCGCAGGAGCTAGATGGAATACCTTTGTCATCGAGGTGAAAGACGAAACGATCGGTGCTGCCAAATTAAAGCCTTCCGCCTTGGTGGGTAATTTGGCAGTTTTATACAAATTGAACGGCCACTCCAATTTATTTGCCTCCCTCAATTCAGGTTTCCGCGCACCCAACCTGGATGATCTCGGCACGCTGGGTATTGTAGACTTTCGTTTTGAAACACCTAATTACGGGTTAAAGCCAGAAAGTACGCTCAATGCTCAGCTTGGATATAAGTTCCAATCCAGTCGGTTGAAAGGGGAGCTTTATGTCTATCGGAATACACTGCGTAACCTGATCACCCGGATCAAACAGGATACACAAACGATGCAGGGCTATCCGCTTTATCAGAAAGACAATACCAGTCAGGCTTACATTCAAGGTGTAGAGACCGCCTGGACCTTTTCGATCGCACGGCATTGGTCGGCCCAGGGGACAATGACCTATACTTATGGTCAGAATGTAACGGCAAAGGAACCGCTTCGGCGTATACCGCCGGTATTTGGGCGCTTGGCTTTGGATTATAACACTGGGGAATGGTCATTGGGGGCTGAGGTTTTAGCTGCTGGCACGCAGGCGCGATTGGCCAAAGGAGATACGGAGGACAATAGGATTCCAACAGGTGGAACACCCGGTTGGAAGGTGCTCAATTTGCAAGCAGGATATACATGGCATTGCATCGGATTCCGGGTTTCTGCACTGAATCTGTTTAATCAGGACTACAGGACCCATGGTTCAGGTGTGAATGGATATGGTCGGTCTGTGTTTGCAAGCTTAGCCATGCGTTTTTAACGCAAAAGATATCAAATGTTAAGTTTATCAATTGCAGGTAAACTTAACATTAAGTCTGAGTTAATTTTGGAAAAATTGTGCCCTAATTTTTAACAAACAATTATGCACGACAATATGAAAGAAAAGGCGCTTAGCAACAAAAAAGAAGCGGTCATTAAAACGGCTCCATCAGATGTACTCCAAAGTAAGGTTGCCGCAGCAGCGAAAAATGTTGAAAAGGCTTTGGAATCCTACAAAAAAAAGGATGCTGCGTGGGAGCATGCCTGGAAGGAGCAAGGAGATAAAACCGACCTTAAACGATTATTGGCGGCGGCCAAAATTGCTAAATTCGCCTACAAAATCAAATTGATAGAGCACAAACTTGCAAAGACAAACATGAAAGCTGCAAATAAGGCGGCCAAAAAATCGGCAAAGGAAGCCATTAAGGGAACTTCAAAATTCAGGGCAATCATTACCACAGAGGACCAGCTTAAATCCACGGAGTCGAACGAAAAAAGCAGCGTGAAGGCGCTTAAGACCAAGCAGGCACCCAAGGACAAAAAGAAAACAGCGGTAAAGGAATAGTGTGTGTCTGAAGAATGCTCACCAGACTACTTTCTCCCCACAAACAGGAAGTAACTCCATAGGCCTCCATAGGACTGGTGAACTTCCAGCTGCATGGACGTAAAGTGCTTTTTCAGAACCGGGAGCAGATGGTTGTCCATCCGGACGTGGTTATATCCCATCCAACGTTGAAAAGATCTGTAGGGTGAGTCATGAAAGTCTACAACGGCGATCAGACCACCCTCCTCCAGATCATCGTAGGCTCTTTGCAGCATCTCCTCCCAGCCTGGATTGATCATGGTCAGGCAGTAGGAGAAGAGGATAACATCTGGCTTTGCAGGCAATTTCCAGTTGCCTGGCTCATAGGATCTTTCCAGAAAAAGCACGCGGCGGGAATGGCTTTCCAGCCGCTTGGACGCAATACGCAGCATTTCAGGGGAAATGTCAATGCCGATAAGCCGCAGATTCAAGTGGAATTTTGCCAGTCTGGACAAATTGAATCCCGTACCACATCCTACTTCCAGCACGGTTTTGTCGCATAACATGGGCAGATTCAGCAGACGCAAAAGTGATTTTCGGCCAAACAGAAAGGACCAGCGTGTAGCCTGATACAGGCTGGCATGCATTTGATAATAATTCCGGATTTTTGCTACTTGCGCGCTTTCAAGTTCCTGTTGTGGTCCAGTGATTTCCATAGGGTTTTTAGTTTACTGCTCCAAATAGGACGCTTGCGTAGGTGCCCACCCGGTCAAATTGCGCGGTTGCGCTGGCTTTGGATGCGTCAAACTTAACTTTTTGAAAGACAAATTCAGGAATAAAATCCACTTGGATCGCAGCCGAACGCATCAGAATTCTGGCATTTGGGGCACTATTCTGCAAAATCAATTGCCACTCTTCACGCAAGGCAGGCAGGTTGTGTGCCGCCATCCAGTCCTGATGGTCCAGCAGTACAAAGTGGGTGTATTTCCCCGGGTGATCCTGCAGGAATTGACTCAGGGTGGAAGTGTGCGTTTTAATGCGTCCAACCCGGTCTCTCAAGGTCTCAAAATGCACTTTATTCAGATAGTTCGGACAACAATCTTCCGAGTATTCACCCAAAAGGTAAACTTTCCAAAAGTAATTGTCTGTCACACTGATCTCAGTAAATACTTTTCGAAAGCACTGTTGCACATAACCTGCCATGCCGTTTTTATAGGTCAGCCTGGCCAGGTTTTGTTGCGCCTCCGGCACGCCCAGCATACTCTGGAAAACATGGCGGTTGAACAACCACGAAGTGAAGGTATTGATCAAACGGGGTTCCAGGCGGGCATACAGTTCCTGCTGAGCTTCAAGGTCTTTACATTCGAAAAGCTGATGCACAAGTTTCCTGGTTTTTGGGTTGGTCTCTAAAACAGTTTTAACCAGAAAAGCCGCTGATCCGGCACTGCCATACCAATAAAAACTCTTGCGAAATCCTGTTCCGCTAAAGAAATGAAGGTTGTTTGCCCAATATTTTTTCGAATAGTCGTCCAGATGGGGGTTCAGTATATCCTCGAAGATATCTTCAGCGTCCTCGTGTTTTCCGGTGCCAAAAAAGTCAAATAAAGTGGCATGATCTCCATATTGGATCAAGGCTGATTTTAGATCGAGCAGTGCATTTTGCCGTGGATTCATATCCACACAATCCATAGACTGCGGATCGTCCAGCAGGTAGTCGAGTGCATTGCAACCGGCGGAGGTGAGCATGACCACCCGACTGTTTGCATCCATTTGGAGCAGCTCCCGATCACAACGCGGGTCTTCCCAGCAGGTATTGTAAACCAGATTTTCGGAGTGTATTTTCGAAAAGACCTTGTTTTTTATTTGAGCGATCATGATCGTGCGGATTTATTGAAATGCTCCTGCATCAAAACCTCCAGCCAACTCAGATCAGGCACAGGTTGGCCGACTATTTTAGCTTTTTCATCCAGCCTGCGCAAGGCGATATGAAGCTCGAACAGGGGATCCTGTTCAAAATCCTGCTTCTCCTGCACTGAGAGCAATCCACCTTGTTTGATCAGGGTAATTTTACTCGCCGGCGACAGATCAGCGAAGTACATTGGGTCTGTGCTGACCAGATAGCGTTTGGCGTACACATGATTTTCGACCAAGCGGGTGATCTTTTCAGAAAACCCAAGGCTTTTCAGTGTGCGGGCGCCCACTTCTTCATGGTCCCAGGTGCCGTATCCATCCATATCGCCCAGATCAGTTTCACACAGGTGTCCAAAATCGTGCAGAAAGGCAGCAAGAATAAATTCGGGGTCATTGGGGTGGTCTTCTTTAGCCAGTTCGGCAGTTTGTACGGCGTGTTCAATTTGGCTTACGGGCTCCCCGTGATAAGCTTCATGACCGCGTTGACGGAAAATGGAAAGGACCTTAGATATCGTTTGATTCGTCATTTTTTCATTTTAAAAGAGAGGAAAACGGCATTTCGCCGTTTTCCTCTAACCAAAGTATTGTATGAAGTTCTATGTACGCGATGTGAAATGGTCTTGCAGTGATTTCACCGCAAAGGTTGGGCTTGTGGTCCAGAAGAATAAAAAAGCAGGGTTAAGTTTGGATTAAGGTATTGGGGGAATAAAAAACGCCGGAGCTGTTGCCCCGGCGTTCTGATTTTAGTAGTTTGGACGAATGTTTACTTCACAATCCAAAGTTCGTCGTTGATATTGTCGTCTGTGTTTCCAAACTGGCGGGACAAGGCTGTATTGTAGTTTACAGTATTGTTGTTAAGTTCGTTTGTAGGATACTGGAAACGACGTGGAATTACACCAGAGTTGCCTGTTCCAGGTCCGCCCTGGTAGAATACAGGGGTGTTGGTGCGGCGCCAGTTGTAGTAGCCTTCCAGTCCGGAGTGCTGTGCCAATGCCAGGTATTTCTGTACCAGGATTTGGGCCAGGCCATCTGCATTATTGCCTTTGTAGCCTGTTTTTGCAGCACTCAAATAAGTAGCAATGGCAGCGGCATCTGTAATGTCGTAGAAGTTCATGCTGGCAGTGACGCCTTTGTCATACCATGATTTTGCATCACCTGTAGCCCAGCCACGGTTGATGCCTTCTGCAATGTTAAAGCACATTTCAGGGTAACCGATCTGGATGCTTGGCTCCGCAGCATAGTTGCTGAAGTAGCGTGCTTTACTGATACGAGAGTAAATACCACCCTGTACTTTGGTGGCCATGGTGCTCAGATCTTCATCAGAAGGGGCACCAACATAAGCAGCAAAGTCAGCAGCAGTCAAACCGGCAGCCAATTGAGCTGGAGCTGGCTCAGCCACTACAAAAACACGTGGATCTTCCAAAGAAGCCAAAGTGCTTACATAAGAAGCTGAAGTATTGTACCGGTCTGCGTAAAAACCAAAGTTGTCCGGACTGAACGGATACTTGTCCGTTACACTGTTGAAGGTGAACTGAAGGTTGTCGGAGTTGCCACCCAGGAACGGGTATTTCGCTGCATCGCCAAGCATTTTGTTAAATTCAGCCTTGATATTCAGGTCCGCATCAGCGTCCTTCTTGCTCAATTGTGCCAAAACGCGCAATTTGAAAGCATTCACAGCTTTCTGCCATTTGCGAAGATCACCGTTGAAGTAGATGTCGCCAGCAAGTGTGTTATCAGAGGCAGCGATTCTCGCACCCAGGTCAGTATTGGCATCCTCCAACCAGCTAAGGATCTGTTTAAACACCTCTTTTTGGGTATCATAAGCCGGTGCTGTGTTTTCTGAGCTCTGCAAGGCCTGTGAAAGTGGAATGTCGCCCACTTTCATGGTCATGTCATAGTAGAAATAGGCACGGAATAACTTTCCTAAAGCGCTGTATGCGTTTACAGCTGGAAGACCGATACGTGCGGCTTCTTCTTCCATTTTTTGTACGTTTTTCAACGTAGTGTAGTTCAGGCTTGCACTGCCGGTCCAGTATTCATTGGTGTCATAGTAGGCGTAATTAGAACACCAGTATTGGTTCCAGCGCTGCTCGGCACTCCATGGGGCTTTGTACATGTCCACCAAAATGCCACGCAAAACGAGCGAAGGCGGAACTGTGGTAGAACGGTTAGGATCAGCCTCCAGATCGTCGAATTTCTGGCAACTATTGGCAGCTACCACGAGGAGAAAGACAGAGATGATATATTTTAAATGCTTCATTGTCAATTTTTTTGAAACGATGAACGATGATCGCGGAATGCCCACAGGATCATAGTCCATCGTTTATTGTTCATTTTAAAATTAGAAAGTGATGTTCAAATTTATTCCGTAGCGCTTTGCTGTCGGAGATTGAAGACCAGAGTAGTTTGAACCAATGTATTGATCCAGATCAATGTCTTTTTTCTCAGCGAAATAAAGCAGGTTACGGCCTACCAGTGAAACACTTGCACGACGCACCAAGCCATTGCCTTTGAACCAGTTTTCCGGCATTTCATAGGTGAAGGTCACCTCGCGAAGCTTAGCAAATGTTTTAGACATCAGGTTTGCCTCAGATGTTGCGTACAAACGGCTGATGTAGTCCTGAAGGAAAGTTTTGGTGGTGTTTGGTTTAAACTCCAACTGGTCGTAATTCGTAATGTTACCAGCCTGGTCATAAAGGATAGTTCCGGATACCAGCGAGACGCCTTCGCCTACCCAGTTGCCATTTACCTGCGGGTTGGTATAATTGCCAGCTTTTTGGTTGAGCCAGTCCTGGTAACGGGCTTCTCCCATCGCACCTTCTGTTGTGAGGGCATTACGGCCGCCACGGAATGTCTGACGCTGTACGTAGTTGGTAATTACACCACCTACGCGACCATCAAACTGAAAGCTTAAAGCCAGATTTTTATAAGAGACCTTGTTGTTTACAGCCCAAACCCAGTCCGGGTTGGAATAGCCGAGGAGTTGTGGAACGGGATTTACAATTGGGCGACCACTCGCATCATTGATATAGTTGCCACTCTGGTCGCGGATTGGAGCTGAGTCGTAGTATTTATCCAAACGATCTCCCTTGCGGAAGAAACGGTTGATCACATCGGTACCTTCAGGAAGCTCTTCCAATGTTTCCTGGAATGTGCTCCAGTTTACCATTACATCCCATGACAAACCATTTTTGTTTTTCAATGGTGAGCCGGTCAATGCAATCTCCCAGCCGGATTTCTTGGTCTTTACCGCGTTGATCAACTGGCTGGTGTAGCCGGAAGCTTCAGAAATGGGTTGCGCAAAGATTTGTGGACCGTCTATGTACTGGAAATAAGTAAGGTCAAGACCGATGCGGTTTTTCATGAATTTTGCTTCCAAACCACCTTCGTAGTTGGTACGGGAAGACGGCTGAAGGTCAGCGTTTGCAATGGTGTTGGTGTAGTAAGAACCAGGCTGGTTGTTGTACACCAACGGAGAGTTATACGCTGAAGCGTTAGAGTAAGATGGGCCGTCGTAAGAAGAAGAGTAGTATGAGCCGTATCCAAGTGGGTACGCATCCGCTGGCGTAGCGCCAATGTAACGCTGTGTCAAAGCCTCTTTTACGTTGGCATAAGAGCCGCGCAATTTCAGGAAAGATACAGGGCCAAGATCTACCAGTTGGGAGATCAACAAGCTGGCGCCGGCACTTGGGTAGTAGAACGTGTTGTTTGCCTTAGGCAATGTTGATAGGTGGTCTACACGGCCTGTATGGGAAAGGAACAGGAACGACTTGATGCCAAAATCTACAGAATAGTAACCGCTTTGAACCTGCATTTTGGAGCGGTAGTTGCTCGCATACAATGGGTTAGCAGTGTTAGAGAAGGAGTAAAGACCTGGTACATTCAGGTAATTGGTCGTGGTGTAGTTAGATTCGTAGTTGAAGCTGCGAAGGTTACCACCTACCAGTGCATTTACCGTGAATGCATCGCTCAAACGACGGTCAAAATTCAGGTATACGTCGGTATTGTTTTCGAAAAGTGTACGCTTGTCTTCACGGTAGTCACCACGTGCTTCTTCACGACCATACACAGTTGCAGAGTATGGGAATTTTTCGTTGCGGAACAGGTCGTATGTAGTAATCGCAGTACGAGCTTTGAACTCCAGGCCTTGCGCAATTTTCCAGGACAGGGCGGTCTGACCGTAAACGTCGGTCTTTTGGTGGCCACGAAGCCATTCTTGTGCAAGGAAGTGCGGGTTGTTGTAACGCTGGTATTCAGCGTAGATCTGCTGAACACCTTCTTTGCCTGGCTGCCAGTAGTTCTTCATCTGATCCACATCCCAGTCTGCACCACCCCATAAGATGATGTTGTAGATCATGGAGTTAGGACCATATTGCACATCCGGGATGTTGTCCGTAAACTGACGATTGTAGTTCAGGTTGGATTCCAATTTTACGTTCTTGCTGATCTTCAAGCCATTGTAAACGTTGAAGTTAGCAACATTCAGTTGGGTGTTTGGCACCATCCCGCCTTGGTAGTTGTAAGAGGTGCTAAAGCGCATGTCCATTTTATCGGTAGACGTGCTCACGGCAATGCTGTTGTTTGACTGAACCCCTGGGCGAAGGAAGCGCTCCAGATTATTAGTGCCACGAGCTACCCAAGGCGTTCCTTGACGAACACCAGTAACCGGATCGACAGGGCTATCATATTGTGGAATCAATTGACCCTCAAAACGCGGTCCCCAAATGTCGTAGTCTCCATCATTTGTACCATTACCGCGGCCGTCCACGAATGCATAGCGACCGTGGTCGCCTGGGCCATACTCGAAGTTTACATTTGGAATGGCATTGAAGCCTTGTTCAATCATTTGGCTGGTGTTGAATTCAACACTAACGCCGCGCTTGTCAGTAGTACCTTTTTTAGTTGTGATCATGATCACACCGTCTTTGGAACGGAAGCCATAAAGGGCAGCAGCTGCAGGGCCTTTCAACACTGTAAAGGTCTCGATATCGTCTGCGCTGATGTTCCAGGTGTCGGAGTTAACGGGCACACCGTCGACTACAAAAATCGGGTTAGAACCGCGGAGGCTAAGGTTGGGAGCACCCAAAAGTTCAGGCGATGCACCCACCGTTAGACCAGCTACCTTACCTGCCAGCGAGTTGATGGCGTTCGGTTCGCGGGCTTTCAAAAGATCAGAACCCTTTACGTCTTGTACAGCGTACCCGACCTTGGCCTTTTCTTTGTTTATTCCAAGTGCTGCAATCGTAACTTCTTCCAGTAAATTGGAAGGAGCAAGCTTGATGGCGATAAACGTTTCGTCAGCGACCGTAATGGATTGTGGTGCATAGCCCACAAAAGAAACCATTAGAATGTCGCCTTTCCGTGCATCAAGGTTGAATTTTCCATCTGCATCGGCCGAAGTGCCACGACCAGCATTCTGAACTGCAATCGTTGCTCCAGGCAAAAATTCACTGGTTTCAGCATCCGTAACAACACCATAAACGCGCTGGGCGTTGGCGGACATCACGGACATGAGGGTAAGTGCAAGGGCATAGCAAATGCCCCTGAAGGAGAGGTATTTAACCTTCATAGATAAAAAAGTTTGGTGTGAAAAAAGTCAGATTAGGTTGGAAACTGCGTGTTCGGGAATGAACCAGTGTTTTAAAAAGCGATGCCAACTGAATGGATTTTAAACGCTGTTTATTTCACGCAGCAAAAGTAGAACGGCACTTTCCAGACGGATGGCCCTCGTAGTTTAAGTCTTGATTAAGTTGTTTGATATCAATGACTTATGTGATCTTTATGTAGTTTTTGTGTAAATTTAAAGGTCCGCATTGGTCAAAAAACTAAAAAAACCTAAGAGGGCTCTTAATTCCTCATAGGTTTCAAACCATTCCTTTGGCTCGAGGGTGTTACCCTCTCCTGCGTTTTTCCTGCAAGAAAGTGTCCAAAATGACAAGAAAATACCTGTTAAGCTCCTTGCCCAGGGCAAACGCAACAATATTATGGCATTGATGGTCTCAACGACTACCTTTTTGCCGGTCTCGTTCTTCTCTATCTCCAGTTTATTGTTTCATCGGTACTAATGGACATCAAAAAGGGCTAAATGGGAGATTAAGTTTGGATTAAGGTGTTTTAGGTAGGGTTATAAAAAACGCCGGAGCAAATGCCCCGGCGTTCTGAATTTAATGGTTCAAAGGTTTTGGCCGTCTTATTTCAAATGCCACATCTTAGTGTTCAAATCATCTGGCCCCTGACGATCCACCGCTGCTTTGCGGCTTTCGGCATTCAGTGCCTGCTCGATGATCGGGTAGCGGAAACGAACCGGAATCAGGTTGTTGTTCTGGTTGGAAATACCAGGTGTAAGGGCTGGAATGCCCGTACGACGCCAGTCAAACCATGCCTCCAGGCCCTGAAAATATAAGGAGATCCATTTCTGGAATCCAATTTTAGCCAGTTTCTCCTGTTGGGTGCCTGCGTATGCTGTTTCCTGAAGATTGAGGTAGCCTGCTGGTGTTGTCAATCCATAAAATTGGAAAGAACCATTTACACCATTCTCGTAGTAGGCTTTAGCATCGCCAGAAATCAGCCCTTTTTCAGCGGCTTCAGCCAGCAGGAACTGTAGCTCAGCGTAGGTCATAATCACGCCTTTTGCAATTGAAAGACCGTTTGGAGTGTTTGCTAGTTCAAAATACGTGCTACCAATACGCGACTGAAACTGTGGACCACCATTATACTGCAGCGCATCGACGTCGTTCAAGCCATTTGGAATGCCCGCGAAAACCGGGTTGGCTGAATTTTCCGTTTCAGGCGTTCCGCGGAAGAAAACTTTCATACGTGGATCGGCCAAAGTTTGAAGTGTGTCAAGCAAAGTTTTGCTGGCACGGAACTCATTGAAGGAACCAATACGCGAAGAAAAAAGTGGGAACTGATCTGGTGATGAAGTCGCATAGGTATACACTGCATTGTCCGCATTGCTTTCAAAAATCGGGTAAGCAGCAGGGTTTTCCACAATAGCACGAAGCTCAGCACTCACATCACGCTTGCGAGAAATACGCATGAGCGCACGGATACGAAGGGAATTGGAGAGTTTTTTCCATTTTGCGATGCTGGTGGCGTAATCACCTTTGAAAATGACATCACCTGCAATGGCTTCACTTGAGGTTCCCAGAAGATCATTTGCCGTTTTCAGATCGCTCAAAATGCCGGCGTAGATATCTTCCTGAGCGTCATATTTAGGAAAGTTTTGGCCTTCTTTAGCGCTAATGGCTTCAGAATAAGGCACATCACCATACGCATCGGTAGCCAAAGAGAACATCCATGACTTCATGATGAGCGCAACGGCTTTGTAATTGTTTTCGCCGTTTGCCTCGCTTTGCTGGATGATGATTTTTAGGTCGCGAGCGTTGTCGTACACATTGTTCCAGATTCCATTTAGTTCGCCCCAGAGGTAACGGTCCTCGTTGACAAACTGGTTTTTGGCCGTGTGCTGGATTACAATATTGCCAATACCCCAGGTTTCGCCTAGCAAGGTATTCATCATATCGCGCTGGATTTGTGGCAACAACAGGCCAGAATTTACCGCCGTTGGGGCGTTCGGGTTGGTATTGATTTCGTCAAAATCTTTGGTACAGCTGGCAGAAAAAGCCAGGAAGCCCAGGATGGTCAACGATTTTAGAAAGGTATATTTCATTGTTTGTAATGCTTGAATGAAAAAAGAAAAGGTTGATGCGTTGATAAAGTTTATTGGGTTGATGGGATTTATAAACCTCATAGACCCAATAAACGAATCAACCCATTTTTAGAAGCGGAAACCTAAGTTTACGCCCCAGCTCCGGGTAGAAGGCAGTGCCACAGATTCAACACCTGGTACGATGGTACCCCCAACATTAGAGGAAGTCTCAGGGTCGATGTGTGGTACTTTAGTCCAAAGCGCCAGGTTGCGGCCTACAAAGGTGATGCTCAGGTCGCGAAGCGATGATTTTCCCAGGTATTTGTTAGGGAGGGTGTAGCCGAGGCGTACTTCACGAAGTTTTGTGAAAGAGGCGTCATACATCACTCCTTCGATCAAACCACGGCCCAAGGTGTAGGTGGTATGCCATTCACGAGCGCTGAGTTTTACAGCATTTGGGCTGAAGCTGCCATCGGCATTGAGCACCACGCCATCGCCAATCACACCATTTCCTTCAACATTCAGATCATAGCCATCAGCGCGACCTTCCAGGGTTTCGCTGATGATACCACCTTCACGGCCCACCGTTTGCGTGTGGGAGTACACTTTACCACCTGAACGCACGTCGAACAATACACCTAAAGACAAACCTTTGTAAGTGAAGGTGTTGCCAATGCCACCCAGCCAATCCGGGTTGTAATTGCCAAGCAGGACACGGCTTGAAGTGCCGATGGGTTTGCCCGCAGAATTGTACACCACCTTGCCCACATTCGCTCCGGTTGGGTCATAGTATTTGTCATTCGGATCGCTGCTGACGCGTGCATAGCCGATGCCATACATGTTACCCATCTGCTCACCTACGCGGGCCTCAACCGTTACATAGCGCGAAGCCAGCACATAATTGCTTACTTTTTGTCCAGAAACAGGATCAACAAAAAGTTCTTTGACTTCACTGCGATTGCGCGAGAAGTTCAGGGCGATGTCCCAGGAGAAATTGCGCTTTCGAATTGGCGTGATGTTCAAAGTCACCTCCATGCCTTGGTTTTCGATCAAACCTGCATTGATGATACGCGCACTGTAGCCAGAGGTTCCAGTCAATGGAATAGGAAGAATCTGGTTTTTACTTTGGGTGTTGTAATACGTAAAGTCAAGTCCAACACGATTGTGGAAGAATCGCGCATCAAACCCGGTTTCGATCGAAGTACTGATTTCAGGCTTCAAATCGGCATTGACCAATACGCTGGATTCACTGTAGGAAGGGTTGCCTAAAACGGCTTGTTGTGCCGCATAGGTGGTTGCCAGTTGATAAGGATCTGTATCGTTACCCACCTGTGCGACGCCAAAACGGAGTTTCGCAAAAGATAAAACATCCGACTTGATTTTAAAGGCGTCGGTCAATACGGCGCTCACGTTCGCTGCATAGTACAAATAGCTGCGAGAGTCGGAGGGCAAGGTGCTGGACCAGTCATTGCGTGCAGATACGTCCAGAAAAAGGTAGTTGTTGAAACCCAATTGACCTGTAGCGTACAGGGAGTTGATCTGCTTTTCTGTAAAGGGTGTGCTGCTGAGGTTTTGCAACGCTACGCGGGAGTTGCTCAGGGTATAGATACCCGGTACGGCAAGTTCAGGTGCAATTACGTCAGAAAAACGACCGGTTTGGCGCATCGCATTGCCGCCAAGACCCAGGTTCAGGTCAAACTGTTTGTTCAGCGCTTTTTTGTAATTCAACAGGAAATCCGTGTTGAGTTCAGTGAATCCAATGCGCTCTTCCCGGTAGCTGCCACGCTGGAAACGCTGGGTGCTGTAAGCACGGCGGCGGGCCCGAAACTCATTGCTTGCGTCGGTGCCGGCCCGAACCATTAAGCTCAGATCATCCGTCAGGTCATACGTCAAGGAGACGTTCCCATAGACACGGTTGATATCCTGGCTATTGGTGTTTTCATACAGGCCAAAGTATGGATTGTCGTGGTAATTATAGTTGAAATTGTATTGGTTCAAGCCTTCGCGACCAGCCTGCCAATAATTGCGCAAAGAGGACAAATCCACTTGACGGCCCATCCAGCAATTGAGTAGGTACATGATGTTTTCTGTACCGTAGCTGAGGTTTGGGCGGTTCGCACTTTTGTTGGTCAGGTAGTTAATTGCAGTACGAACTTTCAATTTTGGGCTTAGATTGTATCCACCTGCAAATGAAAGGGTATTGCGTTTTAAATCTGTATTTGGAACGGTACCGACCTGATCAAGCCAGGTGTACGACAAGCGAAAATCGCCATTCGGGTTGCTGCCGGTAAGGGCAACGTTGTGCGTTTGAGTAACACCTGTTTCAAAAAAATCTTTGATGTTATCCGGGCGAGCTATCCAGGGGGTTGCTGTAATGCTACCCCGTGCAGCCAGCTGCGCGGCTAGATCAACTGGTCCGATGTTCGTAAAGGTATTGCCAACATCACCACCACGAAAGCCATTGGACGTTGGAGAGTCAAACTGTGGAAGCAGTTGGCCATCTAATTTGGGTCCCCAGTTTTCATCTACTCCATCAGCAACACCGCCTCCGCCGCCATCTTTGAATTCAAAGGAGCCTCCAAGTCCCTGACCATATTTGTTTTGGTAATCAGGCAGGCGCAACACATTTTCAAAAGAAACGGTCGAATTTACTGAGACTCCAACGCCTTTGGTGGCTTTGCCAGTTTTTGTGGTAATCAAAATTACACCGTTGTTGGCGCGTGAGCCATACAATGCGGCTGCACTTGCACCTTTCAACACGGTGATTGATGCTACGTCGTCAGGATTCACAAAACCTGCACCATTACCATAGTCAGCCTCTTGATAGCTGCTTCCGGATGAACCACGTGATTCATTAGAAATAGGTACACCATCGACTACAAACAGAGGTTGGTTGCGGCTGATGTTTAAAGAACGCTCGCCACGAATGGTGATACGGGAAGAAGAACCGATACCTGATGGGTTGCCTACAATGGTGACACCAGCGACTTTACCCGAGAGGGAGTTGATGATGTTTGTTTCGCGGGCTTTGGTCAGGTCTTCGCCTTTTACCTCTTGCGCAGAATAACCAAGGGATTTTTTCTCCCGGCTAATGCCCAGGGCGGTCACAATGATTTCTTCCAGCTTATTGTCTGGAACCAGAGCGATGTTTAAAGAAGTGGAGGCGCCTACTTCTAACGTTTGCGGGCCATAACCGATCAAAGAAACAATCAATACTTCGCCTATGCGGGCATCAATGGTGAATTTGCCCTCGCTGTCTGCGGCCGTACCCCGACCAGCATTTTTTACAGCAATTGTAGCACCAGGCAAAAATTCGTTGGTTTCAGCATCCGTAACCACTCCGTTCACGCGCTGGGCGTTGGCGGACATCACGGACATGAGGGTAAGTGCAAGGGCATAGCAAATGCCCCTGAAGGAGAGGTATTTAACCTTCATAGATAAAAAAGTTTGGTGTGAAAAAAGTCAGATATGGTTGGAAACTGCGTACTCAGGAATGAGCAAGTATTTTGAAAGCGATGCCAACTGAATGGATTTTAAACGCTGTTTATTTCACGCAGCAAAAGTAGAACGGCACTTTCCAGACGGATGGCCCTCGTAGTTTAAGTCTTGATTAAGTTGTTTGATATCAATGACTTATGTGAAGTTTATGTAAATCTGGAGTAAATTTAAAGCGCCTGTTTTCCCAAAAATATAAAAACATGAATCCTCCCGAATTTTGAAATCGGCTCTACGCACCTTTTGACCCTAAAAAGAAATGAGCCACCCCGCAAAGTTCGGGGTGGCTCATGTTTCAGCTTGTATACCTTATGGATCACTTATACATCGTGCTCGCTTCGACTTACTGCGGCTTGCTAAAGGCTGGGTTCGTCAAAAATTCAGGCTCGGATAGCGTTTTCAAAAAAGCAATGACATCGGCTTTGTCTTTAGTGCTCAGCCGGCCTTTTACCAAAGTGAACATCGCAGGATCCGTGTAAGGGCCTAGGTGAAAGCCGGTATTATAAAACTCCATGACCTCTTCCAGGGTAGCAAAGCGGCCATCGCTCATATAAGGAGCGGTGTATTCCACGTTGCGCATGGAAGGAATTTTGAAAGCGCCGGTTTCTGAAGGGATGCCGGAAATTGCAAAACGACCAGGGTCGGTTGGGATACTGTCCAAACCATTATTTTTGAATTGAAAATCACTAAAAACCGCACCAAAGGAATGACATTTCTCACAGCCCCCCCGATTAGGATCCCTAAAAATTGCCATACCCAGCATCTCTGATTTATCGAGTGAATCCAAACCAAGTTTCCAGCGATCATACTTCGAATCAAAGGAAATCAAGGTTCGTTCAAACTGCGATAAAGCCTTAGCGATCAGCACACTATCTATGGTCTCGGTGCCAAAAGCCCGCCAAAACATTTCGGTATATTCCGGGATCGCCTGGAGTTCAGGCACCAGGTTAGCCATGGTTTCGTGCATTTCGATAGGGTCTTTGATCGGGCGTAATGCCTGATCTTCGAGGCCTTCTGCACGCCCATCCCAGAAAAGGCGGTGCTGCCAGGCGATATCCGTCAGGCTCATGGAATTTCGCTTTCCTGCGATTCCATCAATGCCTACACTAAAACGTCTTGGATCGGTGAACGCATTTTCCTGCCGGTGACAATCGGCACAGGCGATCGTATTATCTCCTGATAAGATCGGATCATAAAAAAGTTTGCGACCCAATGCAATGCCTTCCAGGGTGGTCTGATTGTCTCCCGGGTCATGAAAAGGTGGGAAATTCTCAGGGGCCTGATAATCAAATGGCGTAGGGGTGGGTGGCAGTGGCCTGGGCAGGTCATGGCATGCAGTTGCCACTACGACCAAAATAGCCAGTAAGTAATTGTGGCGCATCTTACATGTGTTTCACTGCATCGGGCAGCTCATAAAAAGTGGGGTGTCGATACACCTTATCGTTGGAAGGATCAAAAAATGCCGCCGCATCTTCCGTCGAAGCGTGGATATGCGTGGATTCAACCACCCAGATGCTGATGCCTTCATTGCGACGGCAATATACATCCCGGGCATTTTCCAAAGCCATTTGAGCATCGGCAGCGTGCAGACTGCCCACGTGTTTGTGGCTAAGTCCTTGTTTGGAACGGATGAATATTTCCCAGAGAGGCCAGTTTTTCATAGAAAAATAGATTAGTGATGTGAAAGCAGAGAAACCTCTTTATCTAATGAACCAGTGGTTAAAAGCTGTGGAGGTTAAGGTATGTTGGCAGCACAAAATTGGGGTCGGTCGTTCGAGGATGCAAAGGTAACACGCTGGAGGTTTTCAGAATGCTGTACTTTTGGCTTTCCAAAATCAAGGCTGCAAAGGTTCACAAGAACAGTCTGCCGGATAGCACAGCGCGTAGTCAGACCAAAACATTCAATTTTTCATCTGATTTTCAATTATTTACACGGAAAATGGCAACACAAATAAACATTACTTTCAGGCACGTATTGGTTCTCTTCTTATTGTCAGGTACATTTTCGGCACATGCCCAGCTCAAATATGGTTTTAAAACAGGGCTGAATTTTGCCAGAATCATTGGACCTTCTGAAACAAATGATGCAGGAGCGGATCTGGAAACATGGAAAAATACAGTGGGCTTTCACATTGGGATGACTTTAGCCTACAAATTCACAGATAATTTTGGGCTTCGAGGTGAGTTGCTTTACTCCAAGCGCGGTGCTAAGTATACCTTTGAAGGGCAGTCTTATCGGATTTTCAAGCATTCCATGGGCAGCGTCCTTACCCGTGGTACTTCCCGCTACCTCATCAATCTAAATAACTCTTACATCGATCTTCCAGTGATGGCTTATGGAAGATTTGGAAAATTCGAAATCTCCGGCGGTGCTTATGCTGGTCTTCTGGTGCAGTCGGTAGGAGAGGGCTCGTTGCGTTATTCCGGGAAAACCAGCTTGGGCAACAATGCATATATCAATCCCAACCAAGCAGACACAGAATTGAATTTCAACCTCAATCATAATTACCGAAGAGACGCGGCAGGTGCAGGTTCTTCAAAGTCCAATGATGAAATGCTTTTAAGTATCAAAGTGGATGGTTTTATTTCTGAAACCCCCGAAACTCTGGGCGCTTATTATGATTTTCCGGAGCGTAAAGCCCGTTTATACAATGCCCTGGATTATGGCCTGGTAGGGGGCATATCCTTCTACATCAGCCAGGCCTTGTATATCACTGGAAGAGTACAGTATGGTCTGTCAGACCTCACAAACAACGACGCCGATCTTTCCAAGTCAAAAGTGGAGAACAACAAGGATTTGATTTATCGCGACGACAAGGATCAGAATTTTACGATCCAGGCTTCTGTTGGATTTAGTTTTTGATTTTTTGGATGATTTGATAACAACATCTCTACCAAGTCTTTGTTGGAGTAAGGAGATAAAATTACGCAACCATGCAAACGACACTTCAGGAGGCTTTTGATGAAAATGGCCAACGCATTAGCCCGAAACTTCCTGCTCACGTAAAAAATTACCTGATTGACATTGACGGTACGGTTTGCGACGATGTGCCGAACGAAGAACCCGAAAGAATGGGCTTGGTGGCACCTTATCCGGATGCACTCGAAACACTCAACCGTTGGTTTGATGAGGGCCACATCATTTTCTTTTTTACCAGTCGCACGGAGGCCCACCGACCCGTCACCGAAGCCTGGCTCAATCAGCATGGATTCAAATACCATGGAATATTATTCGGGAAGCCCCGTGGAGGCAACTACCACTGGATTGACAATCACGTTGTGCGCGCGACGCAGTACAAAGGTAAATTCACAGATCTGGTGGTAGAAACGCACGCGATCGAAGTTTTTTCAGAATGACCGGCTGCCTGTTTGAATTTCATGCATTCATCGTAAACTTTTACAAGCCAGTACTTCGTTCTACTTCCAGCCTGAGGCTTATCGGGCAATAATCAATCCATAAACATGCACAAACTACTTTCGCTTAGCCTGGGCTTGATTTTTTCTGCCCTGGTTTTTTGTTTTTGTAATGCCCAGGTATCTGTTCCTGCGCCCATGCCTGATTTTGCTTTGGTCAGTGACTCCATACCTTATGATCTGGAAAATCCTTCACTGACTATTAATATTGTGAGCGAAGCCCTCAAAGAAATTTCAGGGCTTAGCCAGACAGATAAAGCAGGTTTTTATATCGCCATTTCTGATGAGCGCGGGGAGATTTTTTTTATGGACGGGAATGAGGGGGGCAGGGTTTATAAAAGTGTTTTATTTCGGGAAAAAGGAGATTTTGAAGGCATAGAAATGGTCGGAAAAGCCATTTGGGCGGCCAAAAGCAATGGCGATCTGTATGAAATTACCAAGTGGGAAAATATGCCACCCAAAGTGGAAGAGTTCAAAACCCAACTGAACAAGACCAATGATGTGGAAGGTCTGGCCTATGACCCCTGGCGTAATTCGCTTTTGCTGGCCTGTAAAGAAAATCCGGACAGCCTTTATCTGCGAGGCATTTACGCCTTCGATTTGAAAACAAAAACTTTAGCAGAAGCTCCTGTATACACCATCGATCCGGAAGACATAAACCGATTGGTTCCTTATGGGGATACAGAAAAGCATGATTACTTCAGTCCTTCGGGCTTGGCGGTTCATCCGTTTACGGGCGACCTTTATGTGATCTCCACAGCATTGAAACGTCTGGTGGTGGTAGATTACAAAACAGGAAAGGTCAAGTTTGCACAGCGCCTGGATAAAAAACTACTTCCACAACCGGAGGGAATCTCTTTTGATCCTGCTGGCAACCTTTTACTGAGTAGCGAAGGAAAACAAGGGGAGGGCCTCTTGCTCAAATTTGATTACATCGGTTCTAAAGGAAAAAAATAATCGGTCTGAACCAGCGCGCCAACATTTTGTTCCAACCTAGTATTGTTTGTAAACTGCTACTTTTGCCCGATTTTCTTCATCCCGGCAGAAGATGAAGTGACCCCACCCAATGTTTATCATTCATACATTCATCGTACATCGTTAATAAAATGCCAGTCATTGAACTGAAAATCCCCAATCTGGGTGAATCAATTAGTAGCGTCACTTTTTCCAAATGGCTCAAGCCGGATGGTAGTATGGTAGCACTTGACGAGCCGCTCTGTGAAATCGAAACCGAAAAAGCCAATCAGGAACTTTCTGCCGACAGTGCAGGGAAGCTTATATGGGTAGCTAAGGAAGGGGAAGATCTGGCAGTAGGCGCCCTGTTTGCGACCATCGATACCGATGCCGTAGCTGCCAAAACAGACGGTGGAACTCCAGCATCCAAGGCTTTAGATGCACCGGCGCCTGAAAAAACAGCCGTTTCCAATACATCCACCAGTTATGCAAGTGGCACCCCAAGTCCGGCGGCTGCGAAGATCCTGGCAGAAGGCAATGTGCCGGCAGCCCATGTGGGTGGTACCGGAAGAGATGGACGTATCACCAAAGAAGATGCTGTAAAAGCCACTGCGGAAGGTGTTCCTTCAGCAGTCAGCTCAGTACCAGAAGTGCCAAGCTCCAAGCCGGCAGCTACCGCTTCAACGCCGACACCCACCCATTTTTCCCGAAACGACCGTCGCGAGAAAATGAGCCGTATGCGTCGAACAATCGCGAAACGATTGGTTAGTGCAAAAAACAATACAGCCATGCTTACCACTTTCAATGAGGTGGATATGACCGCGGTCATGGCTTTACGAGAAAAGTATCAAGATGCTTTCGTTAAAAAATATGGCATTAAACTGGGTTTTATGTCGATTTTCGCCAAAGCATGCGCTAAAGCATTGATGGAAATGCCTGATGTGAATGCAGCCTTAGACGGTGATGACATCATTTACCATGATTATGCCGATATCAGCATCGCTATTTCTACGCCAACGGGTTTGGTCGTTCCACCCATTCGGAATGTTGAAAGCCTTAATTTCGCAGCATTTGAACTGAAAGTTAAAGAGTTATCCGGCAAAGCCCGGGATGGCAAACTTTCCCTCGAAGAAATGTCAGGAGGCACCTTCACCATTACGAACGGTGGTATTTTTGGCAGCTTGATGAGTACCCCAATCATCAACGAACCTCAAAGTGCAATCCTTGGAATGCACGCGATCAAAGACCGTCCCATTGTAGTGGATGGTGAGATCAAGATCCGTCCGATGATGTATCTGGCCCTCAGTTATGATCACCGGGTGATAGACGGTTCTACGTCGGTTACTTTTCTGGTGAAAGTTAAAAATCTGATCGAGGATCCAACCAGTTTATTACTCGACCTTTAAGCGCTTTTCAGCCATTGATTTGCTGTGTTTTTGCTCCTATATAGCAAATTTTGCGCATATATTTTTACAACCCGTCTTTCGATTGAGCATTGAAAGACGGGTTTTTTAACCAAATCGAACCATGCAACAATTTGCCCCCGCTGCTTCAAATTTAGAATTTCGCACAGCCCCCGGAGATCCAATTCAGGTGCAGATGCATACCCTGGCCAATGGCTTGAAGTTGTTTATGACCGTCAACAAAGAGGAGCCACGGGTATACACTGAAATAGCGGTCAGGGTGGGTTCCAAGCATGATCCTGCAGACACTACTGGACTGGCCCATTATTTTGAACACATGATGTTCAAAGGAACGGATCGGCTTGGCTCGCTCGATTGGGTGAAAGAAAAAGCAATATTGGATGAAATTGAGTTGCTTTTTGAACAGCATCGTGCAGAAAAAGATCCCGAAATTAAGAAGGATCTGTATGCGCAAATTGATCGCCTGAGCTTCGAAGCGGCGCAATTTGCCGCCGCCAATGAATATGACAAGCTGGTAAGTGTGATGGGGGCAAAAGGGACCAATGCCTATACCTGGGTGGAACAGACCGTTTATGTGAACGACATTCCTTCCAATGAATTGGAGCGTTGGTTTGCATTGGAGAGCGAGCGTTTCCGCAGGCCAATTTTGCGGCTGTTCCACACCGAACTGGAGACCGTTTTTGAGGAATATAACATCAGTCAGGATAAGGATTTTCGCAAAACCCTGAAGGCGATGCAGGAAACCCTTACCCCCAGCCACCCATACGGTACGCAAACTACGCTGGGCCGGGGTGAGGATTTGAAAAATCCCTCCCAGACCAATATTTACAAATTTTTCGATACCTATTATGTGCCGAACAACATGGCGATCGTCATGGCAGGCGATTTTGATCCTGCGGCAGCGGTGCATTTGGCGGAGCGATATTTTGGGGCATTTAAACCGAAAGAAGTACCCAAATTCAAATTTAAGCCCCAACCTGAATTGGCGCTTCGCAGCCACAGAGAGGTCTGGGGACAGGAATCGCCCTGGGTTGAAATGGGCTGGCGGCTTCCGGGCGCAAAATCTGAAGCGGCCGCTTTGTTTCTCCCCTTGGTCGCGGGCATTTTACATAATTATCAGGCTGGCTTGTTTGATCTGAATATCATTCAGCAACAGCAACTTCTGGAAGCATATGCCTACCCTCGGGTATATGAAGATTTTTCTTCTTTGTTGTTGATGGCTAAACCCAGGGAAGGACAATCCCTGGAAGCAGTAGAGGAAATTCTGCTGCAGGAGATTGCAAAGCTAAAGCAGGGTGCGTTTGAAGATTGGCTTTTGGAAGCCGTTCTGAAAGATATGAAGCTTTCAGAGATCAGGTCTTTCGAAAAAAACCAGGGCCGCGCAAATGCCATTACGGGGGCTTATATTTTGGGCGTAGAATGGTCTGAAGTGGTGAAACGCTGGAAAAAACTGGCCAAAATTACCAAGGCTGATGTGGTGGAGTTCGCCAACAAGAACTTTCTGGACGACAATTTTGCCGTGGTATTCAAGCACACAGGAGACGATCCTTCCGTGATGAAAGTGGAGAAGCCACCTATAACGCCTATTGAGGTTAACCGGGAAGGTGCCTCTGGTTTTGCGCAGGAATTTTTGAATTGGGAAACGCCAGAGGTCGCCCCTCAATTTGTGGATTTCAAAAAAGTGATCAAAACTTCGGCCCTCTCTAAAACCTTGAAACTCCGTTCGGTACAAGACAAAAAAAGTAAGTTGTTCCGACTGCATTATTGTTTTGACATGGGCAAGCTCAGCGATCGTCGACTGGCTGTGCTTGCAGGATACATCCCTTTTCTAGGCACCAGCAAACATTCTCCAACGGAGATCCAGCAGGCCTTTTACCGTATTGGTGCAAGCTTCGCAGCGGAGTGCCGGGAGGAGCATTTTTTCTTTTCCCTGACTGGTCTTGAAGAATCCTTCGAGGAGGCTGTTGCGCTCATGGAACAATTGCTTTCGGATGCACAGCCCAACCCGGCTGCTCTGGAAAATATGGTGGCGGATATCTTACTTCGTCGTGAAAACAGCAAAATGGATAAACGGGCCATTCTTTCAAAAGGGATGTCCAATTATGCCAAATACGGTCCTAAAAACCCTTTCACAGACAAGTTTTCTGCCGAGCAACTGCATGCGCTTTTGCCCTCCGATCTGACGGATCTGTTGAAGGAATTGCGCTTTTTTCAACATGAAGTGTTCTATTTCGGGCCAAAAAATTCCGGCAAGGTTGGTGCGGTCCTGAAGAAATTCCATGCGGTAGAGGAAGCTTCAAAAAAGCCGCTTTCCCCTCAAAAGTATGCTGAAATTGGGTTGAAAAAAGACAAGGTTTATTTTGTAAATTTCCCATCGGTACAGATAGAACTGCTGATGCTTTCCAAAGGAACCCCGAAATTCAACTTAGAGGAATTTGTGTTTGCTGAATGGTACAATCAATATTTTGGGTATGGACTCTCCAGTATTGTTTTTCAGGAGATCCGGGAATCAAAAGCGCTGGCATACTCTGCCTATGTGCATGCCGGAAGCCCGGCCAAAAAAAATAAATCGCATTGGTTGCAGGGGTATGTAGGCACCCAGCCTGACAAATTGCGCGATGCGGTGGATGCATTTCAGGCTATTTTAGAAGATATGCCGGTATCACTTCCGCAGATGGAACATGCCAGGCAAGGGGTTTTGAAACAGATCTCGGCAGGGCGGATTACACAGGCTGAATTGTATTGGGCCTGGCGCAGTAGCCGTGATAAGGGATTTGCAAACCGCGACCTACGCCAGGATATCTACCAGACCATCGAAAAAGCAGAGGCCTCTGATTTGATTGATTTCCAACGAAATCATGTGAAAGGTCGCCATTACTCGTGGTTGGTCTTAGGCGAACGTGAACGCATAGACTTTAAATACCTCCAAAAAATTGGTAAGGTGGTGGAATTAAGTCTGGAAGAGGTATTCGGGTATTAAAAGCTAACCTGAGCATGTAATTTTTTTTTAAGAAATCAGGAGGCTGGCTCAGTTGTCTTTTCCCCAAGCTATATACCAAATGATATTCCTTCTGAGCCGACAAACCATCCAGGTTTTAAAAACCTGGATGGTTTGTGCCATAAAAAACGAAATAATCTATGGTCGCATCGGATTGAGATTGACTCACAATGCACCCTTCTTGTTGATTTCTTCACCTCAGTTTTTCATTTAATATTTATTGAATGAACCAGCATTTTGCAGGTTCGCTGTATCTTGTTTGCTTAAACTACTGAAGCATTTTTATCAACTTAAAGTTTCTCATGGCAAAACGCTACAAATCGTTTCAATTAATCCTCTCCATCGCGCTTTTTGTCTTGCCCGGCCTCTTAAAGGCAAACGGCAATCCATCGGGGAATCCACTAAATGGCGGTCCAGCTAGCATGGATTCAATGGCAACCGTTCTGGGCCACTGCAATCCAATTATTGTGGTTACTCCAAACTGTGCCACACGTACCATTACGCTGGGCGCCTTTGTAAGTTATTTATTTACTGGCCAGATCGTACCTCAGAATGCAACCTGGAGTACCGGCGAAATTGGGCTAAAAATTGATGTGATCCCCCCTGGCGCCTGGAGCTGGGACGCCTCTGCAACGGGTTGTGAGCAAAATCACTGGGATAATGAATACACCGCAAATGGACCGTTTTTTGTTGGACCACTGGAGATCGTAGGGCCCCCGGCGACTTGCCTGGATGAAATGTATGAGTTGAATATTGTAAATCCAAATGGCCAAATATTCTCCAACATCAGTTGGGGACCTCCTACCAACTCAAGTGACATCCCTTTTCCGATCCCTGGGCCGGGTACCTATACACTTTCCTTGACGGACGAATTTGGATGTCCGTTTACAGATAATATTGTTATTCCACCAAGTCCGGTAGTGGCTCCTTCTTTGTCTGGTCCGCCAGCCATTTGCCCCGAGGGCGATACGGCTACCGTTCAGGTGATCCAGAATTTTAGTAGTTATTTGTGGGATACAGGGGATACGATCAATCCTCTGACCATTTATGAGCCGGGTACTTACGAAGTGACGGTAACCAATCAGTTTGGTTGTACCGGGGTGAACTTCATCATTGTCAACTCAGGTGCAGTACCAGAGGTTACGATCAATGCGAGTGCCCCGGCGATCTGCCCTGGCCAGAATGATATCCTGACAGTGGCTCCAGGCTTTATTTCCTATGTTTGGTCAGATGGACACATAGGCCTCACGAATATTGTAACTCAACCAGGCACCTATGAAGTAACGGTGACCAATGTTTATGGTTGTACCAATACGGGAAGTGTAACGGTGGATCTTTTACCCACCCCAACTATAATGATCAACACGTTGCCGTTTTGCCCGGGTGGGAGTTCTGCCTTAACGGTAACCGGAGGGTCTTTCCCTTCTTACTTGTGGTCCAATGGACAAACAACCAACCCCATTAACGTAAATACTCCGGGTACTTATTCTGTAACCGTGAGTGGTGCTAATATTTGCCCAACCAATACCAGTGTTGTTGTGGTAGAACAGCCACCACCTACAACAGTCATTGCGCCACCAGCCCAGTTAAACTGCGCGTTCCCGCAAACTAATTTAAATGCAGGTGGCTCCTCTTCAGGCCCGTCTTTTGCATTTGTCTGGACTACAGTCGGCGGTAATTTTGTCTCCGGACAAAATACCCTAACTCCTACGGTCAATGCTGCCGGTACCTATACGCTGCTGATCACGAATAATACCACAGGTTGCACTTCTTCGGCTTCGGTTACAGTAACCTCTGATATGCAATTGCCGCCCGCGCCCCCAGGCAATCCCAATACCCTGACCTGTGTAACCACCAACTTCAATATTGGCCCTGTAATACCGCCCACCGATACTACACTGCTGCCAGTTTGGGTAGCCAGTGGCGGTGGCAATATTGTTTCCGGACAAAATTCCTGGAATCCGAATGTGA
>JBILHS010000072.1:0-29420 GCA_044350425.1 Saprospiraceae bacterium | reverse complement strand
CTCCTTCTTGTACATCCTTTTGAAGCTCCAGCACCACATCAAACATTTGTGTGCCTTTAGCAAGATCAATTTCTTTGGTCTCCGGTTGTATCCAAAGCGCACGAAGCTCGCCGGCTTCATCCATGATGTTGTAATTATTCTTGCCAAACCCCAGCATATCTCCTGCATCCAAGCCAAAAACGTTTACTTTTTTATTGTCGAAGTGCAAACCTGTTTGCCAGGCAACCACATTTCGCAAGGAATCATTCAGGGCACTGGTCACTCGAACAATGGTGCCTTTTCTTAACATTCGTGGTGCAGAGGCATACGATTCTTCAGACCGATCTACTGGTGGCGGGGCAAAAGGAATGGCATAACTATTTGAAAAATTGACATCACCCATTTTAACCCCTACTGCTCCTCCGATTCGCTCCATCGTGGCAGGAGAGTAATCACTAGGATTTGCAGAGAAAAGCATTCTATTGTAACTCCCTAAGTAGCCAGGGTAAGTTGGTGTTGAGGTTGCAAACGGATTGGCAACAAACTGGGCAAACCAGGGTGCATTATATGCAATATGTCCTGTGGGAACAAAACGCCAAGAGGGAACTTGAGGGAAATCGGGGATAATGCCAAGAACAAAGGCTGCAACTTGTTCTGCATCTCCCGAGGGAATAGAATTAATTCCCTGAGCCGTAATAACACCATCAACGATTACATCGGCAGCAATATTCGAGTACGGGTTTGCAAAACGTTGTGTAGGAGAAGCAGCCGCTATTCGGATCTGAACAACATCGAAAGTGGTCACGCCATCCATAGGATTGTTGTCGTTATTCCATGTAAATTGCATAAGATCACTGCCGTCGTCATCCCTCAGGAACTCACATACATACCAACCAGCGCTATTTCCTACACCTGGAATGTTTTGTGTTGACGTAACCCGCAGACACTGATTATAAAATGGAACTCCTGGAGTATTCTGTGTTGCACTAACATTAACGTCATTGAAGCCATTAAAATTAAGCGGGGCAAGCGGGGAGAAATTAAAAACTCTAGCGCTTAAAATAAAAGGTGGGCCAAACCCAGTACCGCCCGTCGGTGATGGCTGACCTAAGAACGGATCGTAATTCTGAGCGGAAACGGTGTGAAGGGTACAACTCAATAAAACAATAAAGATACTTATTGTTTTAAAATGGGGGGGGGTAATTGAAAAATGTTTCAAAAAAATCGATTTAAGTGATAAAAAAGTTCATTTCAAAGGTAGTAATCGAAATCCAATTAGAAATAAATTTAACGTGAAATGACTAATAATAGCATTTAGGCGCTTAAAAAAAGATCGGGAGCATCCACATGGCCATCGGTCAGAGTTACCTGCAAACAGGCGGCAAAAACGAATCTGCCGTGCATTGGGATATGATCACGGATATGACCCAGGGCGGAGAGATCTGGGCGGATGGGGAGCGGATCTATTTGGATGGGCGGTTTTTGATTTGAGGAGAATATTGTACTTTTGTACAAAATTCAACCCATGGGAAGTGCCGAAATCCTTCAGTTTTTGAAAGACAATAAAGCTATGTTTCAGCAGAACATGGGGGTTCAAACTATTGGACTTTTTGGCTCCTACGCCAAAGGAGTAGCAAGGCCAGATAGCGACATTGACATTTTCGTTGAAATGCCTCCGGATTTTTCAAACCTTATGCGTTTGCAGCAATATTTAGAAACTCATCTCGGGCAGTCTATTGATTTATTAAGAAAAGGGCCTCATTTACGTGCCGAATTTCTAAAATCTATAGCTTCAGATATTATTTATGCATGATATTGTTGTTCGGGAATCACTTGAAACGATACTCGACGCGCTCTCTATTGTGATGGATCGTTTCAAAAAAATTGAAACTCCTGAGGATTTCGTGGACACCAATGATGGATTAATATTGATGGATTCCATCAGTATGCGCCTGCAGTTAGTGGGTGAAAAAATAAAAAAAGTCGATCGAAAGTCTCCAGGGCTATTAGAAAAAGGCGGGATTGACCCTTATCCAATTATCCGATTCCGAGACTTTATCTCTCACCATTACGACAAGGCCGACCATGAGGTGCTTTTCGATCTGTGCAAAAATGACCTGCCAGATTTGAAAGCTAAAATCCTCCAATTACTTCATGGGTAAAATGAGCGGTCAACACCAACGCTAATTCCAATCTGCTAACTTACCAAAAAACATCCTCTTCGACCAGAAGATCGGTGGGGGCTTCCAATTGGCTTTCCAAATATTTTTCCTTTCCTCTTGCGCTTTCGATTTTTTAAAATAACTTTGCATCTCAAAGTAATTTTAAATTAAAAAATCTTAAGCATGGAACCCACCCACCCAACCACCGCACAAAACAACCCAAACCAACCAGAACCCTCTTTTTTTCAGCGTTTTGGCACCTCGCTCAAAGGCGTGGTCATCTTTTTTCTGATGCTCGTGCTGCTCATTCCAACCTCTATGGTGGAAAGTCTCATCTACGAGCGGGAGAGCCGGCAAACGGAAGCCATCCAGGAAGTAAGCAGCAAATGGGGACAAAAACAGACGATCAGCGGTCCGATCCTGGTGTTGCCTTATGAACAAACCCTCCGAAGTTCGGACGGAAAAGAAACCTTTCAGGAAACCAAATACACCTACTTTTTGCCGGATGAACTGAGCATCAACGGCCAGGTAAATCCCGAAAAACGCCATCGGGGCATCTTTGATGTGGTCTTGTACGGGAGCCGACTCACGCTGGAAGGCAGCTTCGAACAACCGCAGATCCAAAAGCTGATTCCCCCCGGGGCCACCGTTTTGTGGGATAAAGCCGTGCTCGTACTGGGCATCCCGGATCTGCGTGGACTGGAAGATCAGGTGACGCTGCAATGGGACAAGCAGCCCGCAGTATTTGACCCGGGCATCCCGGTTTCCAGCCTGGTCGAAAGTGGCATTCATGTGCCCGTCAAACTGGATGCGAACCCCAATGGAGAAGTGTCTAAATCTCACCCCTTCGTGATTGAATTGGCGCTTAAAGGCTCCGGAACGCTGTTCTTTACGCCGGTCGGCAAGGTGACGGATGTGAAAATAAGCTCCCCCTGGTCTGATCCAAGTTTTACCGGGGCATTCCTGCCGGATGAGAAAAACCTATCGTCTTCCGGTTTTGAAGCCTCCTGGAAAGTGCTCAATCTGAACCGGAATTACCCGCAACAATGGACCAGCGAGCAAACCATTGGCTTTGGCGACAGCGCTTTTGGGGTGGATTTTCTGTTGCCGGTGGACAACTATCAGAAATCCACCCGCTCTGTGAAATATGCCATCCTTTTCATCGGACTCACTTTCCTTACCATTTTCTTCATCGAAATGGGGCAATCGCGGCGGGTACATCCTTTCCAATATGCGCTGATCGGCCTGGCCCTGGTGATCTTTTACACTTTGCTGGTGTCCATTTCTGAGCACATGCCCTTCAATGCTGCTTACCTGATCGCTGCTGCCATGACCATTGGTCTGACCGGCTTGTACGCCAGATCCTTGTTTCAATCCAATCGGATGGCCTTATTTGTCAGTGGAACCTTGACCGTCTTATATGGCTTCCTTTATGTGGTATTGCAGCAACAGGACTATGCTTTGCTGATCGGCAGTCTGGGTCTGTTTGCCATTTTGGCGGTGGTGATGTATGTGTCGAGGCGGATCAATTGGCAGGGGTGATAGACAGGGGTTTTCTTTTATTTTTTGACAGGATGAACAGGATGTAGTTTTTCAAATGTCCTGTCCATCCTGTCAAAAAAATCAGTCTTACAGCACCACACTTTCCTTTTTTGAATATGAAAAACAAAATTATCAGCGCGTGGCTCCGCTTCGCGCACCGGGTGATCTTTGCCCGGCAGCTGGATTTTGGTATTTTTTTCCTGAAGCTATTTGGCGATAAAAAGGAGGCAAAACGTCTTTTCGCCCTCATTGAAAATAGCGCTGAAGGCACCTTGGGGCGCAGCGTCTGGGATATGCTTCATAATAAACACCTTGATTTTGTACCAAGTTACGAAAATCATGACCTGAAACACGCCCTATTGGGGTATCGTCAGGAAGCCCCGGAAGAGATCAGGATGCAGGCGTTTATGTTTGGGAATGCCGGGTTTTCGCTGTTCAGCATCGCAACTTTCCTGATGTTTATCCTCTGGACGCCTGACGTGTGGCTTGAAATGTCCTACCATTATCGTTGCGGTAGCCTGACCAAACCCATCGGGCACTGGCGGATTGAAGCGTTTGCGCATCGGGATCTGGAAGCATTGCGGCTGGAGATCGGGCTGGAGGCCGCTCGGGAAAAGGCACGGCATTGCAAAAACGATCAAACATGGGGGGCGTTTTTGGCAAAGTTGAAAGAGGCTGTCTCATAAGTTAATCTCAATCCGAAGCGACCATAGATTATTTCGTTTTTTCTGGCACGTTTTTAAAACCTGGAAGGTTTATCGGCTCAAAAGGAATAAAATTTGGGATTAAGCTTGGGCAGAAGACTTGTGAGACAGCCTCTTTTGATGCCTATCCGTGTCCGTTTCTCAACCCAACCCCAAAACCCGTACTTTTGCCCCATGTCCAACGATGCTTTACAACAAACCACCGCGCTGGTCCGGGGTCCTTTCGAACTGGAATCCGCCGCACCGCCCGCCGATGAAGCCGAGTTATTGGCCTTGCTGGCCGAACGCATCGAAGAAATGCTGGTTCACCGACCGGATTACATCATGAGTCTGCTGTATCGCCTCGATGTGCTGGAGGAAAAAATCCGTCCGGTCATGCATCCGAGTGCCCCGGAACCGCCACACATTGGTCTGGCCCGACTGGTACTGGAACGTCAGAAACAGCGTGCGGAGACCAAGCTCAACATTAAGCCTGATCCCCTGGAAGGTATGGAAGGTTGGGAATGGTGAGCAAAGCTACAAAACTTCAATCCCTGCGGGTATTCAGCAAACTAACCATACAGTTTTCCATGTTGCCCAAGGTGAGGGCAAATTCCTGGTGTGTGGCCGTGCCGTCGGCATAGGTGGCTGGTTTCCAGGTGGGCATTTGGCGAATGGCTTCCAATAAAATTTGGTCTATTTCCGCTGATTTAGTAGACTGGAATATACTCGCATCCACAATATTGCCCGATTGGTTCACTGAAAACTTGACAGCCGCCATATCAAAGCCCTGAAATTGATTTGCCGGAATGGACTGAATGGCCTTTTCTTGAAGATACTGCATTAAGGCTTCTGAGCCTCCTGCAAAACTTGCCTCGTAGTCGGGATTCACTGAAAATGTAAAATCAAATTCCTGAATATCATTGTGTTGCAAAGTATTTTCCGGCAAATACCGAACCAACACTGAAATCTCCGTGCCAGCATCCGCAAGATTCAAATTTGCTTTTTGGGCTGGTGTGAGCACGCCGGAGTTGCTCACCGCTTGTTGCAATTTGCCCTGAATGGTGGTAGAAACGGTAACTGATTCATACGACCGAACCCAACTGGGGTTAAAATGCCGGTTAAACTCGGCGATATTGTTGGCTACTTTCAACTGTTCTTTTGAAACAGATAAATAGGGATAAACGCGGTTTACTTCGTAGTGAGGTCCGTTGTTTTGTGCCATCAATAGGACGGGGAAGGCAACTGTGAGCAGGACACTCATCCATTTTTGCAGAACAATTTTCATAGCCGTTGTGTTGTGTGATCTTGTTTAAGTGTTGTGAGGAACGGAATTATTTGTTGCAAACGTAAGGTTTTTTTAGAAAATTGTCTTTACATGCAATGACATTTGGGCTGGAGGATGTTGGCCGGGTTTTGTCTATTTCGTGTGTCCAACAACTTTCTTTACTTTTGCGTTCGATTTTTACCTAACCAATATTTTTTCTGAGCCATACCATGCAAAAGCCCGGCACTGCACGCGAAGATCGCTACCAACACCACGACTACTACGGAGTCGACGAACTGCTCACTTCCGAACACCTGCTCGCCCGCGATGCGGTGCGTCAATGGGTGAAAGCTGAAGTCAGTCCTATTATTGAAGATTACTCCAATCGCGGCGTTTGCCCGACCCACTTATTCAAGGGACTGGCGGAGATTGGTGCATTTGGCCCGTCCCTCCCTGCTGAATATGGCTGTGGCGGTATGGATGAGATCGCATACGGTGTGATCATGCAGGAGTTGGAGCGCGGCGATTCCGGCGTGCGGTCTATGGCTTCGGTGCAAGGATCGCTGGTGATGTACCCCATCTATCGCTTCGGATCTGAAGACCAACGCCGTCACTACCTGCCCAAACTGGCGAAAGGAGAGTTCATCGGCTGCTTCGGTCTGACTGAACCGGATGCGGGTTCCAATCCCAACGGGATGCTTACCAATATTAAAGACGATGGCGATTCCTACATTCTGAACGGTTCAAAAATGTGGATCACCAACTCGCCCGTGGCGGATATTGCCGTGGTCTGGGCCAAAAACGAAGAAGGCCGGATCATCGGCATGATCGTCGAAAAAGGCATGAAAGGATTTTCAGCGCCTGAAATTCACGGCAAATGGAGTCTCCGCGCCAGCATCACCGGCGAACTCGTGTTTGAAGACGTGCGCGTTCCGAAGAAAAACATACTACCGGGCGTCACAGGTCTTAAAGGTCCGCTCTCCTGCCTCACCAAAGCCCGCTACGGCATTGCCTGGGGTGCGATCGGTGCTGCCCTGGATTGCTACGATTCAGCCCTGCGCTATTCTCAGGAGCGGATCCAGTTTGGACGTCCGATTGGCGGATTCCAATTGACGCAGAAGAAACTGGCGGAAATGATCACCGAGATCACTAAAGCGCAGTTACTAGCCTGGCGCCTCGGCACCCTGGCCAATGTAGGCAAACATACGCCTGCGCAGGTAAGCATGGCCAAACGAAACAACGTTATGATGGCCCTTGAAGTGGCCCGCGAAGCCCGTCAGATCCACGGCGGCATGGGGATCACGAATGAGTACCCGGTCATGCGCCACATGATGAACCTTGAGACGGTGCTAACCTATGAAGGGACGCATGATATTCACCTGTTGATCACGGGGCAGGATATTACAGGGATTGCGGCGTATGAATAAATATCCAGTAACTGGTTAGCCTCCGGCGCCCGATACTCCGGGATACCGCCAGATAACACGGTGTAGAGTTCATTGAAAGGATTGAATTGAAGTTTTCGGACCGTGGAGATAAAGGAGATGTACAAACAAAGCAGTATAGTGCTCATTGCTTGCCCCATGTTCCCAAAACCGGTCTTTGCCCACGTAAAAGCCCGTTTCGTCATAATGAACGACCTCGCTTTGAAGCAACTTTGTCTTGATATGCACCTCATCATCGGCCAAACATCTGTAGGTAAATTCGTTTTGGGCTTGTATTTGACCGCACCGGGCACAGACTCCAGGTGTATGCATTTTTAGCACATCCGGCGCAGGCACCATCTTGAGTGTACCGCCATCATGACCTTTTTTACCACCCACCTTGCCGCCTTTGATCCGAGGAAATGCAGGTTTGGACTAATACTTGTCCATCGAGGACGGATAATTTGAGTTGCGGCTGTTCTGATTCAACTGTGACTCCAATTCCTTCACCCGAAACTCCAAACGATCAATCTGATTGCGTTGTGCCTCAATTTGCTGGACATAAGCTTCCAACTGGGGCTTGAAGCCTTCAATAATTGATACCAATTCCAGGATTATCCTGTGGCAGCTTGCTATGTCGTTGGGTAACTCCATTGAAACAAAAAAATAAACTTTTTCACTCGTCTGATAACAAATCAAAATCAGGCTAACCAGTTACGATTCGGGCAAAATTTTGAAGGGCCTTGGGTTTCAAAGTATCGAAGAACGTTGTTTAAAACTTGGAGGAAGTGTTAGCTTTTAGTCTAAAAAAGGGCATAGCATCCTTGTTTTCGTTGACATACCCATCGACCATCAAAATATGATAAAAGAGAACTCGCTTCTCTATGCAGGAACAAACTGACATACGTGTTTTTATCGCAGATGATCATCCATGGACGATCCGGCAGATGTATGAATTCATCAATGCTACCGATGGCATGCGGGTGGTAGGCACCGCTTCGCAAGGCCGGGAGGCTGTGCAGTTTTTTGCCCATGGCAACGGTGGGGTGGATGTTGTACTCATTGATATTGGAATGCCCAAAATGAACGGTTTGAGTGTCCTGGAGTGGATAAAAAAAAGCTGCCCGCAAAACTTAAAAGTCATCCTCATAACCGGCTTGAACGGCGTTTTTTCTCATGCTGAAGCCGTCCGGCATCATGCCGATGGTTTTATCGCCAAAAGCCGTCGCAAAACAGAGTTTATTGATGCTATAAAAAGGGTGTACAAAGGCGAGGTGGTCATTCTTCCAGAGCCCGAAGACGGTATTGAGCTCCGTATGATTGGATTCTCCTACTTAGGAGCTGAATTGGTGGTCATTCTCCCAGAGCTCGAAGACGGTATTGAGTCGATGGACACTCAAAATGACTTGCCGAAGCCAAATCCTGAGGCGCATCCGGGCTTTTCACCGCTTGAAATCCGGATCCTTCGCATGGCCGTTAAGGAAGGCATGACAAGCAAAGAAATTGCGCTCCAAACAAAGTTAGGCGCCCCTTATGTGGATAAGATCCGACTCAGTTTAATGGCTAAATTGGGCGCAAAAAATGCTGCCCAGCTGGGAGCAAAAGCCCTGGAGCAGGGACTTTTGAACTAGAGTGTGGCTGAAAGAGAGCCTGCTACCAGTAGCAAGATTACTTGTTGGCTGAAGTCCTGGAACACAAAATAGCCTCCCCCTACAAAAAGGTATGGATTCATACGGCCCCTATCCATTATTACATGGAAAGGCTGTCGCACTTTTGTGTCATCAAGGTGCGGGTGCAGCACATTTACCTGCTGAAGTATCAATCCCTTGTAATTTGCTTTCTCATCCCTGTATTTTCCCAAGGTTCCCGAACAAGCTCTAAAAAAATACTTTTACAACAACCCTAAAGGGACTCCACAATACCAGATAACTCCGGGCGGTCGGTTCCCGCCGTCCGGTTTTTGAAACCAGCATTTATTAAAATATATAAAACCAGAATCAATGTTGGCTACCCTAAAAAAATGAATGGAAACTATACCGTGATTAAAGTGATTTGAGTGATACCGTTGCTTGATTTCAAAATGATTGAAAAGTATCCTTGTCTAAAACAACGCTGTATGAGCTATACCCCAGACTACTGGACATTTTGACGTTGGACACTAGACACGATTCTGTAAGTGCATGATTTTCAATTTTTTAGAGTGGAAGTCCAACGTCTATTGTCAAAATGTCCAGTAGTCTGGCTATACCCGACGGAAAGTGGCTTGCGAAAAAAAGTGAAGTGCATGCGCTATTCACCGGGTGACTTAAAGCATACTACTGGAAATTTTTGAAAAGCGCATGGTTTTTTGTGGATAAAGCCTTGAAAACGTAATTTAAGAAATCTAAGAATCGGTAGCATTTTGCAGTCAGTACCGCCAGTCCTTCCCTGAAAATCGAGACTTCGGGCCCAGACTACTGGACATTTTGACATTGGACGTTAGACTCGATTCCGTAAGTGCATGATTTTTAGTTTTGTAGAGTGCAAGTCCAACGTCTAAAGTCAAAGTGTCCAGTAGTCTGCTTCGGGCCATTCGGCGCCATCAGAATAGTGCTGGGTTGGAATTCGGCTTTTGCGTTTCCATCCTTCCCGTATGGCAAGAATGCAGGCAGTTATGACGATGGCCATCATCAGCAGGTTCTTATTTGGGTCTTTGCGATTCAGGTCTTCCAGATTGTACCCGTTGGTTTTCAGATGACGGAACAGGCACTCGATTTTCCAACGTTTAGCATAAAGTTCGGCGGCTTTGGGTAAAGTGGTCAAAAAAATCATGACAGGTTCATCCGCATTAATTTTAGGGTTAGGCAATATCCCGATCGTAAATGCCTCACCGTTCAGAAAAATCTGCTTCCTGACCAACTTGTTTTTCAAAGCACACTTGCCCTGCATTCGCCCATAATCCTTGCCTTTTGTCGCGTTCACATCTTCAAAATAATCCCCCACACGAAGCCGAATCACAAAATGTATCTTGTTCTCTTTGAGGAACTTAAACCAACTCTTACCAATATATTCGCGGTCAGCCAACAGGGTCATTCCTCGAGATCGAACAGCGAAAATACCGCTTCAAACATGGCTTTACGCTCCTCCGGACTGGACGCTCCAATCTTTTCCAACTGCACCCAGTCTTGAAAAAACGGATCAAGCGCTTGTAGTGGCTTCCTGGCTGTGTGTCCGCTTTTTCCAGCACACCACTTACATAGTCCTTCAGTTTGTAAAGGTTCACTGTGCGGGCGATCGGAAGAAGGCAAGTTAAAAGCCAAGTGTTTTTTACGGCTCCTGAGCCGAATGCAGGTGGTGGTACTGCCTCTGACGGGCATTCGCTCTGGCAGTATTTTAATACTGGCAATCATGCCGTAAATGTAGCGCTGGTAGATATCATGCCTCAAATGGATGGCCTTACAGCCGTTGGAAAAATTAAGCACCTTGCGAAGGATTCCGTCAAAGTCATCGTCATCACCGGCCTCCACGGCAGGAACTATCCTGCCGAAGCGATCAGCCGGCATGCCGATGGGTTTATCGCTAAGGCCAGGCATAAAGATGAGATTGTTGGGGCCATCCGTCGGGTGCATAAAGGCAAGATCGTTTACCTGCCAGACCTGGACGACCCCGCCCAGCCCGCCAAAATGCCCGAACGGCTTCCTGAACTTACCCCCTTCGAAATCCGGATTCTGGGGTGCATTTTAGAAGGACTTACCAGCAAGGAGATCGCCGACAATGTACTATTGAGCATACCCCATGTGGACAAGATTCGCTTACATCTGATGCATAAGTTAGTGGTGAAAAATGCTGCGCAGCCGGGTGCTGTGGCGGTACAGTATGGGCTGGGCTCCTAAAGTAAAAGAGCGCGGGATACCTGCACTTTGCAAACATTTTTCAAAAGGTCCACACGCAGTCGAGTATGACCTTACTTTTGCGCATCCTTTCAAAATAAATTGATGCAATGGTGTTTTTCAAACGTTTCATATTTTTAGTACTCTTCTCTTTCCTGTCTCTGCTGTCTTTTGCTCAAAAAGCGCCCCAAACTACGGCCGCAGGCATTGATTCCACACAAATCGAAGCTTTTCTGGAGGGAATTCCCGCTGGTACCGCTAAATTAGTTGGCATGTGGGGAGATCAGAACTTTCTGGCCGATTCAGCCATTGTGGACGCCGCCGGGCATTTCGTTCTGCGCCGTAAAAAGCCCCTGGCCTCTGGATTCTATACTTTTTTGCTGCCAGGCATGAAGAATTTATCGTTTCTGGTGGACAAAGATCAGCGCATGACCCTGCGCGCCAAGGCATCCGACATCGCAGGCACCATTCAGGTTGAAGGATCTGTCAACACAGGTCTTTTTTACGAGACCATCCGGTATCAGGCGAAACAAGAACCTGAATTGAACCAGATATCGGCCACGATGAGTAAGTCTGCTCCAAACTCCCCGGAGTTCCAGCAAGCCAAGCAGCGTCAGACACAGATCCTGGAAGAACGCAAGGCCTATCTGGATGGGATTTACAAGCAAAACCCAGATGCCTTTTTTACCAAATTCAAAATTGCCGGACAAAATCCGGATTTCAAGGAATTTAAAAAGCCCAATGGTGACACGGACACCATGCGCCAGTTAATTTATTACCGGGATCACTTCTGGGACAATGTGGATTTCAGCGACGACCGGCTTTTGAATACTCCGGTGATCGCGAATAAATTGAAACGTTATATCAAGGAATTGACCCCTCAAAATCCGGACTCCCTGATCTTTGTAGCCGATCCGCTCATCAAAAGGGTGATGAAGCACAAGCAGTATTTTAAATATTTCACGAACTGGATCGCGCTGCAATACGAAAATACAAAGACGACCGTGATGGATGGTGAGGCAGTGTATGTTCACATCATCAAAAATTACTTTACTCCGGAACTCGCCTTTTGGGATAAGCCTGCAAATCTGGAGGGGCTCCAGACCCATGTATGGGAAATGGAAGCTAGTCTGCTCAACCGAAAAGGGCCGGATGTACGGGCACAGGATGTGAACGGGCAGTTTAAGAGCATCTATGAGATCACTGCACCCATCGTTGTGGTCTTTATGTTCAGCCCCGACTGCGAGCACTGCCAAAAGGAAGCTTTGGAGGTAGAAGCCTTGTATAAAAAGTGGAAATCGCGTGGCGTGGAGTTTTTTGGGATTGCAGTGAGCACCACCGATGCAGAATGGAAAGCCTTTGTTAAAGAAAAAGGGTTCACCTTCACGAATGTTTTTGACCCGACCAATCGCGCCATCTACGCCAAATACTTTGTGGACATCACGCCCGAAATTTACGTTCTGAACAAAGACCGAATCATTATCGGCAAAAACCTGCATCCAAATCAACTGGACACAGTCTTTGAGCGGGAGTTGAAGAAGATGGGGGTTAAGAATTAGCGATTAGGCTGTCTCAAGAGACCAGATTTCGTGTTTATTGCGATAATTAATTTTGAAATAGACGAAAACCTATAAGGTTTTTAAAACCTTATAGGTTTCAATCGCGACATTTCAGCATATTATTTCATTCTGAATTTTAGAAATTCCCTTTTGAGACAGCCTCCTACTCATTCAACTCCCAGTTATACTCGTTGAAGACCACCACCGCAGTGCTTTTCAATTTTGTCTCTGAAAACCGGTTGAGGAATTTTTTCAGATCTCCGAAATCTACACTGTACCAATCGAATATCTTCGAAACCTGTGCACGGGTGCTGCTCAGGGTGTTATACTTTGTATCGTTGACAAAAGCGCGCGTTCGGGCTTCCAGGGTTGCTTCCAGCTTCTCCGCCGTATAAGCATGGTTCCAGATCGGGGGACAACTCTTTGCGGCGCAGTTAATGGCAAAATGAATCCTGGGGTCTTTGAACTGCGGCCGCAGGATGTCATTCTCGATATTGTTCAGACTATATTTTTTATCGCTGAGTCGGATCCTCCGCACATCCCAGGTCTTGCCCCCGTCAAAGTTTAAGATGCTTTTGGTGGGATAGTTGTCTACAATGAGTTTGATCGTAAATGCGTTGTAGGCATTGATCCAATAGGCCATTTTCTCCTCCCGGGTCCAGGTTTCCAAAACAGGGTGGTCGGATAACTGCTGACAATAGGCTTCGAGGATGGCCTTGTCTGCCTTCAAGCCTTTGTAATTTACCTTTCCGGCATCACTGACATGTTTTTGGAGGAGTGAATCGAGTAGTTGGTGATTGGGGGAATTGGTGAATGAGTGATTGGGGGAATGAGTGAATGAGTGATTGGCGTCTTTCATTGGCTTGGGTTCAGTGCTTATATTCGCTTCGGGTTGAGCCAGAGCGGTTTGGAGAAGAAAGACAAGCGTAGAGGCAAATGAGATGTTGAGCATGGGTGAAGGTTTTTCTTTTTATAATCTACGAACAAACGCCTTGTCCGGTTTTTCGTTGCAATAATTTCAGAACAATGCGCGAAAGTGTTGCTAAGCGGACAAGCGATGGGTAAGGTTTGCTAAATTTGCGGCTTGATTGCCCCCTCCGCCTGTCATAGCCACAGGCAGTCATCATTCAAAACATCCAGCAAGTGTCCGTTAAAGTTACCAAACTTGTCAAAACATATGGCCTCCAGCACGCGGTGGATGGCATTTCCTTTGAAGCCCGCAAAGGAGAGGTGCTCGGGTTCCTGGGCCCAAATGGCGCCGGAAAAACGACCACGATGAAGATCATCACGGGTTATCTGCCTCAAAATGAAGGGCTTGTGGAGGTCTGTGGCTTCGATGTTTCAGTCAAACCTTTGGAGGCCCGCGCCCGGGTGGGTTATTTGCCTGAGCACAACCCCTTGTACAAAGAAATGTATGTGCGGGAATACCTGGCCTTCACAGCCGGTTTGCATCAGGTGAAAAATGTAAACAAACAGGTGGCGGAAATGGTGGAACGCACCGGGCTTGGCAGTCACCGGAATAAACAGATCGGCGAATTGTCCAAGGGATATCGTCAACGCGTCGGACTTGCCCAGGCCATGTTGCACAATCCGGATGTGCTGATCCTCGACGAGCCCACCAGTGGCCTCGATCCCAACCAGATCGTCGAGATCCGCCAGTTGATCAAAGATCTGGGTAAAGAAAAGACGGTCATTCTCAGCACCCACATTCTGGGAGAAGTTGAAGCCGTTTGCGACCGCGCCATCATCATCAATAAAGGAAAACTGGTGGCCGATGCACCCATCCAGGAGCTCAAACAACAGTTTGCCGGGCAGACGATCGTTACAGCTGAATTTGCTGAAAGTGCCGACAAAGGCCTCTTGGCCATAATCAAAAATGTCCATACGGTTAAAAGCATCGGCAAAAATCAGTGGCAGTTTTATGCAGCCTCCGGTCAGGATATCCGTGCGGAAGTATTTGCTTTTGCGGTGGCCAACCGACTGACTTTGTTGGAGTTGCACAAGGCAGAGCACTCGGTGGAGGATGTTTTTCAACAATTGACGAAGTAGCCCTTATTTCACAGGGCATAGGAACCCAACGCAGCATCGTTCTTTTCAAAATCACAAAATACAATCTCCGAACGTTGGGGAGGATAGGTCAGAATAAGGCGAAGCCGAATTTTGACCTATCCTCCCCAACGTTCGGAGATTTCCCTTTTTATGTTCCCTATTTTCATAAAAGAGATCAACGCGTTCTTCTCCTCGCTCATTGGCTACATCGTCATTGGCGTATTCCTCATTCTTATGGGCCTGTTGCTCTGGGTGTTTCCTGAGTTCAGTATTCTGGACGGGGCTTATGCTAACCTGGATACCCTTTTTGGCATTTCGCCCATGGTATTCATGTTCCTCATTCCTGCGGTTACGATGCGTACTTTTGCGGAGGAAAAACAAACGGGTACGATCGAATTGCTTGCCACTCGCCCCATCACCGACTGGCAGATCGTGGGCGGCAAATTCCTGGCCTGCTTTGCACTGGTTGCCTTTGCGTTGGTGCCCACCATTCTTTATTATGTGACAGTATATCAATTGGGCGCGCCTCCGGGCAACCTCGATTCAGGTGGTATCCTGGGCTCTTACATCGGACTCCTGTTTTTAGCGGGTTCGTTTGCGGCCATTGGTGTGTTTGCCAGCTCGCTGACCAACAATCAGATCGTGGCATTTGTACTGGCCACCTTCCTTTGCTTTTTCACTTACCTCGCCTTCGACTACCTCAGCCGTTTGCCTGTCTTTTTTGGCAAAACAGACGATATCGTCCAATCCATCGGCATCGCTTACCATTACGACTCCGTCAGCCGGGGTGTGCTGGACACCCGGGATGTCGTCTATTTCTTATCTGTTATTTCGCTGTTTTTGGCTGCTACGGTGCTGTCGTTGGGGCGGCGGCGGTGGTGATCAGATCTTTTCGCTCAGCATCTTATTAATGTACTCTGGTTTTAGATCGACGCCCATGATCACGCCTTTTGCACTGATCAGAAAGGTGGTGGGGATTTGATGGACATTGAACTGCTGCGCCCTTCCGCCCAGGAATTCAGCAGATTCCATGGTATGATATTTCCAGACCAGGCCGTCCTGGACAATGGCATTCTGCCAGGCTCGGGCATTCTGTTCGAGTCCAATGCTGAAGATCTCAAAACCACGGTCATGGTACTTCTGATAAAGCGGTACCAGTTCGGCATTTTCCTTCCGGCATGGGCCACACCAGCTACCCCAGAATTGTAGCAGGACGTATTTCCCTTGTAAATCAGAGAGTTTTACCTGTTCGCCGTTCATCAGGGCCACTTCAAAATCAGGCGCCTGTTCTCCGGCCTTAAATCTTGGTTGACGATATTGGTAAAAAAAGTAGGCTAAAGCCCCCAGGAGGGCGATGATTATAAGTGTGCGGGTGTGTTTCATGAAATAGCAGCGCTTCTACTTGAACTTAATATGACGATAAACATCGCTTAATTGCAACTCGCAACCAACAGATTTGAGGCTAATTTTGTCTTCTAATTTTGTCACTATAGCTTCACGCCACAGATCCGGTTCCTCCCGAAAGCGGCTTTCCATACGGCAATGGTAAGGGTCGATCAGAAGATACTCCTGAAATGATTTTAGGGTTTTGTATTCTGAAAATTTTTCAACCCGGTCATACGCGCGGGTACTCTTAGAAAGCACCTCAACAACCAACACCGGATTGATGAGTAGCACCTCGTTTTCGTCCCAATAGAGCGGAGCCTCCGCCACTACCAGCACATCGGGATAAAGGCTAAAATTAAGATCCGGGAGATAGACCAATTGCTGAGAACCAAAAACCAGAAAAGGCTTGTTTTGCGTAGCAAAAGACTGGACCAGTGCTGCAGTAATATTGGCGACGACGATATTGTGGGGCCCAGTTGCCATGGATACTTTTGAGATAATACCATTGTAGTACTCGTGCCGCTCTTTGGCACGCTCCTCACGCCGGAGGTATTCCTCCAAGGTGTAGGTTCGAGGCGGCTTACCCGGCTTTAAAATGGCTGTGGGTCGGATTGCCTTTGCTTCAGCAGAGTGGCTCATGTTGATGCGTCATTTTGTTACAAAAGTAAGCATCCTTTCCTATTCAGAACGGACTATTAAGCCAAAACATCCTCCGCAGCCACCGGTTCCACCTGCGCTTCTTCCTCCGGTGTATCGATGATATCCAGCTCCACGCGCAAGTTGTCAATGATAAATTCCTGACGTTCCGGGGTGTTTTTGCCCATATAATAGTCCAATACGTGGTCGAGATTGGTCTCTTCAGGCAGGAAAACGGGATCCAGCCGGATGTCTTCGCCAATGAATGCGCCAAATTCACTAGGGCTTATTTCACCCAGTCCCTTGAATCGGGTGATCTCGGGTTTGCCCCGTAGCTTTTTGATCGCCTGTTGTTTTTCTGTCTCGGAGTAACAGTAAAAAGTCTGTTGCTTGTCGCGCACCCGGAAAAGCGGGGTATCCAGAATATATAAGTGGCCATTGCGCACCACATCCGGGAAAAACTGCAGGAAAAACGTGAGCATCAACAGGCGAATATGCATCCCGTCTACGTCGGCATCCGTTGCGATCACCACGCGGTTGTACCGCAGATCGTCCAGCGAGTCTTCTATATTCAAGGCATGTTGCAACAGGTTGAACTCCTCGTTTTGATATACGATCTTCTTGGTCAGACCATAACAGTTCAAGGGTTTACCCCGCAAACTGAATACTGCCTGAGTATCTGTATTCCTCGATTTGGTGATAGAACCGCTGGCAGAATCGCCCTCCGTAATGAAAACGGTGGTGGCTAGCCGCATTTCCTCGGTGCCCTTTTCATTCAGGTGATACCGGCAGTCGCGCAGTTTTTTATTGTGGATATTGGCCGATTTTGCGCGCTGATTGGCCAGTTTTTTTACTTCTGAGATCTCCTTGCGCTCGCGTTCACTCTGCTGGATGCGCTTGAGCAACTCCTTGGCTACTTCCGTGTTTTTGTGCAGGAAATTATCCAGCTCTTTCATCAGAAAGTCGGACATGAACGTGCGCACCGCTTGTCCATCGGGCGACATCCGTTCTGAACCCAAACGGGTCTTGGTCTGACTTTCGAATACAGGTTCTTCCACCCGCACCGCCACAGCGGCGATGATGCTCTCCCGAATATCTTTTGCGTCAAATTCTTTTTTGAAGTGGGTGCGTACCACTTTGACCAGAGCCTCGCGAAAAGCATTCAGGTGGGTACCGCCCTGCGTAGTATTCTGGCCGTTTACAAAAGAATAGATCTGTTCGCCGTAATGGTTCCCGTGGGTCAGCGCGATCTCCACATCTTCGCCGCGCAAGTGAATGATGGGGTAACGGGTCGCTTCGGCGCCGGTTTTCTTTTCCAGCAGGTCCAGGAGACCATGTTTGGAAAGAAATGTTTTGCCGTTGAAATTGATCTTTAGCCCTGCATTGAGGTAGGCGTAGTCCCAGAGTTTTTGCTCCACAAATTCGGGCAGCCATCGGTAGTTGCGAAACAAGCCGTTATCGGGCTTGAATACCACCAGCGTACCGTTTTCCTCTTTGGTCGGGGTGAGTTTGCTCTCCTCCTTTAGATTTCCATAGTTGAATTCAGCGGTTTTCATCTGTCCTTCACGCACCGAGCTGACCTTGAAATACTCCGAAAGCGCATTCACAGCCTTGGTACCTACACCATTGAGACCTACTGTTTTTTTGAACGCTTTGGAATCATATTTGGCCCCGGTATTGATCTTTGACACCACATCGACGACCTTTCCCAGTGGGATGCCCCGTCCATAGTCGCGTACGGTACAGCCGTTTTCGTTGAGCGTGATGTCTATCTGGCGACCATTGCCCATGGCATATTCGTCGATGCAGTTATCGATCACCTCTTTGAGCAGCACATAAATGCCATCGTCGGGGCTGGAACCATCGCCGAGTTTGCCAATGTACATGCCGGGGCGCAGGCGGATGTGTTCGCGCCAATCGAGGGATTTGATCTCGTCTTCGGTATATCTTACTTCTTCCATGATTGCTTGTTTACTGACTATTGACCTTTTATTTTCTAGTTAGACGAAGAACTGAGCCAATATTGACCGTGATTTGATGTTCGCTCTGCAAAGTACGGAGCAATCGTTGTATAGTATTAGAAACGTTTTTAACCTTCTCAACCCTTTGAGGAATGCCAATATGTGCACGATGTTGATACTTTTGGAGCGGCACCTGCATTCCCGATAACACCCTCTTTGCATTGAGAATTTGTGTGATTGCGCCAGTGTCAGTACCTCCATGTTCAATATCCCCTTTTATTATTTTTTTGAGCATGTTTAGGTTTTGAGTGGTCGTTTCCATTTTCAGTTCAACCCAATTCAATGTCAATTTCCCTGTAGTTCGGTATGAAAGAAGACAGTCACACTTTTTCTCTGCTCTAGGCAGTAAGCATTTATCAAGTGCGGCAAATTCGACTGTAAGCTCGTTTGGATTTTCAACCTTGAGATTATTACCCGGAGATTCAATGATGATTAGTTGTGTAAAACCATCCTTCACAGATGGTGGGTCATAAAGCCAAAAGGTGGCTTCACTGGTTGAATCCAAACAGTCTGTACATGATTTGTTAGACTTGCTAAATGCAGTTATTATGTCAGAACGAAGGCTCATAAGGTCAATTAGGCACCAATTTCTAATAGATTATCAAATTGATTTTGCAGATTACCAAAAGCCTCCTCCAAAAGGTTTTCACCTATCAAACCAGTTGGATTTTCACTTCGGCCTTCTGCAGTGTCGTTAATTGGCTCACACCTACCTTCTGACTTAATCATATAAGCAGATACTTGGGACGGATGTAGCCTGAAAATTTCTGGAATAATATCACTCAAGGCCTTCCCATTTCGACCTTCATCTTGTAGATCACCCGCAAAAACCAAGTTGTTCAGTATTGTTAAAATGTACGGACTATGCGTGGTAATGAAAACGCCGTTTCGTTGGGTTGAAGAACCGTTGTTACTATTAGTATGGTCAATTGTGTTAATCAATGCAGCAAAAAGTTCGATAAGTGCTTGCTGCCCAGTTGGGTATAAGTGCGCTTCGGGTTCTTCGATAACTCTAAAGACAATTTTTTGCTCTGCAATGGATAAGGCAATGTCTTGTAGAATACGAATAGACTCCTGCTGTCCAGATGATGCATTTTCCAAAAGTACCCTAGAGCCATTTTTGAGGTGCAAAGATTCTGTTCCAGTCGCGTTTTGGCGGTAACTACCTTTTAATAGGCGCGTTTCAATCCTGTCCAACAGAATCCGTACATCATGCTGATATCGGAGCAATTCCCTAAATCCACTGCTTTTAAATTCGGACTTCATCAAATTTGATTTTCCAATAAAATCTCGAACTAGAAACAAGTTTATCTTTTGAGGATCATAGCGCCTAAGCAGCTGGCCATCTGGGCCAACCTTCGGGGCTGTCAACAAAGGCAATTGTTCAGAAAAAACTTGCAGGAATTCATTCGGGAATTTAGTTGCGATATTTCTCCCATCAGGTATGAAAAAAGGCTCACTAGAATCTCCAAAAATTTCTCCAAGATGTTGCATGAGAACATGTTCACGATCCAAAGCTGCCTCGAAATCGTTACGTTGCAGATAAAAATTTATAGCCGGCGATTCCTGCGAAATTGTAGCAGCAAGTGCATGATGCCAAGTATTGCTATATAAAAATGGGAAAAAGTCTACCGATAGAGGAGAGCCATGCAGCTTAATACTTTTATTGTTCCCAAAATCATATACAACTTCATAGTCTGCCAGAAACTGTTGTGATGAACCAAAATATAGATAAAACTTATCTCTAATTCTATTCCGTACTTTATTGCCATCAATTTCAGAAGGGTCAAGTCGACCCATTTCTACCAAATCCTGTTTAAAGGACTTGAAAAAATAGACTAATTTAGCAATCGTGCTTTTCCCAGAGGCGTGTTCTCCAATTATAACAGTAAAATCATTAACTTGAACGGTCGCTTTGGTAATTGGGCCAAAGTTGTGAATTGTTATGGTCTGCATATTATTGTTTTATGATTCTCGCCCAAAGTAACGGAGTTTTAAAAATCTGACCGATAGAGAGTTGAAGAATGGGCAAAATTAAAATAAATGTTTTGAATAAAAAACAATTTGTGTTTTAAATTAAATGCTGTCAACCAACGATTTGAATGGTTGGAGGATGTTATGATAGTCCATACACTGGATTCTTCATAAAATACGTTAAGATGCCTCACCTAAATGATCCGCCATGAGGCATCTCCTTATAAAACTATCCATTTCGTCGACACTCGCCCTTTTGCCGTGCCTGGTCATGGCTCAGGAATTTATCATGACCCGCCATGCCATCTTAGCCGACAGTACCGGCAGGGCGGGATATGTGGACCAGGCGATTGCTGCATGGAAACTGGATTATCCCATTTCTTTACGCCCGGACGTAGCATACACCCTTGCAAGGCTTTATGCCATCAAAGAGCAATCAGATTCTGCTTTTTGGTGGCTGCATCTGGCGCTTGAAAAGGATTCCACAACCTCGGCGCTTGTGGAAGGTGATTTCATTTACTTATACGCTTTACCAGCCTGGGCTACGATTGAAACGCAACAGATCGCAAAATCGGAGGCCCGGCAAGGCAAGTACAAAAACCTTGAATTGTCGAGGAGACTCTGGCACTTGCAAATGCGTGACCGGGCTTATGGGACTCAGAGGAATATGGCCAGTAAAAAATTAGGACAGGATCATCCGGTAACAAAGGCTTTGGATGTGCTGATAAATAAGATAAGGGGAGAGAATTCTGTGGAAGCCATTGAAATCATCGATCAATATGGCTGGCCCAAAATTTCGGAGGTAGGAGAACCCGCTGCTACTACAGTTTATTACATCATCCAGCATGGCGAAGCTGCCTTGCGTAAAAAGTACCTCCCCTATTTAAAGGCTACCTGCGAAGCAAAAGAGGCCCCCTGGCTTTGGTATGCTACCATGTATGATCGGATACTGAGCGATGAAGGGAAGAAACAATGCTATGGAACTCAGTTTTCGCTTGGCAAAGGCGGTGTTACAGAACGTAATCCGATCGAGGCGCCTGAGTTTGTAAACAAGCGCAGGCGTGCATTGGGCATCGATCCAATCAAAGATTTTGAAGTGCTTCAAAAGGATTGAAGTACGCAGAATTAGAATTGAAATTACTTTTGTGGCGCAAAATCCATCTAATGGGATCTTTGATCGTTTCTAAAGCGGCATTTGGTCAAAACCAATCGTTCCTGAAATTGTCTTCCTTCAGATCGTATCATCCCAAAACTGAGTGCTCAAAGAAATCTGCTGTATTGAAACTTCTTGCTCCATTGTATAAATTCGGGCTGTGCTCGCTCTTCTTTCTGTTTTGCGTTCACACGCTGCAGGCACAAACCCCAACGCCTCCGTCCAAAATCACCAGTCAACCTATTGGTCCCAATGGTCCTGTGCCAACTGCCAAAGATCAAGCGTCCAGCGTTCAATCCGACACCCAAAAACTGAAGATCGAGACCGCAGCCGTCATCGAATACTTTCTGAAAAACGGCCGGGAGATCCAAAAACTAAGCGGAACGGTAAGGCTCCGGCACGGAAACACCCTCATTTACTGCGATACCGCGACCATGGACAAGGATTTTGCGGTGCTGCGTGGGAAAGTGGTCATTTCACAAGGCGACTCTGTACAGGCCTTTGCCGATTCTGCACACTATGATGCCGTCACCAAGATCAGTGATCTGTTTGGAAATGTCGTGCTGGTAAATGGAGCCCAGGAGCTTTACACCGAGCGTCTGCGGTATGATCTGGGCAATAAAATAGCCACCTACACCACCGGAGCCACCATGACCAATGGAAAAAGTCAGGTCAAGAGCCGGCGTGGGCATTATTTCGTGGAGCAAAAGGAAGTGTACCTAAAGGGTGATGTCGTGGTGACCGATCCGGAATTCACGATGCGAACGGATACGATGACCTTCAACACCGAGGCGCAACTGGTCCGGTTTGTCGCCCCCACCCTGATCAGTCAGCGCGGAAGTAAAATCTATACGGAAGGCGGGTTTTATGATATGATCCATGAATTCGCAGAATTTGACAAAAACCCACAATATGAAAAGGATGGTCAGCTCGGCCGGGCGCAAAAAATGCGTTATCTGGGCGGCGAACTCAAAGAATACACCCTGGAAGGTGACGCACACATTGAAGACCCCCAAAAAGGTGAAAAAGCAGATGCGGATGTGATCCGCTACAACGCCAACAACGAAAAGACCCTGTTGCGGGGAAATGCCCATTTTCAGGACAGCACCCGCGACATTCAGGGCGCAGAGATCCGCTATGACAGCCGAAACAAGGCATATCAACTTGCAGGTCGGGGTCGGGTAAGTGATCCACCCAACATTATTGAAGCCGATTCACTGGATTTTAATGATGTGCTGGGCAGCGGCCTGGCTCTGGGCAGTGTGGTCTGGCAGGATACTTCGAGCGATTATACCGTGCTTTCCTGGCGCATGGATTACAATAAAAAATCGCAGTATCTGAACGCCTTCGGGAGCTTTGGGGAAAAAGGGGCTGCCGGAAGACCCATGATGAAAAGCCTGATCGATGGAGATACGCTGTTCATGTCTGCCGATACCCTTACCTCCTTCAAACCGGATTCAGCCAGCGATGTCCGGCAACTTTTTGCACACCGCGATGTCCGGATCTTTAAAAGTGATCTGCAGGCCAGTTGCGACTCCCTGACATTCAGCAGCGCAGATTCCATTTTCTGGTTTTACAAGCTCAAAAACCTGCCCGTCATCTGGTCCGATACCTCCCAGTTTTCGGGCGATACGATCAAAATGTTGTTGAAAAACAATAAATTAGACCGTTTATGGCTTCGACAAAATGCATTGGTCATCAATTCTGAAGATGGCATCCTTTTCAACCAGATCAAAGGTCGCAATTCCACCGTTTTCTTCCGCGACGATCAGGCCAGAGAAATGCTGGTGGAAGGGAATGCTCAGGCGGTATATTATGCCGTGGATGAAAAAAATGCCTATGTCGGTCTGAACGAAACGGATTGCTCCGAAATGCGGATCTATTTCGGCGACAACAAAGTGGAAAGCATCAAATTTTACCAGAAACCTACCGGGAAATTTATCCCGATGAAACAGGCGGGGAAGGATCCTAAGAAGCTGGAGGGGTTTTTCTGGGATAAGGTGCGGCGGCCAAGGGGGGTGGTGGATTTGTGATTTATTTCATCTGTGTCTCGTATGTTCGCCCTGTGATCCCCGCGGGGATCGCAGGGCGAACATAACGAGTACTGTGTGCCTAATCCGTTTCATCCGTGTTCCACCACCCTACGTATTTGCGAAGCAAATATAAAATCCGTGTTCCATCACGTTACGAATCCCGAATCCCAACGCTATTCCTCAATAGCTATAGCCTCCAAACCCAATTCCGCCCGCCATTCATTCACCTTTACCGCATTTTCCAAGGGGAAAAGTATGGGCCTTTCCCCTTCACTGCCGGGTGGTCGATATTGTGTTCCGAAGTGTTGCGGAAGGCCGCGATGGACCAACATGCGATCAAACAGGGTGGCATAATGTATCCATTCGGCCTCTCCTGCTTCGCAGCGATCTTTCAATAAGGGCAGGTATCGGGCAATCAAAGAAGTGTCAGCGGTGTGGCTGATCAGGAGAAAAGCGGTCTTTGTTGGGCGTTCTCCCACTTCTGATATTTTCGGCCAATCAAAGCTGATCAGCTTGATCAAAGCCTGCACATGTGCTTCAACCGAAAGGCTACTCGTATCACAAGTGAACGACACATCCCATCGGCGATCGGTACTGTCCAGGTCGACCATATAAACCTGCAGGTTTTCAATATAACGACCCAGCGTTCGGCATTTTTGGTCTTCTGCACCGAGGGAGTCCAGGGCAAAAGCCAAAGCAGGCTGCTTCTGTGTTTGATAGGCTGCTTTGACTTTTTTGAGCACCACTGTCTTCCATTTTGGATCTGATTTTAGGGGGCTGAGGCGCGGATCGAACAAGGCGAGTATTTTTCTTCGATCGGGCACCAGATTCAACCAAATATTCAACATTTTGAATGCATCTGCCGTTTCTTTTGCAAAAACATGCAACAACAAATGCCGGTAAACCATCCAATGTAAGGGGCAATCCATCTGATTGATCTGGACAGATCGGTTCCGTTGTCGACCAGCGTCGCTGCGATTTTCTGCCAGAGGACTCGCGTCGCCCATACCTACTGAAAGGAATCTGAATCGGGGAATTCCATGCTTTGCCTCCAGGTACTCCACAGTGCTTTTAACTCTGGCCTCTGCCAGCGTTTTATTTTGATTCCCAATACTATCCGTTCGACCAATAACCATGAAGGTGGCTTTAGGATTTGCTTTTGCCCTAAACGCAAACGAATCCAGAATGAGTAATGCCTCCTGTGAAAGCAGACTATCATTGGAGCCGAAAAAACACTCGGCTCCTTCAATTTCATCCGGCATTTCCTCTTTCTCTTTGGCGGTATACCTGCAATATGGAACGATGGCTGCGGAGGAATCTATAGTCTCTGTTACCTCATGAATGGCAATATCATCTATATAAAACCGGTTGAAATAACCAAGTCCATTGACCGGAGGCCTTTCATCATCTGTAAACACCCCAAAAACCAGCACTTGAAGCCTACAAAGTGGTCTGACCAGCCATTTTACCGGATACCAGGTTCCAAAAACAACGGAATCCAGGCGAAAAGCATTGCCTTCCAGCATTTGTCCCGTTGGATTACGGATCATCTTTGGATAAAGATTCATCCCAATAAAGTGTGCATAATCGACGTCCGATTCCGGAGCAGGCAGCATATAGAGCCAAAAGTTAACCTCGTAGACTTTCCCAATTTCCAGGGGCTGGGAAAGTTGGGTGCCTAAATAGGAGGAACAGCCCCGGGTTTTAAATTCATGATCATAACAAGACGGGGTATACACCAACTCCATCATGTTGCAGCCAGCATGCGGACTTACTTTATCAAAATTGCAGATCCCATTTTTGGCCGCTGCAGATTGCTTTTTTAAAGTGCAATCACAAATAAAAACATAGTCACCGTTCACATATTCCCAGGGTGGAATGATCGCTTTATATTTATTCTGGAACATCAGGCAATCAAGGCAATCCAATGCTCCATGCACTTCAAAACCGCCGTTTTGCAGGAGATTTTGAGTGTTTGCAAACGTTGCAAAGGCGAGCATAAGGGAAAGGGAAGGCAGGAACTTGCTCATATTGTCAATGAACGCATTGCTTTAGTTCATCATTGTAATGGTTCACCAGTATAGTTTCGCAAACCAAGCATATTGTAAAGTCTTGAACAAACGTGGGAAAACATGGGCCTAAAACGGCGGCAAATGCTACTTTTGACCCCTTCTTCATTTAAACTTCTACATCATGAAGCAAATTCTATTACTGCTTGCCATCTCTTTTTTTACGCTGCCCGTTCAAGCCCAAAAAGTTGACCTGGATGCAGAAAAGGTTCCTGTACAATATTTAAGGATGCCTAAAAAGCCGTTTCCGGCCGATTACAAATATTATAGTGCCGTTGTTTCTTCAAAACCCAATGATCTGCAAAAGGCTGGTATGAGCGAAAATTCGGTCCTGCAATATGCCGTGGTGCCTGGATATAAAAAGCTTGAGAAAGGAGGCGAGTTTAATATTGAAGTTTCCCTGAGCGACTTCCGCTATGAGGGAAACGCTGAAATAAAAACAAAAACCACGACGAGTAAAGACAAGAATGGCAAGGAGATCAAAACCAACGCCTACAACGTTGAAACCAGATTCGTGCATACAGTCAGTGCCAAGCTGCAAGACAAGACAGACAAGGTTGTGTACGAAAAGTCATGGAACGAATTCCCGCAGGTTTGTAAAAGTTCCGATTTTAATTCGTCGACTGAAGCGGCCAAATACATCAAGGATGGTGCGGCACGGGATGTTGCAAAACAGGACCAAGCTGCTATTTATGCCGCCTTGGCTGGCATGAAAGAGGAATTGGCAAAATACTATGGATACACGCCCATTACCGAAACCTTCAAACTGCAAATACTTGATTCTGAAAAACATCCGGACTTTGCAGGGTTCCAAAAGGCGCTCAAAGATGCCAATGCGGCATTTGCTACTATGCGCGCCGACAAGCCTCTTGATTCCGTCCGCCTCCTGAGCCAGTCGGCCATCGCCTTTTTTGAAACACAAAAAGACAAGTATGACGCCGCAGATAAAGCTGGGAAAAAACTCAAATACGCCTGTTTATATAACCTGGGATTGCTCCATTATTGGTTGGAAAACTTTGATCAGGCGGAGACCTTTGCACAAGCGGTTATTGCCAATGATTTTGATCCAAAGGATGGGAAAAGATTATCCGAGGAGATTGCCGAACAACGTGCCAACCTAAGCCGGTGCAGCCATAGCAGCAGCCATTTCGCTCTGGAATTTAAGGAGGAAGAAGTGGCCGCAGTTGCAGAAAAGGAATTCAAAACAGATGCCGGGCTTCGGGTTGAAGCTTTTAAGGAAGACAAAAAAGCCTTGAGCCAAAATGGCAAGGAATTTCCTGGTTCACTCTTTTCGAACGGAGAAGAAGGTAAGGGTAGTTTTTTGCTGGATGACCCGAATTTTATTGCTTTTGACAAAAACGTTCGTTTTGCCAAAGATATGGAGAAAAACGCGTATGTATTTAGACCCGATTGGAAGAAATTTACTGAATTCACCTTTGACGGTCGCCGCTTCAAATGCCTTCCATTCCAATCCGCCAATGAAATGAGCATACGCAGCAAAGCCAGTACCCAGATCATGGAGGTTCTTTACGAGTCGCCTGCGGTCATAGCATTTCTGGCCTACACGGGTGAGCAAAGAGGACTGAACAACCCTCCTGAGTTTGTCATTTACAAAGTCAGCGAAATGGACATGATCTCCCTCAGCGGGATGAAATTTGCGCTCAACCTGAATAAAGGCATTCGAAAGGCCTTTGATACCTGTCCCGATGTATTGGCCGCAAGTGAAAAAGACGGCGGTTTTGGACGCAATAAAGAAGGCATTATTCGTTTGGCAGAGATGTTGGACGCCTGCTGGAAAAAATAAAATAAGTGGGCGAAAAACAAACGAGGGTGTCTCACAAGTTGATGAGGGTTTATAGGGTTTATGAAGGTGTATTTTTTGAGCTCGAAAAAGGAGAGATTTCAACCTTTTCGAGTGCAAATTATCAACTTTATAAACCCTATAAACCCATATCAACTAATGAGACACCCTCGTTTATTTTCGCTTGATTTAATACTAAAGCTCCCCAGCCAACAACTTCAACCGAATCTCCGCCGCCTTTAAATTGTACAGCACGAGATCCCGCCTCGAAATGGACTGTTCCAGGGAGTTTTGGGCGATCTGAGGCTCCAGACCATTGGTGGTGCCCAGCCGGAATCGCTCGGTGCTCACATTGAGATTCTCTATTGCAATCCGCACATTGTCTTCTTCCAGGCTTAAAATTTGTTGCTGGCTTTGGTAGGTAGCCAGTTGATTGTCCAATTCAGACTCCAGAACAATGCGTTGATTGTCCAATCGAAAGGCGGATTGTTGGGCGGAAAGTTGGGCGGTCTGAACCTGACGTTTGATGTTGCCTCCGGTATAAAGCGGAATCACCAGACCCGCGCCGACGGTCAGTCCCGCCTGGGTATTGCTCAGGGTAAAGCCTGCACCATTGTCTGAACGTACCGCAGAGAGCTGGCTGTTGCCTGTGATCCGGGGTTTATTCAGCGTGCGGTTTTCATCTACGACCAGCGCGGCAATCTCTGCTGATTTTTGGAGCGAGAGCAGACCGGGGTTGTTGGCCATGATTTTTTGCAGCAGGTCATTGCGTACCGGCGTGTATACCGTGCTCAGGGTTTCTTCCACATTAAATGCCGTTTCAGGGGAGCGCACCAGCAAGCGATTGAGGCTGCGTTTGGCATTGGCCGTGATCGTTTGCTGAAGGATCAGATCTGCACGCCGCTGGTTGAGGTCAATCCGGGCCTGCAGGGCATCGGTCTGGGCGGCAAAACCCGCTGCTAATCGCGCCTCTGCAATACGCAGGCGCTCTTCATTGAGGGTGATAAGCTCCGTCAGCGCACGGTCCTGCATCCGACTGCGCACGATGTCGTAGTAACCCTGTAAGACGGATGCCGTAGTTAGCTGCACAGTATTCTGCAAATTGGTTTTGCCGAGTGATTCCAGTTCTTCCAGGCGTTTTTTGGTGATCTGCATTCTTCGCCCATCAAAAAGTGTCCAGGCGAGTTGTATCCCGGCGTTGGCATTATTGAAAGGCGCGCCTGCGGACTTGAATTCGCTACCGTTGGCCAGTTTTTGCTGGAAAGCACTGAGGGTCAGGTTATCGTTGGCCACCAGATTTATGGTTGGGAGCATACCTGCGTTTCCCCGGGTGTTGTTGAGGCGGGCAATTTCGGCATCCGCCTGGCTGATCCTGATATCATAGTTGGCTTCCAGGGCGATGCGGACGGCTTCGTCGGGGGTGAGAAGGGGATCGGAGGGGTTTTGGGATAAAACTGGCAATGCGAGGAATATGCCTGCCGTTGCAAAAACGAGGATGTAAAAAGAAAGGGGAAGATTTTTCATAGTGCAAAAGTAAGGGACTGTGTTGCTTTGGATTTTGAAAAATCCACCGTTGGAATAGCCGCAAATAAAAACAGGTATTATCCCGCTTTGTTTTTTAACCAGCATCCGTAGTCAGAACTACCCTGTTACTATCCGTTGCAAGCCGTTCGCAAGCTTGATGTTAATCTCGAAAAAATTCCACGCCGTTCACCCCTACAAATTCCCGCCTACCGTTTAGCCGCACTATATAAAGCTTTAGCGTTCTCAGGTCTTGGTTGCTAATAATTTCATCGTATTTCGTCAGCATGCG
>JBILHS010000070.1:0-29568 GCA_044350425.1 Saprospiraceae bacterium | reverse complement strand
TCATACATCATACATCATACATCATACATCATACATAAAAAATGCCCTTTTCAACAACTCCCATCCAAGACCTGATCGTATTTGAGCCCGCCGTTTTTCAGGACGAACGCGGCTATTTTTTTGAAAGCTACAACCAGCAGGTCTGGGCGAAAGAAGGTGTAAATGCTGTGTTTGTGCAAGACAATCAGGCCCGGTCTACCCGTGGGGTATTGCGCGGACTACACTATCAGGTGGGCGAAATGGCACAGGCAAAACTCGTGCGGGTCATTGAAGGCGAAGTGCTGGATGTTGCAGTGGATCTCCGCGAACATTCCCCTACCCTGGGGCAGTGGTATAGCATTCGGTTAAGTGCGGAGAACAAGCGTCAGCTCCTGGTCCCCCGCGGTTTTGCGCACGGATATGTTGTATTGAGTAAGACCGCTGAATTCGCTTATAAATGTGATAATTTTTACTCCAAAGCGAACGAAGGCGGGGTGAGATTTGACGATCCGTTTCTGGGGATCAATTGGGAGTTTGAGCTTGGGGAGGTGCTGGTTTCTGAAAAGGATCTGGTTTTGCCGGATTTTGTGGGCAGGCGGAGATAGGGATCAATTGCTCCATGATCTAGCCGCTAATTTCCACCAAATCATTGGTTTCTGACATTTCCAACGCAGTTTCAATATAACTTTCTAAAATTTCACGCATCCGCACATTGGAGGTATTGCCGCAGGTAAGCCAGATAATGCGGGGTGGACTGCCCTGGCGATGGAGCAACTTGACAAAATCCTCATCCTTGGTCAAAACGATAGCCTCCATCGCTCGGGCTTTGAAGAAAATATCAACGTCATCTGCATCGCGGTCGCCAATATACTTGATCGAAAAGCAGTCAATCCCAAAACGGTCTTTTGCCCAGATTGCATGATTAGGTGATAATTGGGGGCATCAATGAGCAGCATCAGGCAGCCGTGGCGAGTACAGGATGGTTAAGCTTCAAGGAAGCATAGGTCAAGCAAGCCCTTACATCATCCAGCGTAAGGTCAGGAAGTTCTTCCTTTACAATGGGCTCTGGCGTAAAACCATTGGCAAGCAAGTCCAGCACATCGGTGACGCGGATGCGCATACCTCGAATGCAGGGCTTGCCACCACATTGGGCAGGATTGGTGGTGTTGGTGGTGATACGTTGAAGTAGATTAGCATCCATATTTCAATACTTTGCAACAAAAGTAAGAAAAAAAACCTACACCACCCGCGGCGCCAACAACTTATACAATACCGGCGTAACGATCCTGGAAAGCAATGTACTGGAGATCAGGCCGCCAATCAACACATACGCAAGGGGGGAGTACAGCGGATTTTCCTCTACTGCAATGGGTAGCAGACCACCAATGGCGGTGAGGGAGGTCAGCAGGATCGGCACAAAACGGATCTCACCGGCTTCCTGAATGGCGTCATCCAGATCGCGGCCTTCCACACGTAGCTGATTGGTAAAATCCACCAGCAGGATAGAGTTTTTCACCTCAATGCCCATGAGGGCAATCAGACCCACGACCACGGTAAATGAGAATGGGTAGCCCGTAGCGAGCAGGATCAGGATGGCCCCGATAATGCCCAGTGGAATGACAGACAATACAATAATGGTGCTCCTAAAGGTTTTGAACTCCAAAATCAGGACAGCCAAAAGACCAAAAACGGTCAGCAAAATAATTGGCCCCAGACCACTGAAAGAGCGTTCTGCGCTTTCCACCTCACCTGCCATTTTGAATGAATAGCCTTCCGGCATTTTTATCTCTGCCATTTTTTTGCCCAGATCCCGATTGAGTTCAGCTGCCCGGAATCCACTTTTCACAAAAGCCGTCACGCCAGTGAACCGGTCTTTATTGTAGTGCTGGATAAAATTTGGGGAGGGTTTAAACTGGATCTCTGCTACCTGATTCAGCGGAATTGCTGCCCCGGGTATATTGTTGATGTACAGCGCTTCTAATGCCTCCAGGGTGGTATTTGCGCCACTTTTTGGAACCGTAACAGTGAGGTTATAATCTTCCCCATCCGCTTCTGATGCGAAGGTCCCAAGGTTAATTCCTGCAATAGCAAGCCGCACCATTCGGTCAATATCGGCTACGGGGATACCCATCGTTGCCGCCTTGTCTTTGTTGATCCTGACCTGAAGATCCGTCTTTACGGTGGCGATGGGATTGTCGATATAGATCGTTCCCTCGGTTTCAGCAAGCAGATTTTCTACACGGAGAGCAATACCGCGGAGTGTGTCAAGATTTTCTCCGAAAATCCGGATCGCGATCGGGGCTTCAATGGGCGGCCCTTGTTCAAAATCCTTGACCGTAATGGTCGCGCCCGGCACGTTTTTGAATTTTTCGCGCAATTCATCGATCATCGCAAGTTTCACGGGCGGAGGCGTTTTTTCCTGCAATTGCACGAAGATCTGTCCGTAATCAAAGGCCTCAATTTCCCTGATCACATTGTAATAAATCCGTGGATTGCCCCGCCCTACATTGGTCGCATACCAGGTGATCTGCGGTTCGCCGCCCTTATATTTAGATACTGGCGCTACCGAATCCGGCAACAAATGATGCGCACGAAACTCCTGCGCTACGTATTCATTCAATACAGAATCAACCATTTGTGCAATCCGGTTGGTCTGCTCCAGATTGGTACCCGTTGCCGCTTCTACATCTATGTAGAACATGGGGCGCTCACTCGCCGGAAACACCGCAAAACCAGCTTTTCCAGCCAAAGCCAATACGCCAAAGAAAATGGCTGCAGAGATCACCATTGTCATTTTCGGCCATTCAAGACCTTTGTGAAGCAAGCGGGCGTAGGTGCCTGAGATCAGCCATTTCAAGCCTCTCAAAAAGATATTTCCTCGTGGGTCGTGGTGTTCTGATAGCACGCGGCTGCTCAAAAACGGAACGATCGTAAGGGAAACAAATAAAGAAGCAAGCACGCATAATACCACGGCTAAGGGCAGCGAACGAATAAAATCACCCGAAGCTTCAGGCAGAAATACCAGGGGCAAAAAAGCCAGCACCAGGGTAGCAGTGCAACCCAGCACGGCCAGACCGATTTGTCTGGTGGCCAAAATGGCCGCTTCCTTTCGGGAATGCCCCTCCCGCAGCCATCGCTCGATGTTTTCAACCACCACAATGGAGTCGTCCACCAGAATTCCCAGCGCGATGATAAGCCCCACGATACTGAGCTGATTCAGGGAATAACCCAACTGATCTAGCGCAAAAAGTCCAATGGCTATACTGAGCGGTATGGAGACCATGACCACCATTGCGGCCCGCCAACCCAGTGGCAGCAGCGTGAGCAATACCAATAAAATCGCAATTCCAAAGTCTTTGGCAAAACGGGTCAGACGCTTGCTGACGGAATCATTCTGGTCAAAAACCTTCGCATAATCCATACTCTTGGGCAATTCAGCGCGCCAGGCTGCCACTTTTTTATTCACGGATGCGCCGACATCAAAAATATTCTGTTCGTCTTTCATTCGTGCCGTTACCCATACGCAACGGGTTCCATTGATGCGGGCCAGGTGACGGTTTTCTTCGTAGGCCCAGTTGACTTCCGCCAGATCGCGGAGATAAAGCACACGACCATTCTGGCCATTCACCAGGGTATTCCGCACCTCCTCAATGCTTTGATAATCACCGCTGGTCTCTATATTGAAGGTGCGCTCGCCTACACTGACCGAGCCTCCCGGGATGCTGACATTTTCGCTTTGCAGGGCGCCTAAGACCCGACTGATCGGAACATTTTCCGCAGCCATTTTGGGCAAATTGAGGGCAATTCGCACCTCTCGTTTCGGGAAACCCCAGGTATCGGCGGCCTTGATGCCTGGGATCTTTTCCAGATCTTCCTCCAGGCGTTCGGCTTCTTTGCGCAGATCAGCCCAAGAGGCATTCTCCGACACAATAGCGCCTTGTAAAATCGCCACATCTGAAGAGGCAAATTTCTGGATCTGGAGCCGGTAGATGTCCTGCGGCAGATCGGCACGGGCAGCATTGACCTCCCGTACCACTTCCTCGTATTTTTTATCGGTGTCTTCTCCGTGTTTGAATTCGATGGTCAGTACGGCGATACCGTTGAAGGAGAGGGATCGCATGCGGTCGATGTTTTCCAGGGCACCGAGTTTGGCCTCGAGTTTATCCGTGATCTTGTTCTCGATCTCTGCCGGGCCTGCGCCGGGGTAAACGACAATTACATTGTAGCCAGGAGGCGCAAATTTGGGGTCCTCCGCACGCGGCATATTGAACATAGAGCCTAATCCCAGCGCCATCACAAAACAAAAGATGATGAAGGTAAACTGGGGATTCTTGACGGAGAATTCGGCGATTTTCATATGTATTGATTAACTTTGCTGAAAATATTTTCAAACGAACCTTCTCGAACGTATTACCCTTAACCCTGAAGTTTGTAAGAGCAAGCCGACAATTAGAAATATGCGGTTTACTTTAACTCAGTTGTTGGAATTATTAGCTGCTGGCATGTCACCTCACATCTTCCGCACCTTCTTCTTCTCGCTCAAATACGGCGCTCCACTCGTCACCACTTCGGCCACGCCTTCCAACCCGGAGGCAATCACCGCCTGATCTCCCTCCAGAAACGCAACCTGAACAGGCATTTTCTTGACACTTACACCGTCTGCTTGCAGTGCAAAAACAAAAGCGGACTGACCATCGCCTTCGACGATCGCTTCTACAGGAATCATGGTATAAGGCCTTGATTTTGAGGGGGTAATATCTACCACCGCGAATAAGCCCGGTGCAAAACGTTTGCCCTGTGGCTGAATACGGATCTCTACCGGATATAGTCCGCTGGCAGGATCAGCAGATGGCGCCAGGTCACTGAGCTTTCCGCTGAAGGTTGTACCTTCATAAGCATCCATCTTCACGCTGGCAGCCATCCCAAGATTCAGTCTGGCCCAATCGCGGTCGCTGACATTGATCTTTACCACCCAGTCATTTGCTCCGGTTTCAAAGAGGACGAACGCTGGCATTCCAGGACCAGTGATCTCGCCTTCATTCACTAGTTTTTTGATGATTTTTCCGCCTATGGTGGCCCTTATCTCGGCGTATTGCTGATTAAAGGTGGCAATGCGCACCGTTTCTTTGGCAACATCCCGACCCGTGGTGGCATTTTCCAATAGTTCGAGGGTGGCACTGCTGTCGCGGTAAAGCCCATTGACCCTGGCCAGATCGCGTTCGGCCTTCGCCAGACTTTGTTGCGCCTGATTGACCTGTGCATCGATCTCAGTTTTGTCCATTACAGCCAGCAATTGGCCGGGGCGCACTACATCCCCTTCATCCACATAAATTTTGCGGATGATGCCTCCGATTTTAAAGGACAGCCGTTGTTCAGCAGACGAAGTGAGTATCCCGCTCGCATGGATGGGTAGTGCCACCGTTTTTTGTTGAACCGCAACGGTGTGAACCGGGATGGATTCGTCTGATACAGCCGGAGCCGAGGCGTCAGCAGCGGATTTGGTGCCGCATCCACCCAGCAGGACAAAAAGTCCGACAAATGCGAAGGCGGAGAGCAGGGCTGGTATGGCGATGGTTTTGAACACTGTTTTTTTCATGTCTAAAGCGATTTTTGTACACCGGAACGCTGTTCCGGAAAAGTTCTACAGTCCAGGGGGGTATCGGCAATTTTTATCTTTTCTGATTTATAGTCCGGCAGCTTTACGAAGCCCCGCTTCCCGCACCAGCACTTCTGACCAGGCCAATAATTGTTGCAATTTTGCGGTGGTGACCCTGTTTTGAGCGTCCATAAACTCCAGCAGCAACACCTGATTTGCACGGTACTTGTTGTTGACGATTCGAAAGGTTTCTTCCGCCGCGCGGAGCCCCACCTGGGCACTTTTAAAGGCGTTTTGTGCAGCATTCAGCTCATTCCAGGCAGAAGTGACCTGTAGCGAGATCTGCTGTTTCACCTGTTCAGTCTGGGTACGGACGCCTTCGGCCTGAAGCCTGGCCTCCTGCGTTTTGCTCTTGCGCATTCCTCCGTCAAAAAGATCGTAACTCAGCCCAACCTGTGCCAAAGCGTACAATTGATCCTGATTGAATTTGTACCCAAAACCCTGGAAACCTAAAGAACCACCCAGGTAAAAATCCGGAAGCTTCGAATTGGCGGCATTGCGGCGCACATCGGTTTCTGCAGCTTGTTTTCCGGCCTCAAGCGCCGCAAATTCCGGGCGATTGCTCAGACTCTGCTGAACGAGTTCTGTAGCCTGGTATTTTGGCAAAACGGATCGAAGCAGGACCGTGTCTGCCACTACTTCTGTTTGCAGATCCTTGTTGATCAGATAGTTAAAATAGGCACGGGCAGTGTTCTGCTGGCTTTGGAATTTGAAAATTTCGTTGTCGGCCTTGCTGAGCTCATAATCAGCTGTTGCAATCACATCCCGGGTGGCCACATTGTTTTTCACCAGACTTTCATTGAAACGGCGGAGTTCGGTCAGCACCGTTCTGGCATTGCTCCAGATCTTCTCCGCTTCTAAAACGCGCAGGTAATTCAGATAGGCCTCCGTGATCTGGTAGCGAAGTTCAAGTTCTGTGGCGGCTTTTCCGGCAGATTTACTTTGCAATAAATAATCCTGTATCTGGCGGTTGTATTTCAGGTCGGAATTGAAGATCGGGTAGGCAAAGCTGACTTTTGTTTCCTGAAAATTATTGGGCAGGAACTGGATCTGCTGATTTTCTAAGGTCGGAAACTGTCCCGGGATCACCCCCGGAGGCAGATTGCCGGGTACTGCATTCAAGGCGTTCAGGTTGCCGTAGACATCATTGAGCAGATCACCAATCGGAAAGTCAATTTTCCGGCCGCCTCCTGCCAGGGTATAATTGGCATCAAAGGTGAGTTTGGGTTTTCCCAAAGCCCTGGACTGACGTACAGCCTCCTGTACTTTCGCAATGTCCAGGTTCTGCTGTTTCAGGCCAAGGTTTGCATTAATTCCTTCCTGGATATAGCCTTCGAGTATGACCGATTGCGCTGAAAGCAGGTTGGAAAAAAGAAATAAGCATGCTGTTATCAGCCATAAGGACAGGTGTCTTCTCATATTAAATGGACTATTTTCAAAAACTGGTTTCACTTTCTGAACAACGTTTATTGATGGTGCAAAAAAACGCAGCCTCTTTGGGCTGCAAAAGCGAAAAGCGGTGAACTGTCGGTTTCGCTGGTTGAACTGTTACCAGTGCCTGTTTGGTCACGAAAGCCAGGCCGAAATGGAGCTTTTTAATCAAAGCCCATTCGGTTTGAACGCCCGTCAAATCCTGCATGGCTTCCAGATTCGTACTAAAAATTTCCGGTGCGTTTAACATACAGATATCCGGCTGGTTTTTGAAATTCATCTTTTTGAAAACAGGATCCATCTCTTTAAACCGTTTATAAATTAAAGAGTTTCTGCCATTTTGACCATCATAGCAAAGGATTTTATCGCCAATTCGCCTCTTTCTTCTGGTGGGTACATACGCATACGCTCCCGCACGAACAGCGAAACCATCCCATGTGCATGGCACCAAAGTGTATAGGCAATAGTTGCCGAATCTGTGCTTTTGAAATACCGTGCAGCCACGCAGGCCTCCACAGTTTCTACAAAAAATGCGTGCGTGGCCATCCCAAGGGCCCAACACTCCTGATTTTCAATATGCTCCATGGGGGCCCTGGTCAGGAACAGCAGATCATACCAGTCCGGATGTTTCAGGCCAAAATCCACGTATAAACGACCGAATGCGATGAGCCTTTCCCAAGGATCTTCAATGGTCGTCGCTGGCAAGAGATGGTCCCGCTTGGCAGCCGCCGCCTCATACTGAAGTGCAAAGAAGATCTCGTTCTTGTCCTTGTAATACAGATAAATGGTTGCGGGACTGTAATCGATCCGCTCTGCGATGCTTCGGATATTGAGCCCGTCGTAGCCGTTTTCTTTAAAAATATCGTGTGCCGCGCTCAGGATGCGTGCGCGCATATCTGCTTTTTCCCGTTCTTTTCTCGATGCTATGCTCATGTATGTTTTGCTAAACGGCGCAAAATTACTGAACAGTGTTTAGTAGATGCCAGTCTTGTTTTGAAAAAATAACCGAATCGCCAACTTCACAACAAAAAAGGCATCACCACCAGAACAATTTCAACCCCAAAAGCCACTAATCTCCCCCACCCGAGTGCTGCCGTGCCGTCCTGGATACGGGGATTGCCGGCGAGATCGGTTAGGAGACCTGCGGCGGCGGCGTTGGAGCCCACGTTGATTAGGGGGGAGCAGGGGAGTAGAGGAGTCGTCTCCGTTAGCGGGGTCGCGGAACATTGGGTCCAGACCACACAGGTTGTTGGGACTGCAAATTATACTTAATTGAGGTTGGCCGGTTTGGCATACTGAATCGTTGTCAAAGTAACAATGGTCCAATTTAAAAACGCCCTCAATTGAGCTCAACGGAGAAATATATGTAACCTGACAGTTATTGAACAAACAGTTTTCAAGCTCAACAATTACGTCTTCTACATTATTACAATGGTTCGCAAAGAAATCGGCTTCGCCGATTTGAAAACATATTAATAAAAAAGGGCAAAAGTTTGGTTTTGTGGTGCGAACAACAAACAACTTTTGCCCATGAATGTCGAAACGATCACAAGCGTAATATTGCGGGAATTTCCGGACATAAACAAATGGCAACGCGATTTTTTCATCATCACTTAGGGTTGTTCCTAGCCCTTCGAGGCCGTTATACCTATTTGAATTTTGAGCGCTACGGTCAGAAGAATAAGTTGACGTACCGGAACCCAGACTACTGGACATTTTGACAATAGACGTTGGACTTGCACTCTAAAAAATTGAAAATCATGCACTTACAGAATCGTGTCTAGTGTCCAACGTCAAAATGTCCAGTAGTCTGACCGGAACCACCATGAAACGGGTTTTAGCTTTCGAGCTTTTAACCGACGCCTGATTGAAAAACACAAGACACAGCCATCAAAAGTGGCCTCAGCGTCATAACCCGCTTGCGCGACGATGCTGTGCTGCACTACATGCCCCCCCCAAAAAAAGGACAAAAGGGGCGGCCAAATAAATATGGCGACCGCTTTTCGGCACTAAACCCGGACACCCGGCAACTGCCCTGCATCGCCCAAACTGAATGGCAACGCATTTATGGAGGAGTAGTCTATGTCAAGTCGCTCAAGCGCATGGTCAAGATCGCCCTTGTTCATGAACTGAAAGAAGACGGGGCTGTCAAGTCGGTCAAGATATTCATCTGTACAGACCTGGAATTCCCTGCCCAAGACATCTGGCCTTGGTACAAAAGCCGATTCCAAATCGAGTTTTTATACTGCGACGCCAAGCAACAGAGTTTTTGACGTGTTCGTCAATATCCCGAACATCACAAAAAATCACCCTGCACTCCAAAACCTATACAACCTTGGCAAAATCGCTGCCTAAATCTTTACGAACCATTATTGAAAATACCTTAAAAATTAGTACCTCCCAAACAGAACATCCTTTTCTACCTTTGCCGAACTGCCCGAACCTAATTTATCTTAACATTTGGCCCACACAGCATCCGGCATGACAATTACTGCCGCTCAAATCGCACAATTTATCGGTGGCACGGTCGACGGCGACCCTCATGCAGTCGTGACCCGTGGAGCACCCATTGAAGCCGCCCAGGCTGGCGACTTCACGTTTCTGGATAATCCCAGATACGAACCATATGCCTACACCACCCAGGCCACTATCCTGCTGGTAAACAACCAGTTTGAAGCGGAAAAACCTGTCATTCCGACCATTATCCGCACGGCTGATGTGCGCACTGCCCTGGCTACCCTGCTCAAGATCATTGATCAGGCCAACCATTCCAATGGTGCCGCTATTTCTGAAAAAGCATACATCCACGAACAAGCCAAAATAGGCGCAGGTACGGAGATCGGCGCTTTTACGGTCATTGAACAAGGCGCCCAAGTAGGTAAGAACTGCAAGATCTATCCACAGGTTTTCATCGGGCGGAATGTCCGCATCGGGGATAACACGACCCTTTACCCGGGTGTCCGGATTCATTTTGATTGTGAGATCGGGAACCATTGCATCCTGCACGCCAATGCAGTGGTCGGAGCCGATGGCTTCGGTTTTGCACCACAACCGGACCGGACCTGGACCAAGGTGCCGCAGGTAGGCAAGGTGGTCGTAGAAGATCATGTGGAGATCGGAGCTTCCGCCTGCATAGACCGTGCAAGTCTAGGCAGTACCATCATCCGATCCGGTGCTAAGCTGGATAACCTTATCCACATTGCCCACAACGTGGAAATCGGACACAATTCCGTCATCGCAGCCCAGGTAGGTGTAGCGGGCAGTACCCATCTCGGCAACAACGTGCGGGTGGGCGGACAAGTTGGTTTTGCCGGACATATCAAGATCGCCGATGACACTCAGATACAGGCTCAAAGTGGTCTGGCATCCAGTATAGAAACTCCTGGCACTGCACTCTTTGGCAGCCCTGCCATGGGCTACCGTGACTTTATCAAATCGCATGTTATATTCAAACAACTGCCTGATCTGCAACGAAAAGTGCTGGAACTAGAAAAGAAACTGGCCTTACTAGAAAACGGTGGACGGTAGACGGCACGCCGTGAGCCGTGAGCCGTGCACCGTCAACCGTGCACCGTAATCCGTAACCCGTAACCCGTAAAATGAATTTTCTGAACCGCAATATTTTCTGGATCCTGGGCCTCAGTGCACTTGCTGCGGCGGTCTATTATTTTTCAGACATAGTGGCCTTTATTCTGATCGCATGGGTACTGTCCACGCTGGGCCGACCCATTTTGATTTTTTACCGAAAACATATAGCTATAGGCCGGTTCAGGTTGGGGGCATCCGGAGCTGCCATGCTGACCATTCTGACTTTTTACGCTTTTCTGACCGGCATATTGCTCATTTTTGTGCCTACCATCGTGGCCCAGGCACGAAACCTTTCTAACGTCGATTATGTAGCGCTTGGGGAGAAACTTCGCCCCATGTTTTCCAATCTGGATTTGCAGCTCCACCAAATTGGCCTCTTGGATGCCGGGGAATCGCTGTCCATGAAAACGCAGGAGGCCTTGAGCACCTGGTTTAAGCCTACCCTGGTGGGTGATTTTATTGGCAGGATGCTGGGGGTGGCTGGAAACGTGGTCGTCACTTTTGCTTCTGTTACCTTTATCCTCTTCTTTTTCCTGCAGGACCACCGGCTTTTTATGGATATCATACATGGGGTAGTGCCGGATACGCAGGAAAAGAAAGTACATACTGCGCTAAACGAATCCAGCTCTGTGCTGACCAGCTATTTTAGAGGTCTGCTGATCCAACTGGCTGTATTTTCCCTGGTGGCCACCCTGATCCTTTGGCTTTTTGGTGTTAAAAACGCCCTGCTCATTGGGGCGTTCGGGGGCATTTTTAACGTTATTCCGTACATTGGTCCTATCTTGGGCATGGTGTTCGGAGCTTTTATCACGGTCTCCTCCAGTCTCGATGCTGACCTGGCATTGATCCTGCCGATGCTTGTAAAAGTGATCGTGACTTTTATCATCGTACAAGCGCTTGACAACAACTTTGTCGGGCCCATGATCATGTCAAAAAGCGTGCAGGCCCATCCACTGGAGATCTTTATTATAGTTCTTGTTGCTGCCAAATTAGGCGGTGTGGTCGGCATGGTCATCGGCATTCCGGTTTTCACGATCCTTCGGGTGATCGCGCGAAACTTTTTCAGCGAATTCAAGGTGGTACAAAGGCTCACCGGAAGACTGGAAGAAGGAAATAGCTGAACCATTTACTGAAAATGCGTCAACTGTCATTCTGACACACCAATGCGCAAGGCACGAAAGTTGTCAAAGCAATTGGGGTCTTGAAATCTTTGGGCATGCTATGCCCGGCCCGCCATTTTATTTAGAATGAAAAATCCGTTCAAAAAAATACTCGATATGAAGGACAAAGCGTCGGAAACGCCGGAGCAAGAGGCTCAGGAAAATGCCGCAGACAGCATCGAAATTACTGAAAACAAGCCTAAAAACAGCTCAAACCAGTCCACTGCACCTTTGGATCCAATGGCTGAATTACAAAAGCAATTAGAGGAGAGCAGAACCAAGTACCTATACCTCCTGTCTGATTTTGAAAATTATAAGCGGAATGCCGCCCGCGAACGGATGGACCTCATTAGTACTGCCGGTCGCGACATGATGTCAGCACTTCTGCCGGTTTTGGACGATTTTGACAGAGCTGCTAAAAACGGCGCCCTGTCCGAAGGCACCATACTGATTCACAATAAAATTGCCCACACCCTCAAAAGCAAGGGATTGACTTCCCTTGAAGCCAAGGCCGGTGATGCATTTGATCCGGACAACCATGAAGCCGTAGCAGAGATTCCCGTCCAGGATGAGGAATTAAAAGGCAGGATCGTGGACATTCTGGAACAAGGTTACACGCTTGGCAGCAAGATCATCCGGCACGCCAAAGTGGTGGTAGGTAAATAAATTATTTTTGTTTATTTGTGTATTGGGGGATTTGGTTATTAGAGAAGCCAAGCTTGGGCACTCAAATAACCCAATCCCCAAATACACAAATACCCAAATACACAATTTCAATGGCAAAACGTGATTATTATGAGGTGCTGGGTGTTGCAAAAAACGCCAGTGCTGACGACATAAAAAAGGCCTACCGCAAGAAGGCACTTGAACTTCACCCCGACCGCAACCCGGACGATAAGGGTTCCGAGGAAAAATTTAAAGAGGCCGCTGAAGCCTATGATGTGCTGAGCGACGGCGATAAAAAAGCCCGATACGACCGATATGGCCACGCAGGAATGGAAGGCATGGGCGCAGGAGGGCCTGGCGGTGGTTTCCAGGGCATGGATATGGATGAGATCCTGCGTCGCTTTGGATTTGATACCGATGATGTTTTTGGTGAATTTTTTGGCGGCGGCAGACGCGGCGGCGGGTCGCGCGGTGGTAGGGCCCGGGGTGAGCGCGGCAGTAACCTCCGGATCAAAGTCAAAATGACCCTGGAAGAGATCGCTACAGGTGTCAACAAAAAAATCAAAGTTCGCAAACAAGTGAGCTGCGACACCTGCAAAGGTTCCGGTGCTAAGGATGCAAGCAGCGTAGATACCTGTGCCACTTGTCGGGGTGCAGGCATGGTCAACCAGGTGCGTCAAACGCCCTTTGGCATGATGCAGACTGCAGTGACTTGTCCTACCTGTAATGGCGCCGGTCAAACCATCAAATCTCCCTGCAATAGCTGCAAAGGTGATGGACGCGTATTTGGCGAAGAAACCATTGACGTTGACATCCCGGCAGGCGTGCATGAAGGCATCCAACTCAGTGTGAACGGGCGCGGAAACGCCGGCGCAAAAGGCGGCCAACCCGGCGACCTGCACATAGCCATCGAAGAAACCCCGCACGATGAACTGACACGAGAAGGCAATAATGTGGTCTTTGAACTGTATGTCAACTTTGCAGATGCCGCCCTGGGGTCAAAAGTAGATGTTCCAACCCTCGACGGTCGTGCCCGGATCACCATCCCAGCAGGCACGCAGGCCGGCAAGGTATTCCGATTGAAAGATAAGGGATTGCCCGCGCTACAGAGCTATGGGAAAGGGGATCAACTGGTGCATGTAAACGTGTGGACACCCAAAAAAGTCAACGACGAAGAACGCAAGCTGCTCGAAAAACTCCGCGACATGCCAAACCTTCAGCCCACACCGGGTAAAGAGGAAAAAGGTTTCTTTGAGCGGGTGAGGGATTTGTTTGAATAAATAAGATGCTCAGAAACGGTTAAACAACCCGGCTCAATCCTTGTTTTGATCTTACCGTGCAAAGCCAGGACGATTGGGGGCTGCTTCGGAAAACTCCGTAGCAGCCCTCCTTATTTTCATAGCTTTACAATTTCCTCTTTAAAAACAAAAAGTTTTTCAGAATTTCGCGCTTTCAAACAAAATCAGCATGACAAAAAGTAAAGGGCAAGAGACTAGCAGCAAGCAGGAATCCAGCCTCATGGACGATCTGGTAGGCCCCAACTTCATCATCATCAAAGGCGCGCGGACCAACAACCTGCGCAACGTAGATCTGAGCATCCCCAAAAATCAACTGGTGGTGGTCACAGGTGTTTCTGGTTCCGGAAAATCCAGCATTACCATGGATACGCTTTACGCAGAAGGCCAGCGTCGTTATGTGGAAAGTTTGTCGAGTTATGCCCGTCAGTTCCTGGGGCGTATGAAAAAACCCGATGTAGACTATATCCGGGGCATTTGTCCGGCCATCGCCATTGAACAACGAGTGACTACAGGCAATACCCGCAGTACGGTTGGAAGTATGACAGAAGTATATGAGTTTCTGCGCTTGCTCTATGCCCGGATCGGCAAATTTTACTCCCCTGTCTCGGGGCAGATCGTGCAAAAACACGAAGTTTCTGATGTCATTGATTATATAAAAAAGCTGGCAGAGGGCACTCGGGGGCTTGTTCTGATGCCGTTTCCAAAGAAATATCAGGAACGCACCCTGGAGCAAGAACTCAACCTTTTGTTGCAAAAAGGCTACACCCGGGTGCAATTTGGAAATGAGACCCTGAGCATGCAGGATATTCTGGAAGGCGGAGAAAACCGTTTTGACACCAAAAAGCCGGCCTATTTGTTCAATGAGCAAAACCTCCACATCCTCATTGACCGTTTTGTGTTGTCACCCGAACTGACCGATTCTGATTGGATGCGCCTGGCAGATTCTGTGAACACGGCTTTTTATGAAAGTGAAGGAGAATGCCTGATCCAGCTCATGGATGGCACACCGCACACGACTTTCAACAACCGGTTCGAATTGGATGGCATTACGTTTCCCGAACCTACGCCGCAATTATTCAATTACAATAACCCGTACGGCGCTTGCCCCACCTGCGAAGGTTATGGTCGGGTGCTCGGAATAGACCTTGACAAAGTAGTCCCTGACAAAACCAAATCCGTTTACGACGGCGCTGTTGCCGTTTGGCGGGGCGAAAAATTTGGTGAGTCTCTGACCTTACTGCTGGAACATGCGCACAAATTTGACTTCCCGGTGCACACGCCTTATGAGGCGCTGACAAAGCAGGAACAAAAACTCTTGTGGAATGGAAATCAATATTTTGAAGGCATTGATGCGTTTTTTAAACAGTTGGAAAGTCAAACCTATAAGATACAAAACCGCGTCACCCTGGCCCGGTACCGGGGCAAAACCACCTGTAATACCTGTGATGGTGGAAGACTGAGGCAGGAAGCTTTGTGTGTTAAAATGGGCGGACGCAATATCTCCGAACTGACCGGGATTCCACTGGACGAGGTGCTCGCTTTTTTCAAAGGATTGGACGCTCAACTCAGCAGCCATGACCGTCAGATCGCCAAACGCCTGCTGATCGAGATCAACAGTCGCCTGCACTTTATGGTCGAATTAGGACTCGGCTATTTGACCCTGGATCGAATCAGCAGTACGCTGTCTGGTGGCGAAACCCAGCGCATTCACCTCACCCGAACCCTGGGCTCCAACCTGACTGCTTCGATGTATTTGTTGGACGAACCTTCGGTAGGTTTACACCCACGCGACACCGGGCGATTGGTCAAAGTACTGAAAGATTTGCGGGATCTTGGCAACACCGTTGTGGTGGTAGAACACGAAGAAACCGTGATTGAGAATGCCGATTATCTGGTAGACATGGGCCCGGAAGCGGGCGTACATGGCGGCAACGTGGTATATGCCGGACCCTACTCAGAAATTGCGAAAGCTGCACCCGATAGCCTGACCACCCAATACATGACGGGAAAAATGGCTATCCAAACGCCCACCACCCGCCGCCCTGCCAAAGAATTTATTACGCTGAAAGGAGCACGGCAACACAACCTCCGTAACATTGACGTCCGTATTCCGCTGCACTGCCTCACCGTGGTAAGTGGGGTCAGTGGCTCTGGCAAGACCACGCTGGTGCGGGACATCTTTTACCCGGCCCTTTCTCAGCATTTGCCAGAAAACGCCGGCAAGCAGCCGGGTGCTTTTGATGGCATCGAAGGCAATGTTAAAAAAGTGACCCGGGTGGAGTTCATCAACCAAAGCCCGATCGGAAAAAGCAGTCGGTCCAACCCCGTCACTTACGTCAAAGCTTACGACTATATCCGCGAGCTTTTTGCCAAACAACAACTCTCCAAGATCAGGGGTTTTCAACCCAAGCACTTCAGTTTCAATGTAGAAGGTGGTCGTTGCGAAGCCTGCAAAGGCGAAGGCGAACAGATCGTGGAAATGCAGTTTCTGGCCGATGTCCACCTCGAATGTGAGGAATGCAAAGGCCGCAGATTCCGCCAGGAAGTGCTGGATGTGCAATACAAAGGCAAGAGCATTTTTGATGTCCTGAACCTTAGTGTGGAAGAGGCCCTGGAGTTTTTTAAAGGGCAAAAAGATATTACAGACCGGATTCAACCCCTCTTCGATGTGGGTCTGGGTTATGTACACCTCGGACAATCCTCCAGCACACTTTCGGGTGGCGAGGCGCAAAGGGTGAAGCTGGGTTCCTTCCTGATCAGGGAAAACTCAGGAGGCCACATCTTTTTCATTTTTGACGAACCGACCACCGGCCTGCACTTTCATGACATTCAAAAACTACTCACCGCCATCAACGCCCTGGTAGAAAAGGGGCACAGCGTTTTGGTGGTGGAGCACAATATGGAAGTCATTAAATCGGCGGACTGGGTCATTGACCTTGGGCCGGAAGGGGGGAAAGAGGGTGGCATTTTGGTTTTTGAGGGCACACCGGAGGATCTGGTGAAGGTCTCAGAAAGTTATACCGGGGTTTATTTGAAGGAGAAATTAGGTTGAGTTTTTGGAAATGTAGACCTCGGAGGTTTTTGAAACCTCCGAGGTCTACATTTCCAAAAAACTCAAATCACTTCCCCAAAGAGATCAAATTAGCGAACAAGCGATAAGCCCCCGGCACCCCCGCCGGCAATTCCCTAAAAAACGACAATCCAGTGTAAACGTAATGTCCCTTGCCATACTGGGCCACCAGCAGCGAGCCATCTGCAGCTTTTTCGCCCGTGTCGTTGGTGGAGAGCGGCGCCTTGAATGCAGTGTCCCATTCTCCGGGGAAATAGAGTCCGCGTTCCTGCACCCAGCCCTCAAAATCCTTGGCCGTTAATGGGTTCGGGGTATTTAACACCGGGTTTTTCGGTAAAAGAAAACGAATTTCCGCCGTTTCATCCGTCACTCGGGCACGGGAGAGTTTCATTGGGAATGGCGCAAGTTGATCCACCACCAGATCCCCGCTGGTATTGTATTGCACCACCAGGGTTCCACCATGCTGCACATATTCCAGCAACTTAGCCTGATCGAATTTCAGCTCATCTTTGGTATTATAAGCCCTTATACCCACCACAATGGCATCCAATTTAGCCAGTGCAGCTGTTACCATGTCACTACTTTCCAACACTTTTACATCACATCCCATTTGACGCAAGGCATTGGGAACATCATCGCCTGAGCCCATGTAGTAGCCAATATTTTTAGCCTTCACTTTCAGATCCAGGCGGGCTGCATGTGCTGATGCTGGCTGCAAAACACTTTGTTGTGGAATGTGATCGTACTTGATTGTGACCAATCGGTTGGAGTAGATCTGACCACCCACCTCCACGCTTGCCGTTAGCATGACAGTTGGGTTGCTTTGGCTGGCTTCTACCAAAAACACAAAGGTTTTCTCCTCTCCTTTTTTCTTGAAATCAAAGGCCTGACTTCCACCCTTGACCGGCCAGCCTTTCACCGAAACGGTTCCAGACACCTGATCCTTTTCTGCTTTCACCTTGACCGAAACCTCCTGTTCTTTTCTGGTAAAAATGTAGGACGGCTGTGTGAATTCTACCACCACGGGCGGCAAGATTTCAAAGGGACGCCAGACTTCCCCGACTGCAGGCTCGCCTGTTTTCCATGCAAGCTCTGTTTCATATTCCAGCGGGATGCCATTCACCGTCAGACTCCAGCGAATGCTGGCATAACGCGGAGTTTCAGGAAGTCCCCTTAAACTTTGATTTTCAACGGAATACATACCCAATGTAGCTGGATTTTGCAGCCAATAAGGTGCTGTAAACGGCGCTTTTTGAGCAATTCGAACCGTTTTCTCCAGCACCCAGCCTTTGTTGGTCGTCAGAGGAGCCGCAGGCATAGAATCCCAAAGCGCGGGACGGATCTCTATTCCTGAAAGATGCACGGTTTGGGCGGCACGACTGATGGCCTCCAGCCTGATTTTAACCGCATCACCCGGCGTAACAGTAGGCTCATTGGCGGTAGCCTCCAGGTATAGTCCCAGACAACTGCGGATCACCTCTTTGATCTCTGTCAGCTTGCGTTGTTTCCAGTAGCTATCTGGCAAGGATTTGATCATTTGCATCGCCGTGAGCAGATCCGGGATACTTGCCGATGGATCGTCTGAACGATAATTCAGATCTACCTTTTCGAGCAGTTTGCCGATCGGCCCTCCGCCTTCCACCCGGGTCCAGGACGTATTGATGCCTTCGAAAATATCCTGTGTTGCCGGACGGTCACCTTTCACAAAATCAAGATAATCAATGCTTTCTCCCCTGGAACTCAGTGAGCCAAAACCCTGACAACGGTGCATCGAGCGGCTTTCTGCAGCCACCTCATTGTTGCTTTTGCCTTTTAATGGGAGAAAACAGCCAACATCAATCGGCCAAAGGGTGGATTTGTCAATTTTAGCAAAGGCATCCTGGCTACCAAAAAAAAACCAGGACGTATTAAAAAACTGTCTTCTGGCCTGCCAGGGTTGGGTCAGGCCCAATTGCTCCGGATACACGTCGGCTTTACCTGCCATATCAAAAGCTTCCACTGAAAGCATGGCAGAGGCAGTATGGTGGCCATGCGTATCATATTTTTTGTCGTGGAAAAAACGATTGATCACGACGTCTGGCTTTACCTGACGATAGGCCCACACCACATCGGAGAGCACCGCGTCTTTGTCCCAAAAACGCAGGGTTTCTTCAGGGTTTTTGGAAAATCCAAAGTCGTTGGCACGGCTGAACATCTGTTTGCCGCCGTCTACGGAACGGGCCATCAATAGCTCCTGGGTACGCAAAACCCCCAATTGTTCGCGAATTTCAGGCCCGATCAGGTTTTGTCCACCATCGCCGCGCGTGAGCGACAGGTAGGTTACGTCGTATAGTTTTGCATTGCGCAGATAACTGATCATTCGAGTATTCTCATCATCGGGGTGGGCTGCCACGTAAAGCACAGTACCCAATACATTGAGTTTTTTGATGGCCTGGTGAAGCTCGGCAGCATTGGGTTTGGCGGGTTTTTGAGCCTTGACTTTATAGGGCAAAAGGCAAAGTATCAGGAGACAAAGGGCCAGTGAATGGCGGTAGGTATTTTTCATGCGGACGCGGAAAATTGAGCGGCTAAGGTAAAGAACCCAAAACGTTTGGACGGAGTTTTGGTTTTCGCCCGGTGCGCGCGCTTCATTTTCACCTTTGTTTACCTTTCTTAAAAACTCCTTTACCCTTGCCCTTGCCGAGCCCCCCCACCTTTGTATCATCAATAGCGGATGGTATCTTAAGTCACTTGCTTTGACCGAAACAAAATAATTCACTTCCTAATTTTTCTAACAATGAAAAAGATTTTGATGCTCGCAGCTACGGCTATGCTCCTGATAACCAATGCCTGTCAAAAAGAAAATCCTTCAACCCAAAGCCAGACAGAAGGAACCCAGCAAATGAAACAATACCTCGCTGATACATATGGTTTCAAGCCTGAGGATATCCGGCAGGAACACAATCATTTTGTGGTAGAGGGCGACCAGTGTTTTTCCATGAATGACTTTTGGACAAACTATGGCATGAGCGCTGAAAACGAATTCATGGTGGATCCAGCACACGAAGATGGCATGGCAGCTGACCGCAAGCATTACCGTTATACCTATTTGGTGACGAAAACCAAAACCATCAAAATACGCATACTCACTGGCGTGCCTCAAAACTGGCAAAACGCCATCATAAAAGCAGTAACAGACTGGAATGCCCTGGGTGGAAGCCTTACATTTATGATTCAATACGCATCAAGCCCTGCCAGTGGTGTAGTCAATGTTAGAATGAAAACATTGGCAAGTGATGAATATGCCAAAGCATATTACCCTACCAGCAATGGATATCCGGGCTCGGATTTGTATATCAATCCTGCCTATAACAGTGAAGCTGCACTCAATCAAAATGGCAAAGTAGGCGTGATAGCACACGAAATAGGCCACACCCTGGGCATCCGACATACCGACAGCGGTCAAGGCTCCTTGATCGCGAATGTCAGCACTACCTGTAAAACCAGCCCTGACCCAAAATCAGTCATGTCGGCTACAGGAAGTTTCTATTACGGCTTTACTCCTTGCGACAGGGAAGCGTATAAAGCACTATATCCTTTGTAAGATCGACTTTTAAAATGGGGGAAGAGAAATGGGGGTTCGGCTTGTGGCCGAACCCCCATTAATGTAAATATCCGGGATGCGACTTCAAGTCGCACCCGAATTACAATTTACTTGATCACCCTGATCTTCATTTTTACATCCTTTAAAGGACGATCACCTTGTGCTTTCTCCACCGCAGCGATTTTATCGATTACGTCCAGCCCTTTGATCACCTGACCAAATACGGTATATTCATGATCCAGATTTGGGGTCCCTCCATCAATGACATATCTGGCACGTTGTTCAGGCGTGTAATGGAATCGGCGCATCGTTTCGATCTGATTGAGTGTTTGCTCATTCACCGGACCGCCTTGTACGATATAAAATTGTGAGCCCGAAGATTTTTTCTCCGGATTACTGGTGCGGGCGGCTGCCAAAGCGCCTTTGAGATGGCAGAGTGAATCTACAATTTCAGCAGGGATCTGATAGCTCGGGCCGCCCATGCCCAGTGCTTTACCGGCAGGTGCATTGCGGGAATCCGGATCACCGCCCTGGATCATAAAACCACTGATGACGCGGTGAAAAAGCAGATCATTGTAATAGCCCTCTTCCGCGAGTTTGATAAAATTATCGCGGTGTTTGGGGGTAGCATTAAAGAGTTCGGCGGTCATGGTACCAAATTGGGTTTCGATCTCCACGAGACAAACTTCAGGGGCTGTAACCTGAATCATCTTTTTAAAAGTGGATATTTTTTTACCCTTGGTAACCTTTAGCACCACTGTAAAATTGCCGGAATGGCTGTAACGGTGCATGGGACTGAGTTCTGCGGAAGTGCTGCCGTCGCCAAAATCCCAGGCATAAAGCAGCGGCTTTTTGGAGCTTGGAGTGGTGTTGGTAAACGTGATTTCGGCCGGTGCTACGAATTTTTGATTCGGCACAGTGAATTTCGCTTGTGCAGTAAGCGCATAGGAAGCGATTACAAAGAGATGGAGCAGCAGTAGTTTTTTCATGTTTTTAAAAAATTTGTTTGGCAAGTCATTGGGTTACACCAGGCTTCGCATGGTTAAATTTGGCGAACAACCCGCCTTCGCGTTGAATGCTTTGGCGGGTAAAACGGTCGCAAAGATGGGGAATTATCCAATCTCAGGCTATACCTGACATTGTTACGCAAAAGCAAAACATCTTATGCTGGCCACAAACCTTTGGATCGCAGCAATTGCCGAAACCTTTCCATCTCGGATTCGCTTTTAAATCCGGATTTCAAGAGCGGAGAAGCCATGAAAGCACTTTGGAACAACAAGAAAAAATCCCGGGATTCTTCTACTTTTTGAATCGTATTCCAAGGGGTCGTGGCCTCTGACAATTGGGTAGTAAGTTGCACGTTTTCGTCGCTAAAGCTATACCGGATAGGATGCTGAAGCATGGCAAATTTTGCAAAATTGCGTCGGGACATCCATCGAAAAAGTACCCACCAGATCCCTAAAAAAAGCGGTATCCAAATGAGGGTATTGACAACCTGGTTCCAACCCAAACCACCGAAATAAAATGTTAAGCCCAGCCAAAGGACAACGGCTAATAAAATCGTCCATTTGACCCATCCGGTATTCAGGTACCGAATCATGATATAAAGCTGCGCTTTGCCAAAAGATTCGGCTGAAAAGGTGAATTCTACTTGAATAGGTGCCATCGTTTTAATTTTTGTCGGCAGAAAGGTACGGAATACTGATTTCTTGATCGATTTCTGACTTTGCAAGTATTTGCTTATATTTGTAGACAGGTCGCTCTAACTCTCCCCAAGTAGTCGGCCAAACCTTCAAACCAAACCAAATGAGCAAAAACCAGGATTATGACAAGATCATACGCGAAAGTGAAGAACGGGTGATTCCGACCATCATTGAAAAACTATGCGGGCTTCATCCGAGCGAATTACTTGATTTACCTACAAGTTTTCAACGAACACGGGAGCGACGGCCCGATTTTTTAAAAAAAGCTGTGGAACCACCGCAAGATTACATCATTCAAATTGAGTTCCAGACCAATACTGATCGAAAGATGGCCACCCGGATGCTGGATCACTATTTGATGTTGTTGAACCATTATGGCCTTTCAATACGTCAGTTTGTGATTTTTATCGGCAATGGAAAACCCAACATGCCCACGGAGATCCAGCACCCCGAACTTCAATTTCGCTATCGATTGATTAATTTGCGGCATATTGATTGTGATGTTTTTATTCATTCAACCAAACCAGAGGAAATTATTTTAGGTATCCTCGCTGATTTTAAAGGGCAAAATTCACTAAGCGTAATTCAATCCACATTACAGAATCTCAGTAAGTACCTCCGAAATTCCAGAAGCCTGCGCAAGTACTGCACCCAGTTGGAAATCCTGTCTAAACTCCGTAATTTGCAGCCCCAAACCATCCAACAAATAGAAGCTATGCCAATCCATTATGATATCACCACCGACGTTCGCTACCAGCAAGGTATCGAACAGGGTATTGAGCAAGGTATCAAACAAGGTATCAGCTTGAAAACACGGAAAACTGTTGAAAAAATGCTCGCTGACAGCCGATTTTCGATGCGCGAGATAGCAGCAATCGCTGAAGTGTCGATTGATTATATCATCAAAGTCCAGAATGAATTGTCGGAAAAAGATCAGAAGGACAAACCATAATACATGACCAATTTTACCCGTCGCATACTTTCCAACGGCCTCCGGGTCCTGGTACACGAAGATCATTCTACCCCACTGGTAGCCGTAAACGTTAGCTATTACGTTGGTTCACGCGATGAACATCCGGAGAAAACGGGCTTTGCGCACCTTTTCGAGCACCTTATGTTTGCAGGGAGCAAAAATGCGCCCGACTTCGACGACCCACTTCAGTGTGCCGGAGGCGAGAACAATGCTTACACCACCAACGACTATACCACGTTTTACGAGATCGTACCTGCCGAGAACATTGAAACGGCACTCTGGCTCGAAAGCGATCGAATGCTGGCATTGACCATCAACAAAAAATCGCTGGACGTACAGCGTAAGGTCGTAGTGGAGGAGTTCAAAGAGACTTGCCTGAACGAGCCTTACGGCGATTCCTGGCACCACCTCTCTGAGCTGATGTTTCAACATCATCCTTACCGCTGGCCGGTCATTGGTTTGACGCCAGAACACGTTGAAAATGCTACGATCGATGATGTGCGCTCTTTTTATAAATCCTGGTACAATCCGGCAAACGCGGTACTCAGTATCGCCGGAAAGGTCAATTCCGAGGAAGCACATGCCCTGGCGGAAAAATGGTTTGCCAATATTCCATCGGTGCCGGCACCTGAACGCCAGTTGGTTGCCGAGCCTCCTCAAACAGTTCCGTTACGCAAAGTGATCACCGCCAACGTACCCGTACCTGCGGTTTACCTGGCATTTCGCACGCCTGCACGCATCGAAAAGGAGTTTTATTCGATCGATCTGCTGAGCGATGTACTGGCGCTAGGTCCATCCTCGCGGCTATACCGCAGGTTATTGAAAGAACGTGCCCTGTTTTCCTCCATCGACGCGTATGTGACTGCCAATGTAGATCCGGGTTTGCTCGTAATTGAAGGCCGCCCGGCGGAGGGCGTGTCGATGGAAGATGCGCTGGCAGCCATCTGGGGCGAGCTGGAACAGTTAAAAAATGAGGCCATCGAAGTCCGTGAACTGGTCAAAATCCAGCACCGTTTCGAGAGTACCCTCGTGTTTTCAGAAACCAGTGTATTGAACAAGGCACAAAACATGGCCTTTTATGAATTGCTGGATCGCGCTGAACTGATGAATGAGGAGACGGACATTTACTTAGGTATTACGCCTGAGGAGATGCTTCAAACGGCTAAAGAGATCTTTAGGGAGGAAAATTCGGCGACGCTTATTTATTTGCCAGAAATTAGTGCTTGTCCACCGCCCGTTGCCGTGTAGAACCGCCTTTAATACCGCGTACATTCCCCATAACGATAAAAGCATTGGGGTCAATCTTCTCCACCGCGTGTTGCAGCCGGCCTATTTCCAAACGGGTGATGACCGTAAAAAGGATTTCTGTTTTGTAATTTAAACCACGTTTGCCATGTCCGCTTATGCCTGAATAGGCAGTCACACCGACTTGAAGTTTGTTCACGATGAACAGACGGATCTCTTCGTGATGTGAGGAAATAATGGTCACCCCCACATATTCCTCCACGCCCTCAATAATGAAATCCACGGTTTTGGAAGCGGCCAAATACGTCAGAACCGCATACATCGCCGTTTCGAAACCCAGCAGATAGGCAGCAACTGAAAAGATTACAACGTTAAAAACGAGAATGATATCCCCTACCGTTAGACTTGATTTTCGGCTCAGATAGATCGCCAGGACCTCCGTGCCATCGAGCACTGCACCTCCACGAATGGCCAAACCAATACCCACACCGAGGAAAAATCCTCCAAAAGTCGCAATCAGTAATTTATCGGTAGTAATGACCGGGTAAGGGACCAGCACTATGACTAAGGCCAGGGCTGTCACTGCCAGGATGCTTTTCAATGCAAAAGCGGGGCTCATCTGACGGTAGGCAAGTAACACGAACGGAAGGTTGATCAGCACGATCAGGACCGACAGCGGAAGCCCTGTGGTGGCGGATACCAGCAGTGAAATACCCGTCACCCCACCATCGATAAAGTGGTTGGGCAATAAAAAGCTTTGTAACCCCAGCCCCGCAATCAATACCCCTCCGAATACCATAATTGTGTCCAGTACTCCCTGCCGAAAGGAGACCGAGATCAAATAAAAAGCCTTCGCCATTTGGTAGCGGCTCACCTCCTCCGGGTCACAGTGAAACTCCTTACTTAGGTTCTTTTGTAAAAACCTTTCTATAAAATTTTTGAATATCATCGTCGAAGGTACTTAGCGTAATGATTACTCCCAAAATACCAGATTAAAAATCTGCCAAGGGCAATTTTACAAATACTTTGGGCCCATGGCCATCTCCACCCATTACCGTGTCCGTGATTTATTTAGGAACTTCAACTTCATGCAATATGTTGTTCGATTTGAGTAAAGAGATCAAATATTCCGCATCTGCTGTGGTGTAAAACTGGTCGCAGACTTCAAGTTTTGAATACCTGGATTCGCATTTTCGTCGTTCATAATTTCACTTTAAACTATGATTAATTTGATTTTAATGATTTGAGTGATGCAAATGCTTGATTTTGAAATGATTGAAAAGCATTCTTGTTCCTGGCTTTATTGAGTTAAGTCAGTTTCTATCTTATAGCTTTGTACACCACACGCTGCAAGCGAGGCCTAAAATCCCCATTCATCAATTTGTTGTTTTCCATAGTCGGATAAGTCCGGTTGGACAAAAAGATGAAGATCAGGTCTTTATCCGGGTCTGCCCAGACACAAATGCCCGTGAAGCCAAGGTGACCAAAGGTGTTTTTACCTGCCAATGCGCTCATGTTCGCGGTCTGTTTTTCGTCCAGTTCTTTTAAGTCGAAGCCGATACCGCGTCGGGTACTTCCGGCATAACGGGTAGTAAACTGACGCACCGTTTCAGATTGAAAATATTGCTTTGAACCATAGCGGCCCTTATTGAGCAACATCTGGAATATCTTGGCGAGATCATTGGCATTCGAAAACAGCCCGGCATGGCCACTCACGCCACCCAGCATCGCAGCACCCATGTCATGCACATAACCTTGCAGTCGCTGATGACGGAAATAGGCGTCTTCTTCCGTCGGGGCACAGCGCATGGCCCAGCCTTTTTTCCAGGGATTGTAGGTCATGGTTGCGAGACCCAGGGGACGGTAAAATTCGCGATCCGAAAAGACATCTACAGGCGAACCACTGATATTATTCACCGCACGGGCACAGAGATAGAGGTCCAAATCGGAATATTTGTAATTTTTATTGCCGGAGACCGGTGAGTGAAAGATCTGCTGCCATACGGTATCAGACCAGGTATTTTGCATGAAAAGATCCTTTGCAACAGGTATTTCGAAATCCTTCTGGGCTTTTTGGAGGTAAATTTTGGGTGAAGGCATTTTTTCTGCCGTCAGTGTTTGCTGATAGAATGGGATCCAGGCCTGCAAACCTGCGTGATGCGCCATAATTTCGCGCACGGTCAGGTCTTTCTTGTTGGTTGCTTTTAATTCCGGCACGTAATTACTCATGGCCACATCCAGGAAAACCTTCTGATTCTCTGTCAGCCGCATCATCGAAAGGGTGGTTGCAGCCACTTTGGTTACCGAGGCCAGGTCATACATGGTTTCATTGGTGACGCGCTGGGTCAGGTCATACGTATAATGGCCATAGGACTTCTGCCACACCACTTTGTTGTTTTTAGCCACCAGGATCTGACAACCCGGTGCTGCGCCGGTTTTTATCATTTCCGCAACGATGCCATCCAGTAAAGCAAGTGAATCGGTGCTCATTCCGACCGACTCCGGCAGGGCATATCCCAGGCGTTTTTGAAGGAAGATCTTTTTCATACCCTGCCCGAATCTGGCCCAGGGTGCTGCAGTAACAGGCATGATGCCATTCACATCATTGGCGCCAAAAAGACTTTGTGCCGCCAACTGCTGCGCCATCGGATCTTCGGTGAATGCCTGCAAAAGGAGCGGCGGAGCATCCATCCAGGCAAAAGTATAGGGATTGCCAAAAACGGTCAGTGCAATCGTATTCTTTTGATTTAAGGTCTTTAGAAAATTGAGTTCGCTGTGGGTGAGCCCGTAAATGGTGTCTGCACCAGGGTTGGGATTGACCGCATAATTGGGTCTGGGGGTCGTTCGGATACCATATAAACCCACCAAAACGACATCAAATTTTCGCAGTGTATCCAGAAGTTTGAGCTGCATGGAATCACTCAATTCTTTGGGAGTGTTTAAATGCGTCATCGGAGCATATTGCCCACAATAGGTCTGAAATACCGTGCGGCCGGTATCGCCGATGGCCAGGGTAGCGATCTTCAGATTTTCCAGATTGGGGAAGCCCATCAGGTTTTTCTCATCGCGGACCAGCGTTAGCGCATTGGAAATAATGCGATGTTTGAGTTCCAGTGCTTCGGGTGGATTCAGATCACGCCGAAGATTGGTCAGATCCACCTTTTGCGGCTTCGTCAGACCCAGGCGGTATTTTGCCCGAAGAATACGTTTGACACTGGTCCACAACTGATCACGATCTATGGAGCCATCCGCCAATGCTGCCTGAATAGCGACCATAGAAGCTTCTATGTCTGCCGGTAGGAGACTCATGTCATTACCTGCTCTGAAAGCTTCGAGATCGGCCACGCCATTGGGGAAAAACTTTTTCACGCCTTCCATTTCCATGGCATCCGTGAAAATCAACCCATCAAAACCCATCTCTTTGCGCAGAAGATCGGTAACGGTCGCACGACTCAGCGTGGTGGGTCGGTGCTCGCGGGCATCCAGTGCATTTACCTGCAAATGCGCGATCATGATGGAACCGGCGCCGTTTTTAGCCAGCATCTTGAAGGGATAAAGTTCGAGGCTGTCCAGGCGGGCACGGTTGAATGGGATCGAAGGCAGATCGAAGTGCGAATCCATATCTGTATCGCCATGCCCCGGAAAGTGTTTAACGCTGGCCATGACCCCGCCATCCTGAAGCCCGGACATATACTGATAGGCTTTGGCAGCCACGTTGTAACGGTCTTCGCCGTAGCTGCGCTCTCCAATGACGGGATTGCCGGGATTGTTGTTCACATCCGCTACCGGCGCAAAATTCACCTGAACACCCATGCGCAGGCATTCACGTGCAATCTCCCGACCCATATCATAGATCAGGCGATTGTCCTGGATGGCACCCAGCATCATGGCCCGTGGAAATGAAATTGCATTGCCCCGATATCGCATGCCCAGCCCGTTTTCAAAGTCCATGGCTATCATGAGTGGTACCCGGGGACTAGCTGCCTGATAACGATTGGCAAGTTCCGCATGCTTTTCCGGAGTGCCCAAATAAGTGGGGTTGAAAAAGCAAAGGCCACCAGGTTTGTATTTCCGGATCAGATCTTCCAACTGCCGCTCATACGCCGTGTCCTTATCTGCATGTGCCCGAAGCATGAACATCTGACCCAGTCGCTCCTCGTTTGAGAGCGCGTTGAACACGGAATCCACCCACTTTTCCTCCTGTTGATCAGCGGATTGGGAAAGATTGGAGAAACGGCGACTATCGTGCGCAGCAATGAAAATCAGGGCGCTAGCGAGCGCGAGAAAGATGGGTGTATTTTTGAAAAGTGCGATTGCCATGGGGCAAATGTCGGGCAGAAGTTGGTTTGCAAGTATGTTTGCGGCTCACAGTATTCGAGGAATTATGGTAACTGCAAGCGATGGCAAAAACTTTAAAACTAAACACTAAACCCTTGATGCCCTCATTGCCGGTAGCAAGCAGTGTAATTTAGGCACGGTCATTTCTTTTTCTCAAAAGGTAAATAATCAGCGTAATGCCCAGAACAACAAGTGCTATTGAGATAAATTGTGCTTGCGACAGCCAAAGGCCTCCAAAGCTATGCTTCTTGTTAACTCGGATAAATTCTATTGCAAACCTTTCAAAACCACTCAAAATTAAGTAGATAGAAAATATCACTCCTTCTGGTTTTGAAAAAAACCTTTTTGCCAGTATGATAAATAAGAACAGAAGAAAGCAGACGATAGCCTCATAGAGTGATGTTGGAAATACTGGTTGCTCCAAAACTTTACAGTACTTAAAGGTACAGCCCTCTATCCATACACCTTTGTTTGCGACATTGTGGGGAAAATTAAAACCCCACATCCAGTCTGGAAAAAACCACCAACTTGGTTGGGGGTGAGATACAATACCCCAATCCCCATCTCCACTAAAATGACACCCCAACCGCCCCAGCGAATATCCAATTAAAATAGCAGGAGCCGCCGCATCTAAAGCAGGCAAAACATTCATGCTGGTTTTTCGAAAATAATACATTAGGGCAAAGGCAGCTCCAAGAAGCCCGCCATAAAAAGAGATACCTGTTTTTCTGAAAATTGCATCAAAAATAGTGGGGTGTGATTCCCATTTGATGTAGAATTCCGCAGGTCATTTACCGCATATAATACTTCCAGAATTGCTCCCATCGTCCATCCGTAGCCACCAATGCTCTTGTGACAAGCATCCCTTGTGCATTGTC
>JBILHS010000168.1:0-8423 GCA_044350425.1 Saprospiraceae bacterium | reverse complement strand
TGCAGTTAAGGCTGCGGTTCTGAATAAATTTATTCAAATAGCCGCTCCTAAATCTGTGAAAGTCGCTTGAAGCCTAAACGGGATAGGGAAAATCTGGCTTCGAACAGGATTCATGCAACAAAGCTGCATTCTGTAAAAAGGATATTCGGAGGCCATTGGTACAAGTATTAAAGGTGTTTCCGTTGAGTCGAAACTCAGCAGTTCCTGCTATGTCAACGGCATTAAGCCCATTGTTGAATGTGCAGGCGTTAGCTTTTATAATCCCTCCTGCTAATACCTTGATCGCAGACCATTTGTAAGTCGAGTTGCAACCCTGAAAAATGGAACCAGCAGATGCATCAAGGGTTTTACCTCCATTCACAATGATCTCAGAGGCACTGGTTGTGAAATAAACATTTGCGCCTGTAATGTTCCAAGTGCCTGCATCTACAATAAATGTACCTGTGATTTGAATACTCTGGCCAGCTGTGAGATTTGCAACCCCGACAGGCGCGGCAGAAAGATTGAGGATACCTACCCCGCTGCCCACACTGTAAGTAGTGCCAGGGCATTGAGCAATTGTGTTTGTGGGCGCAATTGCGAACAAGAGAACCACTGCCATGGCCCTAAAAAGAATATTGGCCTTCGCCGCCCCCTCACAGGGAAACTTAGAAAGTTTCCGGGAATTGGTGGGAATGCCGCTCGAAGCAAAGCAGAAAATCAAGTTTTTCATGTGTAAAAATTTTTGGTGAAAAAAATCGGATGAGATCATTGCAAGTATTGGCTTGCAAAAGCAAAGGTATGGGACAAGCGTATTGCGGTTCAAGGGCAGAAAACGCGAATTCAATACAGGCAGATCGTCAAAAAGTAGATTACATTCAATAATTTACAACAATTGAAAAAATTTAATATTCTTTTACCGTTCCACCAAAATCTTCGCCCATCCCAGCGATAACCCGGCCTCCGATCTTATCTGCAAAAAATAAACCCCGGTCGGGTAAGCAGATACCTCGATAAAGCCCGGCAACAGTTGCCACTCCTGAAGCAAAACTCCCCGCACATCGTACAGGGCGAGCTTCAGCTTCCGGGTCTGCGGTCTGTCCGATTGGAGCATCACCCGATCCGAAGCAGGGTTTGGAAAGAGCTGCAGCCCAAGCAGGTTTTGTAGATCGCTGGTGGCTGTGATCGATGGGATCTCGAAAACGGCTGCTTCCGTACATCCATCTGCATCGGTCACCGTGACGGCATAGGATCCGGCAGCGGCCAGCAGGATGTCTTCTGTTTGGGCAATCACCTGGTTGTTTTGAGCCCAGCTAAAGGTATAGGGTGGCAAACCACCGCCCACACTCAGGTCGATCGCGCCCACCGAAGTACCTGCGGTATCGGCCTGAACGATGGCGGATAAATTCATTTCATCTACGACCATGACGGTAAAACTGCAAGTAGCGGTATGGTTCCCGGCATCCGTAACCTGATATTGCACGGTGCTAAGGCCCGTCGGGAAATCGAAACCCGGCGCAAGCCCATTTACAAGCACAGGCAAGGCCTGAATGGCGCAGTTATCGCTTGCCACCGGCAGATCATAAAATACCGATGGATGACAAAACGAGACTGTGATATCCGCCGGACAAAGCAAGTTAGGCGGCACCACATCTGACCAGGTGATTTCCAATTGAATCAGTTCTGTACAACCAGCGGCATCATTGACCAGCACCGAAACCGTTCCAGCGGGAAGGCCGGTAGCCTGTGCACTGGTTTGTCCATCAGACCATTGGAAGGTGTATGGTGGCGTGCCGAGGCTTATACTAACCGCTGCTATGCCGTCGGCAGCCTCCGGACAGGTAGCTGCCTGAATCAAGGCTGCACTTACCAAGGGTGGAAGCGTACCGGACACAGACACATTGGCCTGAGTCGAACAGCCCGTTAGCGGGTTGGTGACGATCACAAAATAAGTTCCAGCAGCGTCGATGATCGGATTGGGTGTGTCAGTTCCCGATACAATATGGCCGTTTGGCGTCGACCACTGCCAGGTCAAATTTCCGGGACTTGAGGCGCTCAATGTCAGATTTGGTTGAGCGCAACTGAGGGTCCCGGGGCTTTGAATAGAAATTACCGGTAAAGATTGATCCGCCAAAACGGCCACCGTGCTCGTTGTAGTACAGCCATTGGGTGCAGTGGCCACGAGCAGGTACGTTCCAGCTTGACTTACCGTCGCCTGAGGGCCGGCGTTGACCAATCCATTGCCATTCCAGTTTAAAATGGTACCGGCGGGTGAAGCGCTGGCAGATAAAAGTGTGGTCAATTGGTTACAGGTAAGTATGCCCGGCGTTTGCACGGTCAGTTGCGGAGGCGCCAGATCAGCTACCACCGTGACCGTAGTGGTGGCACTACAGCCGCCGGGGGCTGTGGTAGTCAGGGTATAAATACCTGCCTGGGTGGTGGTGGACGGATTCAGTGTCGAATTAAAATTCCCGGGGCCGGTCCATTTAAAAGTTGATCCAGGTATTGAAGCGGTTCCCGTGAGTGTAGCATTGGGTGTTGTGCAAGTCAGCACCGAAGCAAGGGCCTGCGTGGAAGGGGTCTGGTTCAGTACGGAGACCGTGGTCACATCGCTGCGGGTGCAACCACTGGGGGTTCGGGTGACGGTCAGGGTGTAGGTTCCGGCACCTGAAACGCTGGGGGTTTTTGTGTTCGCTCCGCTTAAGATATTCCCGTCGGAAGTACTCCAGGCATAGCTCAAGGTTCCTGTGCCGCTGCCACTGCCCTGAAGCGTTACCGAGGTGCCGGAGCAGTTTTGTTGTTTTGCCGGACCCGCTTCTGCCATGGGCCGGATGGTGTCAATAACGACCACCATGAAAGCAATGGAATAACAAGCACTGGACAAATTTGAAATCAATAAGCTGTATTGACCCGGCACCGTGGCAGCCAAAGTCAGTGAGGAGTCACTTGCAATGCTTGGTCCATTCGGTTTGAGCCAAATAATTGTATCGTATGGGAACGTTGTAGTATTCGCTCCATTGAGTAGCGCAATGGGCTGAATACAACTTATTGGCAGGACCGGATCAATTACAGCTAAGGGTTGGTATTTTGGATGGATGGCGATATCCTGTATTTTTTGTACACAACCATATGCATCCGTCACAGTTACGCTGTACATGCCTGCCGAAAGATTTTGGATTGCAAAGCCTGTTTCACCAGTGCTCCAAACCAGCGAGTAGGGTGGAATTCCACCCACGACATTTCCCGACAATTCACCATTGTTGTCGCCGGGCCTATTGCAGCTCAGGTGACCCTGATACAGGTTATAATACATCGAATCAGGCGCTTTGGGCACAAAAGCCGATGCTCTTCCTGTCTTTCCCAGGGCATCGGTGATCGTACAGACGTAATGCCCGCCGGAAAGCCCGCTGATATTTTTGGTGGAATCACCATTATCCCAATCAAAAGTATAGGGTGGGACACCGCTCAGGACACTCATTCGGATTTCGCCATGCTTGTCGCCTTTGCAGCCTGCTGCTACCACCGTGTCTATCCGGGTTTGGATGAAATTAAAAATTTTGCAGCTATCCTCCACGATACTCCAAAGGGCTGTAGCCGACCAATTATGGGGCAATGAAAAAGTCTTGCGATCTGGGCAAACACAATAAAGGCTTGGATAACTATTTGCGTAAAATGCATCTTCAAGCCTTGGTTTGTCGATAATCGGATACGGTGTTCCTGCTACAAAATTGCCCACCGATTGTGGCGGCGTGCCGTAAAGTTGTGGAATACCTGTATTGGGATCCGTTTCTATGGCAAAAACCCGTGCTTCATTTGTACCGTTTGGGCCATAGATGTTATACAGATCTTTAAATTTACCGCTTTGCTTATAAGTATAACAGGGGCCGCACCAGGTTGCAAAAACATCCATAAAGACGACTTTCCCCTGGTTCAGGTAATCGTATAGCTGGTGGGATTGGCCATTCAGGTCGGTGCCTTTCCAGTCTGGTCCGGTGGGGATGTACCATTCATTTTGGGCAAAAAGTGCGTTGACAGCAAAGAGGCAAATTAGCAGGGGTAGGTAGCGGGGTGATTTCATAAGGAACGATTTTAGTTGAAGGTGGTATTGATAGAACAGGGGGCACTTAAGTGCTTTTTCACCGTACAGGTACATAGACGCGGGGGGATAACCACCTGATTATCAAAAAAATTTGTGTCTATGCGGTGGGAAGAAAGCTTATCAGATACCCGCACTGAAGAGGCCTCCAACTATGGAAAACGCTGCCTTGACTGGCCGGGGTATTTTCTTGCCTTTCCAAGGATCATAAGGAATTGATCCTGCAACAGATGGAGCTGATGGCTTCGAACGTGGACAGTTCCCTCCTATCGTCGGGATGACCGTGAAAAGTGCGCTCCTTTTTTGTAGCGGTTAATCGGTGACTGCGGAAATGAAGTGCCTTGGCGGCTGTGGATGAACTGTACAGGAGGCCAGGCTACTCCACAAAATCCACCTTCTCCTTCTTGCCCAATCCCAGTTTTTCCATCCCCCGGTCAAACATCCAGTACACCACGGGCACCACGATCAGCGACAAGAACATCGAAGAATTCAAGCCTCCAATGATCGCCCAGGCCAGACCGTTTTTCCAGTCAGCCCCGGAACCCTGCGCAAAAGCGATGGGCAACAAACCGATCACCATGGCAATATTCGTCATCAGAACCGGCCGGAAACGCAGCTTGGTAGCCTGCAAAAGGGACTCTTTTAGCCCCACGCCCTGGTCTCTTAATTGATTGGCAAAGTCTACCACCAGGATCGCATTTTTCCCCACCAGACCAATCAGCATCAACATGCCCAGTCCGGTGAAAACAGTTAAGTTTTCACTCGCCAGGGCCAATGCCAGGAAGGCTCCGATCACGGAAAGCGGGATAGACACCAGCACCACCAAAGGATAGATCCAGTTGTCGTAAAGCGCTACCATGATCAGGTACACAAACACCAGAGAGGCCCAGAGGGCAAAGCCCAGGGTGCCAATACCCTGTTGTTGGCGTTTATAATCACCCCCGTATTTGATCTCCACACCTGTAGGTATTTGCACCCCTTCCAGGCGCTTGATGATCTCGCGGGTCACCGTACCGTTCGGCCGACCAATGACCTGCGCGGTGAGCATCATCGAGGTGCTTCGGTCGCGGCGTTCGAGGCGGGTGGGGGCGGTGCCCTGACGCACATCTGCAAACTGTTTGAGGTAGACCGTGCTACCCAATGGATTTACAAAAGAAAGGTTTTTGATATCCTCCACACTGCGCCGGTCAAAGGCATCCAGCGCAACCCGGATGGGGTATTCAAAATCTCCATCCCGGTATTTTGCATCGGTGTTGCCACTGAAGGCCGTTTGCAGGGTGAGGCCGACCTGTGCCATGGCCAGGCCACAATCTGCCATGCGTTGGCGGTTTACTTCCACCTTCACTTCCGGGTTACCGCCTTCTACGGACGAACTGATCTCCACACAGCCCGGCACAGCAGCCATTTCTTTTTTGATCTTTTCAGACAATGCCAGCAGGCTGTCCAGATTCGGTCCGTTCAGCATGATCTCAATGGGCATCATGGAGAGGCCCAGGATATCGATCGGATTGGCTTTGATCCGGGCGCCGGCTATAAGCTCTTCCAGTTTTACCTTTGTTTTTCGGGCAAAAACCGGGGTGAGTTCTTTTCGTATCCCGCCGTAAGGCGTTAGAAAGACCTGAATTTCCGCAATATTGGGCGCATTCAAGCCAAAGGATTTATTGTTTGAACCCACCGTGGTGAAGGTCCGCACCACCTCGGGTTGCGTGCGGAGCCAGGCTTCCACCCGCTTGGTAATCGCATCGGTTTGGGTCAATGAGGCATCCTGCGGCAATACAATCTCCAGCAAAAACTCCCCCCGTTCGCCCGCTTCCATAAAGGCATTGCCAATAAGGCCTGAAGTGACCAGCGTAAAGGAGCTAAAGAACATTCCGATCGCGATCAGCAGGGTGATCACCTTGCTGCGGCGGTTTTTTAAGGCCAGGGTCAACAAACGAACAAAGCCATCGGAAACCCAGCCCAAAAACCGTTCAAATCCCAAGATGATGCGGCCGCTGAAGTTTTTTCCTTCAAAACGATGCAGCTTCCCGAATCTAGAGGTCAGCCAGGGCACTAGGGTAAAAGAGACCAGCAGGGACATCAGGGTAGAGGTCAGCACGGTCATGCAAAACTGCCGCAGCAGATTGGGAACCAGTCCGGCCGTAAATACAATGGGCAGAAAGACCACCACATCCACCAGCGTAATGCTCAATGCGGTGAACCCTATTTCCATTCGCCCGTCATAACTCGCCTGCACCTTGTTTTTCCCCATTTCAAAGTGCCTGTAAATATTCTCGATCACCACGATCGCATCATCCACCAGAATGCCGATGGCCAGCGAAAGACCCAGCAGAGACATCAGGTTCAGCGAATATCCCAGCAAATTCATCATCACGAAAGTGCTGACGATGGACGTAGGAATGGAGACGAGTACAATGGCTGCATTACGCAGGCTGTGCAGGAATAACAGCATCACCAGGCCGACCAGCAGGATTGCCACCAGCAGGTCCTCGATTACAGCGTTGGTGGCTTTTTTGGTAAACGTGCTGCTGTTGGCCACGACTTCGAAACGCATGCCATCCGAGGCATAGGCGCCCTGAAGCTGAGCGATCTTTTCCAACACCAGTTTCGACATCTCCACCGCGTTGGCATCGCCTTGTTTGCGGATGCTGATGCCTACTGCCGGTTGGCCGTCGGTACGGCAAATGATCTCCGCATCGCGGGTGCCATCCTGAATTTCAGCAATGTCTTTTAAAAAGATCGAAGAGCCGAAGCGGCTTTTTCCAACCACCAGATTTCGGATGTCCTCGATGCCCAGAAATTTACCGGCAAGACGAATGCGCAACTGCCCCTGTTCTCCGGTCACTTTACCCGTCGGGAAATCGAGGTTGGCTGTCTGTACTGCCTGCGAAACTTGTAGCAGGGAAAGTCCGTATTGCTCCAGGCGTGCCGAGGAAATATTGATCTTGATCTCTCTTTCTTCGCCACCGAGAATGCTCACCTGAGCCACCCCCTTCACCTGCGAAATTTCCGGCACCACCCGATTTTTGATCACATCGTAAAAAGCCGCGCCCGTAAGATTGCCGGCCACACCGATCTTTAAAATCGGTAGTTCGTCCAGCGCAAATTTGTTGATCACCGGCGTGCGCACCTCCTTAGGCAGGGAAGCCTGGAGCTGATTGATCTTGCGCTGCATCTCCTGCACCGCCTTGTCCAGGTCCACCGATTGCTCAAATTCCACCGCAACGAAAGAGGAATTCTCCTGCGAACCGATCTGCACCTGATCAATCCCTTCTAACGAAGAGATGGCATCCTCAATGGGTTTACTCACGGCATTTTCCACCTCGGAAGGGGATGCGCCGGGATATACGGTGATGATGGTAACAACGGGAGCGCTGAACTTGGGCACCAATTCAATGGGCAAGCGCATGTAACTGGCAATGCCCATGAAGGCCAACACAGCGAAAGCTACGATGACCAGAGAGGGGCGACGGATGGATAGTGCGGTGATATTCACGGTGCGAAGGTAGCAGGGTGCACAAACTTAGTACTACTCTAAATCATACTCACCCAATACAAGCCCATCTTTTTCACTTAATTCCAGTAAAATTTGGGTTTCACCGAAATCCAGCAGCAGTGCATCATTGTGGTACAGGCCGTTTTCGTGGCGGGCCAGGCGAATTTCTTCCAGGTTTGCACCTATAACATCCCGCCAAAGCGGCTGAATATTGGCTACAATGCGCTGAATAAGTGCTTCGCCGTGCATTTCTTTTAGTTTTTGGGCCGTTTCTACCAAAGATCGGGCACTGATGAGCCGAATGGCTTCGGACCCTTCTCCACTGGATAACAGCAGCGTTTCGCCATTTTCAAAATAAAGCTCGAGCGCGTAGAGGAATGAAGATTTTGGGCTGGCTCGCCAAAGATAATAGTGGACGCTGGCAAGCTTTTGATTTTCAAAGGCCTGCATGGCTTCAACATCCGATTGCCGGAAACAATCAGGGGGCGTGGCGTCGTTTGGACGGGCGGATTCCTGCATGGTAGACTCGTTATTTGGAAGCACAAAGAAAGGTATTACTCCAACAAACCCGACCCTTCGCCCGGGCAAACGCATTATATTTTTGAAGTAAAATTTACGAAAGGCAGAAGTTTTTTGAGTGACGAGTGATGATTACATGAGTGATGATTGTTGAAGTGGAGGGGCGATTGTTGAAGTAGGAAGGTGAATGGTGGATTGATGGAACTTCGGGAGTGTTCAGAAAACTGTGTCAATCAAAATCTTTTGAATTAGTTGGTTCGCAAAACAGTTTTTTTGTCGGATGAAAAAATCAAAGATTAAAAGTCCTTCCTATTTTACAGAAGAGACCGAAGC
>JBILHS010000249.1:0-2739 GCA_044350425.1 Saprospiraceae bacterium | reverse complement strand
CTGTCGAGGTTGGTATAGCCGGCGGTTTGTTGTTCCAGTTCAGCCTGGATCTGAAGCAACTCGATGACCCCTGAAACACCATGCTTTTTCTGCAACTTATACATCACATTGAGGCGTTCCTGCGCTTCCGCGATGCGTTTAGGATCATGATCGGTCCCTTCTGCGATGCGTTCAAAATCTTTGGCCAGATCCTGCAGATCAATGATTGAAGCCTCCAGGCGCTCACTCAGCGCAGAAAGTTGGGGTGAAAGTTTCCGCGTGGGCGCAATGCTACGCGCAAGTTCCTGGAGCTGACCAACCAGATTCATTTCACTTTCTGACAGGTGACTATAGGCTGCGCCGTAGTTCCGTTTGATGTCCTCCGCATTGCTGAGTTGAGCCAATTCGCCTTCGAGGGTTTCCTGTTCGCCTGCTATCAGTTCCGCAGACTGAAGTTCTTCGAGTTGGAAGCGAAGGAATTCCATCTCTTTCGCCCCGCTTTGGCTTCGTTCTAGAAGCTCTGCGAGGCGTTTTTTATCGCTGGCATATTGTCTGTAACCCTGCTGGTATTCTTTGAGCATCGGGCCATTTTCGGCCAGTGCATCGATCATGCGCAACTGGAAATTGACATTGTGGATGTCGAGGGTATCAAACTGCTGGTGGAGGTCGATCAGGTTTTCGGTGAGCCGCTGCAGCACCTGGTTATTGGCCGGGGTGTCGTTTACAAATGCCCGGCTTTTGCCCGTGGGGGAGAGTTCTCGGCGGATAACTACCTCAGGATCATAATCCAGTTCGTGGGTATCAAAAAACTCGCGCAAGTCGTACGCTGAGACATCGAAATACGCTTCCACCACACATTTTTCTGCATCATTGTAAAACACTTTGGTGTCCGCCCGTTCGCCCATGATCAGGCCCAGGGCACCCAAAAGGATGGATTTACCCGCTCCGGTTTCACCGGTTATGATGGTGAGTTGCTCAGAAAAGTTGATCTCAAGTTCGTCGATCAGCGCGTAATTGCGGATATGAAGGCGTTTCAGCATGGGCTATTGGACAAGGTATTTGGTTTTCTGAATATTAAGATACGGGGTTATTTTGATATCAGGGGCGAAAATAGTGCAGCCAGGCAATTTTATCGCCTTTGATTTAAAATATTTTGTTTTAAAAATATAGCGGGTGGCGGGACTATGCCCCTTTTATTCAATGGCGTAGGTGATTTATCTGTGCTGTATGACCAGGTTCCCGTTGACAATGCCCATTTCTGTTGTCAGGCGGTATTGATAAATCCCTCCAGGTAAAACTGGCAAAGCAATATCAAGGATTTGAGCACCGGGTACGAGATCGCCCTGAAATAGTTGCGTAATGAACCGTCCATCGGCAGCATAAAGCTCCAAGTGGGCGCTTGTAACCCGAAGCACCTGAATATCCATAAATACCCGATCCTGAGTCGGGTTTGGATAAACCCTTGCCAGCACCCTGCTTTCCAGATCCTGCACACTGCTGACGCAAGCCTCAGAAAATAGGGTGTCAGACACCCCGGTACAACCCTCCGCATTGGTCATAGAAACTGCATAATAACCCGCCACCATGGCCGACCAGGTGGGTCCATTGGCCCCTGAGATTTCAACACCGTCCAAAAACCACTGGTAATCGCTCCCGGCAGGCGCAACTAATTGGCACATGTTATTTTGCAGTACAGGCAGAAATGGTGGATCCACGGTAACTGTAACCGCGTTTGAAGCAAGACTTTCACCGCAGAAGTTATTCAGATCATTGGCAAACGCAGTATAAACACCTGGTGTAGAAACGATAATACTTGGCCCGGTTGCACCATTGGACCAATTGATGGCAATTCCAAAGCCCCCGCCACTTAATACCTCCAGTTGAGTGGATGCTCCAAAACAAAGGGAAACTGCTTGTAAAGGACCTATTTCAGGAGCATCTGGCAAAAAGCTCTGTTGAACCTGAATTACATTGGAAGCAGAACTTTCGCCACAGCTGTTTTGAAACATCGCCGTGTAATCCCCGGAAGTAGTGACCGTGATACTGGTGCCGGTTTCGCCATTAGACCATTGTACTGTACAATCTGTACAAAGATTATCCGCCGTCAATACTACCGATTCTCCCGGACAAAGGACCGTTAACCCAGCGGCCGTAATGGCAGGGATAACGGGCAATGCGCCCATGCTGACCGTGATCGCATTAGAGGCTGAACTTTCACCACATGAATTGATGACCGTCGCAGTGTAAACTCCTTCTGAGGATACTACAATGCTTTGGGTGGTATTTCCATTCGACCAGTTCAGGGTGCATTCCGGGCAGACGTTCGCTGCTGTAAGCATCACAGTTTCTCCTGGACAGAGCGCCGTACTTCCAGTAGCTTCTACAACAGGCGCAGATGGCAATGTTTCGGTGACGATGGAAACCGGATTGGAAGCTGCACTCTCCCCGCACAGGTTGGTGCTGGTTGCAGTATATAAACCATCTGTGGATACTGTGATAATGGGTCCAGTCTCGCCATTCGACCAGTTTACAATACAATCCGGACATAAATCAGAAGCTACCAGCTGAACCGATGCGCCAGGGCAAAGCGAAGTAGCGCCAGCAGCTGTAATCGTTGGCGATTCTGGCAATGCTACCGTGGAGACGATTGCTTCATTCGAAACGGGGCCATCCCCACAGGTATTCCGTAGCACGGCAGTGTAAGTACCTTCATCTGAGACCGTGATGCTATTTCCCGTCAGACCATTGGACCATTGTACA
>JBILHS010000167.1:0-8449 GCA_044350425.1 Saprospiraceae bacterium | reverse complement strand
GGCATCTCCTTGGGGGTATTCGGGTTTTGTCGGAGGACGGAATGGGGCAGGACGGGCATCGTGAGCCGGTCGGTCAGCGAGGATACGCGCAGGGTGCGGCGTTCCAGTTCGGTCTGTTCGAACAGGGAACTGTTCAGGTAAGGCACATTCCCGAACTTTTTCTGCGCGGATTCGCGGCGTTCGTTTTCGGGCACGGCCAGCACGTGGAAGAAGAGTTCGTTGAGTTCGTCGTAGTCTTTGACTTTTTCCACGGCGAGCAGGCGTTCGGATAGGTGTGGCACACCTCTGAGGTGTGCCACACTTTCGCCCCGCCAGCGCAGGAGCTGGCCTTCCAGCAATTTCAGGAAGAGGATGCGGTTGAGCCAGGTGATACAGAGTTCGAGCGCAATGCTAAAACGCTGATATTCTGGCGTGTCGCCGAATTGATCGAGCCCGGTAGCATCCCGCCACACGCCGCTGACCTCCAGTTCGGAGAGGGCGTTTTCGAGCAGACTGCCTTCACAGCGTCTTTTACTGGCCCGGTCGATGATCTTTTTGCCGCCTTCCTTGACTTCTTCCAGGCCCAGAATATAGAGCAGTTCATCGTAGAACTGTTTGTTCAGGGCATTGCTGTCGTTGGCGAAGGCTTTTTTAAGCAGGTGCTGCGGAGAGAGGATCTTGTACAGGTCCAGCAGCAATTCGTCGTCATTCGGGTCGTCATTGGTGGCCGCGTTGGCATAATCCCGCAGGTCGAACATGCAGCAATCCAGGTCCGGCAGTTCCTTTTCAAAAAAGGGCGCGGCGATCTCCTTGTAAAACCAGTCGGTATTTCCGGAACCGAGTCGGCCTTCAGACCAGTCGGCGAATTGTTTCAGCAGTTTGTTGTTGGCATAGATATGTCGCTCAAAATCAGCGGCATCGAACACATACCAGGTATGAATGTCGGTAATAATCAGGTGCCGGATCTCCTTGTTGTCGGCCTTGCTGCGTTCGTTGAGGTAATAGCGCAGGAGTTCCTGCAAGGCCTTGGTATTGGGCTTATCAGGCGAGATCATTTCCGCCTTATTCCCAGGCTTTTTGGCTTCAATGATGACCCCGACGCTGTCTTTGGCTGTGCGGCCGTTGTGGATCACCAGATCCTGCCGGTCTTTGGTATTGACAAAGTGGTCTTCGCGGTAGAAGGCTGCTTTCAGGAAGTCGGAAACAATGTTTTTGAGGTGTTCTTCGCTTTCCTGTGCGGAATGGCCGAGGTGTTCGAGCAGGCGGGCCAGTTCGGATTTGAAGATCTCCAGACGTTGGCGTTCCACATTTTGGACGCGGTAGGCCGGATGCAGTGTTTTGGAGATGGTTTGTGTGGTAAGTTTCACGGCGAGTGCTTGGTTTTGAGTGGCAAGTATAGGGCTAATTTTTCCTTTCTCTGCTTTGTTCGTCGCTTAAAATGTCCCGCATTGCGCCCTTCTCACGCCTTGATAAAGAAAAAATTTGCCTCCCCAATTCATACCTTAATAGCCGGGCGCGGCACTAGGTATGCTTGGAGGTTACTTGCCGAGCGGAATAGGAGCCGGTATCACTTTATGTAACCCGTCCAAATCTATTTCAAATTCAAAAAAATGAGGCATTACAAATCAATATTGTGTTGGAACGGCAATGCATGGCATTGGGCAAAAAAGACCAAAATATCTGGGTAGATTATGGAGCCCGTTACAATCAGGAACAATGGGGATGGGTTGCAGCCTTAAGTTATCAGTATCGATCCATTTTTCTGGAGCTGAAATACCTGGATAGCATCTCAAAAAAGACCATTACCCGTCATTTCATCAAGCAAACCCAATCCATAGAAATTTGCCTGGGTTATCGGTTCAAAGTGCTTGATAAAATAACCTCGGGAAAGCAAAAAACCATTTGCCCCAGGTTTTAAGGAGTGAGGAACTATTCTACTTCGCCTTCAAATAAACCATACTCCTCCATTTCGCCAGCAAACTGATCCCCACCAAAGCACCCACAATATAATACACAAACGAAGGAACCGGCACCGGATCACCTGCCGCATAAGAGTGTAAGCCGGACAGGTAATAATTCACCCCGAAATAAGTCATGGCGACGGAGGCCCAGCCAAATAAGGTGGCCACATTGAAGGCATATAAACCCCGCAAACCGGGAATGAACCGCATGTGCAAAATGAAGGAATACACCAGGACCGTGACCAATGCCCAGGTCTCTTTGGCATCCCAGCCCCAGTATCTGCCCCAGGATTCGTTGGCCCACACACCGCCCAGGTACGTGCCGACGCTGACCATGAACAGACCGCCAATGAGCGTCATTTCGCTGATCCAGGTGAGTTCTTTAATGATCCGATAAACGTTTTCTCCATTTTTCTGATTGACGAAGATCATGAAGATCAGATTGAGTACGCCAATGATCGCCCCGAGTACTAAAAAGCCATAACTCCCGGCCTCCAGAGAAACGTGTATGGTAAGCCAGTAAGATTTCAAAACAGGCACCAGCGGGGTGATCTCCGGATCCAGCCAGCTGAGTCCGGCTACCATCATGATGGTGGCAGCCAGTACGGTAGTTGCAGCCAATCCGCCATAGGATTTTCGGGCAAAGATCAGACCCGCCAGGGTGGTGGTCCAACCGATATAAATGAGTGATTCATACCCATTGCTCCAGGGGGCACGGCCGGAAATAAACCAGCGCAATCCCAGTCCAAACGTGTGCATCGAAAAGCCAAAGGCCAAAAGCCAAAAGGTAACTTTCCCGACCATTTCCAGCCGGGATCCGGGTTTGAAGACGGAGGTAAACAGTAAAACCAAAAAGGAGAGTCCCAATAACGCGTACAGCCCCGTCAACCGACTAAAAATGTTGAGTTTATTGAGCAGGAGCTCCGCGTTGACGGTACTCTCTGTAGGCAAAATTGCGCCGCCGTATTTTTGTTGGTACTTGTCCAGCTCGGCGATCATCTGATTGACCAGGCTCCAGTCGTTGTTTTGTACCGCATCCTGCAATGCAGGGATGTACATCGGGTAAAACTTTTCAATAATAGAGCCTCCTGCAGCAGCATTGTGCTGGTGTGGTACATCATCGGGTGACATCCAGGTATTGGACGTGTCGCCAGGAACCGGGAATACCTTCATGAACCTGCCCGAAAAAACCATGCTGCAGATGTTCACTTTCTCGTCGATCTTAAGGAGTTCCTTTTCAAAAACACCCCGGTCGCGTGGAGCCCCGTTGGAGGCTTTTCGAATGACATCCCTCAGTTTGTATTCCCCGTTTTCATTAAAAAAATCATCATAGGAGGCCATTTCGCTGTTGATCTGCAACAGTTTCTGGATGTCTTCATGTTTGCCGACTTTGATGATCGGGGCGTCGTACCAGGCTTTTGGATTGTAAGCCATGCCGAGAATGACCTGTTCAGCATTTTGTCCAAATAACTCTTCCTTGCGTGAGATCTTCCGAAGCAGTTCATCGGCAAAAGTGTTCATCGGCTTCAAGCGGCCTTTGTTGTCCTGTACCAGGATATGTCCAAATTTTCTGGCATGGTCCGCGTTGACCTCCTGTGGACCCGGGCCACAATAGGCAGGGGTGGAAAAACCAAGGAAACCGGCCACGAATAACACAGCCAGTGTTTTTGCTGATGCTCTCATTTTTTTAATGTTTTCAGCCAACTGTTGAAAGCGGCTGTTTTTGCTGAACAGGGTCAGGATCATCCCCAAGGTCAGCAGGATGTATCCGATGTAGGAGATCCAGGTGCCCGGCGCATCGTAGTTGACGCTCAGATAAGTACCCAATTCGTCCTGATCATAAGAAGACTGGAAAAAACGGTATCCGTCATAATCCAGAATATGGTTCATATAGATCCGCTGATCCCGGGCCAGGTTGTTCCGATTGTCCATCAAGGTCACTTCGCTGGCATAAGACGATGCGCTGTTGGTGCCCGGATATCGTTCCATGATAAAATCGCGCAGTTTGATGGCAAAAGGAAGTACCACTCTTTTTGCGCCGTATGCAACCGCTATTTGAGTGTTGTCAAAAGAAACCACTGCTGGTTTGCCTTCGACGCCCTGAGTTCCGACCACAAAAACGTTTTTTTCTACTCCGTTCAGGCTGAGTTTAATATCCAGGCCACCGGGACTGGTACTCTTCATTTTGGGAGATTCTGATCCGACCTCTCCCTTCGCACTCGGCTTAAAATCGCCGAATACAAAGCTTTGCTCCCCATTGGAATACATACTGCGCAGCATCAGGGTATGGTCAACGCCCGGGGCAAGTGTGTCGCGCTTTTGAGTGGCCATCACCATCTGGGAAAAGACCGTTGGCGCCTTGAAAGTCAGGTTCTTGTTTTCATATTTTATGTTGAATGCTTCCGGGTCTTCCGGGTTTCCGAAATTGAAGAGCGTTCCATAAATATTGGTTTTATCGAGGTATTTTACTAGAAATTCTTCCCGACCATTCATTCCGCCGATAACGACCTTGATGATGGGAACCCCGGATGGGTCGTCCACCAAAGTCTCTTTCGGATTGGGCATAAAACGCTGCACTTCCACTTTTAACTCCAGATTGCCCACCATGTAAGATCTTTTCAGGTGGTTGTCGCCCAAAGTAGCAAACAGCACAGGCTCGTCGAAGGAGTAACGTTTCCCGTTGACCAGCGCCTGAAATTGCAGATAAGTTTCGGCGCTGATGAAGGAATTGGAAGCGCTGCCCTCCCGGATATTCATCATGCCTTCGCTGCCAAAATAACGGGTCACGCCAGCTCCGATCAAAATGATCACCATGGATGCGTGAAAGGCCATGGTACCCCATTTTTTTTGCTGCATCATCCGGAACCTGAAGATGTTGACGATGAGGGTGATCCCGAACAAAACCAATAACAATTCAAACCACTTGGTTTTGAAGATGACCTTTTGCGCGGAGCTCGTTCCAAAGTCGTTTTCAACAAACGTGGCAACCCCGATGGCTATGGCAAAAAGTAAAATGTATAAACCGGCGGCAGAGGTGGAAAAAAGCCGATCGAACAGTTTTTTCAATAAATTCATAGGAATAATGGCTTTCAGATAGCACTTGTTATGCTGTCAACAAAAAAGTATGGTAAGGACGTCTCCCGGAGCAGACGCATGAAATTTAATATTTTAGCTGCAGCGCAGCGAAACGTCTGTAGCAAGGAATCAAGTCAATGATCGGAGGTGCAGCGCACCGAAGCAATCGTCCAGGGTTCCGGTGCGCTGCACCTCCAATTTGATTATTGCCATTTTTCTACAGACGTTACGCCGCTCTGCGGCTTCTTAACTTAAATATCCATGTGTTTGCCTTTGGATGGGCCTCCAGACGTATTCGAAAAATACCGGCGAAAGGTTGCTCTTAGCCTCCAAAAACCGGTAAAAATTGCCACAACAATTGCACAAATACAATTTTACCGATCAAAAGCAGGGGATACACCAGCGCATAGCCATAAGTAGGTATTTTGTTCTCCGCCAGATTATTGGCGAATTCAAGATTGGCCGGGTGGTGGCTGATCATCCCGGAGAGCAGTACAAAAGGGATCTTCAAAATTTTAAATCCGATCAACAAGATCATGACGCCCCCCAGGATACTGACCAGGGTGCCGGATAAAAACATAAGCTGACCAATGGGGCTAAGCATGGTAGATAGAAACGTGGCTCCTGAATTGATCCCGATCGCGGCCAGCATCAGCATCAACCCGATCTGGCGCAGGGTGAGGTTGGCGGAATATGGCAGGGTCCAAACGATCGGTCCGGTGCGGCGGAGGAAAGACAATAATAGTCCCGCAACCAGCGGTCCCCCGGCAAAACCCAGACTGAACAGGATACCCCCCGGCAAGGTCATTTCAATAGAACCCAGCAAAATACCCAGGCCCATACCGAGTCCAAAAGACAGAAGGTCAATGTTGCTGAGCTGTTCGTAGGAATCACCAAATATTTTTTCAAGGTCTTTCAGGTCTTCTTCACGCGCCAGTACCCGGATCCGGTCGCCCAGTTCCAGAATGGTGCCCGGATGTATGAGGGTATCCACATCCCCATGGCGCAGTCGTGTCAGTACTACGGGATATTGCTCGGAGAGGTTGAGTGAAGCGATCGTTTTACCGGCTACTTTGGGGTTGGATACTACGATACGGCGCATTGCAAAAGCAGCGCGATCGTCCGCCAGATCCTGTTTTATGGAAAGCCCGAGCAAGGCGCTGATCCGCTCCACTTCGGGTACTTCGCCTGTGATGGAAACCAGATCTTGAGGCTGAAAAACCATATCCAGATAACAAAGGCTATTTTCCGCTCCCCGACGCAATCGACCGAAAATCACATGGGTTTCGTATTTTTTTTTGAAATCCCGGACGGTCATGCCCAGTATTTCGGGTTGAGTTACCTGGATCGTATGGTTAACAATGGGCTGACCGCTTGGAAATTCGTTGCCAAGTGCCCGAACCTCGGCTGCATAATCTATCCGTAAAAGCCGGCGCATCAGCACCACGGCGATCATCAGTCCGATGATTCCCATGGGATAAGAAATGGAATAGCCCACCACGGCGCTGTTCGACATGGCTTCCACATCAGCGCCCCCGCGGGCCTGAATGGCATCGAGCAAACCCGCCAGCGCGGGCGTATTGGTCGTGATGCCTGCCAGTAATCCTGCTGCTCCGGAGGAGTCGAAACCGAAAAACACCGCAGACAGGCCGACCGAAATGCTTAAAGTGCTGAGCGCAAGCACTGCCAGGATCAGGTTGGCAGCTCCCCTACTCTTCAGGGAACGGAAAAAGGCCTGTCCGGAACTCAGGCCGATGCTGTAGACAAAAATGGCCAGTCCCAGCAGTTTGATCACATCCGGAATTTTCACCTCCGGATGGCTTGCACCGATGGCGAGTCCGACAAACAGCACCATGGCCACTCCCAAGCTGTTGCCCCGAAATTTTATGTTTCCCAGGAAAGAGCCGAAAGCTGCCGCCAGGAACAAATAGAACAATGCTTCTTCAGTACCTGAGGTGGTGTGCATAAGGGGTATATTTACAGGCGTCAAAATTAGTCAAAAAAAAGGACTTTTTGGAAAGGCTTTCAGCGCTTAATTTCAGCCCAAAATGAATGGAAGCCGCCATCGTGACAAATATCACGTTGCACTATTTACCTATTCCAGACTTTTGTATTGTAAAGTGGCTTCTAAGGGCATTGGAATAACCCGAATGCATCTACTTCAGGAACGTCCATTATAAAAAACATCCCTTTTGTATGGGTACCAACGTATATTTTCCGGTTTTATGGCTGGTCATTGCAGCAGTGGTCATCGGTATGGTTGCGGTCATTGTAACCCTTTCCTTTTTTAGAAAAAAAGTAGGAAACGACCCTGTACTCCGAGGACAATCTCAGCGGCAATTCGTTTTTTTAAAACGAATCAATGCGCTGATGTGGGTATTGGCTCTGGCCATGACCGGAAGCGGTTTTGCTGCCTGGCATTGGGAGTCTAAAATGCAGGACAAGGCCGTGGCAGAGGCACGCGCCCAACTGATCCCGGTTTTTGACTTTAGCAAAATATGGGAAGCTCCTGCCCCCTATCTTGCTCAAACAGACAAAGACGCCGCACTCATTGCATATGGTCGCGATCTGGTAGCCCGTACCCAGGATTATTTTGGGGAAAGCGGCCTGGTGCGCCCGGGTACCATAAACAGCATGAACTGCCAGAACTGCCACCTGGAAGCAGGCAGCAAACCTTTCGGCAATAATTATTTCGGCGTTGCAAGTACTTATCCGCAAATGCGCGCCCGATCCGGGGCACTCGAAACCATTCCCAAGCGGGTGAACGACTGTTTTCAGCGCAGTCTCAACGGACAGCCCATTGATACCACCAGCCGCGAAATGCGGGCCATTGTCGCGTATATGCGCTGGTTGGGTACCGGGATTCCTAAAGGCGAAAAGCCCAAGGGCACGGGCGTAATGGAATTGACATTTCTGGATCGTGCCGCCGACCCTGAGCAAGGCCGGCAGATCTATGCCGCCAAATGCGCGTCCTGCCATGCTGCTGACGGACATGGTTTGCCGATGCCGGAAAGTGTCCGGGATTACCCACCACTTTGGGGTGACAAGAGTTACAACGAAGCGGCCGGTCTGTTCCGGATGTCCCGTTTTGCAGGCTATGTGAAAGCGAATATGCCCTTTGGCGCTACGTATCAAAATCCGCAATTAACGGATGAAGAAGCCTGGGATGTGGCAGCTTTTGTCAATACCCAACCCCGTCCAAAGCACCCGTTTCTCCAAACCGATTGGCCTAAGATCGAAAAAAAACCGTTTGACCATCCTTTTGGTCCGTTTAAAGATACCTTTCCGGAAACACAGCACAAGTATGGGCCGTTTGGGCCGATTGTGGCTTTTTATAAGAAATAGCTTTTGGACGGTTTACGGTGCACGGTATGCGGTATACGGTGCACGGTATGCGGTATACGGTGCACGGTATGCGGTTTACGGTGCACGGT
>JBILHS010000005.1:0-99706 GCA_044350425.1 Saprospiraceae bacterium | reverse complement strand
AAACCAGGTCAAACCGGTCCAGATTCATCACCTTATTCCAGGCAGCTACAAAGTCCTGCACAAATTTCTCCTGACCATCCGCACAACCATACACTTCCGCCAGGGCGCGAAGTTCTGAGTTGGAACCGAAAACGAGATCGACCCGGGTGGCCGTCCACTTCAGTTCGCCGGTGCTGCGATCATGACCCTCAAACACATCCTGAGCAGCAGAAGTCGCTTTCCAGGTCGTGGTGAAATCGAGCAGGTTTACAAAGAAATCGTTGGTCAGTGCTTCCGGGCGCTTAGTGAATACGCCGTGTTTGGAATGATCAAAATTGGTATTCAACACCCGCATACCACCCAGGAGGGCAGTCAGTTCAGGAGCCGTCAGCGTCAGCAATTGTGCCTTGTCGATCAGCATTTCCTCTGCGGAGGTAGCGTGCTTAGGCTTGAAGTAGTTGCGGAAGCCATCAGCAGCAGGCTCGAGCACAGCAAATGATTCTACATCCGTTTGTGCCTGTGAAGCATCATTGCGTCCGGGTGTGAAAGAAACACTCACGGTTTGACCGGCATTTTTTGCAGCCTGTTCAATTCCGGCACATCCACCCAGCACGATCAGATCGGCGAGCGAAACCTGTTTGCCAGAACCAGCGCTATTAAATGCAGTTTGGATGCCTTCGAGGGTATCCAGCACTTTCGACAATTGTGCAGGGTTGTTGACGGCCCAGTATTTCTGTGGAGCCAGACGAATGCGGGCGCCGTTTGCACCACCGCGTTTATCGGAGCCACGGAAGGTTGCTGCGGAAGCCCATGCGGTGGATACCAGTTGAGATACCGTCAATCCGGAAGCCAGTATTTTAGTTTTCAATGCAGCGATGTCCTGATCATCGATCAGTTGATGCGAAACGGCAGGGATTGGATCCTGCCAGATCAATACTTCTGCGGGCACTTCAGATCCGAGGTAGCGCGCACGTGGACCCATATCGCGGTGGGTCAATTTGAACCAGGCCCGGGCGAAAGCGTCCGCAAACTGATCCGGATTTTCGAAGAAACGTCTGGAGATCTTTTCATAGGCCGGATCCACACGCAAAGCCAGATCGGTAGTCAGCATGGTAGGTGCGTGACGTTTGGATGGGTTGTGTGCATCCGGAACGGTATCAGCTGCGGCGCCGCCTTTGGGTTTCCATTGATGTGCACCGGCGGGACTCTTGGTCAATTCCCACTCAAAACCGAAAAGATTTTCGAAGTAGTTGTTGCTCCATTTCGTAGGCGTCGTGGTCCATGCGCCTTCCAATCCGCTGGTGATCGTGTTTTCTCCACTTCCGCTTCCCATCGTATTTTTCCAGCCGAGGCCTTGCTCTTCAATGCCCGCTGCGGCTGGTTCCTTACCAACGAAAACATTTGGATCTCCGGCGCCGTGGGTTTTGCCGAAAGTGTGTCCACCGGCAATCAGTGCCACCGTCTCTTCGTCATCCATGGCCATCCGGCCAAAGGTTTCACGAATGTCACGTGCGGAGGCAATCGGATCCGGATTTCCGTTAGGGCCTTCCGGATTTACATAAATCAAACCCATTTGGACGGCACCGAGCGGATTTTCCAGCTCGCGGTCGCCGGTATAGCGTTTATCTGCCAGCCATTCCGTTTCAGAACCCCAGTAAATATCTTCCGGAGCTTCCCAAACATCTTCCCGTCCGCCAGCAAAACCAAAGGTTTCAAAGCCCATGGATTCGAGGGCGCAGTTGCCGGTGAGGATCATCAGGTCTGCCCAGGAAATTTTGCGGCCGTATTTCTGTTTGATCGGCCAGAGGAGCAAACGAGCCTTATCCAGGTTTGTATTGTCTGGCCAACTGTTGAGGGGTGCAAAACGCTGGGTACCGGAGCCGCCACCACCGCGACCGTCAGAGATACGGTAAGTACCTGCGCTGTGCCAGGCCATGCGGATGAAGAACGGACCATAGTGACCGTAATCGGCTGGCCACCAAGCCTGAGATTGTGTCATCAACTCGAAAATATCCTGCTTCAGGGCTTTCAGGTCGAGGCTTTTGAATTCCTCCGCATAGTTGAATTTTTCGCCCATCGGGTTGGAAAGGGCAGAATGCTGCCGGAGAATATTCAATTTTAACTGGTTGGGCCACCAGTCGCGATTTCTGGTACCGCCGCCTGCGCTTTGTTTGAGTGCGCCACCATGGAAGGGGCACTTGCTTTCTGGGTTTGAATTGGTTGTGCTATTTTCCATTTTTATTGATTAATAAATTGTTGGTAGTGCAGACTGATGGATATTTAGACAATGGACGTTGGACTTGCACGCTAAAAACTTAAAAATCAGGCACTTGCTGAATCATGTCTAATGTCCATTGTCTAAATATCCATCAGTCTGAGGGTACAAAATTAGCCCAATAAAAACATAGTTCAAAATAATAATTTCTATACTTCTATAGTTTAAGACTATACTTATGACTTTACAACAATTAGAATACATACTGGCGTTAGACGCTTACAAACAGTTCTCCACCGCAGCTGAAAAATGCTTCATCACACAGCCTTCCCTGAGTGCCATGATCCAGAAACTGGAAGACGAGTTGGGTGTGAAAATTTTTGACAGAAGCAAGCAACCCATCCTGCCCACAGCGCTTGGAACCGAGATCATCGCACAAGCCCGTTTGATTTTAAATGAATCTGAAAATTTAAAACAAATGGTGAGGGACCGCATGGAAACCGTGAGCGGTGAGCTGCGGTTGGGCATCATTCCTACCCTGGCGCCTTACCTTTTGCCCTTGTTTTTGAAAGATTTTTCTGAAAAATACAGTGATTTAAAGTTGAGTATTACGGAACTAACGACCGATAACATCATCGCGCATCTGAAAAAAGGGATCTTAGATGTGGGTATTATGGCAACCCCCTCCAAAGACAATCAACTCTTTGAAGACCCCGTTTTTTATGAAGAATTTGTGGTGTATGCCCCCAACGAAAACGCAATCCTCAAAAAAAATTATTTGCTGGCTGAAGATATTGATGCCAACCTGTTGATGCTTTTGCAGGAAGGGCATTGTATGCGGGCGCAGGTCATCAACCTCTGTGCTTTGCAAAAAACGCAAAGTTCACTCAGCAATATCAGTTACGAAGCAGGCAGTCTTGAAACCCTGAAACGCTTGGTAGAAGCACATTCAGGCATCACGATCCTGCCTCATTTAGCCATCCTGGATATGGATGAAGACCAGATGCAGTACATTCGTTTCTTCAAACCGCCCGCGCCGGTGCGCGAGATCAGTCTTGTGACACACCGAAGCATGGCCAAAAAAAGACTGATTGCGGTTTTAAAGGAGGCTATTAGCGATAATTTGCCGCCATCCATCAAGAAAACCAATAAGAAGCGCGTTATGGATTTTTGATGCATAGAATAATTACTCACCCGATCCTACAAACAAGTCATACGTACCACCCATGGATACTGAGCGAAGTAATCTGAAAGCACTGGCCAGCTTATTTTTAAAACTTGGCGTGATTGGCTTTGGGGGTCCTGCTGCACATATTGCCATGATGCATACCGAAGTGGTAACAAAAATGAAGTGGTTGACGGAGCAACACTTTCTGGATCTGGTGGGGGCCACCAATTTAATACCCGGCCCCAACAGTACCGAAATGGCCATTCATATCGGAAAGGAAAAAGCCGGCTGGAAAGGTCTCATCGTTGCCGGTGTTTGCTTTATTCTTCCGGCAGTCCTCCTGACCGGTTTTTTTGCCTGGCTTTACAAACAATATGGACAGCTGCCCGAGGTACACCCCTTTGTTTATGGAATTAAACCAGCCATAATTGCCAGCATACTCGGGGCGGTCTTCCCGCTTGCAAAACGATCTCTGAAATCTTTGGAACTTGCGATCATTGGGATTCTGGTTTTGGTTTGTTCCTTACTACGCTTCAATGAAATTTACCTGATGTTTGGCGCCGGCCTGATCGCCTTATTGTTGACCTGGATGAGGAATCATAAATTGACCCATACGCCAGGTTTTTTCCCATTCACCGTACTTCAGATATCTACCACAAGCTTTCTCTCCGCCACAAATCTGAACCTGTTTTGGATCTTTCTGAAGATTGGCTCCATACTTTACGGGAGCGGATACGTGTTGTTTGCTTTTCTGGATACTGAACTGGTATCAACAGGACTTTTATCCAGGCCGCAACTGATCGATGCGATTGCTGTGGGACAATTTACGCCGGGGCCCGTTTTTTCGGCGGTCACTTTCATCGGTTATCAGATCAATGGATGGACGGGAGCGGTGGTTTCAACCGTTGCAATTTTTGTCCCTGCATTCTTCTTCGTAGCCTTGTTGAATCCATTCGTAAAAAAAATGCGAAATTCTACGCTTTTTTCCGCGTTTTTGGATGCTGTGAATGCTGCATCAGTCGCCATCATCGCATCGGTCTGTTTTTCAATGGCCACAGAAAGCCTTACAGACTGGCGGACCAATTTTATTGCGGTTTTAAGCCTCCTGGTAACCTTTGGTTTTAAACATTTAAATAGCGCCTGGGTTGTTTTGGGCGGGGCATTGTTGGGGTATGTATTGATGTTTCTATGAGCGCTTCAGCTACAATTTTTGTACTTTTGTGGTAGAATTGAGCCTTTTGAGCTTTATTATGCCGGGATGTAAATATTCCACCACGCCCAAAATACGACTTACGACCAATGATTACAGGATTTTAGGCTGATTGCCATAGCCTGGTATTTTGCTCTGGCACCCCAAATCGTAAATCGTAAATCATGTAATCGTAAATTGTAAATCTTTCCCATGCCCGGCCTATACCTCCACATTCCCTTCTGCAAGCAAGCCTGCCACTATTGCAACTTTCATTTCTCGACCACGCTTCGTCAAAAAGGAGCCATGGTAGAAGCACTTTTGAAAGAACTGGAAATGCAGCAGGGCTATCTCCAGGGCGAAGAAATTCAATCCATCTATTTCGGGGGAGGAACACCTTCTTTGTTGGATGCCGGGGAACTTGAACAGATTTTTAGAAAGATCCATCAGATCCACCGGGTCGCGCCCGATGCAGAGATCACGCTCGAAGCCAATCCGGACGACCTTAGTCTTGAAAAACTGCGCGACCTAAAAAATTACACCCCGATCAATCGCCTGAGCATCGGCATACAGTCCTTTGCGGATGAGGATCTGCGCTGGATGAATCGCGCCCATACTTCCGGCCATGCCCGCACTTGCCTGGACGACGCGATCGCCCAGGGTTTTCATGATCTGACCATTGACCTGATCTATGGCTCCCCCACTACCCCGGATGAGCAATGGGCTAAAAATCTTCGTCTGGCTTTTGAGTATGAGATCCCACACCTTTCCTGCTACAGCCTTACAGTGGAAGACGGAACAGCATTGGGTACATTTGTCCGCCGGGGACAGCAGCCAGCGGTAGATGAGGAGCGGGCAGCCCGACAATTTGAAATGTTGATGGAATCCACAGAAAAACAGGGTTACCAACATTATGAAATTTCAAATTTCGCCCTGCCGGGCCGGTATGCACGACACAATACCAACTACTGGCGGGCAGAATCGTACCTGGGTATTGGGCCGTCAGCGCATTCTTTTGATGGCATTTCCCGACAATGGAATGTGGCGAACAACGCTCAGTATATCCAGCAGATATCAGAAGGAAAAGTACCTTTCGAACGGGAAGTACTCACGCCGAATCAATGCTACAACGAATATGTGATGACTACGCTTCGTACCATGTGGGGTGTTGATCTGGAAAAGATCCGTGAATGGGGATCCAAATTTGAGCAGCATTTTATAACACAAGCCCAACTATTTTTGGAAACAGGGGTTTTAGAACAAAAGGAACAAACTTTTTACCTTTCACGCACGGGAAAGCTGCTGGCCGATCGGGTGGCGATGGAGTTGTTTGTATAAGATCCGTGTCTCATCTTTGTCATCCGTGTTCAATCAGCGCACAGACGACGCGGAGGAGACACGGATTAATGTGGATAAGCCTATCTTTGCATTATGCTACGAATACTTTTAGTAGAAGATGAAGCGCATATCCGGGATGCCGTGAAACTCAATCTGGAGTTGGAAGGGTACGAGGTTGTGTGCACAGGCAATGGACGAAAGGCGCTCGATTTATTTGCCGGGCAGCATTTTGATCTGTTGTTGCTGGATGTTATGCTGCCTGAAGTGGACGGATTTGACATCACGGAAAAAGTGCGGCTCACCAATGCTGAGGTGCCGATCCTGTTGTTAACAGCCAAGGATATGAGTCAGGACAGGATCACGGGACTCAAAAAAGGGGCCGACGATTACCTGACCAAGCCCTTTAATCTGGAAGAATTGTTGCTTCGTGTGAGTAAACTCCTCAAAAGAAGTCAAAGGCACAAAGGAGAAACGGTCACCTTGTTTGAATTTGGCGGAAACAAGATCAATTTTGAAACTTTTGAGGCCACGACCTTCAGAGGGGATGAGATCACCCTAACCAAAAAAGAAACCATGCTGCTCAAATTATTGTCTGAGCGCAAGGATGAGGTGGTCAGTAGAAATCAGATCCTGCAGGCGGTTTGGGGCTATGATGTTTTTCCAAGCACCCGCACCATTGATAACTTCATTCTTTCGTTCAGAAAATATTTTGAAGTGGATGCCAAGAACCCCCACTTTTTTCATTCGATCAGAGGCGTTGGGTATAAATTTACCATGTGAACCAAATCACGAAATCCCCCTATAAACGAATCACCCCCCATGTGGTTGCTCAAACAAATACTCATTCTGCCCATCCGGCTTTATCAGCTCACACTCTCTCCTTTTTTAGGGGCAAACAAGTGTCGCTATCAGCCGACCTGTTCGCACTATGCCATTGAGGCAATACAGATCTGGGGACCCTTTAAAGGCATTTATTTAGCCGTCCTGCGAATCGGGCGTTGTCATCCCTGGAGCAAACACCCGATCATGGATCCTGTACCAACCAAAAACGAAGAAAATACAATCGTCTGAAAAATCGGTTACCAGACCCCAATCACCAATAAACCAATCACCACTCACTAATACACCACTTCACCATCACACTATGAATCTTTCCCGTTTAGTTCCCCCTGCACTGTTATTGATCTTTGTAATCGCAGTGATTGCTCCTTCCTGCAGTCGTGGATCCGGCTGTCCACAAGCGACCCATGCCAGCGATGTTTTTGCAAAAGATAGCAAGAAAAAAAGCAAGAAAAACTAAGGTAAATCATGAAGATTCGTCGATACTGGCCCTTGTTTTTCATGTTGTTCTTTTCACTGGTACTGACCGCACCGGCTTGTAGCAAAAAGAGCGGTTGTCCGGCAGAATCGAGTTTGAAAGTGCCCAAGAAGAAAAAAGGCAAGACGCAGAAAGGGCTCATGTCCAAAAAGACGCGTAAAAAAGTCGGAGGCTAAAGCGTGCGTTGCATAAACCCCCGTGAAAAGTCCTTCGTTAAAAAAGATGAGTGGGTGGTCCACACCAGGCGGACCACCCACTCATCTTTCGTTTTTCCTAAGTACCGATGAAATAATAACCTCAGGATTTGGCGGGTCTAATTTGGCGGCAGGTAAGGCGTGAGGAAGGCGCATAGTGGAGCTAAGCAACTGACGAGCAATGCAAATTGCCGCCAAATTAGACCCGCCAAATCCTGAGGTTATTATTTCATCGGTACTAAATATAATTTTTGCAAGCTTTTGGCATATAGACTAAACAGGCTCAATTTTAGTGGTGTTTAATAATCTTCTTTCCAACCAATCAGCTCGTCTTATGAATCGGTTTTTACTCCTTTCGCTTTCGGTACTCTCGTTCAATCTTTTTGGCAAAGTTTTTTCACCAGACATGGTGCCCATAAAAATGGAAGCCAGCCCTACAAAAATTTCCAAACCCACGCTGGCTTTAGAGAAAACCTCCAACACCCTGGTCCGCATGCGGGCAGACACCATCGATCCAGTGATCATTTGTCCGCCATCAGATACCATCCAACTGGTTCACAGCCAATGCGATACCGTATTGAACTATACGGTTACAGCCACAGATGATCAAGGCGTAGCCATTGTGATTCAACTATCAGGGCCCCTATCCGGCTCGGCATTTTCAAAAGGGATCAGTACCTGTGTCTTTTTGGCTACGGATCTGGCGGGTAACACGGCTACCTGTTCTTTTACCTATACCGTAGAAAGTGCAGCCCCGAGTAATTTGGTCTGTGATGATCTAGCGACAATAGAATTAGACCCGACTTGCAGCAGGACACTCGAAGCAGTTGAAATTTTAGAAAACATGTACGGCTGTCCGGCTGATTATATCGTTGAAGTAGACAAAACCAGCCCTTTCGGAAACGGACCCTGGTTGCCAGCCACCTTCAATGCTTCGGATATTGGTAAAACCTACCAGGATCGTGTGACTTACACCGAAACTGGCAGCAAATGCTGGGGCAATGTGAAAATTCTGGATAAAACCGGCCCGGTACTTACCTGCGAGAATATTGTGGTTTCCTGTGCGGAGCAAAATCTAAGCCCTCAGTTTTTAAGGGACAGCTTTGGTTTTATAAGCGCCTTTCCACTGACTGTAGATGCTTGCGGTCCCACCAGTCCGATAGGTTATGTGGAGAACAGTGTTAATTTTTCTTGCGACACGCCCTACACCAAAATTGTGAGCCGAACCTGGCTAACCACGGATGCGAGTGGCAATACAGGTACCTGCATCCAACAAATCAAAAAGCACCGGCACTCCCTGGTTGAAATGAAGTTGCCACCAGATGTGACGCTGAGTTGCCCGGATACTAATACAACACCTGATTTTACGGGCACTCCATTCGTACTTTTTAACGGCAAGAAGTACCACTTGCAGGACAATGCGATTTGCGAAATTTCGGCATTGTACAAAGATTCTATTTTCACCCTGCCCTGTGGAAACATACACATCCAGCGGCATTGGGAGTTTTTTGACTTTTGCTCTGGTATGACGGCAGGCCCTTTTGTACAAAATATCTATATCGAGGATGAAACAGGTCCTCAGATCACTTGTCCGCCTGCTCAATTTGTAACCTTAAATGCAGTGAACTGCGAGGCAATGGTAGATTTACCAGATGCTATACTGGATGATGTCTGTTCCCGGGTTACTTCTTTTCAGGCCTTTTATGAAGTGGATGGATTGACCCAAACACTTTTTGGATCACTGGCCAATTATCCGGGAAACAACCCTGGAGGCTTTGATACCCTGGGTGTGATTGGAATGGCTTTATTGCCCGTTGGAACTACCACGATCGCTTATGTCGCAGAAGACAGTTGTGGTAATCTGGGCGATTGTACTTTCAACCTGACTGTCGCAGATATGGCGCCCCCGGTGGCACATTGTGACACCTTTCCTATTTTAGAACTTTTGGAAGATGGTTTGTTGGCCGTCGGGGCTGAAAGCCTCGACCAGGGCTCTACGGATGCTTGTACCCCGCTTTTGTTTAAAGCCAGGTTGCTGGAATTAGGGACTTGCCTTTACGATACCATGTGGACAGATAGCCTCCGTTTTTGCTGTCTGAACATCAATGATACGATCGATGCAGCGCTCCGGGTGTATGATATTCCTGTGCCTTTCGGGGATGTTTCGGCTGGTTTTGGTGCCGGGCATTTCACGGAGTGTGCGGTGAAAATTATCATAAAAGATCCCAATCCGCCCCTTTGTACAGCGCCACAAAACCTGGTGGTAGACTGCTATAATTTTGACCCAAGTTTTGAACCGTATGGAAATATTACCTCCACTTCCTGTGCCGTGGATTCGGTGGCGACGGAGGTGGATTACACCCAATTCGATACGGCTTGTAACCGAGGTATCATCACCCGAATTTTTAAGGTGTTCGATGCAGCGGGCAATATCGGCGGATGCGCGCAGGCCATCACGGTCAATTACTTACAGGACTATTATACCAGGTTTCCAAATGATATGATCGTGACGGTTTGTGACGGAACAAATGACTACGGTCAGCCGGTATTCTTTGGACAGAATTGTGAGGAGTTTGAGGTTGATTACGAGGATCAGCTTTTCACGGTAGTACCGGATGCCTGTTTTAAGATCGAACGCAACTGGAAAATAACCAATAAGTGCACCTACGATCCGGACAAACCACTCATCAATATTCCAAACCCGAATCCGAATCCGGTGACGAATAGTCCAATGAACTTGCCCGGACCGACCGTATCTGCCTGTAATGCACTTCCACCCTGGGCGCCTACGATCGTAAAAATTAACCCCACAGACCCCGCTTCTACCAACTATTGCAGCTTCTGGAATGCTAATGCCAATGGATACGAGTATAAACAGATCATCAAAATTATTGATACCCAGGCGCCAACCGGGACTTATACGATACCAGCATGTGCCAACCAAAACTGGATAACAGCCAACAATGCCCAATTCTGGAACGAAATGTATTGGTGGGACAATAATCTGGGGCAGCACAATCTCTGTGAAGAACCAACCGAATTGAGCATTACGGGTACAGATGCCTGCTCCGGTTCGAACATCAACATTGAATACCTGCTTTTTATGGACCTGGATGGAAATGGAACTACAGAAACGGTAATCAATTCAACCAGGCTTGGAAACGCAGGCTTGGGTTGGAATACGGTGCTTTTCGATAATCTGAATACACCAAATTTCACAGGCGGAACGCCCCGCGCGTTTGATGAGCGGGTAGTTCCGGGCAACCAAAAAATGGGGTTTGCCATTGAAGAAACCGTTTCAGGTAACCAAAAAACAGCCCATGTCCGCTGGAATACACAACAACAGCAGAATACTTACTTCCCCCCCGAACTTCCACACGGTACTTACAAGATCAAGTGGTTCATCACCGACAATTGCGGCAGCAACAGGGAGTACGAATATAATTTTACCGTGAAAGACTGTAAGCCTCCTGTGGTATCCTGCCTGGGTGGCTTGAGCGTTGCCATACCGTCCTCCGGTATAGTAACCTTGTTTGCTTCAGATTTTCTTCAATATACCGAAGACAACTGTACGCCTGTAAATCAACTTAGATTAGGCATTCGGAATTGTGGCTGGGGTACCGGAATTCCGCTGGATGGTCTTGGAAATCCGGTCGTGGCCGTTTCATTCAATTGTGCAGAACTAGATACCAATTGTGTGGAAATATGGTCCATAGATAAAGTCGGGAATGCCGATTTCTGTGAGACTTATGTCATAGTGAAGGATACTCAGGCCCATTGTTCAGGCCCCGGTTCCGGAATTTACGGATGGGTAAAAACCGGACAAGGAGTGGGTATCTCGGATGCCTCCATGGGGCTGGATGGGAATTGCCCCTTCTGTCCACCGTTTAGCAATTCTGTTTTTACAGATGCTAATGGGTATTATTCAATTGCGAATAATAATCCAACGGGTTCAAATTTCACTGTAACCGCCTCTAGGGACGACAACGTAACCAATGGAGTCACCACTTTTGATCTGGTATTGATCTCCAAACATATACTGGGCATAGAGCCACTCAACTCGCCCTACAAAATGATCAGCGCGGATGCCAATAAATCAGGCAGTATCACCACTTTTGACATTGTTGAATTGCGAAAAATTATCCTGGGCATCAACCTGGGGCTAGCCAACAATGAAAGCTGGCGTTTTGTGGATTCAAGTTTTGTTTTCCCCAATCTGCAAAATCCATTTCAATCGGCTTTCCCGGAAACCGTTCAGATTGCGCAGCCAAAGCCCTTCAATTTTGTCGGCATGAAAATCGGTGATGTGAATTATACCGCGATACCCAACCTGATGTCGCCTGCTGAAGAGCGGTTTGAGGGTACGGTTTATTTTGATTCAGAAGACCGCAGCGTCAAGCCGGGCGAAATTTTTGAACTTAAATTCAGCGCATCTGAACGCCTCGAAGGCTGCCAGTTCACCCTCGAAACTGATGGTCTGGAAATTTTAGAAGTGCTGCCTGGAGCAAACATGAGCCAGGAAAATTTCGCGCTGTTTCCGCAAAAAAACCTGCTCACCATGGCTTGGGAGACCGGCGGACAAGCGGGTTTTAGCCTAAAGCTAAAAGCACAAAAATCAGGTTTACTTCGTGAAATGCTTCGGATCAGCAGCCAGATCACGCCTGCAGAAGCTTATGCGAAAGGTAATGCATCTGATCTGCCCATTTCCAAACAGCACCTGGCACTTCGCTTTGGCAACGCGGCATCTGATTTTGAGTTATTCCAGAATCAACCCAATCCATTTGCAGATAAAACGGCGATCACGTTCCAGCTATCAGAAGCCAGTGCAGCGGTACTCACCGTAGTGGATGGAAATGGAAAATTGTTATGGTCCAGATCAGGCGATTGGCCAGCAGGATTGAATACCGTTGAGGTAGATCTGAGCGGAAGCGCCGCCGGCGTATTGTATTACAAACTGGAAACGGCCAAGAAAACGGCCGTGCGGAAAATGGTGCGGATTTAATTGAATTCGGGGTGCGATTCCAAATCGCACCCCGAATCAATAGCCCTATAGGGCAATGACGTTGAAATAATTTTACTTTGTCACTTTAGCCGCAGAGCGGCTTAACGTCGGTAGAAATTATCAATGAAAAGTCGATAAGGTGCAGAGCACCGGAACATTTCGCCAAGAGTTCCGGTGCTCTGCACCTCCGGACCGATGCTGTATTTGATTTCTACCGACGTTAAGCCGCTCTGCGGCTAAAGTGACAAAGTAGAATTAAGCGAAAAGTTTAATTCAAAGACATTGCCGAATAGGGGCTATGTCTTTAACATTAGCGTATAAAATTATTTACCGTTCCCATGGAACGGATGAAATCCTTTTTGAATTTCTACAAAGATGAAGTCCCTCTGGGACTTTTTGACACAAAACCGGAATCGCCCCTGATTTAACTTTTCAGTCGAACTTTCAACAAAGTCGCCAAACGCTCAAATTCAGCTTCCCAGGATTTATTGACAAACACCCACTGCCCCTTTCGAAGGCCTTTGGTGAGCAGGTAAAACACATTTTGGCTCCGCCAGATGCTGGGTTTCAAACCCATTTCCTGCACAATGGTCAGCACATCCGTGAGCCAGTGTACCCGGGGTATGGAAGATTCATCCAGACCAATTTTTTCGATTTCACGAAACACCCGTTCTCCAATGGCCAGGTTGAGAGTTTCTTCATCAGAACGTTTGATGTGCCAGCGTTCGATGTCTGCGACAATACGGCGCAGGTTGCGCGTGTCCGACACCTCATTGCCCTGAAAAAAATTCATCAGGTCTGCATTCAGCACATAGGATGCAATGTTGAGCCAGGTAGATGGCAGGGGCAACATCGCCTCTTCAATGCCGGCCATAAGCTGGTAATTATCATTGAAAACATCCCTAAAAGTAGCCTCTGCGACCGCAAGGCTGGTATCGGTAATGCTGTTGATAATGTTGATTTTTTCGTCGGAAAAAAGGCTGGTCAGACTAAATTTATCCGGACCAAAATATTCCTGCAAGGCGCCGATCACATCGCCCATATTCGCCGCCCGGAAGGACTGGCTGGTGCGGGTGTACATTTCTTCAAACTGGGAGCGGAGCATTTCCCCGCTGATATTGCCGATGATATGCTGCTGGCCTAAATAGAGCACCGCAAAACAGAAAGTCTTTTCGGCATGGCTCAACCTGGAGCGAATGCGCAAACGGCCTGCTGCAAACTGAGGGGTACCGGCTTTGATCTTTTCAAAAAACTCCACAGAAGCCGTGTAATTGAACAGATCCAGTTTTTCCGGGTCATCTTCAAAAAGCGAGGCAACGGCAAAGTGCATGGCTACCCGTTCCAGCGTGACGCGGGTAGGCACCACATTCTTCAGAAAACTTTCGGCCCCATTGGGCAACACATTGCTGGGTGCAGCAGCCAGACGACGGGTAAATTCTGGCAGCAGATCCTGTCCGGTCACGTCGAAGGTGTAATCCATGGTCCGCAAGGCATACTGGAGGATCTGGTTGGTTTCGATGCCCGATATTTCGTCAAAAAACCAGCCACAACTGGTGTACATCAACACCGCAAAACGCTGACTTTCAAGCAGTCTCAAAACCACCACTTTCTCCAGATGGCTTAGCTCCCGGCGACGGTGTTTTTTCAAGAAAGCCGCCACATTTGCTTCAGAACGGTCGAGCATCACCTCGATGTAATCGTTTCGGGCGGCCCATGGGTCGCGCAACAATCGTGCTCCTTCACGTTCAAAGATCGGTGCCAGCTGATCGCGCAGCCAATCCAGGGTATCCCGCAGTGGTTTTCTCCAGCGCTGATGCCAACCTGGTTTTCCGGAGTTGCAGCCACAATCACTTCGCCAGCGCTCGATCCCGTGCACGCAGCTCCAGGAGGAGTTTTCGTGGATCTGAACTTCCCAGTCAGGTGGGTGGAGCTCGAGGAATTGACCGTAGTTGGTCAGGGTGGCCAATTGATTGGCTTCCACATAATTGAGGCAATCGGCCAGCGCCATTTCCCCATATCGATGGTGGTGGCCGTAGCTTTCACCGTCTGTTGCGATATGCGCTAGTTGCGCGTCATCGTCTTCGTCAAATATTCCGGTAATTCTTTGAGAAAATGCTTTTCCGCTGTTCAAAAGCCCGTTAAAAGCAACTTCCTGCGCTATTTTTCCATGATAAAAAAACAGTGCAATGCGTCTGCCACTGGGAAGCAGACACCAATAGGATTGGCGGGTGTCTATGCTTTCTGCATCCACGTTTTGCCAGGGAGCCACCTGCGTGCTACCCTCGGCACCGGCTACAACCAGCTTACGGACGGTTTTTGCCTGCCGCGGGGCCAATATGGTGTACTGAATCCCATGTGAAGCGAGTACTTCAAGGGTTTCTGTATTCACGGCGGTTTCAGCCAGCCAGATGCCTTCCGGGTAACGGCCAAAACGGCGTTCAAAATCACAGATCCCCCAGTTTACCTGGGTTACTTTGTCGCGGGCGTTACACAGCGGCAGGATGAGGTGGCTGTGCACCTGCGCCACCGCAGAGCCATGTCCCCCAAAAAGTTCCTGACTTCGTTTATCCGCACGGATGAGCATGGAATACGCATCCGAGTCGTTCTCTTCCAGCCAGGAAAGAAGCGTTGGACCGAAGTTCCAGGAGATGCGGTTGTAGTTGTTTCGGATTTTAGTGATCCAGCCTTGGTCGTCCATGATACGTGCCGCCGCATTGGGGGCATAACATTCATGATTGATCCGGGTGTTCCAATCGTGAAAAGGGTGGGCAGTTTCCTGCTGTTCTACCGTTTCAAGCCAGGCGTTTTCACGGGGTGGCTGATAAAAATGACCGTGAATACAGACGTATTTGTTCGAGCGCGACATAGGGGCAAAGTTACAAGTTAAAAGTATCAAGTTGAAAGCGGGGAGTTACAAGTATCAAGTTAATAGTTACAAGTATCAAGTTAAAAGTTAAAAGTGGGTGCCCAAGCCCGGGCACCCACTTTTAACTTTTAACTCCCCTCTTTAAACTTGTAACTATTTAATTTCTTCCGACAGCTTGTCCAGATCCCGAACCAGCAATCTGGAGCGGTTGAAGGTGAGTAGTTTTTTGTACCGAAGGTCGTTCAGTGTCGTGGTAACGGTCTGACGGCTAGTGGCGGTGAGGTTGGCAATTTCCTGGTGGGTAACGGGTTTACGAACCACCCACTCATAGCCTACCCGTTGACCTTTGGAGCGGGAAAGGTTGACCAGAAATTCTACGATACGGCTTCGGCTATCCCGAAAAACGAGTGATTCCAGGCGGCGTTCCATTTCAAGTTGCCGGCCACCAAAAATCTTCATAAAGAAGAGGTTGAGTTCCGAACGGTCGCGCATCAGACCGCGCAATTCGTCCAGACTTACCACACAAGTTTCGGTGTCTTCCAGGGCTGTGGCAAAATCATGCCGTTGTGTTTCACCCAAAACGGCCAATTCTCCGAACACTTCGCCCCGACCCAGGATCGATTTGGTGATCTCTTTTCCCTCTTCATTCATTACGGAGATTTTAACCCGCCCATCTGTGATGAAAAAAATGCGATCCGAAAGGTCCTGAGGCACATAAATATCCGATCCTTTTTTGAAAACGCGATGGGTGTGTCGGGCCATCAGCTCGCCATTGCCCAGCTTGGTGGGGCAAAGCAGATGGGTCACATCAATATTTTCCAGGTGCCAAAAAGACTGCGCTTGCATCATTTAAACGTTCAGGTAATGCATCAGGGCATCATACCGGTCGCGCAAAAGCTCGCTCCGATCTGTTTCCCCGAAAGATTCTTTCACTGCGAATTCGTGGCGTTCGAGAGAGGCAATGGCGCGGGCGAGGTCGTGTCTATCCAGTTTCAGAGTCAGTTCTATCTGTTCGGTATTCGCAGCAGAAGTGACAAATGTGCTTAGAATATTCACCTTTTCTTCTTCAAAAATACGGGCAATGGTAGAAAGCGCATAATCCCGACGGGGCATTTCCAACACCAACACAGCACCGTGTTCCGTCAGGGAAGCGGTATGGGCAAAGTAGCGCAGGACATCGTTTTGCTGCACCAGTCCGAGGTAATTTCCTTCGGTATCCACCACCGGGATGACCGTCAGTCGATGATCCCCCATAATTTTGATGATCTCAAAAACATGTTCGTTTTCATTCACCTGAAACAGCGGCATCACGGAAAAATCGTGTTCGCTAAGCGGACTGGCAAGTTTATGGTTGAAAATATCCTCTTCCGACATCAGCCCTACCAGTTTGCCGGCATCTACAACCGGCAGATGCTTCACGTGGTAATCGTTGAGCGTATGGAATGCCTCGCGCCCCGTTTGTTCGACGGTGAGCGCGGGAATGTCATGGGCGATGAGTGTACGAGCAGTCATGTGTGTGAGAAGCGAAGAGCTAGTTCTAAACGTTATTCATCAAAGGTTGTTCGACTTACACGAACTTTGTGCGACTCCGCAAATATGGGTGGAATAAATTGTTCGCAAACAAAATAGTGATGCAAACGCAAAAAAGTGCCAATCTTAGATCGCTCTTCTTTCGCCATGTGGCGCAAACCTCTCCCGCACCACTCGCGCTCGAGATCGAACGAGCGGAAGGTTGCTGGTTATATGGCCCTGATGAAATACGCTGGTTAGATCTCATCGCGGGCATTGGGCCAAGTGTTTTGGGGCATCGGCATCCTCGGGTGCAAAACGCTGTACAACAACAACTTGACGCTTACTGGCACACCCTGGTATATGGCGAATTTGTACTCACACCGCAGGTAAGACTGGCTCAGTTACTCGCAGAAAATCTGCCCGGAGGACTCGACTCTGTTTACTTCACCAACTCCGGAACGGAAGCAACCGAGGGGGCCATGAAGCTGGCCAAACGTGTTACTGGTCGGACCCAATTTGTAGCCTGCCGTTATGCCTATCATGGCAGTACCCAGGGGGCAGCCAGTCTGATGTGGCCCACAGATTTTACGGAAGCATTTCAACCTTTGCTACCGGGCATGCGGCATATCGGGTTCAATGAAGTTTTAGAATTGGATACGATCGATCATCAAACGGCCGCGGTCGTGGTGGAAACGGTACAAGGAGAGGCCGGACTGATCCCGCCCGATCCAACCTGGCTTTTGGCATTGCGCCAACGCTGTGACGCGGCAGGAGCCCTTTTGATCCTGGACGAAATCCAGGCGGGGATGGGGCGTACCGGACAGTTGTTTGCTTTTGAAAAATATGGCATCGTACCCGATATTTTGCTGCTGGCAAAAGGTTTTGGGGGGGGCATGCCGCTGGGCGCCTTTGTGTCTCGCCGTGAGTTAATGCAGACATTGACCCATGATCCGGTATTGGGGCATATCACTACTTTTGGAGGCCATCCGGTTTGTGTGGCGGCGGGTCTGGCTACCCTGGAAATTTTACTCGAAGGCGATCTGTTGGCGCAGGTACCGGCCAAAGAAGCTCTTTTTAAAAGTTTGCTGGTGCATCCGGGAATCAAGGAAGTACGCAGCGCAGGGCTTTGGCTGGCCGTGGATCTGGGAGATGCCTCCAGGGTACAGGCAGTGATACAGTATTGTCTTAAAAATGGAATTATCACAGATTGGTTTTTGTTCAATGACCGCAGTTTGCGCATCGCACCACCCCTCATTATTACAGAAGAGGAAATCAGATTTGCCTGCTCAGTGATATTAGAAGGCATTGACCACATTTAACCCCATTGACCACATTGTCCACATTTTAATCATTGACCACATTTAACCCTATCTTTGCACACTATTTTTGAACATGGCAAAAGAGAAGAAAAAAGCGAATATTGAGATTCTGAACCGCAAGGCAATTTACGAATTCCATTTTGTACAGGAGTTCGACGCGGGCATCATGCTTACAGGAACCGAGGTTAAAAGTATCCGGGATGGCAATGCGAATCTCTCAGATGCGTATTGTATTTTTGACCAGGGAGAGCTCTGGGTGCGAAACCTTTATGTGGCTGAATATAAATATGGTACAGACGCCAACCACCTGCCGCGCCGAAACCGCAAACTGCTGTTGCGCAAGCCCGAATTAAAAAAACTGGAGCGTGGGATCAAGGAAAAAGGCTCCACCATCGTGCCCTTCAAAATCTTTTTCAGTGAGCGCGGTTTCGCCAAACTCACGATCTGTCTTGCAAAAGGCAAAAAAACATTTGACAAGCGGGAAACCATCAAAGACCGGGAAAGCAAACGGGAAATGGACCGGGTAAACAAAGAGCATAAAGTCAGATAAAATAGTTTCAAGTTTCAGGTTGAAAGTTACAAGTGGGTGCCTTGGCTTGGATTTTGCAACTTTAAACTTGCAACTTTAAACTTGCTTCAAAATGGCAACAAAAAAAGTAAACACCGCCTCTTTTAAATTTGGAGGCGAAACCATCAATCTGAGTAAAAGTAAAACCCAGGCCGCGGTGCGCTATACACCGGGTATGAAACGTGCACCGAAGCGGAAAAATGCCGCAGAACAGGAGCACATCCGCGATTTCGAGGTCGTAAAAGCGACCCGTGGTCTCGATCAGAAACTGGATGCCCTGAGGGCAATGCCTGAAGTATCGGTGGGAACGCATATCTGGATCGTCGATGGAGAAGATGATTCACCGTTTATCCCAACGGGCTATTTGTACCTAGAATTCAAGCCGGGAACCGCCTATGAAAAACAACAGGCAACCATGGAGGAGTTCAAGCTCAACATCCGCCAGGTTGTCAGCCCTGAGGCTTACCGCGTGAGTACAACCCCCGACTCTCCCAATCCGGTGAAGTGTGCCATGTTGCTTCAAAAGAACAAACTGGTACAGATCGCTGAGCCTGAATTTATTGCAAAACCCGTGGCGGGTGATTTTGCACCACCCTCGGGTAAGTTTATCAACAGTCAGTGGCACCACGAAAACTCCGGGGGACAGATCCCGATCATTGATATTCCCAACGCTGTTTTTGGTACCCGGCATTTCAAAAAAGGGGCAGATGCTAAAGTGCGCGCAGCCTGGGAAGAATTGCAGGGACTGGGTGCCAAAACCATTAAGATTGCAGTGATCGACACCGGTTTTGATACCGATCATCCGGCGCTTCGGGGCGATGGAACCAAACTGCGGAACTCCTTCAACGCTGCGAACCGCACTGCGGACGTATCACCCTGGTTTCAGGCCTCGGATGGTTCCTGGGGTGTTTTTAGTCACGGCACCTCTTGCGCTGCAGTAGCAGCCGGTGCCTGGGATGGGCAAGGCGTTCTGGGTGCAGCGCCCAATGCCCGTATTATTCCGATTAAACTGGACATTCTTTCGGACGATGCCATTCAAAAAGCTTTTGAACATGCCTTGTTGAATGGCGCAGATATTATTTCCTGCAGCCTAGGTTTTCCGAAGCCGGTGCCACTTTCTACTTACGTTTCTAACTACATCAGTCGGGTGGTTCGGGAAGGCCGCAATGGCAAAGGTTTGCCTGTTTTTATTGCAGCGGGCAATGCTAACCCAGCCTCTAACAATGTGCCACGGCAGGTCAGCGACTTTGCGGCGCATCCGGATCTGATGTGTATTACCGCCTCTAATAGTCTGGATGAATCTTCCAGCTATACCTTTTTTGGTCCCAATGTCTTCCTCTGCGCGCCGAGCAATGGCAACGAAGGCGTGGGTGTTACGACCGCTACCGTAAAAGCCGATGGTAATTCGCTGGCTCATATCTATACCAGCAAATTTGGAGGCACCTCCAGCGCGGCCCCGCTTACTGCCGGCGTTTGTGCCCTCTTACTTTCGGCCAATCCGGACCTGACGCTCAGCCAGATCAAAGATATTTTGCGTCGTTCGGCGGATAAGATCGGGAGTGGATATGACACCAATGGCCGTTCTCCTAAATTTGGTTTTGGCCGTCTCAATGCACTTCGTGCCGTACAACTGGCGACTGGAAGTGGACAAGGCTCAGGAAGTGGGAATAGTGGCGGACAAGGCGCTGGTTCAGGAAGCGGAAACAGTGGCGGAAGTGGACAAACAGCCACCCAGCGCGGCAAAGTGACCTCCAAATTTCTCAATGTGCGCTCGGGTCCAGCCACCACCCATCCAAAAGTGGCAGAATTGCTTCAGGGCGATACAGTAAACCTCTTCGAAAAAACAGGGGGCTTTTGGCGCATCGGCACCGGGCAGTTTGTCAGCGCCGATTTCATTCAGGTCATCGCCTCCAATGGCGCGCCTGCCGTAGTGGTCAGAAAAGGCAAAGTCACCTCATCTTTCCTGAACGTACGCACAGGTCCGGCAACCACCAACGCCAAAGTGGGCGAACTGAAACAAGGCGCTGTGGTCAGTATATTCGAAACCAGCAGCAATGGCTGGCACCGGATTGGGGATAGCCGTTGGGTGATTGGAACGAATATTCAGGAAGTGTAAAGCAGTATATTTGAGGCTTAGACATTCTACGCTATGATAAAAGAACTCAGCATAAAAAATTTTCGGAGCATCCGCGAGGCTACGCTGGAACTAGGTCGATTTACAGTGCTTACTGGCGCGAACAATAGCGGCAAGAGTAGTGTGTTATATGCCTTGCAGGTATTGAAGAATATTGTTACTAATCCCAATCAGTCACTTGACAGTTTGCTGAACTTGCATTTTTTGAATTTAGGTGGAATTGAGGAAACGTTGTTTGGAAAGAAAAAAAGTCTGGAAAATTTAAGTATTGGAATTACAGCAGAAGAAAAGCCCAACGATGTTTTTAGGACAAGCCTTTTGAGAACTAATTTAACGTGGATACATGGAAGTCCATTTGGTGAAGATGTATTAGAAATACATGGATTTAGCCCATTTAAATTTGCGGCGGGTTTAGGCTTTGCTTTTCCATATGCTCTAAACAGACAAATGAACATAAAAATTCAAAATCCAGAAGGCTTAGGCGAATTTCAATGGAATGGAATAAAGATTGTGGAAAGTAATGAAAGTCGATCTAATTTTAAGTTAAATGAGCAAGCAGATTTACCAACTAGAAATATTTCTACTATCGATGTCATCCCCACTTCCCGTGGCTTCACCAAACCAATCTTCAATACCACCCCGCTAAACGGCCACATCTACACCGAAGACGAAGTAGCTACGCTGCTCGCTATTGACAAAGAGGTACAATCCAAAGTCGCTTTTTACTTCGAGAAGATTACAGGCAAAAGATTCAGTATTTCCATCCAGCCAGGCATGGGCTTTTTCTATATGCAGGTGCGTGAGGCAGATGGATCATTCGCTACAGAACTTGTGAATCAAGGCATGGGTATGAACCAAATCGTATTCCTACTTGCCAAAATCCTGTACGGTAAAAACCGACTTATTTGTATTGATGAGCCAGAAATTCATCTTCACCCATCGCTCATTGAGCAATTCGTTCGGGTACTGGTAGAGATCGCAGAAAAAGAGGACAAGCAATTTATTTTCTCTACGCATAGCGAACATTGGCTGCTGTCCTTGCTGGCGGAAGTAAACGATGGTAAGCTTTCAGCAGATGACCTCAAAGTTTTTTACCTCCAGAAAAACGATCGAGAAACCATCGTTGAGCAGCAGCAAGTAATGCCCAACGGACAACTTGAAGGGGGATTAAAAAACTTTATGGAATCCCAGATGCGGCTTGCGGAGCGATTTTTTGATACAACTACTGCCTGAAAACCGACATGGAATTTGTCATTAACGAATGGTTTTTGGAGTGGCACAAACCCGATGCTACTTCTGAAGAGCATCGGAAAGCCCGAGTATTCACAAGTTGGCTACTCAAAAGCGATCATAGGATTGTGGTGTTAAAAAACAGTGATTTTACGCTAAAATTGAATGCAATCCGGCGCAACTTCAGTTACCATCCCATGTCTGGCATTCAACTGAAGCTGTTTTTTAGTCAGATTTATATGAATACAGATAAATGCCGTATAGTAGAGGTGCCTCCAGCGTTAACACCCGAAATTGAGGCAATATTGAAACGCCCCATAGCTTCTCCATTGACAAACATCGAAAGCGACCGATACCTTTTTGAATCCGCCGAATCCACCGAAGAAAAAATCATTGTGACCACAGACACTAAGTTGGTGGCCCATTTTAAAGGCAATGGGCGATATGAACTTTGGAGCGTAGAGGAATTGATTGCAAAGTTTGAAATTGAGTAACCTTGCTTAATTAAAAAAAAGATCGCCTCTCAAATCATTGACTGCGAGGCGACCTTTTAAATTCATAAGAACATAACTCACAATCCCGTCTCTACCAGATACCGCTCCGCATCCAGAGCTGCCATACAGCCCGTACCAGCAGCGGTCACTGCCTGGCGATAGATCTTATCCTGGGCATCACCACAGGCAAATACCCCCGGGATATTGGTAAAGGTGCGGCCGGGAACCGCTTTGATATAGCCCGTTTCGTCCAGATCCACCCAGTCTTTTAATATATCCGTATTGGGTTTGTGGCCGATGGCTACAAAAAAGCCTGTGATATCCAGGGTACTGACCTCACCGGTCTTGTTGTTTCGGAGACGAACGCCGGTTACGCCATCCTCACCGAGGACTTCCTCTGGAGAGGTATTCCAGTGTACGATCAGGTTAGGCGTGTTCAAGACACGTTCCTGCATGATCTTGGAAGCACGCATTTCATCGCGGCGTACGATCAGGTGTACTTCTGAACAGATTTTCGCCAGATAAGTACTTTCCTCTGCAGCCGTGTCACCACCGCCAACGATGGCCACTTTTTGCTTGCGGAAGAAAAAACCGTCGCAAACTGCACAAGCTGAAACCCCTTTGTTTTCCAGCTCATGTTCGCCGGGAATACCGAGCCATTTGGCACTGGCACCCGTTGCAATGATGATGGTGGGCGATTGGATCTCAGTACCCGATTCGCTCCAGGCCTTGTGGATCGGTCCGGTGAAGTCCACCTTTACGATCATTTCATTTCGGATTACCGTGTCGAAACGTTCGGCCTGTTTGCGGAAATCTTCCATCATTTCAGGACCGTTTCTACCTTCCGGATAACCGGGGTAGTTTTCAACTTCGTTGGTGATCATGAGTTGTCCACCAGGCTGAGGGCCAGTGTAAAGCATGGGGCTGAGACCAGCGCGTGCGGCATAAATGGCGGCTGAGTAACCAGCAGGGCCAGAGCCGATGATGAGGCATTTTACTTTTTCCATAATTGAGTGCAAATGTAATAATCCCTAACATGAAAAAAGCATAATCTGAACGGTAAATGCCCTCGCGCAGTCGGGCTAGTTCTTTTTCGAACATATGCAGACCCACATCTTCAGCGCTGACGCGGCGCTGGTCCAGAAAAACAGAAAGTTTGCCAATGGAACGAATGGTCGTGTCCAATTGGCGGTAACGCACCCGAAGTACGATCTGGCTATGCAGGGTGTAACGGGTGGTTTCTATGGCAGAGTCACGGTTCATGGGCGTGTTCTGGCGGAGTTCTACCTCGCTGTTCAGGGTACTGTTGATCACAAATCTGCCATGTCGCAAGGCAATGTCTTCGATGCGCAGGGTAGCATCTGCGGTGTTGTTGACGCTGAATTTAATTTCAGCACCGCGGACAAATTTCTTGAGTGAATCAATGCCGGAAGGGATCGATGCAGCAGAAGAAAAGAGTTCGCCATTCAAAGCAGCATCCTGAAAATTTGACTCCGGAGCTGCGGCTTCCGATCTAACAGGGCTGAGGTCTCCCTGTGGCGGAGCCGGAGACCCTTTTGTGAAAGTAGCCTCGCTTTGTTGCTGACAAGCAGAAAAGAGGAAGAAGGCACAAAGGCCTAAGATTCTGAGCTGGGAAATACCGGAATTTTGTAGCATAAGGTGGGTTTTAAAATGTTTTTCAAGCGCCCGTTTTAGGCATGCCCGGTACGGATGAAAACATTTTAAAAACTGCATAAACTGCCCCCCTAATCCTTGCCGCTTTCCCCCACGAAATAGTCCTCCTTGTTTTTGAACAGGACATTGAAAGTGGTCATACTGCCATAGCAACGGGTGATGTATTGCTGCAGATTCACCTTGTCTTCGTCATCCAGTTTTTTGGTTGCATTGATGTTTTGTTCAAGTACCCGCAGGCGATCGCGCATCATCACGATCTTGTGAAAAAAAGTATCGATGGGTATTTCTTTGGGCTGAACACCGTCCGCAGACAGGATCATTTTCCCGTTTTTCCAACGTTCGCCCAGCGGCACGATTTCGAGGCTGAAACCGGCCCAAGCCTTTAAGATGCGTACCAGAGATTGTTCTGCTTCTGTGAAGGAAACCGCTTCTTCCGGCGCGATCCGCTCGACCACTTGCCAGCTTCCATAATCTTTGCCCACCATTTTGAGGCCGAATTGCATAAAGCAAACCTCATAAGCCGCTACATGCAGGCGAACGATGACCCCGTCGCCATAAGCAGGGTGTTTTACGCGAGAACCAATACCGAGGAGTTCCATATTTTTTTGATTTTGGATGATGGACAATAGATTGTTAGACTTTGGACCTACATAAGTCTGATGAATAAGACCCTAAATAATCGTGCCCAAAATGAAGGGCAAACTTACGGCGAGTCAGCTTTTCCAACCGCTTTTTATCAAATCAACTTATGTTTAGGCCGTACCTTGTGGCACTATTCAATTTACCAGAAGGATCCACCGACCTCGCAGAGGTCAAATATTTATACAGAACCCCGAGAGGGCTCGACGAGTCGAAAAAGAAATAAGCAACAGACCTCGTAGAGGTCCAACATCGGTAGCAAAAAATGCAAGAAACCATAGGCCAACAGCGCACCAAAGATTTTCTCGCCTCGCTTGCCGCAAGCGAACGGGTGCCGCATGCCCTGCTATTCCTATCCCCCACCGGTGGAGGCGGACTTGCGCTGGCCAATGCTTTTGCGCAGTTGCTTCAGTGTGAAAGATCCGGTATTGGTCCCAGGGCTGAATCGGGTGGAATGTTTGAGGATGAACCAGTGCCCATTACGGAACTTAAGCCTGGCGGTTTCGAGGCTTGTGGAGAATGCTCGGCTTGCCGAAAAGCCCAGGCCTTTGCGCATCCGGATATCCATTATTCATTTCCGGCTGTGGGGCCCAATGTGGTCAGCACCAATTTTTTGAAAGAATGGCGCCTGTTTTTGACTGAATCCCCTTACGCAGACGTCAACTCCTGGCTTCAGCGGCTGGGCGCAGACAACAAACAAGGGAATATCAACAAGGATGAATGCAATGCCATCCTCAAAAAACTGAGTCTAAAAGCTTTTGAAGGTCGTTACAAGATCCTGGTGATGTGGCTGCCTGAGTACCTGGGGAAGGAAGGAAACCGCCTGCTCAAGCTCATCGAAGAGCCGCCGGAACAGACTATTTTTCTGCTGGTGGCCGAAAACCAGGATCTTATTCTGAATACGATCCTTTCCCGTTGTCAATTGGTCAAACTCGATCCACTCTCCGATGAAGTGGTGGCACAGGGTCTGGTACAACAGCGCGGAATAGGCCTCGAGCGGGCCCGGCAGATCGCTTTTTTGAGTGGTGGTGATTATGGCGCGGCGCTGTCTGCAGCAGATGCCCCGGCCACGGATGATGCCCAGCTATTGCTGGACTGGCTGCGTAAATGCTGGCGTGGACATGCGGTGGAAATGGTGCGCTGGACGGAAGATTTTGCCAAACTGGGTCGCGAAAACCAAAAGCAGTTTCTCCAGTACGGGCTGCATTTTTTGCGCGAAATGCTCTCTTTGGTTAGTACTGGAAACCCAACCATGCGTCTGCGTCCGGAAGAACTTGCCACGGCCCAAAACATGGCCAAAGTGCTTGATTTTGAAAAGATTGCCAAGATCGTTGGACTCCTCAATGACAATATTTATTACATAGAACGGAATGCCAATCCGAAAATCCTTTTTCTGGACACGTCAATTCAGATGCACCGGATCATGAAATCCCAAACAAGACAATAACGTCATGGAGAGCCAAGCATTTTCCTGGAAAAAACTTGCACTGGTCTTAGGGCTTACCGTCCTGGTGGGCATCGCTGAATACGCGGTGGCCTATCAATTCAGCGATGGGAAAATCACGCAGAAAGTGATCGGAGCTGTATTTCTGGGTATGGCGCTTCCAAGTTTGTTTATAGGTGGAGTCATGCGGATGTTCAAGCCAACCCTGCAACGTTATTTTGCTATAAATATCGCAATATGCCTGGCCATAGGACTGTTTTTGATCTTAAAATAGGTTCCCGAATAAGCACTTATCAGAGAACTTTTTAAAAAGCTGGTAAATCTGGATTTCGCTGTGCTACTTTTGCTCCGGAGTACGAAGATATCAGTCTAAATAAAGATTGTTCTAAATACCCAAAATCGAGCGTTGGCCCCTTCGGGTCAAACGCATATTCTAAAACAAATCCCGCCTCAAACGGGGTCGAAAAAATATAGTGGCTGGCTTGGCAATATGCTGATTCAACCGCTTCCAAATAAACATGGGATGTATCGGATGCTCCTGTTCCACAGGAAAAGATAGTACAAAAGGCTGCAAATCCAATGGCGGCTGCTCCACAGGTGGATGTAATCGCCACAATACCTACGACTGGATCACGGCACAAGGAATCGCGGATCCGCGACCTTTTGACGCAGTGGAGGTCAGTTTCAAAAACGGCTCACGCAAAGATTTTTTCAAAAACCCGCAGCATACCCGTGCTACCACCGGCGATTGGGTGGTAGTAGAGGCCGTTGGCGGTGGTTTTGACGTAGGCACCGTAACCCTGACCGGTGAACTGGTGCGTTTGCAGATGAAAAGAAAGAAGGTACGCCAGGACACCCGCTTGGGTCAGGTGGTACGCAAGGCACACGATCGGGACCTGGAACGTCTGGACGAGGTGCGCAAAGAAGAGCGCGATATCCTCATTCACGCCCGCGCCATAGCCCGCTCTCTGGATCTGAATATGAAGATCGGTGATGTCGAGTTTCAGGGTGATGGACGCAAATGCACGTTCTTTTATACGGCAGATGGCCGCGTTGACTTTCGCGAACTCATTCGCCATTACGCCCGTGATTTTAAGGTAAAAGTGGAAATGCGCCAGATTGGCGCGCGTCAGGAATCGGCCCGGATCGGTGGTTTGGGCAACTGTGGCCGCGAACTTTGCTGTTCTACCTGGCTTACCGAATTCAAAAGTGTCAACACTGCTGCGGCAAGATATCAGAATCTGGCCATCAATCAGACTAAATTGTCAGGCATGTGTGGCCGCTTGAAATGCTGTCTCAATTACGAGTTAGATACTTATATCGATGCACTGGAAGATTTTCCAGACCGCGCAGAAAGGCTCAAGACCAATGCCGGGCTGGCCATATTGATCAAAACCGACGTGTTCAAACGCCTCATGTTTTACACGTATGCAGAGGATCGCGGAAAACTTTACCCCATCCATGTCGACCAGATCTGGGAAGCGATTGCTATGATCAAATCGGGTAAGTTTCCTGGAAGCCTGGATGAGATCCTTGCCATGGCCCCCAGTGTTGAAACAGATGAACAGGAAGAGGCCGAACCAGATTTCGAAAATGTGCACGATGTAATTCAGTTGCCCATCGAAACACGCAACAAGCGGAAAAAAAGCCGGAATAAAAACCGCGACCGCTCTCAATCTGCCGCGGCAGCCGTTGAAAAAGCTTCTCAAAATGATACTGCACAGGGCCGTCGGCAGGCGCCACAGCCCAGACGACATGACCGACCTCCACAAGGTGGAAATCAGGGAGGTGGAAATCGCCCCCCGCAAAATCGTCCGGATCAAAGGCAAGGCGACCGCCCTAAACAAGACTCCCGGCCACCGAACCCGAATCAAAACCAAGGGCCACGACCTGGCGGCGGTGGCAAACCTGACCGTGGGCCGGACAAGGGAGATAAAAAGTAAAATCGTTCACTTCTTATTATAGTTACCGAGCTATGCGCACGATCCTTTTTGCAGTAGTAGCTGCTGCATTTTGTTTTTTTTCCTGTGAAAACAAAGCTTCCAATGCAAAAATGACCGGATTGGCAGGGAGTATGCAAGATTCTACCGTTGTTCGGCTTTGGCCGCGCGAAATTGATTCGTTGTTGAAGACCAATCCTAATATTCCATTCATTGATGTGCGTTCTGAAATGGAATTTCACGCAGCACATATATATCGTTCGATGAATTGTTATGTTAATGCGCCAGACTTCGCGCAACGGATCATAAAATTGGATGTCAATGCTCCTGTGATCCTTTATGACAATGATAGTTCCGTAAGCCTGCAGGCTGCGGAAAAAATGCGTCAGTTGGGCTTCAAACGAATCTATGAGTTGTGCGGTGGGCTTTTTAGCTGGGCAAGAGATGGAAAGACGATGGTGGCAGGAGAAAGCCAAATTGATTCTTCTACGATCCTGAAATAGATCTTTTAGGCAAAACCAGACTACTGGACATTTTCTCGGAGATAGACCTTCCAAGTTTCGAAAACTTGGAAGGTCTGAACACTTGAAAAAAAGGCACAGTAGTCTGGGCTAAACCCACCTTCGCCGGGTCTACGGCGGGTAATATGGAAGAATTGATCAAGAAAGTACGTAAGATCGAGATCAAAACCCGCCGGCTCACGCATAACCTTTTTACCGGCGGTTACCACAGTGCTTTCAAAGGCCGGGGCATGTCTTTCAGCGAGGTCAGGCAATATCAATTTGGAGATGATGTACGGGATATAGACTGGAATGTAACCGCCCGCACCGGCGACCCACATATCAAAATTTACGAGGAAGAGCGCGAGTTGACCGTGATGTTGTTGGTGGACATCAGTGGCTCCTCCTTTTTTGGCATGAGCGGCCAGTGGAAACAGGAACTGCTTACAGAAATCTCTGCCCTGCTTGCTTTTAGTGCCGATTCCAACAATGATAAGGTGGGTCTGTTGCTCTTTTCTGATCAGCCAGAACTTTATCTGGCGCCCAAAAAAGGTCGGCAACATACCCTGCGCATCATTCGCGAGCTCCTGAATGTACAGCCTGGAGCACGTGGGACGGACCTCACCGCAGCCATTCAATTTACCCGAAACGTGTTGAAGAAAAAAAGTGTATGCTTTATCCTCTCCGACTTTTGGGCGAAGGATTATGACGTTTCCTTGCGCACCCTGGCACGCCGCCATGATTGTGTAGGCATCCATTGCTGGGACGCACGAGAGCGCGATCTGCCTGATGTCGGACTGCTCCAAACCAGAGACAATGAGTCTGGTCAGGAAACATGGCTTGATACCAGCGATCCGCAACTTCGCAGGGCCTATGCGCGCCGCTTTGAAGACAACCGCGCGTATGCTACCGCCTCGTTTCGACGGGCCGGGGCAGATTTTTTAAGTCTTCAGACCGCTGAACCCTACTCGACTGCATTGTTGCATTTTTTTGAAAAACGCGCCAAAAAATGAGCAGGGTCACCCTAAAATCGAACGCTTTTTTGCTCAAAACGCGGAGCAAAATGCTTGCCCTGGCAAAGTTATGTGTGCTTTGCTGTCTCTCGTTTCAGGCCGGGGCTCAGGTAGAGCTATGGGCAGACAGCAATCACGTGGAGACAGGCAACCCGCTGGTACTGCATCTCAGGCTACCGGCAGGCTTGGGCAAGCCGGATTCTTTGCGTTTTGAGGTCTGGAGTAATGTGCTGCAGGTACAAAATATCATAGGTCAAACCAAATGGCAGCAAGAGGGGGGGGATTGGAGTAAAAACCTCACTGCCCTCTTTTTTGATGAAGATTCCCTTCAGATCCCGGCGCTTCCCATTGTCTTATTGAATGGAGATACCGTTTATGCGGATCCACTGGAGATCATCGTGACCGCCACGCCTGCTCCGGATGATCTGAACGATATGGCTGCGATCAAGGACATTCATCGGGAGCCAACACTTTGGACGGATTATTTGCCCTGGGTATTGGGCGTTTTGGGCGTGCTGGCCATCCTAGGCTTGTTGTTCTGGTTGTCCAAACGCAAAGCGCAGGCCAGGATCCAAAGCAGAAACGTACAGATTCCTGCGCATGAACGTGCCTTGCAAAAACTGGAGGTACTCGCTCAAAAAAACCGGATCACGAATGGTTTGGTCAAAGAGCATTACGCTGAGCTCACTTTTATCCTTCGGGAATATCTGGAAAAAAGATTCTGGGTTCCGGCCCTCGAATCCACTACGGAAGAAACCATTGCCCATCTAAACCGGCTGGATCTCGCCCCCAAATTTTCTCATAAACTTCAGGGACTATTGGAACAGGCCGACCTGGCTAAATTTGCCAAATGGATCCCGGAGGAATCTTTTCATGCGGAGTCTATGGAACTCGCCAGAAAGATCATTCTCGAAACCAGCCTGGAAACCGATCCCCAAGCCACAATCACCACCCTCCAATGACCCTCGCCGATCCTCTATGGCTTCTTTTATTCCTGCCCTTGGGCTGGTTGATCTGGCGTGGGCAGGAACACAGTGCTTTACAGATGCCGCAACCCGCTAAGACCTTGGGTGACCCTGGTTTACGCACAAAGTTCCGAAGCAAACTACCCTGGCTGCGCTGGCTGGCTTTATCGCTTCTTTTGCTTGCTATGGCGCGCCCACAAAGGAAATGGGAAGAGCAAAAAATTAAAGCGGACGCGCTGGACATTATACTGAGTATGGATATTTCACCGTCTATGTTGAGTAAGGATTTTGATCCGGATCGGCTTTCGGTCGCCAAACGGGTTGCCGCCGATTTTGTCGAAAAACGCCCCCATGACCGGATCGGCCTGGTCGCCTTCTCTGCGGAAGCATTTACACAGTGCCCCCTGACCACCGATCGTCGGGTGGTCAAGACTTTTATCAACGAACTCGCGGTAGGCCGCCTGGATGATGGTACGGCCATCGGTATGGGCCTGGCCACAGCAGTCAACCGCTTAAAAGACAGTCCATCACGCAGCAAAATCGTTGTGTTGTTAACAGACGGGGAGAACAACGCAGGCTATATCGCGCCACTCAAAGCAGCAGAGATCGCGCAGACCCTGGACATACGGGTGTATACGGTAGGCATCGGTACAGAAGGTGTGGTCATGTCGCCTGCACAGCGAAATCCGGATGGCTCCTATTCGTTTGCGCCAAGGTTTATGGAATTTGATACCCAATTGTTGGAAGAGATCGCTTCCGTTACTGGCGGAAAATTTTACAGGGCATTTTCAGAACGCGATCTGGAGACTATTTACGCGGAGATCGATCGATTGGAAAAAACCAAGATCGAAGTCAGTACAGTGCGGCGCAGTACTGATTATTTTCATTGGCTGATCGGGGCAGCGGTTATGTTGCTTTTGATAGAGCTTTTAGTTGCCTGGGGAATCTTGCGTTCAATTACGGTTTAAAGTGTTTTTAGTTTAAAGAGTAGCAAGTTGAAAGTTTCAAGTTAAAAGTTTCAAGTGGCAGGTTAAAAGTAAAAAATTCCAGGCGGCACAGTGACCACCTGGAACTTTTTACTTTTAACCTGCCACTTGAAACTAGTTACCCCTTCACTACTTTTTCGCATTCCGCCAGCATAGAGGTAGCTTTCGGGCGCAACGCAATGTTAGGGTCATTTTCCGAAAAAGAGCGCTGTAAGAAGAGCTTCAGTTCAGGAATTGCAAGGGCATGGCGTTTGGTGTGCATCAGGCATTCGGACTTACGCAAACGCGAAAGCCAGTAGATGGGTTGCACGGCCAGCGAACGGTCAAAGGCATTCTGAAAATCAACGATGGCTGTATCCCATTCCTTTTTAAGCATATTCACTTTGCCCCGGCCGAAGTATGGCTCCGGATTATGGGCGTAGATCGCAATGCTTTTGGTGAAGTCGTATAATGCGTCGTTGTAGTTTTGGAGTTTGTAATTTACATAACCACGGCGTTCGTAGGCCAAGGCATTGCGCTCATATTTTTCAATGGCATTAGTGAGTGCTTCTGAAGCCTGTTCCATGCCACCTTGTTGCACGAGTTCGCAACCGCGTAAATATTCTGTTACCCCGACTTTATCGGTTTTCGGCTCAATATTATGCTGATCCAGCACCTTGCCATTTTGCACCCACCATGCGCCTACATTGCCTGCAAGCGCATATTGTGCAACTTCATAAAGCAAAGCGGTGGTGCTGCGCCATCGTTTCGGAGAACTCATGAGCGTTTGTTGCGGCACGGTCAGTGAAAAACCCTCTTCGCTGAAGACCTCTTCGGCAGTGAACAAGACATCAGATTTGAAATAGGTTTCCACACGGGTATTCCAGTGCTTCAGTACCATATCATAGGCTCTTTGTGAACCAAATTCAAGGCGGCCTCTGAAAACCACCTTTAGCTGTAATGATTGCTGCTGTAAAGTCATCCTGCTTGCTGTTTTTAATTTCATTCTTGTTTTCATAATGGCAGGAGTTCTGGCTACACGCCTAAACCACGGGTTTTAATCAAGCGGAGCTCGACCAGCCCACACCAAAAATAGCTTTCGCGAACAGAGACAGGGAGACTTGCCTATTCTGTCGAAAAAGGAGGGACGCTGCTTTATTCAACAACACACCGATATGTGTTGTTGCATACTATATACACGAAATCATTGAATGATGGCCTTCTGAAAATTAGTCAGGATGAATGCGATTAAAATTCCTGAACTACAATAAGGTCCGCTTTCCCAAAAGAGTAACAAAGGTGCTCATTTCTTCTTGTCTGAACAAACTAATGCTAGCATTTCTATAAAAAAATTTTTTGTTTTATAACAATTAAAACAAAAAATGACTTATTAGGCGGTACCCTCGTAATGAGACACAGTGGGCTTCGGGGGGTCTCACCTTAGTTTTCGGAGGTATTTTAAACCTGTAAGGCACACAGGACACATAAGTTTGAAGACCTGGCTTATGTGTCCTGTGTGCCTTATGGGTTTAAAATGCGTGCTACAGATACCCTCTACCCCAAAAAAACAGCCCAAGCGGTATTTCTACCATTTGGGCCGTTTTTTTATCTGCGAATTCAGGCATCAATTGTTCAACATCACAGGCATTACCAACATCAGGATATCCCGATCTGCGCTGTTTTCTTCCACCGGGGTCAGGATGCCGGCGCGGCTTGGACTGCTAAACTCCATCTGCACTTCGTCAGAATCCAGGACCCCAAGCATTTCAGCCAGAAAGCGCGCATTGAAAGCGATTTTCATCGGAGCCCCATTGTAGGTGCATGGAATTTGCTCTGTGGCTTCGTTGGAAAAATCGAGGTCTTGTGCACTGACGGTCAGGCTTTTGTCGGTCAGTTCAAACACCACCTGATTGGTGGTTTTATTGGCATAGATTGCGATGCGCTTCAGTGAATTCTGGAAGTCGCTGCGATTGGCCGTCATGTTGTTGGGGTTGTCCACCGGGATGACCGCATTGTAGTCCGGGTAACGGGCGTCAATGAGTCGGCAAACCAGTTTCATGCCGCCAAAGGCAAAAAAAGCATTGGCTTTATTGAAAGAGATCGTCACACCTTCACCGCCTGGAAGGGCGTTTTTGAGCAGGTTGAGCGCTTTTTTGGGGATAATGAAAGTGGTGCTGACTTCCCCGGCCAGATGGTGGGTGCTATATTTTACGAGTTTGTGTGCATCGGTGGCCACACAGGTAAGTTTGTCGTTTTCGATCTGAAAATACACTCCGGTCATAGCAGGCCGAAGCTCATCTCCAGAGGTTGCAAAAACGGTATTGTTGATAGCATCCAGCAGGTATTTGCTGTTGATCTTTACGGTATCTACGCTGTCTGGCTCGGGGATATTGGGGAAATCTTCTCCGTTTTCGCCGGCAAGCTTGTACTTACCATAAGAAGACGTGATCTCGATGTTCCAGTTTTCCGGGTTGACACTGAAAGTAATGGGTTGTTGTGGCAGTGCTTTCAGCGTATCCAGCAGTATTTTTGCCGGTACCGCAACAGAAAAATTATCATCCGCCAGCACTTCAATGGTCGTTGCGATGCTCGTTTCCAGATCTGTGGCGGCAATGGTGAGTTTTTTATCTTCGATCTTGAAAAGGAAATCCTCCAGGATAGGCAATACAGGGTTCGAGCCGATGGCACCGTTTGCTATTTGGATTTGTTTGAGGAGTTCTGAAGAAGAAACGCTAAATTTCATCGAAAGGAGTGTTTAAGTCCGGGGAGGTTAAGGGCGAAAATGCCAGCAGGCATAGAGATTAGAGAGCAAAAGTAAAGGCTTTTGCCGGGCTATTTTTTTAAAGAAATTAACAAATTGTGGAAAAAACTAGGAAAATCTACCTTTGTCCTCTTTTTTGCACGCGGTTTTGGAGCCGCTTGAGAACCGGAGCACCAAACCAGGTGTTATTTGCCCAATCAAGGCCCATTTATAAACATAACTACACAAAAATGCTGAATCGCAAAACTGCCCCGACCATCTATGAGGTGCGTCATCTCCAGCTTCCGAGACCGGAGTTAAGACACCTGGATAATGGTATCCCGGTATACGTATTGGACTACCCGGAGCAGGAGATCGTAAAGTTGGAGGCGGTGTTCAGGGCAGGCAGACCAGAGGAGGAAAAACGATTGGCGGCGCGAGCCACGGCCAGGCTATTGCGGGACGGCACACACTCGAAATCCGGGGCAGAGATCGCCGAACATCTGGATTTTTACGGGGCATCCATCACTACGCCCACCAATTTAGATACCACCAGCTTTGTGCTGTTTTCCCTGAAAAAATATGCCCATGAGGTAATTCCAACCTTTGCAGAAATGATCCAGTCGCCGTCTTTTCCGGAAGATGAGCTGGAGAATTTCCGCAGGACCAACATTCAGGACCTTTTGGTAGAGCTTGAAAAAGGCGAAACGGTGGCCTATCGAAAAGTGACAGAGCTTATTTTCGGGGAGCATCATCCGTATGGATATAATTCTATGCCAGAAGATTACACGGCCATACAGCGGGATGATCTGCTGCATTTTTACAACAAGTGGTACACGCCCTCCAACTGTCTGCTTTTTGCCAGCGGACGTATCGATGCAGATGTTTTTAACCAGATCAATACGCATTTTGGACAAAATAAAAAGATAGGCACTGCCTCCAGGGATCGGGTATCGGTGGTGGAAGACTCCATCGCTGCGGTCAAACCTCAAACGTCCGTTGTCAGGGTCCCCCTGACAGGTTCCCTTCAAATCGCCATTAAAATTGGTCGTAAAATATTCAGTCGAAGTCATCCCGACTTCAATGGAATGGTGGTCTTAAATACCTTGCTGGGAGGCTATTTTGGATCGAGATTGATGACCAATATCCGCGAAAAAAAGGGCTTCACATACAATATTTATTCTTCGGTGGATGCCTATCAACTGGATGGCTGCCTGTACATCGCCACCGAAGTTAGTCCGGAAAAATCAGCTGCTGCCGTACGTGCCATTTTCAGGGAATTCAAAAAACTACGCGAGGCGCCAGTGCCGGAAGAAGAGCTCAGCATGGTGCGCAACTATATCCTGGGGATGCTGCTCAACGGACTGGATGGGCCCATCAATAGTTCAGACATGGTGCGCAATCAAATTGTGGAATACCAGACGGCAGAACAGTTTGAGGCACTGATCCAAACCGTCCGGACCATTTCTGCTGAAGCTTTACAGGCCTTGGCGCAGCAGTATCTGCAACAGAAAGATTATTGGGTTGTGATGGCGGGTTGATGGCATGTAACACTAAAAATCCATCCGGATCCGAACATTCAAACGCCGGCCCGTCAGATAATTCGGAATGGCGTACTGCGTGTTTTCAATCGTTTTTATCCAGGTATTGGAGGCCTCGTTGGCTACCTTTAAGAGGTTGAACACTTCGAGGCTGGCCCAGGTATTGCGGGTAAACCGAAGAAAGTGGTGGGGCCTTCTGTTGCGCCATTGTTCCTTCCAAAGCTGAAAACCGAAGCCGATATCCACCCGATGGTATGGCGCAAATCGGTATGAATTTCGGTAAATGACGTTTTTGTCAGGCACTCCAAAAGGCAGTCCGGAGCCAACCGTAAAATTGAGGTGCATCCGGATATTACGATTGCTGCGCAGGTAATCCTGAAAGAAGGTAGAAAACGTAAACAGCCGGTCTGTCGGACGCGGAACGTCTTTTACATCTTGCCCCTCGCGTTGTCCCAACTCGCGCACCTTGTGTTGTACGCCGTCCAGACTTTCGCGTGTACGAAGCATGGAGAAATTGACCCAGCTTTCTGCACCTTTCACAAAAGCACCGTTCAGGCGCACGTCAAAACCTGTGGCGTAGCCTTGCGAGTTGTTTTCCCCGGCATATCGGATGCGGACGTTGTCGAGATCAAAGGAGACCAGATCCCACATTTTCTTGTAATAAAGCTCTGTGATGAGGCGCATTTTGACCGGACGGCGCTTGCCCCAGAGGAAATCCCAGGTGAAACCACCCACGACGTGTGCTGATTTTTGTGCCTGTAAATTGGTGTTCACCGAACCATCCAGACGGCGCATTTCGCGATAAAAAGACGGTTGATAAAAAAGCCCGCCACCCAAACGATAAGATAGGTCCCGCTTGGTATTCAGGGGTTTGTACAACAATTGCGCCCGGGGCGTCACAAACCAATCCTGATTCAGCGTCCAGTATTGTCCGCGTACCCCGGCAATGACCTGCACTTCCCGAACGCCGTCTTTTTTCCAGGACCAGGTGTCCTGAAAAAAAGCAGAGAATCGGTCGCTGGCGATTTCGTTGCGGGTTTTTAAAATCCGGCGCACCTGAAGCGTTACGGAATCAAAGGGCAGGGAATAGAGCGCAGAATCCAGCCGTTCCCACTCGTTGATCTTGTCCTGGATCTGTTCGTTTTGCCACTTGACAGACCATTGCAGGAAGTGGTTGCGCTCCAGACCATCGTCCGTTTTTTCCTGCTGCAGCTCGATGCCACCCTTGTATTCAGCGTTGGTAACCTGGGCATTCAGGTAATTGCGTACCCAGGTATGTTGGGTGCCGGTACCCAGGACATTGGTGATCTCGCCGAAATTGTCTGAACCCAGGTTTTCATCCAGTTCTCCCAGAATGTAATACCCGAGAATGTCGAAACGCTCGTTTTCCTGGCTGGTATAGGTAGAGGCTAAAAATTTATGATACAAGGGATTGTGGTCCCGATCCGGCAGATACGTGAGCGAAAGACCGCCCATGGCTTGCGTAAAATCGTCCACTTCCTGGCCTTCGAAGGCGGTGCGCAATTGTAAGGCGTAATCGATCAGGCCAAAGGCACGCGCAAGGCTTTGTGGTTGAAAGGTGTAGGTCGACCGGTTGAAATTTCCGATTGCTCCGATCTGCCAGTCCCGGCTGAGATCGTAAGTGAGGTAAGCCTGGATGTCTGTAAAATTGGGCACATACTCGCCTTTAACGTCCAGGCTACCCAGCAGATTTTGGGTGGTTTTGTAACGCGCTCCCACTAGGTATCGAAAAGCCCGGTAACTGTCTTTTTTAGGCTTCAGGCTGCCTTCCAAATGCGCTGTAGCGCCCAGAAAGCTCGCACTCGCACTGGCCCGCAAACTATCGGGGCGTTTGTATTTGATGTCCAGCACAGAGGAAAGTTTGTCGCCGTATTTTGCCTGAAAGCCCCCGCTTGAAAAGGAGAGATCGCGTACGAGGTCAATGTTTGGAAAGGTCAGACCTTCCTGTTGTCCGGCGCGGATCAGTTGCGGGCGGTAGATCTCAAAATCGTTCACGTAGACGAGATTTTCGTCGTAGTTGCCGCCGCGCACCTGGTATTGAGAACTGAGTTCTCCGCCCGTGCCCATGTTGGTGCCGAGCGCGATGTGGGGCAACACGCTTTCCAGATTGCCCGTAGTACTGGGCAGTAGCTTGAGGTCGGTGATATTTTTTTCCTTTACCATGCCGCCGTCATCCAGTCTGCGGCCACTGATCACGACCTCCAGATTGGCGCCCACGGGCGATATGCTCAGATCCAGCACATAACGCGCACCTGCTTGCAGGGGCAGAACATCCGCAGAGGTTTCCTGATAGGCTACCCGTTTGAAGGAGAGCGTAACCCTTTGATTGGCAGGAACCTGCGTGGCAAACTTTCCGTTTTCGTCGGTGCTTACCGCTTTGCCGGAGCCTTTGATATACACGCTGACCAGTTCTACCGGAGTGCCGTCGGAGGCGTCCGTAACTTTACCGTAGACGGTGGCAGTTTGCTGGGCCAGGCCAAGGAGGGGTGAGCAGAGCAGGAAGGCGACTAGGATTTTTTGAAAACGCATGTTGTGTTGGGTCTTTGGGGCAAAAGTACGTGGAGTGATGCCCTTTTTGCACTTAAACTTTATATGGATTAAGGAGAAAGGCAAGCAAAGAATTTCCCCTGTTTTTGTGAACAAATTACATACTCATGCAGGTCGTTTTAGAGATAAATAACCCCAATGAGCTTCAATTGCTCCTGCAATATGTGAAGTTGCTCTCGTGTGCTTGAACCTAAGTCACAGGGTAAACCAATAAGTGCCAAAAAGACCTTTTTCGAGCGACATTATGGGGTTCTTAGTTCCAAGATGACTGTTGAAGAAATGGATGTTCAACTTAAAAAACTCCGGGAAGAATGGGAACGAGATGTAAGCATTGTCCGCTCCGTAGGAGTCGGCAATTTATGTTTTGCAATACCTGTCGGGTTGGAAGAGACCATAGGTATGGCGGAGGGACTGCCTTATTTTGTTTAGGAGACACCTGACGAGGCAGAACTTCAAGACTAAAACACTAATTTGATTACACAGCTAATCAATCATTTCTGTCAATTTGATTGAAGGTTCTATATGTTCAATCTTGATGGTATCCAGATTGCAGTTCAATTATTGCGCAATTTATTTCTAATATAACGCCATTAATAAAAGAACTTTCACCCCACTCGTTGAAGTGAGATATGGTCACATTTTTTACATTTAAAAAAGTAACTTTAGTCTTTTTAAATTTATAGAAATCACTTGGTATGCATGTTATTTAAACAGCACGTTCTGCCCAATTCATGCAAATTTTCTCAAGGATTGCGTCGTGTAAAAAATCAACATTTTCCATAATCTAATTATTTTTTCTGCCCCGCCAGGTATTCCCCAAGCATATCAAGGTACCTTTCTTGCCGCGCTAGTGCCGCGTCCGGCCATTAAGGTGTGAATATGGCGGTCTGATTTTTCCTTTCTCTGCGTTGTTCGTCGGTTAAAATGTCCCGCATTGCGCCCTTCTCACGCCTTGATAAAGAAAAAATTTGCCTCCCCAATTCATACCTTAATGGCCGGACGCGGCACTAGGGTCTTTTTTTGACCCAGCGCCACTTCCGTGAGCACCCAAGCAAATGCACGAATCAACAAACCTTGGTGACTTTACGAATATACTGTTTCCAGCCATTAAATCAAAACCGCTTACAGATGGAACAGATGCCCTTCGACGTGTTTGTTCCTCAGTATGGAACCCTGCAGGATGGGCGCTGGGTCAAAAAAAAGACCCTAGCGCTGCAGAAAGTAGAAAACAATCGATTTCGAAATGGTCCTTTACCCGAATAGCCAAATTGGGAGATAATTGAGCATCGATCAGCAACATCAGGCAGCGGCGGCAAGAATTGGATGGTTGAGTTTTAGAGATGCTTAGGACAAACAAGCCCTCAAATCTTCCAGCGTCAGATCAGGCAACTCTTCTGACACAATGGCTTCAGGACTGAGTCCACAGGCCAACAAATCGAGCACATCGGTCACTCGAATACGCATTCCCCGGATACAAGGCCTTCCGCCGCATTGGGCAGGATTGATCGTAATGCGTTCTAAAAGATTCTCTGACATATGAAAATGGTTTACTGCAAAAGTAAAGGTTCTTATGGATCAAAATAGATGCACTACTCCTTCTCAAACGCCGGATCAAAATTCTTCAAAGTAACCAGCATCGCCAGAAACACGTTGTAGATCACATTCATCGGCAATTGCAAAATCGCTTCCTGAAAATAACAGGCTACCGCCAGCATGAACAGCCAGGTGGTGATGCCCGCATAAAGTGATTTGATAAACGGATCACGGCATCGTATGAAATAGTACAATCCTGTGCGCAGCACGACGTAATGGAACAAGGTGTACAGGATCAGTCCGATCCAACCCAGTTCCACCCCCATACGCACAAAACTGGAGTCGTGGGGGAACTTGGCGAGTTCAGATTCCGGATTGAAACGTTTGCCCCAGACCCCGCAACTACCTAGTCCGCCACCCAGTGCGTGACTCTGAATATATGGCTGAATCTTTTTCTGATTGCTCAGACGCAGGTTCATCGAATCGTCCTGCGATGGCTTAAAGGCCGATTGAATGCGGTAAATGACTCCGCTGTTTGTAGATTTTAAGACAAAACCTACCCCCAGCACAGCCAGAATCCCCCCTATGAGCAGCACCCGCCTACTCAGCACCAGTCCGGCAAAAAAGATCGCCCCCAGAGGTACCAACCCAAAGGCCGTCCGGGTCCCTGTGTAAGCGGTGGCCCACAAGGCTATCAAGCCCATCAGACCCAGGATGATCTTGTGCGACATTTTGGTCGCTCCAGCCACCATGGCCCCGCAGAAAACCGCAAAACAAACCATCAGGATCCCAAAGGTGGTCGGGTCGTAACAGAAGGAAGGAATGCGCACCATGTTCCATTGATGATACAACTGGTATCGTTCCTCATCAGCCATCATCCAGAGCGTTTCCTGAGCGTTGAAACCAAAAAAATATTGCTTTAAGCCGTAAAGCGCGCTCACAAAACACATGCCGATGATCCCCTTCAGCAGGATCATAATACCTGCCCGATTGCGTTGAAAGGCATAGGCCCCGATGAAAAAAACGACCTGTTGGATCGCCACACTTCTTACGGTATAAACCCAGGCTAATCTGGATTGAGCTTCCGGGTTCAGCACCTGCATCACATTGTAATACAGCCAGATCAGGATGATATAACTCAGCGGCGATTTGGCAAATCCAAAATCCCGCTCCTTGATCTGACGAAGTAATATTCCCACGGTGCTCAATAAAATCAATAAATCCAGCAGGGTCCCGATGGGTGCATCCGTGTACTTCAATGCGAAGGGAAGTGCAAAGGACACAAACAGCATCAGCCCGATGGCAAACGCAATATTGAACAGGCAAAAAATAAGCAGCGGAATGCCGATCAAACCGATATACAGGACCACACTCACTTTCAGCTCCAGTGTCGCCAGGAGGTACGACAATGGCAAAGTGGCCAACAACAACATCGCCAGCCCCAATGGGCTATTGAGCTTCTGTGCCACCAGCTGTTGATTGAGCTGGGCCTTTATTTTTCCCCAAAGGGAGTTGTCGCGCGGAGTGAAGAGGTCTTGCATTTACGGTTTACGGTGCACGGTTAAAAAAACAGCACTTTTAGAAAAATGCCTCCCAGCACCAGAATGATGAACAGGTGCATGAGGGTTTCGATGAACCGTTGGTAGGGGCTGAGTTCGGGAGCGTTTTTCATAGTTGTTATTTGATGCGTGAAATGAGATGTCACCTCTCTTTCGTCAAGATGACACCTCTTCGCTTCCAATTTCCTGCCAAAGCTGCTTTATCCGGGCTTCCCAAGTATTTGAATTGGCTACCTCTGTACGGATACGAACAAGTTCAGGATTGTTTTCTGCCAATGCGACTTCGATCTTTAAAAGAAACGCTTCGTGATCCTCAGCAAGGTAAGTACAGTCTGCGAATGTACGGATATCGTCGGAAAAACTGCTGGTGACCACAGGTTTGCCAGCGGCCAGATACTCATTGATTTTGAGCGGATAAATGCTAAAGGTCAAGGTGTTGCACAGGAAGGGTATCAGAACAACGTCCATGTGTTTCAGGAATGGAGGCAGTGCTTCGAGCCGGCGACTTCCGACAAAAACGACGTTTGGGAGCCGATCCAGCCCGATCCCAGCGGGTTCCCCGCTGTTGATCGGGCCAACCAGCAGCAGGGTTTTTTCAGGAAAACGCAGGGCTGTTTTTTTTAACAGGGGATAGTCGATGCGCAGGTCGTCGAGGTTGCCAATATATCCGATGACTGGCCCCGGATGTCCCTCCAGTTCGGCCGGGCGAGGGTATTTTTCGCTCAGCACTTTTTGGAAAACAGATACGTCGGCGGCGTTAAAAAAGGTGGTCAAACGTCGCGCAAAAGGGGATTTCAATCGATTCAGATTGGTGGAGGTCACGAAAGTGAAGTCCGCGTTTTTGCAGGCCTCATTTTCCAGCCGTTCGCCATGTCTGGCTGTGTAGGAATTTTGTGTAATATCGTCGATACAATGGTAAATGCAGGTTTCAGCAGCCATTTTTGCCGGAAGCCAGCCTGCATAAAAAGGGTCGTAGCAATTGATGTAGACGAAGTTGTGGATATTTAGCTTGCGTGCTGCGCGGCCAATAGCGCGTAGCACGATGCCGTTATTCAGCGCTTGTAAAAAATCGTAAATCCTGCCCGGTGGCAACCAATTGATCGGCAAAGTGGGCGGCGGCGTGACGGCCACAAAATTTTCCGGAATACTTGCGAGCTGCTCGTATCTGCTTCGAAACGCAAGCAAATGTCCTAAACGTTGTCGGAGTATAGGATCCCCGTTTTTGAGTCCCGAAAAAATATCTTTGAAAGAATAGGGATGATTGACATAAAGCACCCTCCCGGTTTTCGCCAACTCCTTTGCCATCGAGAGTGAAATAGAGGAGTACGGATGATCGGTTCGGAAAAGGGAGAAAAAAACAACGTCTTGCTGCATCGGTTGGGGTATTAAAAGGAAAGATTAGTCTTGTGAATATGGTCAAAAGACGAAAAAGGTTTGGCCAGCTGCCGGACTTTCTTATTTTGTGGCAAAATTCAAACCAATCACGATAGCAATGAAAAAAATCTTCAGCTCTACCTATGTAAGCGCTGCCACCGGCATTCTTTCGCTCCTCTTGTGCGTTGCCTGTAATTCAGACAAAACAGGAGTTCCAACCCGCAATCCGGCGCAGTACACCATCGAGCAGTTTTACAAAACCAAATCTACCGGCGCAGGTGTCTTCTCTGCGGATGAGCAAAAGTTGCTCGTACACAGCAACGAATCCGGCATTTACAATCTTTACGAGATCAACCTGGCCGAGGGCTCCAAAAAAGCCCTGACCAACTCCACAACAGAATCCTTTTATGCAGTGGATTATGTGCCGGGATCTGCGGAGGTACTGTTCTCCGCTGACAAAGGCGGCAACGAGATCGACCACCTTTACCTGCTGAAAGCAGATGGTAGCAGCCAGGACCTCACGCCTGCTGAAAAGGAAGTGGCCCGTTTCTCCGATTGGGCAAAAGACAAAAAATCCTTTTATTACACGTCTAATAAGCGTGATGACCGCTTTTTCGATCTATATCAAATGGAAGTCGGAACCTGGAAACCAACGCTGATCTATGAAAATAAAGACGGTTACGGTACCGATGCCATCTCCCGTTATGGCGACCGGATCGCACTCAGTAAGTCGATAACGACCAGCGAAAATCAGTTGTTTCTCTATGACGTAAAAAATAAGCAATTAAAAGAAATTTCAGATCCAACACAACCCGGCAGTTATGGCACTTCAGGCTTTAGCGCCGATGGCAAAACCTTCTTTTACACCACCGATGTGGGCAAGGAATTTGCCTATCTTGTGCAATACGATCTTGCTACCGGCGAACGTAAAACGGCTTACGAAACCAATTGGGACGTGATGTATGCCTACCAATCTGAAAATGGCAAATATCAGGTGATCGGTATCAATGAAGATGGCAAAAACAAATTGATCATACGCGACGCAGCAGGTAAAGACGTGGCCTTCCCAGCCATTCCGGATGGCGATGTATCTGCGGTCAATATTTCTTCCAGTGAAAAAATGATGCGGCTTTCGGTGGGTACCTCTAAATCACCCAATGACCTGTATGCCTACAACTTCGAGACGAAAGCCCTGAAGCGCCTCACGAACAATGCTTCGCCGGAAGTCAATCCCGATGATCTGGTCACCGCAACTGTAGTACGCTACAAATCCTTCGATGGACTTGAAATTCCAGCCATTTATTACAAACCACTCACCGCTTCAGCGACCAACAAAGTCCCGGCGCTGGTCTGGGTACACGGTGGGCCGGGTGGTCAGTCACGTGTTGGATATAGTTCGTTCATCCAATACCTGGTCAACCATGGTTATGCCGTTTTGATGGTCAATAACCGGGGCAGTAGCGGATATGGAAAATCGTTTTTTAAAATGGATGATCAAAACCATGGCGAGAAGGACCTACAGGATTGTATTTATGGGAAAAAGCACCTTCAGTCCCTGGATTATATTGATAAAGAACGGATTGGAATCATCGGTGGCTCTTATGGCGGCTACATGACGATGGCAGCCATGACCTTTGCTCCCGACGAATTCAAGACGGGTGTCAACATCTTTGGCGTCACCAACTGGCTGCGAACGCTTAAATTCATCCCGCCCTATTGGGAATCCTTCCGCAAGGCGCTTTATGCTGAAATGGGCGACCCCAATACCGCGGATTCTGTTCGTTTGGAGCGCATTTCACCCCTGTTCCACGCTCAAAATGTAAAGAACCCGATCATGGTACTGCAAGGTGCAAACGATCCCCGGGTGCTTCAGGTCGAGTCAGACGAAATCGTAGCGGCCGTCAAGAAAAACAATGTCCCGGCGGAGTACATGGTGTTTCCGGACGAAGGGCACGGATTCGTAAAAAAGGAAAATGAGATGAAAGGCTACAGCGGTGTTTTGGCGTTTTTGGATAAGTATTTGAAGGCGCCGGCGTCGGTGAAACAATAGTGGTTATTTGGGGATTTGTTTATTTGGGGTGCCAGAGCCTGGTATTTCTTATCATTCGATCAAAAGGAATGCCAGGCTCTAGTGTCTCAAATAACCAAATCCCCAAATCCTCAATTATTCCAATCCTCCACCCCAACGCGCCGTGCCGCCTTTTTTTCAGAATTGATCTTTTTGGTTTTTAAACGCTTCGCGATCACAGACTGAGGGATACGGGTAATTTTTCGCCGCTTGGGCTTGTGTAGGGCTTTTTCAATCAGTCGGATCAGCTTTTCTTCGGCGAGATGCTTGTTCATCAATTGAGAACGCTCCGTCTGATTCATGGCGGCAAGAATGCCTTCTGAAGAAATATGGTTGGCCAGTTTCTCAAAAATCAGCGCTTTTTCTGCCTCATTGAGGGCCTGCGAAGCTGCAACCTCCAACAATGCTTCCGCTTTGGTCTCCACCTTATTTACGTTTTGTCCGCCGGCGCCCCCGGAGCGGGCCGTACGGAAGGAGAGTTCGTTTTTGAGCAATTCAATATTCATGGCAAAGGTTTTTTCCAAAACGGATTTTCAGGCCTGAAGTTCCAAAGGTCTTGAATTTCGCCACTGCGCGCCAAAGTATATCACTTACTCCAGGTCAATTCTTTTCCTTTCCCCACTTTTGGGCTGAAATATTTTGGTTCAAAAATGAAAAAACTACTTTTGGCAGGGTTACCCGCCATTTTACTCGCCATAGCCTTGGCGGCGGCGAGCCTATTCTACTATACAAATAGCCCCTCCAAAAAAGAACAGCACTCCCCTTCCGAGGCAGGTGCTGCATTCCTGCAGTGGAACAGAGCGCGGACTTTTCCGGACGGACTTTTCCACACAGAAAAATATACGGAAGCCCTGGTGCAAATGCGCTTGGCTGCTCAGTTAAGAGGCGACCGAAGCCCTGATTGGGAAGCACTCGGTCCTAAAAATATCGGCGGACGAACGCTTTGTCTGGCCATCAATCCACTGGATACCAATGTATTGTGGATGGGAAGCGCTTCCGGTGGCATCTGGAAAAGTACTTCTGCGGGCCGGGGCGCAGATGCCTGGCAACGCGTTGAAACGGGCTTTCCAGTCCTGGGCGTGAGTGCCATAGCCCTGGATCCGAGCAACCCGGACATCGTGTATGCGGGCACCGGGGAAGTTTACAATGTTGAAAATTCAGCGCCCAATGTTGCGATCCGTGTTACACGTGGAACATACGGGATCGGCATTTTGAAAAGCACCAACGGTGGCGCCAGCTGGACCAAAAGCCTTGACTGGGGCTACGGTCAATTGCGCGGGGTTCAAGACATTAAGATCAATCCGCTTCGGCCGGCCACTATTTATGCAGCCACCTCCGAAGGGCTTTTGCGTAGCTGGGATGCCGGCGCAACCTGGCAGAACGTGCACAATAAGCGCATGGCGGTCGATATTGAGATCGACCCTTCCGACACCAGCCGGATCTTTGTGACCCATGGATCTTTGGATGATCAGGATGTGAGTGGTATTTACCGCTCGGTAAATGGAGGCACCAATTTTGTTAAACTGGCAGCGGGCCTTCCCGGCACCTATTCTGGAAAAACACTTCTGACCATTTCTCCGGCACAACCCAATATTCTCTACGCTTCTATCGGAGAAGCATTTGCACAAAATGGCCTTTTTAAAACAATCAATGGCGGCAATTCCTGGATAAAAGTCAGTACTGAGGACGTAAGCAAATACCAGGGCTGGTATTCACACGATGTAGCCGTACATCCTACCGACCCCAATACCATTGTTTGGGTAGGGATCGATGCCTGGAAATCAACCAATAGCGGCACTTCCGTGGCGCAGAAATCGTATTGGTATAAATGGTATTTCGGGTATGTTCCGGCGGGTGGCTCAGAAGGTCCACCGGATTATGTGCACGCCGATATCCACCGGGCGTATTATGTACCAACGGATCCAAACAAGGTTTATCTCGTTTCAGACGGCGGCCTTTTTGTTTCTTACGACGGTGGTGAAACCTATCAGGGACGCAACGGTGGCTACCAAACCCAACAGTTTTACGCCAATCTGGGCAACTCGAGTACCAATCCGGATTTCTGCATCGGCGGTATGCAGGACAACTCAACAGCTATTTACTCCGGAGATCCTTCCTGGACACGCATACTCGGTGGAGACGGCGAGTGCGCCGGCATCAACCCACTGAATGACCAGATCATGTATGGTTCTTCTCAATACCTGAACCTTTATAAGAGTATAGACGGAGGCCAGAGCTGGTACGGGATCGGTAATGAGATCAGCGAAAGTGCTGCTTTCAACGGACCTTTTGAGATCTCGTCGTCCAATCCGGATATCATGTATGCCGGGGCGCAAAGCCTCTGGCGTTCGAATGATGCCGGAGAGTCTTGGTTTCCGGTTACAGACCTTATTGCGGATGGAGATGTGATCCTGAGCATCGCCATCTGTCCCGACAATCCCGATCTGGTATATTGCAGCACGGCACCCAGCACCACGGATCAGGCGCGGGTATTTAAAGTGGATGCTTCAACTGGAACGGCCACTCAAATGACGGGCCTGCCCAACCGGTATTGTATGGATTTTGCATTTTATCCAGCGGTACCAGGGGTTGTTTTTGCCGTATTTGCAGGGTTTAACACGCAACATGTTTGGAGTACGGGGAATAATGGCGCCACATGGACGGCCATTGATAACGGACTTCCTGATGTGCCCACCAACTCTATTTTGATCGATCCGAATACAGGCAATTTTTACATTGCCAACGATCTGGGCGTCTGGCATTCCCCGGATGCAGGGGGAAACTGGTTTTTTTATTCTGAGCATGCCCCGCAGGCTATGCTCTCCATGCACCTCAGCCAAACGCCGAATTTCAAACTCCGCGTGGCTACCTATGGACTTGGGGTGTGGCAAACTGACCTGGTTGAACCCTCTAAAACGAAAGAACCTGGGGTTGCAATTTCAATTCGCGGGTTGTATCCCAATCCGGCAAAAGACCGCAGCGTGCTTGATTTCACCCTGGCCAAAGAGGAAAATATCAGAATCAAGTTGTTGGACCTGAATGGAAAGATCGTTTGGGAATCGGCTTCGGAACGCTTGCTCGCAGGGGAATATTCGCGCCCCGTTTCAGTGGCGGATCTGCCGGCAGGTACTTATGGGGTAGTGTTGGAAACCACCAAGGGTCGCACAGGAAGGATGCTGATCGTAAGTCATTGATGTGCCAACTTGAATTAGGCGGCAAATAACCACCCAATCAGAGCATTTTTAGCCTCGGAGAGGCTCAACATTTGTGGCTATTTGACGGCCCATTTCATTGGGCGAGCAGAGCCGATCCATCATTTTGCGGCTCTGCTCGCCCGTTTATATGGCCTATTAAAAGCTACAAATGTTGCGCCTCTCCGAGGCGATTTTGAATCTGTTCATTCAGAATTCATGTTAAACTAAGAAACTTCCGACCTTTACATTTCGAACCTATTGAGGGTAAGCGATGTTTTATCCCTCCAATTCAAGAAAAAAATGAGCAAGCACGGAAAAGCATTGGTCGCCATGTCAGGCGGAATAGACAGTACAGTCGCCGCAGTCCTTCTGCATGAAGAGGGCTGGGAGGTCATCGGCGTGACCATGAAAACCTGGGATTACGCCTCCAGCGGCGGCTCCAAAAAAGAGACGGGCTGCTGCTCCCTGGATAGCATCAATGATGCACGCCAGGTCGCGGTAAAGCTTGGTTTTCACCATTTTATCGTGGATATCCGCGAGGAATTCGGCGATTATGTGATCGATAATTTTGTGGACGAATACATGGCCGGACGCACGCCCAATCCCTGTGTGCTCTGCAATACACACATCAAGTGGAACAGCCTCCTGCGCCGCGCTGATATGCTCGATTGCGAATTCATTGCCACCGGACATTACGGCATCATCAACGAACTCGAGGGCCGCAAATACATCACCCGGGCCAAGGACCGCCAAAAGGATCAAAGCTATGTACTCTGGGGACTAAGTCAGGATTGCCTGAACCGCACCCGGATGCCGCTGGGGCCGTTTACCAAACCCGAAGTGCGCCAGATGGCCGCCGATCGTGGCTGGGATGAACTAAGCAAAAAAGCCGAGAGCTACGAGATCTGTTTTGTGCCGGACAACGATTACCGGGGTTTTCTGCGCCGTCGCATCGATGGTCTGGACGAGCAAGTGGCCGGCGGTGTTTTTGTGGATTCTCAGGGCAAGGTTCTGGGAAAACATGAGGGATATCCGTTTTATACCGTTGGCCAGCGCAAAGGTCTGGGCATTGCACTCGGCGAACCCATGTTTGTCACCGAAATCCGCCCCGACACGAACACGGTGGTACTGGGACGCGAAGACGATCTGGTGCGCAACAGCATGCTCGTGGGCAAGGCCAATATGATGAAATACAAGGACTTTCCCCCGGAAGGCATGGAGGTGGTCGCTAAAGTCCGTTATCGCGACGGCGGCACTTTCAGCACGATTCGGCCGGTAGGGAACGATATTGAAGTGGTATTTCATGCCAATGTAAAAGGCATTGCACCAGGTCAAAGTGCGGTGTTTTTTGAGGGAGATGATGTGGTAGGCGGGGGGATTATTTATGGGAGTGGGCGTTGAAAGCAACGCTTTCACAAAATCCCCCGATATTTCGCCCAGAAAAATACCACCCATGCCCGCACCAGATTTCTCAAAGGTCAAGTTCGACCCAACGCTCCGGCCTGTATCTAACGCCGTAAACCGTGAACCGTCTACCGTAAACCGTTATGTAGCCGGTCTCCCTCCTTACCTCGGCGGCCCCTACTCCACCATGTACCTCAGCCAGCCCTGGACCATCCGGCAGTACGCCGGTTTTTCTACGGCTGAAGCGAGCAACGCGTTTTATCGCCGCAATCTGGCCGCCGGACAAAAAGGCCTGAGCGTAGCCTTCGACCTGGCCACGCATCGGGGCTATGATTCCGACCACCCGCGTGTGGAAGGCGACGTGGGTAAAGCAGGCGTAGCCATTGATTCGGTGGAGGATATGAAAGTGCTCTTCGATCAGATCCCGCTGGGCGAAATGTCGGTATCCATGACCATGAATGGCGCGGTCATTCCCATCATGGCGTTTTATATCGTGGCGGCGGAAGAACAAGGCGTGCCACCGGAAAAGCTATCCGGAACGATCCAAAACGACATTTTGAAAGAATTCATGGTGCGCAACACCTACATCTACCCGCCCGGGCCGAGCATGCGCATCATCAGCGATATTTTTTCGTATTGCGCCGGGCACATGCCGAAGTTCAACTCGATCAGTATTTCCGGCTATCACATGCACGAGGCGGGCGCACCGGCCGAGATCGAACTGGCGTATACCCTTGCCGATGGACTGGAATACATCCGCGCAGGCATCGCCGCCGGACTGGACATTGACGAGTTTGCACCGCGACTTTCCTTTTTCTGGGGCATCGGAATGAACCATTTTACAGAGATCGCCAAGCTGCGTGCCGGGCGCATGTTGTGGGCCAAAATGGTGAAGGAATTCAACCCCAAAAGCAATAAATCACTGATGCTGCGCACCCACTGTCAGACCTCAGGCTGGAGTCTCACAGAGCAGGATCCCTTCAACAACGTGGCGCGTACCTGCATCGAAGCCATGTCGGCGGTATTGGGCGGCACGCAGAGTTTGCACACCAATTCTTTCGATGAGGCCATCGCTTTGCCCACGGATTTTTCGGCCAAAATAGCCCGTGACACCCAGATCTATATCCAGAAAGAAACGGACGTCACCCGCGCCATCGACCCCTGGGCAGGCTCTTATTTTGTAGAACAACGCACGGCAGAACTGGTAGAAAAAGCCTGGGCGCTCATACAGGAAGTGGAAGCACTCGGCGGCATGGCAAAAGCCATCGAGCAAGGCTTACCCAAACTCCGCATTGAAGAAGCGGCCGCTAAAAAGCAGGCAGGCATTGACTCAGGTAAAGAAAAGATCGTGGGGGTCAATATTTTTCAGGCCACCGACAGTGAAAAATTCGAAATTCTGGAAGTAGACAACTCCGTAGTTCGGGAAGGCCAGCTTCAGCGCTTACAAACACTCAGAAAAAACCGGGATGAAGCAGCTGTAGCGGCGGCCTTAGCCGCTTTAGAACAAGCGACCAAAGACGGAGCCAACCTCTTGGAAGCTGCCATCCACGCAGCCCGGGTTCGCGCTACCCTCGGAGAAATATCCTCCGCCATGGAAAAGACATTTGGCCGCTACATTGCCACCACCAAATCCATTTCAGGCGTTTACGCTGCCAACATGAGCAAAAACGAAGACTTCGAAAAAGCCCAACACCTGGCCGATGAATTTGCCGAGCTGGAGGGACGTCGTCCGCGCATCATGGTCGCCAAGCTAGGGCAGGATGGGCACGACCGGGGCGCCAAGATCATCGCAACGGCCTTTGCCGATCTGGGATTTGATGTTGACATTGGCCCGCTGTTTCAAACGCCCGCTGAAGCCGCCCGTCAGGCCGTGGAAAACGATGTACATATCCTCGGAATTTCTTCCCTGGCAGCAGGTCATAAAACCCTGGTGCCCCAAACCATCGCCGAGCTAGAAAAACTGGGTCGCGGAGATATTCTCGTGGTCGTAGGCGGGGTGATCCCGCAGCAGGATTACGAATTCTTACGCCAGGCAGGTGCTGCGGCTATTTTTGGGCCAGGGACCGTGGTGGCGAAGGCTGCGCAGGAGTTGTTGGGGGTGTTGATGGGATAGACGGTGAACGGTATCCGGTATCCGGTTTACGGTCGAAGGTGAACGGTTTACGGTGCACGGTTTGATGCCTTTCTTACGTATTCCGTGGACCATCCACCGGATACCGTTCATCGTTCACCTTCGACCGTAAACCGGATACCGTGAGCCGTATATCGTCGCCCCCTAACTACAAACCACCCGATACCCCACTCCTTTCAAAGTCAAAATCTGCACTCCCGCATCCTCCTTCAAATATTCCCGGAGATGGGTGATATACACATCCAGGTTTCTTGAATTAAAGATAGAATCGTGACCCCAAACTGTTTTCAGGATCTCCCGACGCTCCACGATGGTGTTAAGTTTGGTGGCCAATAACTCAAGCAGTTGAGTTTCCCGGTGCGAGAGTTGCCGGGGCGGCAGCGCGTCCAGCTGGAGCTGCTGTCGATCAGGCTGAAATAAATAACGACCCAGACGGATACCCTCCGTATTTGCGACCAGAGCTGGCGGATTCCCCTTTTTTAAATTGATCAGGTTTTTGATGCGGACAATGAGTTCTTCCTGGCTAAAAGGCTTGCGGAGGTAGTCGTTGCCACCGGAGTCGAAGCCTTGGAGTACGTCTTCTGTTTGACTTTTGGCGGTCAGAAAAATGATGGGCATTTGTGGGTCCAGCGTTCGGATCTCTTTACCCAAAGAAAATCCATCGCGGTGCGGGAGCATCACGTCGAGCACACATATGTCCGGGCGGAAAGCCTGAAAAGCCTCCATCACCTTCGCGCCATCGGTGACCCAATGCACTTCAAATTGGCGACTTTGGAGACTTTCCTGGACGATTTTGCCTAAAAAGGGTTCGTCTTCTACGTATAGTATCTTCATGTTACGGTATACGGTATACGGTATACGGTATACGGTACACGGCGCGCGGTGCACGATTAGCCGTGAACCGTATACTGTGAACCGTACGCCGTCCACTGTCAAATCTTAACCTCAATCCCTTCCTTCTCCCGCTTAAAACCCGCAAGCGAATAAGAAAAACTAAGCATGAAATAACGCGCCAAATTACGCACGCGCACTTCTTCAAAATAGTTAAATTGACTGCTGCGACTGATGCCAATATTCTGATTTAAAAGATCATAGGCTGCCAGTTTGATCTGGCCTTTGTTGTTTTTAAGCACATAGCGGGTAACACTAGCGCGCCAAAGCGGCACGGTGCGTTGTTCGCCAAAAGCTTCTTTGGAATAAACCATACAATCGATGCTGGTGCTGATTGCCCATTTTTTGTCCGGAAACAGGGTGATTTCACCAAAATAACGCTGATTTACAAAAGACTGATTCAAGGCAGTGCTGACCGAATATCGGGTGCTATTTTGTGAAACCTCTGCTCCAAGGGTCCAGTCTATCCTTTCCTTGCGTCGGTTGTCGAAAGATAATTCACAGGTATTCAGCCAGCGGTCGGTGATGTTTTCCAGATCGTTGACAAAAAGAATGCCCCGGTTGTAGGTATTGCTCAGGCGGGTATTCAGGTTGATCTTAAGCGGACGAATGGGCGTGTTGTAACTGACACTGGTATTGAGGGCAAGATCATGCTTCACATTTAAGGGACGGATGTAGCGACGAAAAAGTGTGTCTATCGTAGCAGCATTGGTGATCCGGTGGCTGGTATAGGTGGTGTTGAGCGACATAAAAAAACTACTCATGCTGAACTGATCGAAGTTCATAAAACTTGCGCCAAGGTTATGGGCATATTCTGGCCGGAGGTCCGGATTGCCGGCGTACACATTGAGCGGGTCAGAGTTGTCCACCGCCGGTTGAAGCTGCTCCAAAGAGGGTTCTCTCAGGCTGGTATTGTATTCCAGATTCAGGTGGCGGCTCATTTTAAAATCGTAATTGAAAAAGGCACTGGGGAGAACCCGGGTGAAGTCCCGCCGGATCGGATTTTCAAGCCCCTGTACATCTCCTTCCAGTTTGGAGTTCTGCAGGGCAGCACCGGCGGTCAGATTGTATTTTGGACGGTTCAGCATAAAGTTCATACCGGCCCGATCATAGCTATAGCCACGTTGAAACTGACTACTCAGCAAGGGATTGAATACCTCGCCCGGAGTGGGCGTCGTAATTCGATCGTAGAAGTTTTTACCAGTAGCGTTCTGGTATTCTTGATGTTCTACCCGGGTTTCCAGGTACTTGCGTTTGCCCAGTGGCTCGGTGTAGGCCAGTGAGCCACCGTAGTTGGTCGCGTCGTCGGAGTATGCCTGACGCTGATCCACGGTGGAGATGCCCGGAGGGTTTTGTCTTAAAAACTCGTTGTTGGAAAGCAGGGTTCCGTCGCGTTTTTCGTCGCCCAGATTTGCGTTGGCATTGGCGATCAGGGCACGTCCCTTACGGCCCAAACGCAAGCGGTAGGTCAGACTTCCGTCTCCTTTGAAGGTTTGACCATTGGCGGCATAGTCCCGGTTGCCGAAATTTTGCAACAGGCCGGTGGTGTCAAAAGTGCGGGTGTCTCCCAGGCTCTGGAACAGACCATCATTGAAATTAAACCGGGAGCGAAAACTCAGGTTTTGAAACGAATCGATCTTGTGTTTAAAGGTAAGATTGAGGCGGTGATTGGCATTTCGGTTGACGCGGTCTTCGGTTTCATCGGAATTGAAATCGCTGTTTCCGAGCGTATTCACCCGTGTGGCATTGCGCTCCAGATCGTTCTGGATCCGGTTGTAGAAATAATTGGCGCTCAGGGAACTCCGCTTGGAGAAGTCGGTGTTGAAATTTGCCCCGCCTGCCCAGCTTTCGGTAAAACCCTGGTCCAGCATCGGGCCCATGGGTACGCCACCGTCTTCGATGTTGAAGGAAAGCTGCACGCGCCCACCGCCACCGCCATTCATAAAATTCCCCAGCCCGCCCATAAAATTGATGTAGTCCTGAAATGAAAATGCCTGTTGGTTGTTGTTATTGGCCATGCCCAGGGCCGACATCTGGGTACGGCGTCCAAATCGATTGACGTTGAAATTGCCCTCATATCGACCTTCTGTGCCAGCGCCAATATTGGCTTTTCCGAAATACCCATTCTTTTTGCCGTCCTTCAGTTTGAGGTTGATGGTACGTTCGTCACGACCGTCTTCTATGCCTGTGAACTCTGCGGACTCCGATTTTTTGTCAAACACCTGTACCTTGTTCACGGCATCCGCCGGCAGATTTTTAGTGGCGATTTTGGGGTCATTCCCAAAAAACTCCTTGCCTTCTACCAGTACGTTTTGCACGGTTTTGCCCTGTGCTTTGATGGTACCATCGGGTTGTACCTGAATGCCGGGGAGTTTTTTCAACAGGTCTTCTACCACGGAACCCGGTTGGGTTTTGAACGCGGCGGCATTGTATTCCAGCGTGTCTTTTCGCATACTGAGCGGGATCCGATCAGCGGTGATCTCGACATCTTTCAACAAGGTAGAGGCCGTTTCAAGCACGATCTTTCCGAGGTCAGTTTTCCCTTGTCCGGCCGTTATTTTCAAGGATTGCCAATGGTTTTTATACCCCAGATAGCTGACTTGCAGGATGTATTCACCCGACTCTACGCGTTTCAGGTTAAAGCGCCCGGCTTCGTCCGTGAGACCGAACAGGACGAACAGAGAATCCTTCGCTTCCAGCAATACGACGCTGGCAGCAGGCAATCCAATACCACTGGAGTCGGCTATCTGGCCTTCAAGTTGGAGGCTTTGAGCGGAGGCCTCCCGGGCGCAAAAAAAGAATGGAAGCAAAAGGAAACCAGCCTTTATGATTACCTGGATAACAGACGTAGCTTTTCTGCCTGTCAAGGCCTGACAGGATGGAGCGATAAATAAATGTTTCATAGCTTATTATGAATGCCGGCTGTTAATTCCGAATGATCACCTTCATAGCCCCTCCGCCACCTGGTGTTGCGCCCATTTCCTTCATCTTTTCATCCCGGATCCTGGTAAATTCCTCCCGGGTCACTTTTTTGCCTTTGGCAGGTTTTTCAATGGCTTTGGCATCCAGCGCTTTCAATTCCACCTTGTCGGCCACCACCGTGCGATCCCCATTGGCCATGCTCAGTTCGAGGATCATACCTGGCAAATCAGCAAATTCGCCGGGACCCATGCTTGCCGGGATCTGGGGTGTAAACCAGGCTTCTACCTGCCTGGAGGTATCCTGTAGTACCGCTTTTTGACACATATAGCCGGCCACCTGTTTTTGCTCCGCGCTGACCTTCCATTTCATCCGTTTAGGTTCCTCGGTGATGAGGAAAAACCGGCCAAAGAACTCCGTGCTTTCGATCCTTTGTCCCGCTTCGAGGTCGCGGTATTGATGGTTTTCTGGACGCATCATTTTAAAGTCCATCCGAACCTCGCCACCATCTCCATCTGTCGATTCGAATACCGCATCCTTGCCTCCAGGCGCTTGTTCAGGTGCATCGGTGTAGACACATTCTTTTGCATTAAAAGTCAAAATTTTAGCCGCTTTTTGCTCACTGGGTACCATTTTTCGAAATTCAGCCTCATCTATGCCCTCGGGCACTTCGATCTTCATTTTGATGGTTTCGGTGTAAGTCACCACGCCTTCAGTGGCTTGAGCAAAGCCCAGGCATGGGAGAAAAAGAATGAGTAGAATGGGTAGTTTTTTCATGATAAAAAATTTTAATTTATTTAAAAAATGAGGTCAAGGTGGCAAATGTGGTCAATGTGATTTGCGCTCGGGTGGCTTAATTCTACTTGTGCACTTTAGCCCCAAGGGGGCTTAACGTCGGTAGAAATTAGCAAGGAGCAGCTGATAAGGTGCAGAGCACCGGAACATTTCGCCAGGAGTTACGGTGCTCTGCACCTCCGAACCGATGCTATTATCCGATTTCTACCGACGTTAAGCCCCCTTGGGGCTAAAGTGCCCAAATAGAATTAAGATACGCTCATAGCCCAAACTAATCCCAAACTCAAGCGGGCACCTCACATTGACCACATTACTCCAATTGACCACATTTTATTGATGCAAAGGTCAGACGCTTCACGGTTAATCAACCTTGATACAACCTTAATTAAGGTTAAAGCATGCTGGAGGGTTTTAACCTACACTTACCTTTGAGCCAGATGTTTCGACAACGCCATCATATCGCTATTCTACTGCTTTCCCTGGGACTCGTCCTGCTGGGTGTTTTCCTCTGGCTTTTTCTGAAAAAAACCTGGGAGGACGAAACGAACAGCCTTCGGCGGGAGACCAATTTGTTGTTTGTAGATGCGGTGCAAAGTATTGAGCGTAAGATGTTTGACCAGCTGATCATCCGAAGATTAGATGGTAGCGGCGGTGATTCTACCATTAGCATTTCGATGCGTATGCCAGCCGTTCAGCACAAGTCTGATTCAGTGGGAACATTTGCTTTTGTGCAGGAACGTTCGATCCATACAGGCATGGTGATCAATACGATGGACACCAGTCAAACAGAAATGAAATTGATGTTGAACTCGGATCGAACGCTGGATAAGCCTGAAATGAAGGGCACCTTATCCATGTTGATGGCCTCAGATACCGTACAGGAGCAAGTTTCAGGGTCGTTCAACCCACAGATATTGAAGTCTTTGGAGTTGAATTTCGGAAAAGGGATACAGAAAGCCGGATTGCCGGTGGCCTGGAAAGTGATCCGGCCGGACAGTTTTGCCTACAGTGAAAATCAGCGTGGTCAATTCATGGCCGGCAATTACACCGATATGCTGAGTGGCGAACAACTGGGTATTGGCATCAGCGATTATCAGGGATATATATTTCAGAAGATCAGCCCGCAAATCCTGTTTTCTATCCTGCTTTTTGCTTGCGTGGGACTGGCCTTTTTGTTTGTCTATCAAAGTTTTAGAAAGCAACTGCGCCTCACGGAAATCAAAAATGATTTTATCCGGAATATGACGCACGAGTTGAAAACACCCATTTCAACCGTGAGTGTGGCCATCGAAGCGATGCAAAATTTCGATGCGCTTGCTGACCCTGCCCGCACCCGGGAATACCTCGCCATTGCTCAACTTGAGCTCAACCGGCTCACCTTGCTGGTGGACAAAGTGCTGCGGATGTCGCTTTTCGAGCAAGGCGACCCGGAACTTAAAACAGAGTCGATCGATCTTTGCGCCCTGGTAGAAGAAGTACTGATCGCGATGAAATTGCAGTTTGAAAAATACCGGGCAGAGGTAAGTTTTTCCTTCTCAGGCACGGATTTCTTATTGCGTGGGGATCGGTTGCATTTGGTGAGTGTATTGTACAACCTGTTAGAAAATGCGCTGAAATACAGCACTTTGCCGCCTAAAATATTGGTCAGCCTATCGCATTCCGAAAATCAGTTAACGCTGAAAGTCAGCGACCAGGGCAGGGGTATCCCTACGGAATACCTGGGCCGGATCTTTGAAAAATTCTTCAGGGTGCCTACTGGCGATGTACATGATGTCAAAGGGCACGGATTGGGCTTGAATTATGTGGCCGGCGTTGTGCGTCTGCATCACGGGAGCATTGAAGTGGATAGTAAGGAAGGAGTTGGGACGGAGTTTATTGTTAGATTGCCATATTTTTAGGAGCCTATGAAATAAATCGCCTTACATTTAGATTGTTATATACACGTATAAATAATTATAAATATGAATCGACATTTTACTTACAAGGATGAAAAATCGGACAAGTTTTGGAAAGTGGAAATCTCTGAAAATACCATGACTGTCGTTTTTGGCAGGACAAGTACCGCCGGAGTTACCAATACCAGGAACTTTGATACCAATGCAGAGGCCCTGCTGGAAGCCGAGAAACTGATCCGTGAAAAACTAAAAAAAGGATATCTTGAAACGCTCGATAATAGGTTGAGTAAATTTAGCGAAAACGAATTTTGGAGTTTGATCGAGCGTGCCAGAAAAAATTCTGAAGATCATGAAGCTCAGATGGAATTACTTGGTGAATATTTGCAAAATCGTTCTGTTGAAGATATTGTGGCCTTTGAGCATATTCTGCAAGAAATGCTGGCTATATCCTATCAAACTAACCTGTGGGGAGCCGCGTATCTGATCAATGGTGGCTGTTCTGACGATGGTTTTGATTATTTTAGGGCCTGGCTGATCAGCAAGGGGAAAAACATTTTCCAAAGTGCGTTGGCGAACCCCGATGATCTTTCAAGATACATTCATGACGACGATTTTGATTTTAGAGAATATGAGTGTGAAGCCCTGCTAGGTGTTTCGTCGATGGCTTTTGAAATGAAAACGGGGCAATCCATGGATACTTTTTATGAAAAGATCAATCGTATTTCATCCCCTGAGATACAAATGGATTGGGACTTTGATGATGAAAATGAACTAAAAAAGAGGTTTCCCAAACTCTTCAAGAAACTGGAAAACTGAATTAATTCACAGCAAAGTTTTGTACCAGCGAAATGAGTTTCGCGCATTTTTTAAAATATGTCCACTCGTCGCCACGCCCTGAAAACCCTGGTCGCTGGAGCCGCTGCGCTCGCGACTTCCCCCAGTTTTTCTTTCGCAGAAAACGAGCCAATCCCCAATCCCCCATTCACTACTAAACCACTCACCAGAAAAGGAAACATCCGCCACTCCGTCTGCCGCTGGACCTATGGCGATATTTCCCTGGGCGACCTCTGCATTTTCGCCAGACAGATCGGGCTCTCCGCCATTGACCTCATCGGACCCAAAGAATGGGATATTTTGAAACGACACGGACTCGATTCCTCCATGTGCAATGGTGCAGAGATAGGGCTTACCAAAGGCTTTAACGACCCGCAATACCACGCCCAATTGGTGCAAAACTATTCGGATGTGATCCAACAGGTAGCAAAGGCTGGCTACAAAAACCTGATCTGTTTCAGTGGAAATCGCAACGGCATGGACGACGAAACGGGTCTGAAAAACTGCGTAAGCGGCTTGCAAAAAATCCTGCCGCTGGCCGAAAAAAGCGGCGTGGTGATCCAAATGGAGCTCTTCAACTCCAAAGTAGATCACAAGGATTACATGTGCGATAAATCCGCCTGGGGCATTGAACTCTGCAAACGCCTGGGTTCAGAAAACTTCAAGCTGCTCTACGACATTTACCACATGCAGATCAATGAAGGCGACGTGATCCATACGATCCGCGACCACCACCAGTACTTTGGTCATTACCATACCGCCGGGGTACCGGGCCGAAATGAAATTGACGAAACGCAGGAACTCTACTATCCGGCCATCATGCGGGCCATTGTTGAAACCGGGTATAAAGGGTATGTGGCACAGGAGTTTATCCCGACGGCGGGTGATAAACTTGCTTCCTTGGCGAAAGCGATTGATATTTGTGATGTTTAACAGATAAACCGATGCTAAAATAAACACAATGAAACACAATACCATCTTCTACGCAGCAGTGCTGCTATTAACAAACCTTGCCTGCAAGGACCATCCTTCAGTTTACGAAAACTGCTGTGGCACCGAGCCCACTACAGATGCTTTTTCTATCACCGTACCTTATACAGATGTCAATGGCAATCTGATTGACAGCACCTTGAAGACCGGTGTTTATATACCCAATGTTTTCATCATTGATAACTCCGGTGATAACAATTGGCTGAACGTTTTTTCTAATGAAACGGTCACTCAAGTTAAGTCAGTGATTTTTTCAGATGAAAGTGGCAACCTCCTGTTTAGCAAGCAAAATGTCCTGCCCAATGATCCTGCTGCGGGTGGCTGGAATGGCTTAAAATCTGACGGTTCCTTTTATCAAGGTAGTTTTAACTATGTTGCTGTGGTGGAATTCATTGATGGACAACAAAAAACGTATGAAGGAAAGTCCTGCGCCTACCATTGTAACGACGACGGATTTCCGACTGGAAATCTGCCCAAATACGCTTTTCCATCGCAGCATAATGGCAGTGGAGGCCTGGATACCAGTCTGGCCAAATCGGATTATTGTTTTTAAGCGCCGCCAACAGTCTACAATACTTTCGCTTGTACTTTTTTCCCGTCCTTTGCGGGACAGAGGTCATAAAATTGAAACATTAATCCTTCCATGTTGCTCAAAAAAATCGCCCTTCAAGTGCTTGATTACCTTCGTTTCCAAAAGTCTTATTCCCAGGATGGGGAAGATATGGTCATGCGTGCATTGTTTGAGCAATTGCCAAAAGGTTACCGTGGGTTTTTTGTGGATGTAGGTGCACACCATCCGGTTCGATTTTCAAATACCTATCATTTTTATAAAAAAGGTTGGCGCGGGATCAACATTGACGCGACTCCGGGCAGTATGCGGCCATTTGGCTGGGTCCGTCGACGTGATATTAACCTTGAATTAGGGATCGGGGCAGAAGCCGGAAATCTTACTTTTTTCTGTTTTGATGAGCCAGCGCTAAACACTCTTTCTGAACAGGTAGCTCAGGAAAGAGCCTCTGGCGGGCGTTACAGTATCACAAAAAAAGTGGAAGTGCCAATACTCCCGCTTCGTGAGGTCTTGCAACAAAACATGCCTGGTGGCACACGAATTGATTTTCTCAGTGTGGATGTAGAAGGTTTGGACGAGATGGTATTGCGCTCCAACGATTGGCAAGTCTTCCGCCCGATTTTTGTCCTGGCTGAAGACACCCAATTTGATCCCAACGAAGGCAATGCCCAATCTTCCGGCGTTTATGCATTCCTTCGCGATCAAGGCTACAAATTGGTTGCTAAAACGCCCAGAACCTTGATATTCAAAGATTCACGTTAACGGATCAAGGTCACATCCCCTTTCATTTTACTGATGCGGCCATCATAGTATTCCAACTCCAGGTAATAAACATAAACGCCAGGCGAAGCAGGTTTTTTGCGGAAAATACCGTCCCAGCCTTGTTGCTCATCATTGGGTGGGAAGTCGTACCGCTCAAAAACCAGGTCGCCCCAACGATCGTAAAACCGGAGCACCTTAATTTTTGAAATGCAGTCCAATTTGGTAAAAGCGGTCAAATAATCGTTTTGCCCATCCTCATTGGGCCGAAAAACATTGGGGATGTATACCGCAGATTCACATTCGGGAACCTCTACAAAAACCCAAACCGCTTTTCCTGCCTCACATCCGGTCGAATCCTTTACAAGCACCTGATAGCCTTGCGACCCGGTTAAAGTTGCAGTTGGATCCTGTATCCTAGGATCGTCCAGCCCCCTCGGTGGATACCACTGTATCTCCGTGCCATAGGAGGCAAAAATCTCTAAGGGCAGGATCACAGGTTGATTCCACGTCGTGTAGAGGGTGTCGGCTATGGAGATAGACAGCTCAGATTGGCTGATGGTGAATGTAGCGATTGTGTCACAACCATTTCCGTTTGCCGGCAGTAAAAGGTTAAAACTTGTGGGACTAAAAAAAGGTTTACCTGCAATGGTCACCGAATCGCCGGGACATAAGTGAATATGCGTAGATAACATGGGGAGTGGATGCGCAGTCGCAAGAATGGTCAAGATGGTGTCGCAGGCCGTCAAACCTGGAATGGTGTCCATAAAAATCATGCTTTCCGTGAACAAATGCCCATACCTGGCTGCGGTATCCCCGACACAAAAATCAAGGGCTACCACCTTCGGAATCAGAGAGGTCTCATAAGCAAAAAGGTTCAAAATAGTATCGCATCCTACCGTTGCCAACAAGGTGTCCGCATAGATTCCAGCCTGACTGATTTCTAAGTTATATACCTGAATGGTGTCGCCGGAGCAAAAGTAAAGGCTTTCCGTACGGTTCACGAAAGGTTGGTATGCAGCCTGCACGAAAAAGGTAGTATCACATCCTTCGGGGTTCGAAATGGTTTTTGAAAAAAGACCCGCCTGTGTGATACTTATGCCGTGGGAGACAATGGTGTCGCCTTCACAAAACAGAACGCTATCCTGTACTTCTGTTACATTGTTGAAATCAGAGAAAAAACCAAACCTTGCCCCAGTGGCAAATTGAGCACCACACAAAAAACCTGCGTGAAACTTACCTAAGCTGTTCCCTAAAATGGATGAGAACTGAGCTGGAACGGCAAATTCATCAAACGGCAAAATGGCTGCAACAAACTCCCCACCGGAACCCGGCACCATCGAAAATGCAGATGCCGGAATCAAGCCCGCAATCCCATTGAGCAAAAAGCCACCTTCAAATCCTGTACGGGTGACCACTTCAAGCCAGAAAGGCTCATTGGTTGGCCGTACAAATCTAACCGAAGTAGAGCCTGTACAATCCAATGGTGGCATGATCTCTCCGGAAACTTCGCAGCCATTGCCTGTCAATTGCAATACCCCCACTGGCTCGGTGGCTTCAATAAAATATTGTCCGCCATCAATATCTACCACAAAGGTCTCCCCAGCACCTACCAAACCTGCAAACAGGCCGTTCACTTTCAACTGCGTACCAGCAACAGTACCCACTATAAAAGCTTTTTCTGTACCCGTCAGAAATCCTTTTTGCACGATGTACCGCCTCCCCATTTTGCTCGTGGGGATGATCTGGTCGCCCATCAGGTCACTGCAACTCCCACCAAAGACAACGCCACGAAGCAGATCATCCTCAATGGTCACAGCAATTGGCTTATTGGCCACTACGCGCGTTCCGGAGGGATGTTGGTCAGGTTCCCAGCCGATGGCCTCTCCCGCCCAGGTTTGCCCTTTTTGTAAAACAATGCTAAACGTAGATCCGGCCCCGTGACCCACGATCGCTTTAGTTGGTGTGATAGTCACGTTTGTTCCGTTCTCGGTCGCCACAATGTTGAAAGAAGCGCGCGGGATAGGTAGGTGGTTTGGATTGGTCGAGTTGGGTAAATAGGTCTGAAATGGCACGTAAAACTCCTTACCTAAAGCGTTTTTACCTTTCATTGAAAAGATTTCGGGGTTACACTGACAGCCGCCGATAACCTCGTAGTAGGCCGTTATGGGCGTGGTAGCGGTGATCAAAAAGCCCCGATTCAGAACCGTATTCGCGGGGGTACATTCCACGTTGTTGATGCCAAAAAGAAGCGAACTGATTTCCCCGCTTGTATTGGGGGGCAGAAAAATATTCTGGATGGGAAAGCTAGGATTGGCGGGTTGAGAAAGGACAACAGTAGCAGCCGATTCGTAGGTTGAAATCCTGAACGTGACGGGGCGATCATAATCCACCGCGCCCTGTCCTTGCGTTACTTCGGGCGCTGCAAACCAAAATTCGGTGTCTTTTTGTCCACGGATTACACCTGCCCAAAAAATAAATAATAGCAGCGGAATCGATGTTTTCAAGGGTAAAATAGTTTTTGTGTTTAAATGACGTCTGCAAAAATATGGAAAAATCTGGTTATTTCAAATTGCCAGATTGCACATATACCCCCCCCTTCCCGCTAAGCAGCAGGAAGGGGGGGGGCTATTATGTTGAGCCATTTCAGAATCTTGTCAACCCTAATAATTCTGGATTAACCAATTCCATTTGACTAGAACGTTACCCGCAAATTAGCAGCCAACGTAGTACCCAATTGGCTGAACTGTGAGCCATCATAAGTTACGATGTTGTAACGCTGGTTGAAAGTAATGGCGTTAGAGTTGTTCTTCACCTGTACCGGATCGGCCAATACAGCTTCGCCGGCAGCATTGAGTGCTTTCAACTCCCATTTTGGCAATACATTGAGAATGTTATTCACATTGATGCCAAGGCTCAGTGTTTTCGAAAGTTCGAAATTTAAACCCAGGTCGGTCACGACGGCTGGTTTGAATACTGTTTTCAGATTCGCATTCAAGCCTGCCTGACGGAAAGTGGTTGGGCCAAAAAGTGTATTGTTCAGGCTGACGCTGATCTTCTTCACACCATAGTCGATACCCAGGATCGCCTTGTATTTCGGGCGGGAAGAAAAGAGCAGGGCATCCTGGGTATAGTCAAACACGCTTTTGCCTGCAGCAGCAATCAATGATGGGTTGATGACATTACCGTTGGGCTGGTTGATGTCGCCAGACTCATAGTCGCTGGTGCTTTTAGCACCTTCCAGTCCATTGTTGATCACATAGTTGGCGGCCAGGTTAAAAGCTAGTTTGCCACTGCCAAGCATCACATTGCGATAGCTGGCAACCACGTCAATACCACTGGTGCGGGTGTTGATACCGTTGGTCCAGAAGCTTGCTGCTACGATACCATTGTCTGCCAATACTTTGTCCAGTGCATTGTTCGGATCACCGGTTGGGCCGATCTCTGAACCTAAGATGATGCGATTGTCTACTGCGATGTTGTAGTAGTCCAGTGTAAAGTTGAAATTCCGGCTTGGTTTCAGACCAAAACCAACGGTGATATTGGTTGACTCTTCGGCCTTCAATTGACCAACACCCAGCAGTTTAGCCTGTGGGCTATTGTTGTTGAAGATACCTTTGGTCTGGATGCCCTGACCAGGTACGAAGCTCTGCTGTGCAATCTGAAGGTAGATCTGGTGCAGTTGAGGCGCACGGAAACCTGTTGAATAAGAAGCACGTAGCGTCAGTTTGTCGTCCAGGAGTTTGTAACGTGAACTGATCTTGTATACGAAGGCATTGCCAAAATCACTGTATCGCTCCGTACGAACGGTAGCGTCCAAAAGGAAGTCTTTGGTAATATCGTATGACAAGCCAACATATCCACCGTAGTTGTAACGGGTGTTTTCGCTGGCGTTGTTTTCACGGGTGCCAGGGAAAGAGTCCGCACCGGTACCCACGTAAGAAGCGGTATCCCCTTCAATGATCTCATAGGTTTCCTGACGGAACTCAGTTCCGATCGAGAAATTGAGGTTGTCGATCAGCATTTTGGATACGTCAATGTTACCCACATTGTGTCGGAAGGAGTATCCACCTGGTTTGAAAGTAAGCGGGCTGTTAAGTCCCAAATCGCGGTTGCGAGAGTTATTGACGGTATAAAGCTGTTTGTTGCTACCGGTCGTGAAACTCACATCAGAGCGCCAGCCGTTTTTGTCTGTGCGCACACCAACAGTACCATTATAGTCTACCAGGTCACCGTCAAAAGAAGGCGCATAGCCAACATATGGTTTGCCTGCAGCTGCCGCAAGTTGTGCGTAGGGGTTGTCTTCAGGGCCGCGCCAGTAAGGCGTGCGATAGTTGGCAAAGCTGTTTACTTTTTTGTACACGTAGGCCATGTTGCCATATACTTCAGAGTTGTCTCCCACAGGAATACCGGCGTTGATGAGGAAGCGGGCAGCCGCTTTTTCGGGGTCGCCGTTGACGTTGCCTGCATCCGGAAAGTCGCGGAGGAACGCCTGTACATCGGCAAGGTTAGCACCAAAGTCATTTGCTTCTCCCTGTGCATCCACATCACCAGGGCGATTCGCCAGACTTTGATGCGAAAGGGCCACGGTATAGTTCACAAAGCCTTTGTCTCCAAAGTTCGAGCCGTTGTTCAGGGTCAGGCCGATCATTTCACCATCGCCTTTGCTGGTAACACCGGTATTGAGCGTTACAGAACCATAGTCATACCGATCTTTCAGGATCACGTTCATAACGCCTGCGATGGCATCAGAACCATATTGAGCAGAAGCACCGTCGCGCAGGATCTCCACGCGTTTGATGGCTTCCGTTGGGATGGCAGAAATATCTGCACCACCTTCACCGCGGCCCGGAGAGGTCTGTATGTACACCAGGGAGCTGGCGTTTTTGCGCTTGCCGTTGATCAGCACAAGGGTACGGCTTGGACCCATGTTGCGGATCTCATACGGGTCAAGCAGGGATGTTGCATCGTTCACAGGCGTTTGCACGGAGTTGAACGAAGGCACCCGATACATCAAAGCACGGTCAAAAGCTGGCTGACCGGTGCTCCGGATATCATTGTTGGAAAGAATGTCGATCGGCAAAGGAGAATCCGTAATGGTCCGCTGTGTGTTGCGGCTGCCGGTGCTGATCACGACCTCTTCCAGGGTAAGGTCAGAGGCTTCGAGCGTAGCATCAATCGTCACGGCAGCACCGCTGATGGTCACCGCTTGTGAAAATGTTTTATAGCCGGTGTAGGCAACATTGATCTGGTAACTGCCATTGGGCAACGGAAGTGAATACTTTCCGTTGATGTCTGTGGCGGTACTTTTTCCGGTACCAGCAGCACCCACGGAGGCTCCGATCAGCGGATCGCCGTTGGCATCTTTGACCATACCTTGCACGGAACCCTGTGCCCAGGCACTTGCACCGATGAGGAGAAGGAGCGCGACAAGCGCCAGTTTGTTAAATTGCTTCATACAATAGATAGAATTAAGTGATGGAAATGAACATCTTATCTGGAAGATGCGACGGGCAAATGTGGAAAGAAATAGTTAAACCATGGATATTAAATCGTTCAAAATTTTGTACAAAATTTTATTTGGTGTATAAAAGCAGGGCTATTTATACACATGCAACAGTTCTATCGGAAAGGGTGCTTTTTTTCAAAATATAGAAATAGGACTTATTCGTACTGGGTAGGATTTTGGAATGATTACCTTTGACAAATACGCGAAGGTTCCTAATTTCGCCGAAACAAGTCTAATACCATGCTCCTGGCAAACGAACTCCTTTTTTTAACCGCTGAAAAATCCGCAGCCTCCAATGCAACGGGCGGATTTGCGCGCCAATTGTTGGTGCTTGTTCAGGAAGAACCGAATGCTTCGGCCAACCGGGATTTTCTAACCAAAATACTGGCGGCAGCCAACCTGAATCTGGCACAGGATGCCCTGCTCGCCGAGATCCCGGCCCATGAGTCCCGGTCGCTGGCGACTGACCTAAAAGCACTCGCGCCGAAACAGATTCTGGTCTTTGGACTGACTCCCGCCCAGCTGGGTTTATCTTTTGAGGTACAGGCCTACCAGCCCTTGAATTTTTATGGCTACACCTGGTTGTTCGCAGAAAAACTCTCCGCCCTGGAGCCAGATAAAACCAAAAAAACCTTACTCTGGACCGCCCTAAAGCAAATATTCCTATAATCAAGACTATAGCAACCAAACAAATTCATACATCATACTTCATATATCATACATAGAAAAGAGGTTGCGCATCCTACAACTCTGCCATAAGTTTCCTTACCCGCTCAAAGACGGCGGTGCCATTGCTGTGACCTATCTGGCAAAAGCTTACGCCGCGTTGGGCCACGAGGTGACCCTGCTTTCTATGAATACCAGCAAGCACTGGTTCGATCTTTCCACGCTGCCTCCGGATTTTAACCATTACGTGGCCATGCATGCCGTTTTTGTGGAAAATCACATTCGCCCACTCGCGGCCCTGCGCAACCTGTTTTTTAGCAAAAAATCTTACCATGTCGAGCGTTTTGAAAGTGCTGAATTTGCCGAAAAACTCGCTGAAATATTGACAGCCAATACTTTTGACGTCGTGCAGCTGGAATCGGTTTTCCTGGCGCACTACCTGCCAGTCATTCGAAAATATGCCCCCAATGCAAAGGCGGTGCTACGGACCCATAACGTAGAACATGAGATCTGGGAACGGGTGGCTGAAAACGCAAGTCCATGGAAACAGTGGTATTTGCGCAAAATCACTCCCCGCCTTAAAACTTACGAACTGGAACAGATCAACCACTGCGATCTGGTGGTCGGCATAAGCCAGCGCGATATTGAGCAGTTTCAGGCCCTGGGACTGCGACATCCGGCTACCGTGTGCCCCATCGGACTGGATTGTCGGGATTACCATCCTGATCCAGGGAGTTTTCAGCAGCCTCTCAGTCTTTCTTTCATTGGGTCACTGGATTGGATGCCCAATCAGGAGGGTTTGCGCTGGTTTCTGGATATGGTCTGGCTGCCTTTGCTGGCCCCGAATTTTCCGGAACTTACCTTTCACATTGCTGGCCGCACAGCCCCGCGCTGGCTCCGCGAACTAGATCTGGAACGCGTCACCTTTCATGGCGAGGTTCCGGATGCAGCAGATTTTTTGAACCAGCACGCTGTGATGGTCGTGCCCTTGCTTTCCGGAGGTGGCATGCGTGCAAAAATTCTGGAAGGGATGGCTGTGGGCAAAGTGGTGCTTTCCACCCGACTGGGCATCGAAGGCATTGACGCAGAAGACCGCCGGGAATGCCTTTTGGCCGAACAACCACAGGAGTGGTTGGAAGCCATGCGCTGGTGTTATTCCGAAGGTGCAAATCTTGGAGCGCTGGGTGCCCGGGCGAGGGTGTTTTGCGAACAGCATTTTGATAATGAGGCGGTTGCCAGGAGATTGGTGAAGGTGTTTTAATACGACCCTATGGCTCAAAAAAGACAAAATACCCGCAGTACCGGCCACTATCTTTGCCCCATGAAACTTACGAAACTGCTGACCCATTTGCGCAGGCAATGGCGTGTAAATCTGCTCCTGATGCTGCTTTTCCCTGCATTGCTCCCTGCGCAGGATGTCTTTATAAAAACTTACGATCATTTTTTTACCGACCGGGCCAATACCCTCGAAGTACTGCCCAACGGCAGGATTGTAGTGGCGGGCTCCACCGGCCTGCAAAACAGCAGTCAGCAGAAAATGATGATCGTCATGCTCAATGAAAAAGGTGAAAAACTTTGGGCAAAAACCTATTTCAGTGGACAGCGCACGGAAGCAATGGACATCCTGCGCAGCTCCGATGGTAATCTCCTGGTGGCTTTTGACGCTTTCAATATGAGTGGTGAAGCCAAGGCAAGCTGGATGAAGATCAGCCCGGCAGATGGCGCGCTGGTATGGAGCAAGCGGGCAGGCCCAAGCAGTCGGATGCCCAAAATTTCTCCACTCAAGGACGGATATTTGCTTACCGGCGATTTTGTGATCTCTTCCACAGACCGCGATGCATTGGCCGTAAAGATCAACGAAAACGGCGATGTGGTCTGGTCGCACATTTTCGGAGAGCCGGGCTACGAACAACTCGGAGAATGCTGGCAGGATCCACTAGGGCTCATCCATTGCAGTGGATATCATATTGAGATCAACGAATCCCAGGGTATTTATGCCCGGTTCGACGTCAACGGGAATATGCCGGGCGCCATTCAACGCTATTCGATCGGGACGAATACAGACCTGCTGAGCCAGATTTCGCCGCTTGAAAATGGCGGATTGCTCTTTGCCGGCAATTCTCAGGGTTTTAACGATGATTATGCACGAGCCTGGACCCTGACCACCGACCGCGATGGGAATTTAAAGACCTCTTACACGTATGGGATTCCTGGAAAACACATTGGAGTGACGGACCTTATTACCTTGCCCGGCGACCAGTTTGTACTCAGTCTGGGCAGACCTTCCCCCAGCGGCACCCCGGCTACCCTGATCAAGATCAATGCAGCCAATGATATGCTCTGGCAAAATACCTACAAAGGCGACGGAATCGGCAATATTGTCTGGCAGGTCAAAGCGTCTGCAGATGGTTTCGTCACCGCGGGCACCAGCACCACAGGCAATCAAACCAATTTTTTCCTGTCGAAAACGGATCGGGAGGGTATTGCCGGCGATTGTTGTCCGGCTGCTACCGGCTTGAAGCGGGAAACGGTGCTGCTGGAGCAGACCGCTTTTGTGCCTGAAGAAACCATCGGCTTTACAGCACAAAATGCCATTTTAACCATCGAAGATGTTTCGCTCATCCCCAAAACGGTATGTCTGCCGATCGATCTTGATTTCGAGATCGCAGACAGTACGCTTTGTCCCGGAGAATGCACGCAGATCACCCTGTTGGATAGTGTAGTAGGCGTCCAATATACCCTGAAGCTCGAAGGGGCAGCACCCGATCCGGGCGAGCCGGGCCGTATCTGCCATACCGAAGGAGGCCGCATCGTGGTCACGCGCAAAGGTGAGTTCAATGGCTGCGGCAACGAGATTTCAAAAATCGTGGTGGTAGGCGCCAAAGAGGCCATGTTTCCCAATGCTTTCACACCCAATGGAGACGGCGCAAACGACGTGTTCCGACCCTTTTTCCCTTGTGACGTATTATTATCCAGACTTAGGGTTTACTCCCGTTGGGGAGAAATGGTGTTCGAAACCAATGAACCTGCTACAGGCTGGGATGGCCAGTTCAAAGGGGTCGATGCGGCTTCCGATGTTTATGTCTGGCAACTGGAATATGAGGCAATCATCGCCGGTACGAGGCAGCGTTTTGTTGAAAAAGGCGATGTCTCACTGCTTCGTTAGTGCCACCCCACAACTCCTGCTACCTTTGCTCTTCAATTACTCAGATATGAATACCGATCAACAAAAACTCGAGGCTTTTGGCCGATTGCTCACCATCATGGACGAGCTCCGGGAGCAGTGTCCCTGGGACCGCAAGCAAACCCACGAAAGCCTGCGAAACCTCACCATTGAAGAGACCTACGAACTGGCCGATGCCATTCTGTCTGCCGACCTCGCCGGGGTAAAAGAAGAGATCGGAGACATCATGCTGCACATGGTTTTTTATGCCCGCATCGCATCAGAGCAGGGTGCCTGGGACATTGCAGATGCATTGAATGCCATTTGTGAAAAGCTCATTTCCCGCCATCCACACATTTATGGCGACGTAAAAGTGGCCGACGAAGCAGAAGTGAAGCGCAACTGGGAACAACTGAAGCTCAAAGAAGGCAAAAAGTCCATTCTGGAAGGCGTACCGTCCGGTTTACCCGCCATGGTGAAAGCTTACCGGATGCAGGAAAAAACCAAACAAGTAGGCTTCGAATGGGAAAACCGGGATCAGGTCTGGGCCAAAGTGGAAGAAGAGATCGGTGAATTGAAAGAAAATATCGAAAACAATGCGCCACAGGCTGATATCGAAGATGAGTTTGGCGATGTACTTTTTTCCCTCGTCAATTATGCCCGGTTTATCGGGGTTGACCCTGAAACTGCGCTGGAGCGCGTGAACCGGAAGTTCAAAAAGCGTTTTGAATACATAGAAAGCAAGGCTCCTAAACCTCTGCAGGACATGACCTTAGCTGAAATGGATGTGCTTTGGAACGAAGCGAAAGGAATAAAGTAGAACTAAGGCAAAAAGAAGGAGCAGGGCAAACGCATTAAAATCAGATTTTTTTGAGTGACAATTACAGGAGTGATGATTGTTGAGTTAGAAGTTTGATTTTCGATGGCCGAGGTTCCATCCATCAACCATCATACTTCAACCATCGTCCCTCAACTTCAACAATCATCACTCATGTAATCATCACTCGTCACTCAAAATACTTCTGCCCTTCGTAAATTGTACTTCAAAAATTTAATGCATCTGCCCTGGAAGGGGCATACCATTTCACTCAGTTCCTTGGTGTTTTAAAATGAGTTTACACCGGCCGGTTTTTGCGAAAAAGACCACTCAGATTCCAATAGAATAGCACCGCTGCCAACCCCAGCCAGATATACATCCAGACTTTTGCAGGGAATACCCCAACGACCTTTTCATACATGGCCAGGTCACTGCTGGGCCCGACGTTGAAATCCTGGATGATGTACAGCACGGCAGCCAGTCCCAGGAACATCAGGACATCCTGATCCAACTGTGTTTTTAAGGCAATAAAGACCAATGAAAGGGCAAAAAGCCATAAAATACCGGTACTTTCAAACGACTCAAACCAGAGCAGGCCCGCCAGGGCCATAAATGCCGCCATGGTCAGCAAAGTGCCTTGTGCCAGGCGGTGGTGCCGTGCCCCGATCCGGAAAAGGATATTGCCCAGTATCGCACTGCCGAGATAGCCGCCCATCAGCACCACACCCGGGCTGCCCCCGAGTGTAGTGGTATAACCACTTCCATCAGAATTTACCTGAAGGCCGCCGACTGAACCACCAGTCAGGATAGCACCCACGGCGTGGCCAAATTCGTGTAAAAAGGTCACGAGCATCGTAACCGGATAAAGCAACAGGGTGCCGAATGATCCGCCCATGAACTTGAGTACGCCATAGACCAGCAACATTGCAAAAACACGAAAATGAAGTTTGGTTTGCATAAAATAGAATTTATTAAATATCAAATCCGTTTTCCCGCACCACCTGTTCATAAAATTCCCCCGCCAGCGTCACTTCACGATCCATGGTCTCCAGGTTTACCCTGGCCAGACCAAAGCGAAAAGTCGGGCCCAGGTGCCACTCAAAATTGTCCCAGGTACTCCAGTGCATATAAGCTTGCAGGTCTATCCCTTCCCGGATGGCCTGATGGCAAACTTTCAGATAGTCTTTGATCGCCCCGATGCGTTGCTGCGAATCATCCGTGCAAATGCCATTTTCAGTAATGATGATCGGTTTTCCATATTTTTTGTAAAAACGGCGCATCACCTCGCCCAATCCTTCCGGACGGTAGCCCCACATTTTGTCGTGTGGGATGCCCAATTTGATCAGACTGTTTTTTCTGGAAATGGCATCCATGGGCAAGGGGTCAAAGATCATATATGCGTAATAACTAAGTCCCCAGAAATCACAACGTTCAAAGGGTTTTGCAGCCCGGGTGATAAACCACCAATCCGTAAAGGCGGCCACTATTTTACCCAAAATACCACGGCCTTCAAAACAAGCCGTGTTGAGTGAAATGCCAATGGGCGCATCGGTTTTATCGCGCAGCATAGTGACGGCAATATCGTGGGCCTTTCCCATATTATCGAGTACCCGGTTGGCGGTTAGGAACCGGCCTTTTTTTTGGGGTGGAAAATTGCCCAGAATGAAAGCGTTCATGGCATATACATTGGGCTCATTGAAGGTGTTCCAAACCCGTACATATTCCCCGAAATGCTTGATACACTGCCGTACATAGTCCAGGAATAGTGGAATGTTGTCTTCGTCAGTCCATCCACCCTTTTGCTCAAACCAGTTTGGGTGAGCAAAATGATGCAAAACGAACATTAATGCGACTTTTCGATGGCGCAGGTCCTCAAAAAAAGCGCGGTATTCGGCTACGACCTCCTTGTCGAACTTCGCGAAGGGCTCCGTCTGCAAGCGACTCCAGTCGACCCCACAGCGGTATACCGATCCAAACCTCGCGATGATCCTGGCATCCGCTTCCCGACGAAGTTCATGGTCCGTAGTCCGCTCAAAGATATATCCATCCAGCGCGCGCAACCCGCTCCAGGGGTGCTCACCGGCTGTTTCCACCTGCGCTGCGGCAGTGGATGAGCCCCATAAAAAACCTTTTGGAAAGTCAATTCGCATGTAATTTGGTTTATTGCCGGCTGCAATTTTCGGAAGCAAAACTGACAAGTTGGATTATATTTTTGCGGAAGCAGCAAATGACACGGACAAACAAAAAGACCCGCCTGAGCGGGCCTCTTTGAGGGGGGTAAAAAAGGTTCGAAAACCCAGATTAAACGGGAAAACCGAGAGGCCAAGGGCCATTCTTCAATTCGATTTCTTATCGGTCAGGTATTTTCTTAAGGTTTTTTGGGCAATGTATTGAAAGCCATAATCTGGCATTGTTTAAAAAAAGCCCCTCACCGCGAGCCTAACCGGAAGGGGCAACCATGAGATTATAAATAGATACAAATTATGGTTCAGAATACCGGGGTCGACAAAGTGAACACAGCACAGACCACAAATTGTAACCTTACGGTCGTAGCTGTGGCGATTTTAAAGTAGATACTTTAAATCAAAAAATCGGTTGGGAACCAAAAACTCGGCAGAATGCCGCAGATTAAAAGAAAAACGCTGTTGCAAAGATAGCCTGGCTAAACTTCGCAACAACGTTTTAAAAATATTTTTTACCGTACTGGTACAAAAATACCATGGACTTTTGTACCATAAAAATGGTATAAATCAAGTGCAAGCTTTTGAAAATCAGAGCGTTGCTTCAAACAGTCCGGAGGGAAAAAAGCTGCTTAGAATTTGAATCCCAGGGTCATCAGGAAGTCATTGGTTATAACTTTAGTACTAGCTACGGGGGCGTCACCATAGGCTTGTACCGAGCCTACACCTTGTCCACGACGCCAGCCAAAGTCAAGGTAGAATGATTTTCCGCGAACGCCGGCACCTGCGCTGAGGCCGGTATTGAATCCTGTGGCGCCTGCTTCGGGCTTACCCAAAAGATTGAATCCGCCACGCAAGCGAAACTCATCCAATACGAGTTCACCGCCCAGACGTACATTCATGGTCTGTTGATAATTGCGTTGAATGTCGCGGTTCACTTCCCGCTCATATTGCTGGTTATCCTGGCTGGCTATATCGGCAGTGAAATTATACCGGTTTGCGGAATAGTCCACCAGCTCCACATCAGCACTCAGGAAGCCAATTTTTTTGATCACCACCGCGGCACTGGCGCTGGCACGCCAGGGTGTGCGAAGTTTGTAGTCAAAAGTGCCCTCCGGAGAGTCCTGAACCTCGCCTATAGTGGAGCCATTGCCGTCCGTATAATCGTAAGCGAAAGTATTGCTGTAAGAATCAGTGATGCTCAAAGCTGTAGGGGTATGAAACGAAGCGCCCACCCGAAGGGCAGGTAAAATTTTATAGATGACACCCAGTTTAAGATTCACGCCCACGCCGGAAGAACGCAGGTATTCGGTATAGGTCAGCTGATCAAAGAAATCCACCGATTGGGAAGGGTCACTTTCAATATATTCTCCTTCAATACGGTAGTTTATAAAAGGAACACCAACGGTTGCGCCAACCATCAGTTTTTCGTCATAGTTGCCGGCAAAAGCAATGGCCATTTCATTCATTCGGCCAGAAGTAGTAACGGCATGTGTGCGCTGAACGGTGGCATTTTCATTTCCGGCAAAATCATAGGTCAGGTTGCCATCTACATCTTCATAAAAAGCATTGGCATTGGATGCCAGCTCAGAACCAAACGGATCCAGATTGCCAGAGTTGGCTTCCGCAAAAAAACCATTCATGATGGTTCCGGGAGCACTGCCTTCGTAATAAAGGGAGCGGTTAAAATCTGCCTGGCGGTTGTATCCGATGCCAAAATTGAAGGCCTTCCAATGCTTTCCAGAAGGAGTGGTGTTGAATACGAGCCCGATGTTGTCAAAGCCAAACTTGCTCTTGTCATCGTCAAAAGGGCTGCTTCCATTCAGGTTGGAAGTTGTTTTGGCAAAGTGTAACGAGGGAGTCAGGGTAAGCTCGTCGGTGCGAAAAAGCGCGAGGCCTGCAGGGTTTTGGCTGATGGCGCCAAACTCGGCACCCAGGGCGCCAAATGCACCGCCGGCCCCCAGATAACGGGCTGAGCCACCAGGCTGGAGGTAAGAATACCGGAGTACGTCACTGGCGTTTTGAGCCAAAATCTGACCTGTAAAAAGCATTGAAAAGGCCAATAGGAGTATCTTATTCATGGTTCGGTATAGATTTAAGAATTAAGGGCATTAAGTTTTTTGCAAAAAAAAGGGCGGAAAAAGGCGACTCGCACCGATTTCCGCCCCTTTTTATATTAGAGTGGCGGTATTAGCCTCGGCCACCACGGCCACCACTACTTTTGGAACTGCTGTTTCCACCGCCAGAAGAACTGCGGGTACTGCCACCGGATTCGCTGCGGGTGCTGCCACCGCTGCTGGAGCGGGTGCTGCTGCCTTCAGAGGATGAACGGGTAGGCCGGCTTTCCTGGGTCGATCCACCACCGCCATTGTTGTTCGAGCGGGTAGGACGCTCATAAGAGCGCTCTTCGGTGCGACGAACAGGTCGGCTTTCCTCCGTGCGGGTTGGAGCCGGATCCGAACGGCGTGGCGTAGCACTTCCACCCTCATTGTCGTTGCGTCGTGTCGGTGTTTCTGTGCGTGGCGGGCGGACCGGGCTCTCTTCCGTACGACGTGGCTTGTAACCTTCTTCTGTTCTGGTAGCAGGCGTTTGACCACCGCGACCAGTTGGGGTTTCAGTACCACGAGTCGTTGGGGCTTCGGTGCGGGTACGACCTTCTGGCGTTGCAGTCGAACCATCCGGGCGACGTGTAGTGCCTGGGTCTGTCGAACGATCCGCTGTTTTACCACGACCTACTGCAGTATTGCCATCATAATCACCAACGGTACGTGTGGTACGGGCAGGTGCTTTTTCAAGCAATGGAACATTGGTCTCGGAAGTTGCCAATCGACCTTTGCTGTCAGGGATACGTGCGTAGCCAGGGTTTACACTGGAACCGTTTCTACGTGGGCCGGTGTAGGTCTTTGGTGCATAACCGTCACCACCACCATTTCCATGGTTCGTATTATTGTTGTAATAATAGTGGTTATTGGTCCAGCCGTTGCCCCAGTATTGATTTTGATAGTACGGATTGTATCCGTTACAAGTCCAGTATGGGTCGTAGTAGTAATTGTTAACTACCCAAGGGTTGTACCAGGGCTGATTGAAAGTGTAAGGGCTACTCCAGCCCCAACTGTTCCAGCCCCCTCCCCAGCCGCCTGCCCAGCCACCGCCGCCCCAACCGTAGTCGAAGCGATTCCAGCGATTGTAACGTTGCCAGCGACGGTAAGACCAGTAGTCGTTGTAGTTATAGACGTAAATGGAAGTTCCAGGGGAAAAGAACGGATCGTAGTTGTACAGATCCACAAAGTAGGGATCATAATAATCCACTACAGGTGAACGACGCTGGAAGCGACGGATACGGGAAGAATACTCGTATGCGTAGTCGTCGTCATCGTCGTAATACTCGTCATTGTCGTTGTAAGTACGGGTGACATTGTTGTTGTCATTGTACTCTTCAGTGTACACCGCCGGCCTGGGAGCTGGAGCATCCGTGGCAGGATCGTAGTAGAGATCGTCTTGCGCATTGCCAACAGCAGGGGAGGACAAAGCGAACAGGCTGACGATTGCCCAGAACAGAGATTTATGTACTTTTTTCATGGCGTAAAATTGATTGAATTTTTGCGCAGTTCCGGTGCGCATATTTTCTAGGTCAAAAATAGGGTCTTCTGATCCGTATTTTTCGTTAAGGTAGCATTAAACTAAATTTTACGGGAGGTTAAAGTTGGTTAAAAGGATTTTTTAGCAAGTCAATTATGTTAAAAAAATAATGCGTTTGAGCTAAAATCATTAAAAACCAGCGCACTCAGCTTTGTTCAAAGTATAAAAGTCAGCTATCTGATGTGTTCTCATGTGCCTGATGTGTTTAGAAGTGTTCAGACACTTTGACTTTAAACCTTAAACCCGCTACATTTGCTTTTGTTAGAACACCCCATACCTCATCCATGAAAGAAACAAAATTCATAGCACAGAACCGGGAAAAATGGGCGGACTTCGAACAGATGCTCCGGGAAGATCGACGGGATCCGGAGAAGCTCAACGAATTGTTCATCCAAATTACGGATGACCTTTCTTATGCCCGTACCTTTTACCCCAATCGCTCCGTGCGGGTGTTTCTCAATTCCCTGGCACAACGGGTATTTCACAATATTTATCGTGGAAGGCGTTTCCCGGCGGAGCGCCTGCGCCTTTTCTGGACTGATGAACTTCCGCGCATCATGTGGGAGGCACGTAAGGCCCTTTTATTGGCCTTTACCCTGTTTGTTTTATCCTTTGGTATCGGAGTGCTGTCCAGCATAGTCAATCCCGATTTTGCACGCATCATCCTGGGGGACCAATACGTGGATATGACCCTGGCAAATATTGAAAACGGCGATCCAATGGCCGTCTATAAAGATGCTGGTCCGCTGGGTGCTACCGCAGGCATTACGGCCAACAATCTTTTTGTAGCCTTACGTACTGCGATATTCGGGGTCTTTGCTTCCATTGGTACGGTGTTTATTATGATCCAAAACGGGATCATGGTGGGGGCCTTTCAATACTTTTTTGTGCAACAAGGCGTGTTTTGGGAATCTTTTCTGAGCATTTGGATCCACGGTACCCTGGAGATCAGCGCCATCATCATTGCGGGCGCGGCGGGTCTGGTAGCGGGCTCGGGACTACTGTTTCCCGGAACCTATCGGCGAACACAGGCTTTTCAGATCAGCATGCGGCGCGGATTAAAGATCTTTATCGGGATCGTTCCGGTGATTATTCTAGCAGGCTTTTTTGAAGGATTTCTGACCCGCTATTCTGACACACCGGATCTGATCCGGGCAGCGTTCATTTTTACCTCGCTGTTTTTTATACTCTGGTACTTCGTTTGGTTGCCCTGGCACAAAGCCCGTACGGGTAGTTTTCGACCTGTTTCGCTGGATAAAGAATTACCACCCAGCCGGGAACATGCCATTGAATTTCACAGCATTAAAACGGTGGGTGAAGTCTTTTCTGATGTCTTCACCACGCTTTCCCGCCATCCACGTACGACCCTTTTGGGGCTTTTTGCCACCACAGCAGCTTTTGCAGCCTGGGCCTTTGGTCTTTCAGAAAATCCGGCCGCTGAAACCTTCACATATCCTGCCGAAGCTTTATGGCCTTTTGATATTTTGAGTGGTTTGGGTAGCTTTTTTGGGAATGGATCTTCTCCCGGCCTTTATTTTTTTCAGATCTTTTTACTTGCCTGCGTAACGGTAGCAGCCTTCCGCGCCCTGGAACAAGAAATAGACGCTACGAAACGCCCGATTTTTGAGCCGCGTCGTGTTTTGCTTTCGGGGCTACCTTTGTTATTGCTCATTCCAGGATTCGCTTTGGCTCTGGAGTTGTTATCAGGTTTTGTGGGGGTACTGCTGTCCTGGGCGGTGTTTCCGTTTCTTGCACTTTGGGCAGCGGTCATATATTTTGAAACACTCAATCCGTTTAAGGCATTGGTACGAACCTGGAAACTGATGCGCTGGAGCCCTGCCCTGGGCATTGGTTTGCTGACAGGTTCCATCAACCTGCTTTTTTTTATGTTTTTAGAATCTCCCCTCTGGGATATGACCCTTGGGTTGTTCAGCTGGTTCGTACCGCCTGCAACTGGCGCCATGGCGGCTTACTCAACCATCGCAACAACGTGTGCCGCTGGCGTGTTGATGTACTTTTTCTTCCTGCTGACAGTACTTTGTGGCGGATTGCAATATTTTTCATTTCGGGAAACAGAGGATGCGATTAGTCTCCGGGAGGAGCTGGAACGGGTGGGACAGACCCGGAAGATCCGTGGGTTGGCCAGAGAATAATGTGGTCAATTTTTTTAATGTGGTCAATGGTTGAATGTGGTCAATTAATATGAATGCTGGAATGAAACATTGCCTCTTTTTCCTCCTTTTTCCATTCGCGCTTTCGGCACAGGTCGAGGAGCCTCTGGAAGATACTTTGCCCTCGACCGAAATGGTGGCGGACACGACTTATCTGGAAGAAGAGGAACCGGAAGAAGCCTATTCCGGGCGCGCGCCTTACATCGCGCCACCGCTCAAACCTTTGGCCCTTCGTGAACTGCGGCCTGATCAATGGGATAAAGCAAGCGACGGAATAGACTACAGCAAAGACGTTCCAAAACCACCCCGCGAGCCCAAAACGAAAGCGCCCAACACAGGAGAATCAGGCTATGACTGGACCGGAGCCACCAAGGGACTGGGCACTTTGCTGCAATTGCTGGCGGTATTATTTGCTTTGTCGATGATCGCCTACGGCATCTATTGGATGATGCAAACCCCGCGCAACCGGGTTCTTTCCCGGGACGGGACGGAAATTACCCTTGCCAATCTGGATGAATACATTCACGAAACTGATCTGGAGCGTTTTCTTCGGGAAGCGCTGGCAGCATCCAATTGGTCGCTGGCCGTCCGGCTCTATTTTTTGCAAACCATCAAGCAGTTGTCCGAAAAAGGCGTCATTGTGTGGTCCAAAGAAAAGACCAACCGCGATTATCTGCGTGAAATGCGCAGCCACCGTTTAGGCAATCCATTCCGCGACGCCACCCGGCAATACGAGCGTGTCTGGTATGGAAATCAAGGGATCTCTGCTGCGGATTTTGCTAAGCTGGAACCGGAGTTCAAGGCTTTGTTGGAAGAGATCTAAAGCGGACGAAAGGTGCATTCCAGGGCCTGCGCTTCCATAGGAAAAACCACCCAATGTTGTGCTGCACCCTTTTGTATTTGCTTCCACCAGGCCAAAGCAGGCGTCATGGCCAAAGCCAGTTGTTTCCATTTTTTCATGTCCTCCGCAAAAGGCGCAAACGCAATCACCACCACCCCATTTTCGGTTTCCAGCAGCAGATCTGCCTCCAGTTTGAGCAGTCGCTTGCCTTGAAAACCCTCCGCCGCATATTTCCGCAGCACTTTTTCCGGCTGAAATTTTTGTACTAAAAAAGTCCGAAAAGCCTCTGATTGACGCAACAACTGCTCCGCCGAGATCAGCGCTGTTGCTCCTCGGATCTGCAACTGTTTTTGCGCCATGTCCAGGCGCAGATTCCGATCCAGGTCCGGATCATCTGCGATCAAAAAAGTGGAGACTGCCTTGCCCCAGGAAGCCACATAATCGCCTTTAAATTCCAGCCCGGTTCCCCAGGCTTGCGGGTCGCTCAATATCGGCTGAATACCCGGCGGCATTTCATGCTGGGTATCGATGAGCAGGGGCAGGTGGATTTGCGGGGACTTGCCCTTGCGCGTGGCATGATATTTCAGCACCGATGCATCGGGTAAGGTTTCCGGAAAATCTCTGGGTTTGTAAATGAGTTCTGGTTCAATCGGAATGGGTTTTCCCTCGTGGTAAAACGGCGTTTCATCCGAGTTTGGATCCAGGGTCGGGATGCTGTCGTCCCCATGACTGAAAACCCGATTCAGCCAGCCGGTGCCCTTGACTGTTGTCGGGAAAACCAGGTAGTCTCGTGCTCTCGTGAGGCCCACATAAAGTAGCCTGGCTTCCTCTTCCAAAGCCGTGCGGTGTGCCGCTTCCCAGGCATCGGTTTGTAAAAGCGTCTCCTCCAATGGAGTGTTTTTCAGCAGGTCAGCATAAGGATTGACCCAAAACCGAAGCCACCGATTGCCCAGAATATTATCCAGATCGGGCACTTCAACTTCGCTTACCAGATTCAGTCCCCACACCTGTTCTTTCAGATTTTGTTCGAGAGCATGGCAGACGGTGATCGGGAATTCCAGGCCTTTGGACCGGTGATAGGTCAGTACTTTGACCGAGTCTTCTGTTTCGCCGGAGCCCTGGGCATCCAGTTCATTTGCCGCCAATTGCTGGAGCCATAATAAAAAACCACCCAGCGAAGCCGCTGAGTGCAGGCGCTGACAAGCAGATTCATAGTCCAAGGCGTAACGGCGCAGACGATCAAGATTGTCCAGGCGCTGGTCGGGATTCCCCAATGGCATGACCGCGCGGCGCAGGTCCATTTCTTCCAACACCAGATTCAGGATCTCAGAAGCCGAAAGATCGGCGGTGCGGGGGCGTAAGGTCAGGAGATGGTCCAGTATTGGGGCGTCTCCCCAGCCGCCGCCATAGATGGGCGAGTCTGCGTTTTCGGACAAATATTTCAAGCGCCTTTCGACAATCTCTTCCAGATCCATACTTCCGGTAAGGAATAGGATCTCTGCGGCTGCCAGGGAATCCGAGGGTGTGAGCAGGTATTTCAGGCAGGCTGCCGCCAGTTTGGCCTCCGGTGTTTCAAGCAGTCCGTTTCGGGCTATGGCAGCTTTCAATCCGGCACGATGCAGGGCGTCTGCCATACTCAGGCATTGCTTATTGCTGCGGCACAGGATGGCAATATCGCCGGGGCGGACCGGGCTGGTTTGGTCTCTTTTTTTATTGAAAATCAAAGGTTTTCGTTCCAACAGGATCCGCACCTGATCGGCGATGCAGTTTTCAAACCAGGGCGCGCCTGGCGGTCGTCTTTCATCAATCTCAGAACGAAAATGCCAATGGACGAGCGCCCCCCCCGGCCCCCCCTTAATGGGGGGAGCGTTCTCTCCAGAATAATCCTTCAAATCAAATGATGGCTGGCCTCCGTCCATCAAAGTGGCGGTAACCGCCGGTGCCAGCACGATCTGCTCTCTGGGCATGCCTTCGAATGCCCGTTCAAAAATGGCATTGGTAGCGTACACGATATCCGGCCGGCTGCGCCAGGATTGTTTTAGGATATTTTCATCTTTGACGCCGCCGGTGGCCCGGATGATCGCTTGCATGAGCGCAGGCTCTGCTCCACGGAATCCATAGATGCTCTGTTTGGGATCGCCTACCCAAATGGAATGCCGGGCCAGTTGGCTGATCTGCAGGAAAATATCGAGTTGGATGGGTGAGGTATCCTGAAATTCATCCACCAGCAGCAGATCGAGTTCAGCGCGCAGTGTTTCCCGCACAGAAGGGACCCGCAGCAGGCTGCTGACGTAGGTTTCCATGTCTGTATAATCGATCAGGCCGCGCTTTTTTTTGTATTGTTCGTATTCGTGAAGTGCGTCGGAGGCAATGTCGAACACCAGTTCAATATAACCCCGGATGTCGTCGCGAAACTGAGCATGCTGGTCGTGGCTGAGGGCAATTTGCCGGAGATCTTCCATGAGATCGCGACTTTTTGCGCCGGGACTGGTTTTGGCGATTTTGACCCATTCATGCCAATAAAGTTCACCCCGGTTTTTCAGCTGATTTTGAAATTGACGGAGTACTTCGGCAGCGTCGCGGGTCACCTTGGTGGTATCGGCTTCATTCGCGTCCAGCGCGGCCACCGTTTGGTCGATGGCGGAAAGCAGGCGGTTGTGCCAGGTCACCCGGTCTGTGGTCTGGACCGGTGGAAGCAGTCGTTCAAAGGTTTCCCAGGAGCGAATTTTGCTCGTTTCCAGAATATTTTTGTCAAAATTATTGGCCCGGGCAACATCCGTCAGGTTGCGGATATCCCGCCGCCAGTCGTGGGGTTCGCCCATGCTTCTTTTGGTCAGTCCCAGGCGATCGGCGAGCAGGTTCATGCGTTCGATGCGCACCTCGGTCAGCACCTGCGCCAGAGATTCATTGAATAAGCGCTGCTCATCGCCGTCTGCAATGATCTCCACCAGGGGCGACACGCCTGCTTCAAAAGCGAAGCGTTGCAACAACCGGGTTCCGATACTGTGTACCGTACCGATCAGCGCCTCTCCCAGCGCATTGGCCGCCTCGTTCATGCCTGCTTCCAGCAATCGCACCCTTACCCGCTCCTGCAGTTCAGCAGCAGCTTTTTTGGTGAAAGTGGTGGCCATGATGCCTGCCGGGCGCACCCCGTTTTGTAGTAGGGCAACCATACGACCGGTCAGCGTAAACGTCTTACCGGAACCCGCACCTGCGGAAATAAGCTCCAGGTTAAGGGATGGATTTGGATTGGGTTGGGCTTGGGTATCTGGCACGGTTCAGTATTTGTATGGTGCGAAGGTCGAAAAAGACGCTGTAAGTTACAACTATCAAGAGGGAAGTAGAAAGTTAGAAGTTACAAGTTAGAGAAGCCCTTCAGGTCTGGTCATTGCCTCTTTCAACATGTAACTATTGAGCTTGCCCCGGGGAACTTGTACCTTGGCCCCATGAAGAAACTTGCGTTGCTGTCCACTTTATGCTTCCTGTGCTGCTGCAACACCCCGGAGGCGCGGTTGGTGCGTTTGCAACATGAATTTTGGAAAAAATTTGCGCGGCAGGATTTTTTTGAGGTCCGCTTGAAAAATGAGGTGCTGCATTGGCCTTTACCTCCAGCTGCTGCAGCATCCGGGCAACAAAGGTCGCTGGCTGAAAGTCTTCAGCAGGAGGCAAAAAAAATTGATAAAGCAGGACTTAGTGAAGCAGGGCAAAAGCAATTGGCCCAACTGATGGAGGCTTTGGACGATTGCGTTACGCACGCAGGTGCTGCATTTTTTGATCCCTCACGTTGTGTGGTTTCGGGTCAACTGCAACAGTTTTCAAACCACCCGGAACTCCCGATTTTACTTGAAAAAATTCCGGCGTATTATGCACAGATAGAACAACGATGGCAAATACCTGAGCATCGGTTTGTGGCGAAGGCGGTTGATGCATCCATGAACACGCTGGATATGCTCCATGGGCTGGCAAAGAATTCAGGAGTGGAAGGGGTAGCGCGGAAGGAGGCGGCGCGTAGCGCCATCAAGGATTTTATTGGCCTATGCCAGAGCGCAATGTTGGTCAAATAGATTTCGCCTGATTCTTATCTGCGATGATTTCTTTGAGTTCCTTTAAGAAGGCATACTGCTGCGGGAGTACCCGTTTGAAAGCCTCTTTTACGGCCACATAGGTTCCCTTTTCAAAATCAACCGCCAAATGCTTCATATGAAGCCGGGCCTTTTCTTTTGCCACGCGGAAATCCTCATACACCAAGGCGCGCAAAGAAGGAATCTCATGCCAGTCGGCTTCAATGGCGATGGCTTTGCGGGTGTCTCCATTGGCATCGGCCACAGGATCTAACTCAATATAGTTCGCTGAAAATTGTTCGGGAGCAGCGTCATCAGCAAAAGGCGCCGACAGTGAACCATCGTTGTCCTGATTTACCAAGAATACTTCAAGGCCGCTTTCGCGCACCCTGTAAATGATCACATCCACTTGTTCGTTCGATTGCACGATGGAAATATTTTAGACTGGAACGTGTCGCGTTGAAAAAGGTTCGCTTTTTTAGGTGAGCAAAGGATGGAATTATTTCAGAAACCCCCTTGTACTACATCTACTAACCTGCACAAAAAAAAAGTCGCCAGAACACTTGCGCGCCTGACGACTAATAAACCCCAAAAAACCAAATGAAAACTTTTACAAAGGCCGGAATTTTTTTTGAGACTGTCAAGTGTTTTGCAATTTTTTTTTTCAAAAAGCACCTTTTTTTTTCAACACCGCTGCAAGACCCAGAGCATCAGGCACTACAAAGTCGGCACCAGCCTCCCATAATTTTTGTCCGTGCCCATCATGAATATGGGTTGCACCTAAGAATCCAACTGTTTGAATTCCAGCACTTTTTGCGGCTAAAACCCCGGTCACGCTATCTTCAACAACGAGGGTTTCATGGGGCAAAAGGCCCAGTTTTTCCAGGGCAAAAAGGTAGACATCGGGGGAGGGCTTGGCCATGCCTACTTGTTCGGCCGAAAAGATATATCCGTCCAGTGCGCTCCTTAAACGCACCTTTCGCAGGCATCTTTCCACGTGTTGAATACTGCCGTTAGAGACCATGCTCTTGGGTACCGTTAAATTTCGGAATAAAGTGGGCATACCCCGGATCGCACGGAGCGCGCGAAAAAAACCTGTATTTTCTTCATCGTGAACCTGTCTGAGAAAATCAGGCGGTGCCTTAAAGCCCTCCTCGTGTTGCAAAGCCACCATAATGTCGCGGGTCCGGAGCCCCGGAAACCGCATGTTGTAGGCACTCTCCTCCAGATGTAGCCCGTGGGCGGCCAGGAGTTTAAGCATAATGCGGGAGGCAATGATCTCTGAATCGACAATGGTGCCGTCGTTGTCAAAGAGTACGTGTTTGATGGACATGGGTAGACTATAAAACAAAAGTCATCCCGAATTTTGGATTTCCTTCGTCCCGGAGGGACGGAATCTTTGTAGAATGAACGTTTCGATGCTAAAGCGTGCCGTAGGTACGCGATCTAACGTTTGCAGATAGGGTACCTACGGCATGCCAACCCACATTTTTATTCATTTTCTACCAAGATTTAGCCCCTCTGGGGCTAGCCCAAAAATTCAGGATGACTCTTGTTATTAAATTGGTATAGCTGGCAGAAAATTAGCGCCCGAAATCTACCACGCTACTACGGTTGTAGAGCATAAGCAGTACTGCCAGGAGGAAAAACAAGCCCATGAAGATGTAAAGCATGCAGTATCCTTTGCCACGCGAGTTTTTGATATCGTCCATATTGTCCTACAAAATTTTGTTGTGCGAAAAATGTCGCGCAAAAGTAGGAAAGCCCCATTCAGAATCTGATACAACTGCGATTTTTTTCGCATTTTCAGAACAGATATAAAAAAGGAGTCCGGCTGTTCAAAAAGTTTTTTCGCCAAAAATTGATTTTTTTGAAACTCTAATTGCTTGATTTCCAAAAAGTTTAGAAATTTGTCAGGAAAAATAGGGCATATTTTATGCTAATGTGACGAATATGCAGGCTTAGTAACATGAATTTTTTTCTGGAAGACCCGGTACTTTTTTGGCTCGTGTGGGGTATCTTCACACTGGCAGGCACCATCATCGGATGGTCTCTGCGTGCCAATACGTCCGAAAAAGAAGTGCGCGGAGCATTGGGTCGGATCGAGCAGGAAAAGAATACCCTGGCAAGACTTTACACGCAGATCAAACACCAGCATGATTTGCGGGAGGCTGATTTTCGGAGGGCATCTCTCGAGGTTGAAAAACTTCGTTTGATCGTTCAAATGCTTGAAAATGAACGTGCTACGCTACTTCCGGATGCGCCACAAAATGCTACCAGAATCGCCCAGGCAGAAGCCACCGCCGCTCAATACGCTCAAAAAGTAGCGGCTTTGGAGGTGCTTGCAAACAGTCTCCGCACCCGAAATGACGACCTTACTGCACAACTTTCCAGCACCCAAAAAGAAATGGGGGACTGGGATATACTCTATCGGGGATTCAAATCTACGCAGGAGCGACTGGCGGCTTTTGAGCAACAATCCATGGCGCTGGAAGCAGAGCGGGATGGATTGCGTCAGCAGCTTGCTCAGGCCCGTGTGGAGATGGAAATACTTCAGCTTGAGCTCCTGCAAAAGGCTGAAATACAGCCGCAAAAACAAAAAGCCTCCAGAAAAGGCAGTGTTGCCGCCCCGCAAATGGATGATCTGAAAAGTATTCGGGGTATGGCTCCCTTTGTGGAGCGCCTGGCTACGATGGGGATCTTAAGTTTCTCCCAGATTAGTCGGTGGGACGATGATACGGTGATCGCTGTAGCCAAATCACTCGACCTCAGCCCAGGAAAGATCTATCGGGACGACTGGGTGGGACAAGCCCAACGACTGGCTGGTGAACGTAGATAACCGGGGTGCGGCTCATTGCCTCCAAAACTTACCCCATTTCCATAAGACCGACCATTCGTGTCGTACCCGAAAATAGGGCCGTTGTTGTGCGCCAAAATCACGCCGGCCCTGCTCTACCCCACGTATCATGCTGCCTTCGAAATCGAAGATCGGGACGCCCACTACATTTTTAGCGTAGCGGATGGCGGCCCATTTGAGCAAAACAGCAGCTCCGGAAGCCCTTAAACCAGGATCATCGCCACTCAAAAGGTAATAGGCAGCATGCTGGTCCCATACCAGCATGGCAGCAGAATGGACCTGCCTGTTGTCGGGGTCGCTGGCAAAAAATAATTTGCAGCAGTGATGTGCTGAAAGCGCTATGTGCAGGTTTTGTAAAAAAGCAAAGGCAATGGGTGGTTCCAGGCCTTGCCTTTCAAAACTGGTGCTGATCAGACGCTGTAGTTCGGTCAGCGGCAGATCGTGTTGCACGCGCAGTCGGGCTTCTGCTGCGCGGATTTTTTGGCGATAATTCTTTTCTATATGCTTAAAAATGAGCTCCTCCGTATCGAGGAGCGAAAGCATATAGGAGTACAAGGTGGTCTGTTTGAAACCCTTCCAATAAAAAGGCAGCCAGTTGGTGACGGAATAATTGAAATTCTGTTCAAAGGCCGCCAGACCTGCCGGAAGCTGCGCAATCAGATCTTCATACAGGCGCATTTCCCATTTCAGGCTGCGGTATTCTGGTAGTAGATAAGGGCCCATTTGTTTGCAGAGCCGGGGCATGGTCACATATTTCCAACCCAGCTTCTGTTTCAAAAAATAAGGGAAAGCAGCTACCGTGCGTCCGCCTTTTTCCACCAAAACCACGTCCCAAGTGCCACCTTCACACACCACATCCAGATACCAGGGCTGCATGAACAGCGGCAGGTCGGGTGCCTGATCGGCAAAGGATCGGTATGCTTCTTGTCGTGGCGTGTACATCATAATTTCAAACCAGGTCAGCCTGAGCAACAAAAAAACGCTCTCCCCAGTGCTTCTTTTCGAAAATCTTGTAGAGGTAAAAACCATTTCTGGCGGCTATTTCCTGTATTTCGAAAAAATGGCAATCTTCAGAAAGGATCAGCCAGATATCAGTTGATTGCTGGTTTTCAGCCTCCGGAGCAGCTTTGGAGACCAAATAATCAGGCAATTGGGCAAATAATTTTTCAAAATACTCCAGATTTTCTCCTGCAAAGAAAGCGTGTTCGGCGAAGTTATGCGGAGATCGGGGGTAATAGGGTGGATTGATGAGGATAAAATCAAAAGACTGTGGCGCAAGGCGGTCGAATAGATCACTTTCTAACACCGCCAGCTGCAAGCCATTGGCTTTTGCATTGTTTCGTGCCGTTTCCACCGCCAGCGGATGGATGTCGATCGCGGTGGCAATACCCCCATTTTGGGCGGCAAAAAGTACCAGGATTCCTGTCCCGGTTCCAATATCCAGGACTGTTTTGCCTTGAAAATCAACCGATTTCAAAAAGGATATAAAAATTGGGGTGCTAAAAAAGACGCCGGGATGGAATACACCGGCCGGCACCTGGAGTTGCAGGCCGGCAAACTTATATTGATGGGTATGCTTGATGTGTTGCAATGCCCATAGTCGGTAAAAAGGCAGCCAGAAGTATCGGTATAATGTACGCATCATTTAGAGTCCGGTGTTTACCCGTAAAAAAAATCCGCCCTCCCCCAGGTCATTCCAGGTCCACTCGAAACGAATAGATTTATCATAATAAAGCACCAGATCCAAGCCCGGCCCGTAACCATAAAGCAAGCGGTTGGAGAGCGGGTTGGTGGCGGCATAATGCGGATCATTGGCATAGCCCAGGTCATTGTTGAAGGCCAGATATATTTTTATGGGTAATTTACGGTAGGCTTTTGCCGGCATGATCTTGCCCAGATTAAACTGTCGGTCCAGAATGCGCAAGTGCCAGGACGTGCGTAAGACGCCAAAATCCAGCCCGTCAATCACATAATAATCATAGCCACGCACCAGATTTCCCCCGTATCCCAAAGCCTGATTGTTGCTTTGGGGTGGTTTGCGCCTCGGCAGGCTGGTCCGGACCTTCCCCATCAATTCAAGGCTCAGCCATTTATTGAAGGAAAAATACTGATCCCAGCCCAAAAAGGCCCTGAAAATTTGCAGATCGTCCGAAGGCAGCAGGCCGTTTTTTCTCAGCTCCACATAGGCCCGCCAGCCTTTCAGCGGATAAGGGCGAAAATCACGGTAGTCCAACGAAAGGTTGTACACCGCACTGAAATGCTGTTGTCGGGTATTTCCGTCCAAATAATAATCAGGGTTCAAGACTGTGGCGATGGTATCCGCCACCTGATTGTTGCGGTATTCAAGTGTGAAGGACTGGCTTTTGAAAAGTTTTGGACGCGAAATGAGGGTAATAAAAGCGCGTAACTGCTCAATTTGCCAGGACTCCCGCACCCTCAAAAATTCAAGTTTGTTGGCCGTGGTTTTATAGGAGAGTTCATGCGCCCTGCTGTATGCAATTCCGGATTCCAGGCCCAGGGTGCGGCGGTGATTGAGGCCAAGGCTGCGGTAATAAAGTTCGTAACTGTTGGTGAAGCCGAATTGGGCTTTGGCTTTCAGTACATCGGCGCGGCCCGTTAGATTGAGCTGACTCCAGTCCAGGCCATAATTCACCCGTTTGAAGGAGTGATCGAATTCATTCCACCAGACATTAAAATTCCGGTCTGAAAGTGAGAGTATCGGGACAGGATAGACATACCAGCCTTCTGTAACGTGGACCAGTATTGTTAAGCGACTACCTTCGCCGCCTTCGGCCGCCTGGATCTTGACTTCTGTGAATACACCCAGATTCAAAAGCAGCAGACGGCTTCGTTCCAGGGCGGCAGACAGATTGCCGGCAGGCAGAGAGTCCCCTTTTTTAATTTCCAGCTCCCTTAATATGGTGCCGTCCTTTGTCTTCTTATTTCCTTCCAGCAGAATTTTTTCAATGTAAACCAAGGTGCTGGGAAGCGAATCTGTCTGCGCAGCAAGCACCACCGGGGACAAGAAAAACAGGATGATTATCTTGAAAATTGAGCAAAAAGAAAAGGCATGGCGCAATAACATCGTGTTTTTTGTTCAAAAATTTCTACCAACGTTAAGCCACTCCGTGGCTATACAACTAGTGCCGCATCCGGCGAATGACCTATGAATTTACGGCCACATTTTCTGTTTATCTGCGTTCTTCGTCGGTTAAAATGTCCCGCATTGCGCCCTTCTCACGCCTTGATAAAGAAAAAATTTGCCTCCCCAATTCATACCTTAATGGCCGGGCGCGGCACTAGGCGCGTATGCACTTTTCCAAAGGCGAACAATTGTCCAGCAAGAGGTTTCCTTTGTATTTAAAAACGACCCCTGGCGCATAATCCGCTTCAAAAATCAAGTGTGTGATAGTTGCGGACGGGCTCAGTTCAAACTTATACTGTCGCCAATCCAAGTGGTCGATCAGGGTAGAACTGGCTAAAAGTTCGCCTTTGCCGCCTTTTTCGGCAGCGCCCCAGATGCGCAGGCGTACGGGTTTGTTGTAACCTACATATTTGGAGGTATGTGCGAGGTAAATTGTAAATCCGTAGCATAGCCCGGCTTTAATCGGCTCAGCCAACACCTGACTGATATCTTCCCGTGTACCGTCTTCCCGAACGATCAGACCCAGGCAGGTTTTTCCTTCCTGAGCCGGGCACGTGAGCTCCCAGGCGCCAGGCAAAATATCCGGTGTACTGCCCTGGTATCTGGAATACCAGCCTTTTGGGCACTTTCCGGTACCTGGAGCGTCTTCGAAGGAAGGGTTTCGGAAATAGATCTTTCCTGAAGGCTGCATAGTAAATGAGGTGAGCGACAGGAAGAGCAACAATAGTTTTTGCATCGAGATCGATTTGGGTTTGCCTGATATGAGGGCCCTATCGTGGGCGGAGGATCATGACGTTTATAAGGTCGGAAGAGTTGTAACTCTTCCGACCTTATAAACGCCATAATCAGAATACTGTTACCAGAAAACAACATACAAAGCTGCCAGAACGCCAAGGACCAACAGTGCGCCAATAGCAAATGCCTGAGAGGTCTTGAACATAGAAGTATCCACTTCCATGGCCTTCGGATTGTTTTTGCTCTTTGGATCCGCCAGACTGATGGCCACCATCAAGGCAACAATGATCGCGAAAGCATAACCCATCTGATCCAGGAAAGGCACTTCCGGCATGTATTTTTTGAATGCTATGCCCAGCGGGATGGTGATCAGGGCCGCTACCAAAGCAGCATTGGCGGTGGCACGTTTCCAGAAAAAGCCCAGCAGGAAGATGGCCACCACCCCGGGGGAGATCAGGCCTGTAAACTCCTGAATGAACTGGAAGCCCTGCTCCAGTTTTTGCAGCTGAGGCGCCACCAACACCGCGATGATCATGGATCCGATAATCACCCAGCGTCCAACACTGACCTGTTTTGCTTCACCTGCATTTTTATCTACGTACTTATTGTATAGATCCAGGGTGAAGATCGTAGCGATGGAGTTGGCTTTACCCGCCAAAGAAGCTACAATGGCTGCAGTCAATGCTGCAAAAGAAAGTCCTTTCAGGCCTGGCCCGAGTAAGTTGAGCAGCACCGGATAGGCCCGGTCCGGCTTAACCTCACCGGCAGCATTCATCATTTCCTGCTGGAACATCCCTTTCTGGTGCAATACATAGGCTGCAATACCCGGCAGCACCACGATGATCGGCATCAGCAATTTCAAAAAGGCTGCAAAAAGCAGACCACTGCGTGCGGTTTCGAGTTTGGCGCCTAGGGCGCGTTGGGTGATGTACTGGTTACAACCCCAGTAATTGAGGTTGGCGATCCACATCGCACCAATCAGAACAGTCAGGCCCGGCAGGTCTTTGTAGTATTTGTCGCCTTCTTTAAAGATCATGTGGAAGTGATCCGGCGCCTGATCTTTGATCAGACTAAGGCCAGCCATGGCACCTTGTGTTCCAAACTGTTGTGCCACCAGATCCAGGGCGAGATAGGTGGTAAACAATCCACCTAACACCAGAATGACTACCTGAATAACATCCGTGTAAGCGATCACTTTCATCCCGCCGAGGGTGATGAAAATTGCAAAGATGGCCAGACCCACCGCGCAGGCGGTGAAACTGAATCCAGAAATGGTGCTTACCGCAATGGCGCCGAGGTAAAGAATAGAGGTTAGATTCACAAATACATATACCAGCAACCAGAATACGGCCATCATGGTCGCTACCAGAGGGCTGTACCGTTTTTCAAGAAATTGCGGCATCGTGAAAATCCGGTTTTTGATGTAGCCGGGCATAAAAAACACTGCAACGACCAAAAGTGTCGCAGCAGCCATCCATTCGTAGGAGGCAATGGCAAGACCCATGGCAAAACCGGAGCCACTCATGCCGACAAATTGTTCGGCGCTGATGTTGGAAGCGATCAGCGATGCACCAATGGCCCACCAGGTGAGGGAGCCTTCGGCCAGGAAAAAGTCGTTTGCTGTGTTTTCGCCGGATTTCTTTTTAAGGTATATCCAATAGCCATACCCCGACACAATGACGAAATACAGCAAAAAAACGGCATAATCCAAAGATTGTAATGCAGAACCCATAGGTGTCCAGTTAAAAAAAGTGAGTTAAGAAAGGGTGTGGCAATGAATTTGGGTCTGGCTAAGGCAGCCCAAATGTAACAAGGGTCGGGAAAATCCACCTTTTTCAAAAAATAAAATTCATTGCGCCTCAGGTTTTTGTAATTTCAGGGAAAACCTGTTTCTTTGCACCCGCTTTCAGCACAAAGGTTTCCTGGCCGAGCGGTTAGGCACAGCTCTGCAAAAGCTGCTACAGCGGTTCGAATCCGCTGGAAACCTCCAGAAAGTAACGGCTAATTCTCTGATCTTCAGAAAGTTAGCCGTTTTTCTTTGTGAATCGGACGCGCGGATCGGCCCAGGCATACAGGAGATCAGCGATTAAATTCCCCAAAATCGTAAGTGCCGCAGAAATCATCATGATGACGGCCAGCAAGGGAAGGTCCTTCCCCAAATAGGCCTGGAATGTTTTGGTGCCTATGCCCGGAAAGTTAAAAAGGGCCTCTGCCACCAGGGATCCGGTGAATACTGCTGGCAAAACACTGGCAAAAACGGTGATGATCGGGAAGAGTGCATTGCGAAAAGCATGGCTCCAATAAATTTCTTCCTCCCCTACTCCTTTGGCCCGGGCAGTTCGAATATAATCTTCGCCTAAGGTACCCAGCATTCCACTGCGCATTTGTAAAGCAAGCACCGCGAGTGCATGCAGGGTCAGAATGGTAACGGGCAGGATACATTTGGATGCATGGGTGCTCCACCAGGTGACAAAAGAAATCTGGTCTGATTGCCAGGTATCCTGAACATCAAAATAGATGTCTGGCAGGATCTTGTGGCCCCAGTTGGTATTGGTAAAAACCATGATCAGTAACCCGGCCATCCAAAACACGGGCATCGAATACAGGAAAAACAAACTTCTTTTTCCCCAGCGATCCTGCCATTTTCCCTTGCGCCGGGCCATTTCTACCCCGATCGGGACTGCGAGCAGATAGGCCAGAAATATGGCCAATCCATTGATCACCAAGGTCAAAAGGAGACTGGGAGCCAACTCATCCCAGACCTTGATCTTCCTTCTGGTCAAACCCAGATCACCTGTCAAAAATCCTTTCAGCCATTGATGGTATTGATTCTCCAAACCTTGCCAGTAAATGCCGGGTGTGCTGAGTTTGCCGGGCAGCTTTTGGGTGTTCAAAACCAGCGTGGCTGAATCCAGGTGGACTAAAGCGCTTTTAAGTGCGGGGAATGTCCCCGCAGATCTTTTGAACGCAGCGGAAGAGTCTGAAATGGTAACGGGAGCCTCAGGTATTTCAGCCGCCAACAGTTGCATCTGACGCAGGGCGGAGTCGATCAGGGTAAGTTGGTCGACCCGTACCAAAAAAGTGAATTCACTTCGGAGTCGGGCGCCTTGCGGGAGGGAAGCTGGCAAGGCTTCTATGGCCCGGGCGGTTTCTGAGATCGCTTTATCATAAGTGCGGACTGCCGGCCAGTTGCCGGTTTGCCCGATCAGTTTTTCCAGACGTTCCCTTCGATCGAGCGGAAAAATACGGTAAAGCGTGTCGGGGTATGCCGCTGTAGTCAGGGTAAAATAAAAAGCCGGGCGATCCAGGTGGAGCCGGACGGCATTGGAGCGGTAGGCTTCAGCTTGTTTGGCCGGATCCAGGGTATTGTAGTTCGATTCTCCAAAAACATTCACCACGGGATCCCCCGGAGCGCATTTGCCCAATCCAAACGCCAGAAATGAAATGACCAGCAAAGTGGGCAAGGCCATTAAGATCCGGCGAAGGAGGTATCTGAGCATAAAAAGGATCGTTAATCTTCCTCGTAAGGGGTCACCTGCTGACTTTTCTGTTCTGCAATTTTCAGGGCTTTTTCGCGGTTGCGTTGCACCCTGGCAACCACCATGATACTTGCTTCATAAAGCAGGAAAAGTGGAATAGATACCAGCGTTTGAGAAACCACGTCCGGCGGAGTAATGATCGCGGCAACAATGAGGATGATCACCACTGCCTGACGTCGGTAATTCCGTAAAAAAGCGGCCCCGACCACGCCGATCTTGGCCAGGAAGTAGGCCATCACCGGCAACTCAAAAATTAAGCCCATCGGCAGGGTGAACATGGTCATATAGGTAACATAGGAATCCAGTGTCGGTGATACCTCGAGCCCTTCCAGGGTATATCCAGCCAAAAAGCTGATAGAAAACGGAGCGATAACATAATATCCGAACGAAACACCCAGCAGGAAAAGAAAGGTGCAAATGGCCACGATACCACGGACGGCTTTTTTCTCATTTTCATGCAATCCAGGTTGTATAAACCTCCAGAATTCCCAAAAAATAAATGGAAATGCTCCGATCACGCCCAGCCAAAATGAAATATAGATGTGCTGCATCAATACTTCACCTAATTCCCGGGTAATGATGGTGAATTTTGGAGGGCTAAAACACATGACTTCTCCGGCGCCAACCCAGTGAGAAAAATCGCAGATGATCCGATAGGTCGGAAAGTCCGGATTCTTGGGCCCAAAGATCAGGGTGTTGAAAACGAATTCTTTATTGAAAAAACACACGATACCTACCGCGGCGATCGCCAGTACAGAGCGCAGAATATGGGTACGCAGCTCTATAATATGGTCGAAAAAGGACATTTCGCCACGCGGGTCATTCTGGCGGTCGTGTTCGTGTTGCTGATCGAGCGGCATTTTTGCTTGATTTGAGGACTGTAGGCGGGGTTAGACGCTGCAAATGTAAAAAGTTAAGCCCCGATGCAGGTTAAAACCGAAAAACTTAATCAAAAGGCCTTTGGCTAAAGCCCCATTAAGTAATCCGATCCATCCTCGCGCTACATTTCTACCTTTGGCCGCGAAATCCGAAATCCTGGTTTTTATCATGCAAAATGGATTCCTGCTTGGTTTTATTGCTTTGTACCTGCTCGGCACACTGGCTGTGGGTTGGTGGGCTTCGCGGCGGGTAAAAACGACCGCTGACTTTGTGATGGCCGGTAAGGGTCTGCCGATGATGTTGGTTGCCTGTGCCCTGTTTGCCACCTGGTTTGGTTCGGAAACCGTGATGGGCGCGGGTGCTGAATTTGCCCAACACGGCTTATTGGGCGTCATCGAAGATCCATTTGGGGCCGCCTTATGTTTGTTTTTGGCAGGATTGCTGGTGGCCAGGCCGCTGTACAACCTGAAAATCCTGACCTTCAATGATTTCTATCGGATCCGTTTTGGACGAACGGCGGAGATTACTTCGGCGGTCTTTATGGTCCCTTCGTATTTTAGCTGGATCGCCGCACAGATCGTGGCCCTGGCCATTGTACTCGAGGCGGTGAGTGGGCTGGAAAGGGAATGGGGTGTTCTGCTTTGCACATCGCTGGTGGTGGTGTACACTTATATTGGCGGGATGTGGTCGGTGGCAGTCACCGATTTTGTGCAGACCATTGCCATCATCATTGGTCTGCTGGTGCTGACCATCAGTATGGTGATGCAAGTGGGCGGTTTTGGGGAGATGGTGGCAGCGGCTCCGCCCAATTTTTTTCAATTTTTTCCGGATCTAAAACCAACCGAAATGATCAGCTGGTTTGCGGCCTGGATCACCATTGGACTGGGGAGTATTCCGCAACAGGATGTTTTTCAGCGGGTGATGGCTGCCAAAAGTGTGAGATCCTCTGTCAGGGCTTGTTACACCTCCTCTTTTATGTACCTGACCGTGGCTATGCTGCCACTGATCATTTGTTATTGCGCGCGGATCCTTTATCCCGAACTTTTGGAAGGCGATGCACAGATGATCATCCCTACCATGGTGCTTCAACACAGCGGCATCGGGATGCAGATCTTCTTTTTTGGCGCTCTGATTTCGGCTATTTTAAGTACCTGCAGTGGGGCGATGCTGGCACCTGCCACCGTGATCGGGGAAAATCTGGTCAAGCCCTTGTTTAAGCAAGTGACCGATGCACAACTTTTACGCATCATGCGCATTTCACTGGTGGGCGTTGCGATCGTAACGGGTCTTATGGCTTTGTCACGCAACAATATCTTTGAATTGGTGGGCGAATCATCGGCCTTTAGTCTGGTCTCTCTTTTTGTGCCATTGATTGCCGGACTTTATTGGAAACGGGCTACGGGCACAGGCGCCATCGCTGCCATGGTATCTGGCATCGTTATGTGGTTCATCACCAACACTTATTTGCCTCCATTGGCCGAATCCGGCGAATATTCCGGGACTACCCAGGTGCTGCTTGAAGTGCCTGCTATCTTATACGGATTGGCGGCCAGTATGCTGGGAATGTTGGTTGGGAGTTATTGGAGGGAAGGGGAAAACACTTTATCAATAGAAAAAACAACATGAATAAATCGAATCAATTAAAAATTGCGCTTGAACTGGTCTGGTGGCTTCTTACGATCCTGGTGGTCTGGGCCGTGCTTCAACCCATTCACAAAGCGATGTATGTATGGCCATTTGAGGCGACCAATATCTTTTTTGTGGTGGTGCTCGTGACCCTTACCCGCTATATGTTTCTGCTCAAACACACCTTTATTGACAAGCAGCAGATCCTGAAGATCGTGTTGATGCTTTTGATGTTCCCACTGCTTTTTTTGTTGATCGAACGGATCAACGAGTTTCTGGGCTTCATTGAAGAAAAAGGCTGGGAGCCACTTACCGGGCATCTACCATCGGGACAACGACCGGCTGTGGAGCAATACATCTGGGGAGAAATGTTGTTTTTTGGGGTGGGTAGTGCGCTGGCAGCACCGGCATTTGCCATTCGGATGATGCTATCTATCTGGCGTACCCGGAATCGGGGGACGATTTAAATTGAATATCGAATATTCAACAAGAAATGTCCAATTTCCAAGTTAGGCGCTGCGCCTGGCGGTAATGAGTGTGGACGATGCGTATCCCGCAGTCTTTTTTTACACACCATCCCAAGCGTTTCAACCCACCTGGACATTGGACATTCCTTGTTGGACATTGGATGTTTTTTTAAAAAATCTTCCATCCCCGGGAACTCCCCATCCCGCCTCTTGTGTTGTGTAGTAATGTCGGCGACCTTTGCAGTCCTGATTTACTAAAACCTAAGCACTATGGCTAATTTAACCTACAAGGCAAACAGCGCGCAAAGCCGAGTATACGAGCAGGAATTCGTCCCGCTGCTCGATGCGGTTTATGCGTTCTCCTACCGCCTGACGGGGGATAGGACACAGGCTGAGGACCTCGTGCAAGAGACTTTTTTGAAAGCATGGCGCTTTATTGAGCGCTACACTGCAGAGACAAACGCCAAAGCATGGCTGTTCCGGATCTGCCGAAATGCTTTCATCAACGACTGGCGCAGCCGCAAGACCCAGCCCCGCACCCGGGATATTGAAGATCCTACGGTGCGCCTATTACCCGTGGCCGAAAACCCGCACAACGAACGCATGGGCGATGAGGTGATGCTTGCCATCAACGCCCTCACACCCAATTTCCGCTCAGTGATACTCCTCGACCTCGAGGATTTCACCTATGAGGAGATCTCGGCCATTCTGGATATCCCGATAGGTACCGTTCGTTCGCGTTTGCACCGTGCCCGTAACATTCTCGCCAAAAGACTGCTCCAATATGGACGTTCGAATGGCTACAATGTGCAAGATAACGAAGGCAAAACAGGAGAAGACGATGATGCGCCTGGCGCATCCTGAATAAAGGGTTTGTCCGAAGCAGTTTTATGAACTGCCCGTGGCAAACCCTTTTTGATTACTGACTATAGGACACTGGACCTTAGATTTAACAGCCGTACAGTCAAGACCGTCCACCGTAAACCGTCTACCGTAAACCGTAAAAAAATGTCATTCACAAGTCAGCATTCTACCGCAGGTCAGCAGGCATTCCGTGCCGGCTCCTTCTCATGTCTGACCCTTTGTTCAGCGTCCGAAATAAATTGGTGGCCCGCATCTATATGTCCAGACCCGGTTGGCAGCCGTGGCAGACAATGTGAGGCACCCGGCAATAGAACATGGGGCAGTGATAGAAGCAGCAAGCCCAGCGATAGTATGCCGGCACAAATTCACTTTTACATGAAAATTGCACGCAAAGACACTGGCCTACCGGTCAGCGACAAACTCCAGGACAACGGCCCGGTCAATCCGGCCCTATTTGAAAACCAGGTTTTTTCTGAAAAACCAGGCTCCCGACAACCAGAAGCTCCCCATGTGGAATCCCTGCGCTCCCTGCTTAAAGCAAATTTAACGCGCGAAAAAGCCTCCCCGGCACTGATCGAACGCATCCGAAGCAGGATGCATGAAAATAAAGGGTGAGTCCACCGTTCTTTTCCCACCTAGACGTATTTCCAACTTTTCCACGCTTTGCGTGACGGCTTCGCCGGAGAGATTTGATGATCGCTCCGGCGATTTTTTTTTGGGTGTGTGGTTGTGGGATTTGCTCAGTGGTGCTGTTGGCACTTCAACAGAGCCACTTCCGTGAGTGCCCAAGCAAATGCGCTAATCAAAAATGTCTCACCGCTTGACCACAGGGTATCAAGAAGGTATATACTTTGGCACGAAATCCTGCTGGAGTGGCGTTGGGTCAAAAAAAGACCCTAGCGCGGCGGGGGAGGTACCTTTGTATGCTTGGGGGAACACCTGACGGGGCAGAAACTCATCAATTGCGCAAAAACATATTTCCCTTTGTTCATCGTAACTCTCTTTTGAGCAACGAAGTTTACAACCCAGAATCAATTTCAAATCGTTCACATCCAAAAGCCTTTCTAAAAAATTGATTGCCAACAAATTAACCCAGATTCAAAATTCCTTAACCGGAC
>JBILHS010000069.1:0-29867 GCA_044350425.1 Saprospiraceae bacterium | reverse complement strand
AATTTTTTCACTCAATTCATTATTCGATGGAAAACAATGTCAAAAAAAACCGACAGTGGTACTTTTCAATGGCTATAGTACTACTTATCCCAATTGTTTTTGGATTCACTAATCCTATTGTTCCTGAATCAACTTGCCCCGGGCCTCAGATTTCCCTGACGAGTCAATCAAGCGGAGCAGCTTCCTTTTCCTGGAACGCAGTTAGCGGCGCAACAGAATATGTTGTATTTTATATCAGGCAAGGCGACAATTATACCAGTCCATTAAACTATATACAGAGTACCTCTTTTGTTTATTCTGATCTTCCTTCTGGAAAATACAATTTTTGTTTTGCTACGGTTTGTGGAAACGGGCTTTCCCAAATCATTATTATTGAGGATTTGGTGATCTGATTTCAGGGGCGTGTATGCTGCACTGCGGCGTTGTCGCGGGCAGCATACCGGGCCCTGTAGTGCACCGTTTTTTCCAGGAGCCAATTTCTGGAATATAGCGAGGTCGCTTTTTCAATGCGATCAAGGATTACCTTTTTGCTGGATTTTTGAGCAACAATCCGCCTCAGAATCAAGACAAATGCCAACATGGCCTGGTTAGCTTCTGTTTTAAGTGATCGGCGCAACAGATTTTCAAAAGAGGTACAAGTGTCTAATATAAGGTCCTGATCTGCTTTCAGCTCGAAATAACTTCGTAACAAAAGAGATCTAGCCCGTAGGATGTCCAAATGGGTTTCAATCATGGCTGGTTCGAGTAAGTCAATGGCTTCCTGAAATCTGCCTGTTTCAAAGGCTAAAATAGCCTGTGCTATAAGGATAGCAACCGGGCGGGTTTCTTCAGCTATAATGTGGTTGTACGCATTGATGAACTCGGAAGCCCACTCAAAATCCTTTGAGTGGCATGCCACGGTAACAATATTGCCGAATGCGGAGGAGGGCAGATAGCCTTCGCGAAGAAAGGTACCATGTTCAAGTCCAATTTTGTTGAGTCTGTGCATCCTTTCTGAATGTATCGCATCCTGATTTTGACGGCTTTGTTGCGCTGCAAAATTGTAGGCATATCGATTAATACCTTCCATCTCATGCGGGGCTATACGTTGACCGTATTGTTTAAGCAGGGACTCCAATTGGACAAAATGCTGCTCTTCCCCAGAGTCGGTCAGTCGCCATAAGGCCTCATAGGTGTCTTTTAATATGGATAGGCCAGTTTGTTGAAAATCAGTCGCCTCCAATACCTGTTGAGCAGGTATTGGATTACTGGCTTTTTTTACCATGCTCATTTCGCAGGCCATTTTCAGGCGTATGATTTCCCAGCAGTCCGTCATGGTTTCGGTGCATTGCTGAATGATATTGGCGTGCATCAAAAGCTTATCAGAGGCCAGTTGTTCCCGGAAAAAATAGCTCGCCATCCAATTGGGCCATGCGTCGGCAGGAGATTTGAACGGAGAGCTACGGGTTTGTTGGTAAAATTCGGCTGCTTTCCTGGAAAACTCAGCCTTCAGCCCTCTTTCCTGCAGAATACTGAGCCAGATTGTTTGTCGGAGCGGCTGGTTTTGCTGCGCTTTTGAAATAATCAGGAAATTTTTCAACCATTTGTACAGATCTGAAGCGGTATTCAACATTTTTTTCTGCGCTCGCTCGTCTTGATCAAAATCAGTTTTGAAGACTTTTTGATAGACGTAACCTGATTGGAGTTTTTCCTTCTGGTCAAAATTCGGGTAAAACCTGATCAGGTACTCGAAAACACGCAGACCGATTTTCTCCCGGCGATGGTATTGCTTGAGGTATTTGTGGAAGCCCTCCAGCTCCTGTTTGCTCAACTTTTTTAGCAGCGAAAGAAATTTAAGCTTGTGCATAAGGCAAATTTTTCGGGGAAAATTAAGTAAACCTGCTGAATTCATTTGGATATTTTAAACGCCAAATAATGTATTGAAAATAAATCAATTTAGTTTAAAAAACACATTAAATTGACCCAAAATTACAAAATAAAAAGAAAATTCAAGAATTTCTGGATGCCCTTTTTTGGGCTACTGAAAGAAAACGTCTGGCAGTAGTTTTTCAAAAATTACGGGGAAAAAGGTGAAAGCTGTATTATGTTCATAAAACCTGAAACCCGGATCATTGCATTAACTTACGTAAACAACAAAATCAAAGTAACCGCGACTTTAAAAACCCTCACTCCAACATTTTTCTCATGCAAGCGTCGAGAAAATATATTCTGGACAAGTTCCAACAACACCTTAGCCAAAGCTTTGATGTTTTCTGCATGCGCCACGATCTCAAAAAATCAGAGGATCATTTCATTACCTTTTTAATTGACCAGAACCTGATTCTTACCTCACAGCTACAGCGGTTTACAGTATGGAAAGAATTTGAAAAAATGTGTGCAGAGGAGGATTATACCAAATCGGTCATTGTAAATACCCTCGCCAACCGGTTCAGCCTATCAGAAAGAACCGTATGGACGATACTAAAGCATACAAAATCGAATAATAAGCCATCTGGGATCTGACTCCAAAAACCATTTTTTAAATGCTGTTTGAACATTTGATTTTCATCATACTCTAAACTTAAACATCTTAATCATGAGAAACAAAACTTTTCTTCTTCTACTACTTCTGGGATTTCTATCGAGCACAATTGGTTGCAAAAAAGACGACGAGCCGCTTACCTGTGGTGAACAACTAGTCGGGAAATGGAGGGCTACATCTTATGAAGACGTTGGTCTTCAACTAATTGGTTGGCAAGAAGAAGGAGTTGGCATTGACTATTTCGAGATAGAATTCTCCAAGTTCAATGCAGGCAGCAATAATGGCGATATACGAGTAACTTATCAATACCATGGGAAAGTGCCAGCAGCGCCTATCAGCGGTTCCTTTTCGCCAAGCTCCGATTGTCTCAAATTGGATATGACGAATTTCTATTGCCTTACTTGCCCTCTATTACGTTGGGACATTACCAACATAACTGCGGAACGACTTCGGATAGAGGCAAACTTGCCAGGAGATCCCAATAAAATCAAATTAAGTTTTGATAAAATATGAAATTAAGACTTATATTAATGGTAGTTAATACTATCCTGTTCTGTTCAGTGTCAGCCCAGACTTCCATGGAGGAATACCTCTACGTCACCTACGGCTACAAGGAACAGCTCCAAAAGGGATTGGACGATAAAAAGGGGTATTCGTGGAAACCGTTTCTACAGCATAAGTTTTCCTATAAAAAGAGCGGTTTTTTGAATGGCCAATTTCAAATTGGGGTATTCGAGTTTGAGGGGCTGTATCGGGGGACGGATGCTCAGCCTTGTGCCATCGCTTCAGTTTTTAAAGACCGGGAAGGCCTGGCTAAAAAAGATGGTGTTTTTGTCTGCATCCCGCACCCTAAAACGGACAAGGACATTCAGTCAAAAGCGGAAAAATACCTGATGGAAGAGACCAAGTTCTCAGAAAGCATATTCCAGCAATATGCAGTGGGACTTGGAAAACTCGCCATAAAATTAGCCACATTGTAATAACGCCATCATCACCTATGAAGCATTTCATTATCCTTTTCCTGATTTTTCCCTTTCTGGCCACTGAAGCCTCTGCGCAACTGGTAGCCAAAATAAACCCTGGTGGGCTGCTGCTGGGCACAGGTTCTGCAAGCCTCGAGGGTTTTCTGTCCAACAGAATTTCAGCGCAATTGGATGGATACCTCACACCCGGCGCAACGAAAAGCGGTATCGACTTTTCGGGTGCCGGGTTGGGGCTCTCCGCCCGGTTTTATGCCACCACTTCGGAGCGTCCAACAGGATTGTTTTTATCGCCCTTTGTGGCCCAGCATTGGGTGTCGTTCAATGACGTTCGCGCCATTGAACACCGTTATAATTTTACTGCATTGGGTGGTCAAGTTGGATACCAATTGGCGTTTAACCGAATGCTGTCGGTTGAATTGGGCGGCGGTATCTGGACGGGGCTCAATGTGCCAACCTTTAAACAAGCTTTTGGCGTAAATGAATATTACGGTGAAGGACTGAATTTTTGGTTAAATATTGGGGTCGGTATCGTGCTTTGGTCGAAGTGAAAAACGATAGTTTGAATCTTTTTGTAAAAGTGTGCCATTTTACTGGGTACCAAATCCAACAGTTCAATACTAAAGGTCATGTTGAGGATTTGCACACTGCACCACAACTTCTCTTTGATAAAAAAATGCTAGACAATGAAATTGACTATCACTTTACCACTTGTCTTTTCGGCCCTTTTGATGTCTTCTGCTGGGCTATTGGCGCAACATTCCAAAGTCCCAATGCCCTCCGATATGACCCATTCGGATAACGAACCGTCGGCACAATGTTCGGGCGAACTTTATGCCCCATTGGTGGCTGAGGTAGTGCTTGGCGAGAAAATCAGCCCTTGGATGCGTACCGTCAAAACAGAGGCCAATCATAACCGAATTTCAGCGCTGGACTCGGCCCAAGCAGCCTACCTTGATATGCTCAAGCAAAAAGATTTGAGTAATCCCGCAAGCTTGGGTAATGGGCCAACAACCCAGACCGACGAACTTGGTCCTGCCAACCCTATGGTGGTGTCGAGCTTCAACGCTTCAAGCCTGAGTGGAGGCATTCCGCCAGATAATACTTTGGCCATCTCTAATGGAGGATATATCGTAACGGCCATCAACAGCCGGATCGCCATTTATAATACTAGTGGCACAGAGCTGGCTTCTGGAACACTGTATAGCTTTTTCAAGGGCGCCAACAACAATGTGGTAGACGATTTTTACGACCCTGTTGTCATCTATGACAGCGGATCAGACCGTTTTGTATTTGTATGCCTGGTAGGCAGGCACTCCTCCAAAGCGAGGGTATTGGTCGCTTTTTCCAAGACGAACAATCCCACACAGGCTTGGTATCAATACTATCTCACGGGCAACCCGCTGAACAACAACTGTTGGACGGACTATCCACGTGTGGGCGTATCCAACAATGAGGTGTACGTGACGGGCAACCTGTACAATAACAGCGGGCAATTCAATCAGCCCGTCATTTATCAAATTACAAAGTCTGGAGGCTACAACGGCAACAGCAATCTGCAATGGCAATACTGGTACAATATTCCCGGCGGCGCACAAACTATTATGCCCTTGTCCTGGGGCGGGCAAGGCAATTATGGCCCGGGCTGTTATCTGGTATCGCACAGTAACAATAGTACTTCGAAAACCCTGCTTTTTAGCCTTACCAACGATCTTACATCAAGCAACGAACAACTGGTCAAATATGAGATTGTCACCCCAACCTTTCAACAGGGTGTCGACGCATACCAAAAGAACACTTCCGAGCGTCTTTGGACGAACGACCCACGCATCCAAAGCGGATATTATATGGATGGGGTCGCTCATTATGTTTTTGCTGCCCGATACAACAACACCGCCTGGACGGGCATTCATTACCATCGTATCAATGTCAGCAGCAAAGCTCTTACTACGCGTCAGATCGGTTCTACTGGATGGGATTTTGCATTTCCCTCGGTGGCATGGTCGGGGAAAAGCACAGGCGACAAATCCTCTATGATAAACTTCTTGTACAGCAGTTCCTCAGTGTTCCCAAGTGCTGCTGTGGTTGAAGTGGACAATTTGAATGAGCCATCTACAAACTCTATCTACTATGTGAATGGGATCGGGCCTGTAAATGTGGACAATAAAAGCTATTCCCGCTGGGGCGATTATACCGGTATTGCCCGCAAAAAAAACACAACTTCTGCACCTCGCCTTTGGGTAGTGGGATGCCATGGAAACATAAACCCTCAATACTATGCCTCACGTATTGCACAAATTCGTCCCGGCGGCAGTAACTTTGGCGACGAAGGAGACGACCGGCAAGAGGAATCCCTGCCAGAAACAACTTTTTCATCGCTCGCTGCCAGCTCTGAAGTTGCCTGCTTCCCCAACCCAAGCAGCACAGGCACACCGTTCAACCTTGATTTTTCACTTTCAGAGCGAACATTTGTACGGGTAGATATTCTTACGATAGATGGGCGTGTGGTATTTACTTTGCTGGAGGATGCAGTCAAAGCAGGCAATACCCGCATTACGCTGGAGCGTCAGGCGCTTGAACCAGGCATTTATGCGGTGCAGGTGACCGCTAACGGAGAGATACTTAAAACTGTAAAACTTGTTGTTACTCACTAAGATTAACAAATCGACATCTTAAATATGAAACAAAGCACCCTTCCGCTATTTTTTGCGCTCGCGATATTTGCCTTTTATGATTCCAAAATCTGTGAGCTGTTGGTTCAGAAGCTAAACGCTAACCGTAAAGAAAGTGCAGCCAACAATAATCTTACTCTGAAAGGAGGCACCACCTTCCAAGTCAGCTCTATTGTCCAATTTGATTGGCTGAAAGGCAACTATGAATGGGCAGAACCGAGCAAACAACGCCTGTTGCAATCTCAATTTATATTCAACGCCGATGGCAGCTTTACTTATGTACTGCCTTATGACAATAGCACTACTTACCGCTTATATGGAGCATGGTCGCTCAACGAGGAAGGCGAACGGATTTTTGAGGGATCAACCGGATCAAGTAATGGTGCTGGTAGTGGCACCAGTATTTTGATCAGTGGCCGGGTGTATTCATATGCCGGACAATCCAGGGCTACGATTAGTTATGCATCGGGCGCCAGTTATTATGCAAAAGTCAATAATTCCGAGTTTACCAATAGCGCCTCCAAGCGATTCAATGCGAAAGTAGTTTTGGTGAAATAGTCCTGCATCCAAGGCACATCTCTCATCCAATGAAGTTATTCCCCGTCTTCTTTGCGCTATTGTTGTGCCCCCTTTTTTTAACCGCTAACCCAACAGATTCTCTTGCTGAAGTGATGGTAGCGCGGGCTGAGCGGTTCATCGGGGTTGCCAACTTTGATTCGGCTAATATCATTGGATACGAGCTTCTTGCTTATGCCCGACAAAATGCGCTGCCGCCTTATCAGGCATCCGCATGGTCTATTTTGGGCATCGTTGCCTATAATAACAACCGTGCAGCGGAAGCTTTGACAAATTTTGACAGCGCACTAAGCATCCGTCGCAGGCATTTCGGCAACGACCATGAAGAAGTGCTGAGATCATTGTCTAACACCGCGGCCGTACTGACAGATTTGTTGGGCGATACCGATGCTGCATTGGAGCGACTGAAGGAAGCGGAGCAAATATGCAAAACCAGGAAGGAAGGATGTAGAGAACTGCTCCTTGGATTGCTTTACAACAACCTTGGGAATATTCAATCGGATAGAGGCAATTACGAACTGGCCGAACAATATTATCAAAAATCTTATGCCATAAGGTCCAAATACCCAAACGACCCCAGTTATAAACTCGCCTCGTTGCTGAACAACCTCGGAAGCCTGGAAATTGAGAGAGGGAATTTAGCGGCTGCGGGAGACTATCTGCTCAGGAGCGAGGCATTGTACCTTCAATGGAACGACGTGAAACCCACGATTGATCTCATTGGTATTTGGCAAAATCTTGGCACCATCGCAAATTTTGAACATCGCTTTGCCGATGCCAAGGCCCTGTTTCGACGGGCTATGAAAGTAGGGAAGGTCCAGGCTGACGATCTTTACTTCGAATTTGGTGCCTTGAACTACAACTTGGGAGCTTCATTGTTTGCAGAGGACTCGCTGGATGCAGCCGAGAAGCACTATCTTGCCGCCGTCAACTTTTGGGAAACCAATTTTGGCTTTCACCCTGATCAGACAGCTGCATTGCTCGGTCTGGCACTCATAAATGCTAAAAATGGGCAGGTTGAAGCGGCAATTGCCCGGTTTAGTGAGGCTGAAAAGCTCGATGAGGCTAACTTCACACCGCAGCACCCCCGCCGTGCGAACACTTACAAAACCATAGGTAATTTTTATCACAATCAAGGCGATCCCACCCTGGCGCGGGCATATTACCTAAAGCAAATCAAAGTACTTGGAATGGAAGAACCAAGTGCCGCCTATTTAGCTGCCGCCCAGCCATCCTATCTGTTATTGGCTGGCTTGACGGATCTGGGAAAACTCCATTATGATGCATTCAGGAATACACGAGACACCTTACAACTCGATGCCGCGCTTCTGATATTTGCTTTAGGAGATTCCATAATGGATCGACTGCGCGAAATCAGGCTAACTTTTGCAGAACAAAAAGAGCTGCTTCGCGATGCCCGAAGGTTGGCAGAATGGGCCATGCAGGCTGAAATAGCCCGCTTCGGCATTCACTCAACACGTATTTTCGAGCGTTCGGAACAAACCCGTGCGTTCAGTTTATTCGGGAAATTCAGAGAAGATGCTGCCATACGCTTTGCAGGTGTACCCGATTCGCTTACAGCCCAATATCGAAGTCTTCAATACGAGATAGCCCGCACGGATGAATTATTTAGGGCAATGCCCTCAACTGACGCAGACTATTTCCCAACTCAGGCGCATTTGGCTGGATTGCGAGCGGGTTTGGCCGGGATCAAAACTAAGCTTTCCCGGTTTGAGCAATATTACAAATTCCGATTTGGAACCCCAACGGCCTCTTTGCAGGATGTTCAGCAAAAGATACTTCGACCAGACGAGCTAATGATACAGTATTTCGTAGGCGACAGCGCTTTATTCATTTTCACCATTGGCAAAGAACGTTATGATACCCATGTAATTCCCCTTGATTTTCAACTGGATCTGAAAGTCAAGGCGATGTGGCAAAGCATTACCGCTTATTATACCTCTGAAAAACAGGACTCAGCGCTTTGGGAATCTTCGCTGAATGCGTACGAACAAAATGCAATTGAGCTATACAATCGGTTGGTGCTACCGCTACAACTGAACTTAGCAGATTCCAACATTATTATAGTGCCTGATGGTATTTTGTGGTTGATTCCTTTTGATGCCCTGCTGACCCGGCAACCTGAAGAAAGAGGCGCATTTAATAGCTACCCTTACCTCCTGAACTTAAAAAGAACCAGTTTTGCGTATTCCGCAACGCTGCTACGCGAGGCTACGGAAAGGACACCAATTCCATTCACAACAAAACCATTGTTTGCTTGTGCACCATTTGATCAGTCTTACCCTTTGGACAACCCCAGTATCAGGAGAAAATTCGGGCAATTGCCTGAATCAGGATTGGAGGTTCGGGAGGCGCAGCGGCTGCTTGGAGGCAGTATATTGCTGGGGCCTGAAGCAACCAAAAGTGCCTTTTTATCCAGGATATCCCAGTACCGAATCTTGCTATTTTCTACGCATGGCCAGGCTGGCAACGAGGGGTTTGTCGCGTTTTATCCAGAGAAAGGTAAGGTCTTAGATCAAAACCTGTTGTTTATGCCGGAGATTTATAACGTAGGAATCAATGCTGATCTGGTAATTTTCAGTGCCTGCGAAACAGCCCTTGGCAAGTCAGAGCCCGGAGAAGGATTGGTCAGCATGGCGCGAGCCTTCAGTTATGCAGGGGCAAGGGGTTTAGTTACGACGCTTTGGAGCGTGAATGATTATTCCAACAGTCGCATTACCATAGCGCTATGCAGTCATTTGAAAAAAGGGGAGCCCGCTTTTAAGGCACTTAGCAACGCCAAACTTGATTGGCTGAAAAGTGCTTCTTCAGAATCTGCACATCCATGGTTCTGGGCCGGGGTAATTGGTTTTGGGGTATTGAGGTAAAGGGATCGTGGGACTAAAACCCTTGATTCGTATGTTTGCTTCCCGTAGAATTCCATAATTGGTCAAGATAATATGCAGCAATTCATCCTTCTCCTAATACTGTTGTTTAGCTCTCTTTACACTGCCGAGGCTCAACCTTCCGACCCCAATGCCCGTGCTCACCTTGCCCATAGCCTCCATCAGGTGGATTCTTTGTTGAACGCGGAGAAGTACAAGGATGCCTTTCTCCTAGCCGACACCCTACTCGTGCAGGCTAAAACTATGGCAGGGAATGCAACTCTCGATACACTTTATAGTCGTACCCTGCATACGCGTGGCCGCATTATGTTTTTCAATGGGAAATATGAATCTGCTATCAAGTGCCATGAAGAATGTTTGGCGCTCAACCGTCAGCTTTATGGCTTGGAAAGCGGTAGGTGTGCGATATCCCTGACTAATCTGGGCATCTGTTGGTATGAACTAAAAAAGTTTGAAAAAGCGATTGATTTGCATCAACAAGCACTTGCTATTTATCAGAGACTAAACAATCCCTGGCTACCGGCTATCGCTGATTGCTGGAACAACATCGCCAATGCACAGGCGGGTGATGGCCAGGATGAAATTGCGCTGAAAAGTTACGACAAAGCGTTGCGTATTCGATACCACAATGAAGGCCGTTATAGTCCTGGAATAGCCAGTATTTATCAAAACGCCGCAGGTTGTTATATAGCATTGAACCAAGTTGATGAGGCCATTAAAGGGTATGAAGCAGCCCTCGAAATTTATAATAAGAACCCCAAGGCTAAACCTGTTTCTGTGGCCAATGCATGGTATAATCTTGGCCTTTGTAACCAATTTGTTGGAAAGCTCGAATATGCCCAACATTGTATAGAGCAATCCCTTGCGTTGCGCCAAGCCAATTTAACCGCAGATCACCCGCTTATCCTCGTTTCCTTGCGTGGGCTGGGCTTGACCTATCGAAAGATGGGGGATTTTGATCGCGCCAGTTATTATTTCAATGGTGTGCTGGAAGCCCGCAGGCGTACCCTTAAACCGGGCGATGCAGCCTTAACCAATTCCCTGAACGATGCCTACATTGCCGCGAAACAATCTAATGACATGGAACGCGCAGAACGGCTGAGTCGGGAAACCATTGCCATGGAAAAAGCGACAGGAAAACCGGACTCCTTGCGTATGGGCCGGTTTCTCAGCAATTATGGGAATTTTTTGCGAGAGACTGACCGCCCGGATACTGCATTGGTGGTGCTACAACAAGGCTTTGATTTTTATCCCAAAAACAAAACGAGCGAATCCGGTATCGCCACTTGTTACGCTGCAATAGGCGAATGTTATCTTGTAATGGGGCAATTAGAACAAGCGGACTCACTGATACAATTGGCCCTCAAAATACAGAATGCACCGGTCAAAAAGACGGTGTCGGAACTGGCGCTTTCCATCCGGCAATTGGCCCAATGCAGGATAAGGCAAGGGCAATACGCTGTGGCAGATTCGCTGCTGGGTACCATATTTATTCTATTGGAGTTGGATGCCTCGGATACCATACATTGGGGCAACGTAAAGGCTCCGCTTGAATTGGCCAATACCTTGATTCTAAGAGCGCATTTGCACCAACAATGGGCATTGGATGGTCATAGGGCCGGTGGGCATGTCGCCGCCCTCTATTGGGGTGAAACAGCATTGTCCTTCTTGTCCGTCTGGGAGACTAAACTCGCTGCAAGTAGTTCTCGACGAGATACCCGGGCACTTGCCCGGGAAGCCCGTGAGGTATGTGCAGCAGCAGCTTTTAAACTGAAAACTGTAGATCCGGCGAATCGTGAAACATGGCTGCAACGCGCCTTTGAGCACATAGAGGCTGCGCACAACACTCAATTGCACGATGCGCTTCTGGAATCCCGTGGCAGACAAGTGCCAGGAAAATCTGACCCTAAGGAGGAAAGGGCCAATCAACTGCGCCTGCAAATTTCCAATTCTGAAAAACAAATCTATTTGTTGGGCCAAATGGGTATTAATGAGTCAAATGATACCTTGATGGATGTCCAGGCACGACTCTTTGAGCAAAAAAAAGAACTTGATCAACTACAGTTGAACAACCCGCTCCTCAGGGCAGCAGTTCTCCCAGGAATCCGGATCTCTGACCTGCAAAATACGGTGCTGCGCTCAGGACAAACCATGCTTGAATATCTAGTGGCAGATAGCAGCATACTTATTTTTTGGGCCAATGCCCGGGGGCACGACATTTTGGAATTGCCCAGGGACTTTGACTTGGGAAAATCAGTTCAGCAACTGCGTCAAGGGATTACAGCATACCATACTTTGCCTTTGGAGGATCCGCGCCGATCCGATCCTGTATATTTTGACCATACAATTAGTGATTACATAACAGCAGCCGTTTTGCTTTATGAAAAACTCCTGCAGCCTGTCGAACTAAATATTGGGAAGGATACAGACCTCCTGATCGTACCGGATGGCATCCTGCATCTTGTGCCATTTAAAGCGCTCTTATACGCCCGTCCTGAAAACAGCGCGGATTTTGGAGATTACCCTTTTGTTGCGCTAAAACAGCATATAGGAACGGCTTTTTCTGCTGTTTTACAACAGGAAATGTGCTTGCCCCGCCCAAAAAGCGATATGCCAGCTGGTCCGGCGCTTATACTGGCTCCTTTTTACACCGGCGATCCGGTGACGCTATCCCAAAAAATGTCGGTAAAAAACAACACCCGCTCACGCCTGGACTCCTTACCTTTTTCAGGTCCGGAGGCTTATGCGGTTCGACGGGCATTGGGTGAAGGCAAGGTTTTGTATGGTGGAGCGGCGTCTCTGGATACTTTTTGGCGCTATGCTCCGAATAGTAACGTCCTTCATTTTAGCACCCATGCTGCTGCGGATGGCCGTTTCGGGCAATACTGTTTTATCATCTTTGCAAAAAATGGCCCTGATCATGTGCGTTTGTATGTACGGGACATTTATAATCTCCATCTGCGCGCCGATCTGGTTACACTTTCCACCTGTGAATCCGCCCTTGGAGAATTGCAGCCAGGTGAAGGACTTATAGGCCTGACGCGCGCCTTCGCTTTTGCAGGTGCTAAAAGTATTGTGTCCAGTTTATGGCAGGTGAATGATGCAAGTACAGAAGAATTAATGGTCTCTTTTTATATTAATATGACCAGGAAAAAAATGTTTAAAGATCAATCTTTGGGTACTGCCACACGAGTCTATCTGAAAGATTCAACCCTGTCAAATGAGTTAAAACATCCCTTTTTCTGGGCAGCGTTCAATGTGCTTGGTAACCAGTCAGCTTTAAAATAAAGTAGTCTGGTTGGTTACACCTATAATCAAGGCAAAGAGGGGGATGGAATACCGAGATTTTATAATCATTTTAAAACAGGCATTTGCTTCACTCAGATTATCAAAATTGCTTTAATCTTAGTTTAACTACTGCATTTCAGGCATTTTTGCCTTCACTGTGGCTTGCCACTTCATTGCCTTATCGCGCAGGCTGGGCGAATTGCCTTGCAGCATTTGTTCCATTTCCAGGTGGTATTCTCGCTGCCGCTTTGGATATTGGGCAAAATAACACATGGCCAAATTCCAACGCGCATCCAACCCAGAACTCCCACTTTTAGACAAGCTCCGGAATGATTCAGCAGCCTCATCGTAGCGAGCTGCGCCAAAAAGCGCATGTGCAGTCATTTGGCGTGTTACAAGATCACTGGAATCAATTTTCTCCAGCCACCGTAAGGCTGCTTTGAAGTTGTTCTTTTCTAATGCAGAGGCAGCCTGAGCTTTTAGGCTAAGGATTGTAAGTGTGTCAGCAGGTAAAATGCTTCTTTGTACCATCTGCGGTCTCCTTAAGTAGCCTGATGGATCATAAAGTAATTCCCGGATAAGGGCAAGTTTGTTGGCCATGGCATCTTCCGGATTGTTTTTAGGCAATTTACGGACTTCAGGCTGAGGTTTTTCTGTAATAGGCGCTTCCTTATTTTCTTGTGGCAGTGGAATTGATTTTTGGTTGTTTGACTCAGACAAATTAGCTATTTCTCCACTAGGATCATTGGGAGGCGGTTGTACTTTTCCAGCTTCCGGCCGTGACCTGTAGATATAAAACACCAAAAGACTAAGTGCCAAAAGCGCCAGCACAATCGGCCAGTTCATCCGATTTTGGGATGTAGAACCGGTGTTTGATGAGGATTCTGGTGTATTTTTCCGCCATTCTTTTAGTTTCGAGCGCAAGTCCTGCTCCCGGAGACGTTGCATGGCAGCCCTTAACAATAGTTCGTCGTCAACAGCTGCCTGCAAGGCTTGGTCGCTTTGCAATACTTGATCAAATGTAAGCGTTTCGGCTTCGGTCATCAGACCATCAAGGTAACGCTCTATTTGTACTTGTATAAGTCCTTCGTCTTTCATGAGTTATCGGTCTGGTTTGGTTATTTGAGCAAAACGAGGGTGCTTTTTGATGTGTTCCAACAAGTAACCGCGAAAACGATCCAGATATTTCTTGGCAATTTTCTCATTGGCCAGTTCAAAGTCAGCCGCGATTTCCTTCATGGATTTTTTGTCATGGTATTTGGCCAGCAAGATTTTTCGTTGGCGCTCATCAAGCTGTAAAAGGCCATAGTCGAGCAGTTCATAGAGGGCTTCCTGTTCAGTGTGGGCTGGATCATCGATGTCTATCAACTCGAACTCAATATTTGAAAGAGGCTGTGTAGGATGTTTTGCTTTAAAACGTTGATACCAATGGTTCTTGGCTATTGTGAAAAAATACGACATCAGTTTGCTGCGCTTCTCAAAGGCTTGTTTCTGTAAATTCTGAACGAGGGAAAAGACCGCATCGTCAAATACCTCCTCCGCATCTTCCAAGGTGCCATTCATGCGGAGTACAAACCGCTTGACCTGATTAAGCGGCTCAGGGTCGTCTACAAAAAAGGTCTTCAAAGCCCTGTCTTGCGCTGCCATATCACCCCGAAGCGCATCCAGGAGCTCTTGCTCGGTCATTTTACTTTTCACTAGTTGGAGGATTCGCGTTTTGGTGTACAGTAAAAACTAAAAAACGGGCTGACAATAAATTGAAGGCACCGCAATTGGTTCTTTTTTGCTCATATAATATAGCCAACGCAAAGTGGTTTTGAAGATTGAGATTTTATAATCAATTAAAAATCAAGGAGTTTTAATCACTCAAATCATCAAAATCACTTTAATCGCAGTATAGTTTGCAAAGCTAAGGTAAGCAATTTATTAAATAGACGCTACTGACAATTATACTATGATTAAAGTGATTTGAATGATGCAAATACCGGATTTTGAAATGATTAAAAAGTCGCTATATCCAAAACTCCTTTGCATTGACTATACTTTAGGCGTGGTATCTTCATAAAGAGGCGCTCCATTCCGGAGAAACAAACTGGAAATCAATAATATTTCCATGGCCATTTTTGCTGGTAGATAGGGCCACGAATTGTTGGTGGCATCATTCTAGTGCTGCGCCCGGCCATTAAGGTATGAATTGGGGAGGCCAGTTTTTTCTTTATCAAGGCGTGAGAAGGGCGCAATGCGGGACATTTTAACCGACGAACAACGCAGAGAAAGGAAAAATTAGACCGCCATATTCACACCTTAATGGCCGGGCGCGGCACTAGCGTTCAATCACCGTACCACCGTTACATCCCCCTTAAAAAACTCCGACGCCCCACTAACAAACAACACTTTAACCAAATATAGATATACCCCCGAAGCGGCCAATTCCCCATCGATCCGGCCATCCCATCCTTGCTCACGATCAGAGACCTGAAAATTCCGGTTTTCAAAGACCAGACTCCCCCAGCGGTCGTAGATCTGAAGCAATTCAACCCGTTCCACATCCCTGGCGGCATAGACCGTAAAATGATCATTAAGATCCGTCGATGCAGGCCTGAATACATTTGGAATGTAAACGGAGCCTTGTAGCACCTGAATCGTCAGCGCATCCGAGCTCACGCATCCGAGCGTATCGGTCGCGAACAGGGTATAGGTAGTGGTCTGAAGGGCGGCGGCCAGGGTGTTCAGGCAAGTATCGCATTCCAGGTAGATCGAAGGCTCCCATTGATAGGCGATCACACGGCCGGGATCTGTAACAATACCCGTCAGGGATACAAGCGCCCCTGGTGTAATGGTCGTATCCGTAACTGCCTCGATCAGGTTAGACTGAGGCCCCTGAGTAGGATCTGCCTCCGGGACGATTACAGTGGCGCTCAGCGGACAAATCCCGGTTCCGCTGACAGACACCTCGTAGGTTCCTGCACTCAGGTTGCTGGCTGTAGCACCGGATTGCGGGGGCTGGGTATTCCAGAGATAATCCGGACTGACCCAGGCAGGGTTGACCTCTACACCGGCAGTACCATCTTTGCCACCAGGACAAGAGGGCCTGCTACTGCTGGTCAACAGGCCTTCCACTGTGATGGGAAAAGTGATCGTGGTAGATTCGCTGCAATTGCTGGAAGCCTTCAGAGAGACCGTGTAAAGCCCGGGACCACTAAACGTATGCGAAGGATTTTGCAGGGAACTCACATTGGCGCCTGCCGTGGAAGGATCGCCAAAATCCCAGCTCCAGGTATCCGGGCAATTGCCGGAAAGATCCGTAAAAATGAATGTGTTATTTCCGGTACAAGCGCTGCTGAAATTGGTCGCAATGGCCGGCGCGTTTTCAATATAAATATCATCAAAAGCAATCCCGTCAAAGTCATTGCAGGTGGTACCCGCTCCGAAGGTAAAGCGAAACCGGACGTTTGGTTTTCCTCCAAGACTTGTCATACAGTGCCTGGCGGTAACCCATCCATTGCTTCCGTTGCCCCCCTGACAACTGCCACTGGTGGACTGTATGTTGCCAGACCAGCCGTGTCGTGGGTTCGAAAGGTTGTTCAGGTTGGTGATAGACAATGTATTATACCAGTTTTCATTCAGGCAGTCGGTCGGGTCGTTGATACTGCCCACATTGATCCAATTGGTGCCATTATTGAGCGAATATTGAAAATTGGCGCCATCATATTGACGTTCAGATTCCCACCAGATCTTAAAATAGATGTAAGGATGCGAAAGCTGGCTGAAGTCAAAGCAGGGACTTTCTACATAGGAACGCTGGCCCAGGCTATAAAAAGCACCACTCAGACCGCCCGTAATCCAGCAATTTTGACCAGAACCGGCCTGAGTGATGTTGGGCTTGGCGGGTGTGCCCCAGGCCCAGTCATGGGCGATCCCACCAGAGGTCCATCCGCCCTCAGAAGTTTCAAAATCTTCATGGTAAGGGAAAGTGGTAATCGGGGTGCCGCATTGCGCGCCGGCCGAAAACCGTTGAACCAGAAAAAGCAGGAAGAGCAAAAGTGTCAGCCGGCTGGCAGGGCGCCGGACAAGCGCTGGGAAGGAAAGCAGGGGTGACCAGTGATGCATGTTTTCTTTCTTGTTGTCACTATAAAACGCGACGCACCGGACCATCTTGCGAGGGCTCCGGTGCGTTGTCATACTACGGGCATATCTGACCTGAAAATTGGCCACAAACGACCTGGTCAATGCCCACTATTTCTTTGCTTTTGCCACTTTTTTGGCGGGCTTTTCGGCTACTTCTTCCGCTGCTGCTTTGGATGCCGCTGCTGCTTTTTTGGCGGGCTTTTTTTCTGCAGGTGCTTCCGCTTCCTTTGCCTCTGCTACTGCAGGTAAAGTTTCCACTTTTTCTGCGGCTGCTTCCGCTTCCTTTGTCTCTGCTGCTGCAAGTAAAGTTTCCACTTTTTCTGCGGCTGCTTTTTCTGCAGCGATCTTTTCAGCTTCGAGTCTGGCTTCTTCAAAAATGCCATGTTCGCGCATGAAATTGTACCACTTGATACATTTCTGGATGTCGCCGATATGTACCCGGTCGCGGTCGTGATCCGGAAGTACTGCGGTGAAGTAGGCGCGCAACTCCGGGCTGCTGGCCTTCGGATCAGCTGGTGGAGTGGTGTCATGGAGGTCCAGCATTTTCTGGAATACCTCTACGAGCGGCACCGTGCTTTCGCCTTCTTCGGTGTAAGTGTAAACAGCCACCGTAGCAAGCGGGGTGATCTGTTGCTGGCGCACCGGCACAAAGCGGGTGCGGCCTTCTTTGCGGTCATCAATGATGACACCGTTTGCACGGCTGTTCACAAGTTTGTGTACGCCGGGTGCGCCGGGTACTACCAGATATTTATCTATGTTCACGAATGCTATAAATGATGAATGAGGAAGCGTGCCCACCAAGGTACGATTGCGCTTCATGATTCGGGTTAAACTGTCATGATTTCTTTTTCCTTGGTTGTCACGACCGCGTCGGTGTGCTCCACGTATTTATTGACCAAATTCTGAAGTTCGACTTCTTTGCGTTTGCCCATGTCTTCGGCAAGCCCATCTTTAACGGCTTTTTTAAGCTGTTCAAGGCCTTTGTGACGGGCATTTCGGATACCCACCTTACTTTCTTCTCCGGCGTGTTTGGCTTTTTTAACCAGCTCCTTCCGACGTTCTTCGGTCAAAGGTGGTACCGAAAGCCGAATGCATTCCCCGTCATTCTGAGGCGTCATCCCGAGATTTGAATTGATGATCACACGCTCGATCGGGCCGACCATGTTGCGCTCCCAGGGTTGGATCATAATGGTCCGGGAGTCGCTGATCTGGAGGTTGGCAACCTGTGTGATGGCGGTAGGTGTACCGTAATAATCCACCATAAGGTCAGCTACCAGGCTGGTGGAAGCTTTTCCGGTACGCACTTTGACCAATTCGTGGTCCAGGTGTTCGAGTGCTTTTTTCATTTGGGCCTCTGCCTCGGCCATGATTGTATTTACGTCTTCCATAATTTATTGAATGTGGACAAATTGGAATGTGGTCAATTTGGTTAATGTGGACAATGTGGTCAATTTGGTTCACGCTTAACAGCCAGTGGACAAGCGTTAGCGGGCGCAAATTTCAGCAAGTTTTCCTTTTTATTTGAAAAGACGCCAGGAAAATCTGCACCTGTGTACCTTCGGGCGGATTTAGAAATCAATTCCAGCGTGTCAGGAGCATTTAAAAGCCACTTTTGTAGCTATTTAACGATAGGAAAGGCTTTATCCTTGCTACCTGAAACTTTTGTCTTGAAACTTTTATCTTGAAACTTTCTACTTTTTGTTAAAAAACGGTTCATGCCCGAATTGCACGAAATTAAACGAACCCTGTCGCGCATCGAAAAATTAGAGCGGGATGTAAGCCTCAAACAGTTGCAGATCAACAGTTTGCTGGCCATTACACAAGCGATTAACGACAACGTTGCTGCGGCCGATCTGTTCAATATGTATAATACCTTCTTGCGCTGGGAAATGGAACTCCGCAAGATGTGCCTATTCCTGCGCGACAGCGGGACCTGGGAGTGTAAGACCTATCTGGGAATTGATGAGGCTTTGTTGGATTGTGATATTAGTACTGAACTGGATCGTTACCGCTCTACCCAGGGGCTGGAAAAATCGAATCACCCCCTGATTCGTGAATTTGACCTGGTCATTCCGGTGCTGCATAAAAACCAGGCGATCGCTTATGCCTTCATTGGCGGGTTCAAAGACGACGACGACGTATATAATAAAGTTCAATTCGTTACCACCATCACCAATGTGATCGCGGTAGCCATTGAAAACAAACGGCTTTTCAAGGAACAGCTGCGGCAGGAGGTGGTCAACCGTGAGGTGGAAGTAGCGGCTGAGATTCAGCGTACCCTGGTGCCCTGGCGACTGCCCTCTGGAAAAAACTATGAGTTTTCCAGTATTTACAAACCCCACTTTGCGGTGGGGGGAGATTATTACGATGTGGTGGAGTTCCCTGATTCGCAGATTGCATTCTGTATCGCGGATATTACCGGCAAAGGGGTTGCAGCGGCCCTGCTTATGGCCAATTTTCAGGCCAATTTCCGTGCACTGATTACGCGCCGTCCCACCCTGGAAGAGATCGTGAACGAACTGAACGCCGCCGTTTTCAACGTCACCCAGGGCGATAAATTCATCACCCTTTTTATTGCCAAATACGACGCCAATACGCGTACGCTCCACTACGTAAATGCAGGCCACACCCCTCCGGTGCTGCTTTCCAATGGGGAAGCTATATTGTTGAAAAATGGCAGCACTTCTTTGGGCTGGTTGCCAGAACTCCCGTTCCTCGAAATTGGCGGTCTCTGCCTGACAGATGAAGCGATCATCTTTTCCTACACCGATGGCCTTACAGAGGTGCGTAACTCGGATGGGGAGGAATTTGGAGAAGACAAACTCCTGGATTTTTTAAAGCAGCATTCCACCGAAAGTGCAAAGGAACTCAACACGAAACTGCTCAATCATATTGAGGATTTTCGGGGTAGGGAGCCCTGGCCGGATGATATTACGGTGTTGACTTGTAAGGTGTTTGAGTAGGACATTTTGGCTTTGTGTAAAAGATTCATTTTCATAGACTTAAATCTTTTATGGTGCTGTACTGACTAAAATTCGGCTTTTTATACTTATGGCCTGCGTGCGAAAGATGCGTATAGTTACGTGTTATGCATCAGTGTAAGACGACAGTAATCGAACAGAATTTCGCAACTTACGAAACAAATTATATATCAAAAAAATGGACGAATTAATACAAAATATAAAGAATTTAGCTGAAGTTTATTCTGCAAACTTGAAAGGAAAAATTGAAGCCAGAACAGAAGAAATGAAAGCTGATGACAACTCTCATTATCTTATTTATCGTGTTTTGGGTATTTCCTTACAAGAAGGACAACTTATTGACCAATATCAAAATACAGGACGATTTCTTTATAAGTATGCAGGTTCATTTCTTGAAGAAGTAGCGACTTTTTGTTTGAATTTCAAATTTCCAGAAGGTATAAAGACCAGAATTGAAAATACGATTGGACAGCGTCCAAAAACTTTTGAAATTGATTTTCTAAATGGTAATGACGCTATTGAAGTTAAGTGGAGAGATGCAACTACGGACGGAGACCATATTACAAAAGAACACACAAGGGTTAAAGTAATCAGAGAACACGGTTACAAGCCAATTAGGGTAATGTTCTATTATCCTCAACGAGACCAAGCCATAAGAATTCAAGAAACTTTGAAAACACTTTATGCAGGTGTGGATGGAGAATATTATGGCGGTGATGAAGCTTGGGAATACATAAAAGCTTATTCAGGAGTTGACATAAAAGCCATTTTGACACAGATTGCAAACGAAAGGACACCCGAAAATGGAAACTAATAAAATCTATCACGGAAATTGTGTTGAAAAACTCAAAGAAATTGAAGCCAACAAAGTTGACTTGATTTACTTTGACCCACCTTTTTTTACACAACGCAAACATAGCCTTACTAATAAGGATAATTCTAAAACTTATGAATTTAATGATAAATACAATTCTATTGAAGAGTATTTAACTCTTCTAGAAAATGTTTTAGAGCAATCAAAAAGAGTTTTAAAAAACACAGGAAGTGTATTTTTACATTGCGACAAAACTGCATCTCACAATATTAGAGTTGTGATGGACAAGGTTTTTGGGCGAGAGAACTTCCAAAGTGAAATTATTTGGTCATACAAAAGATGGTCTAATGCGAAAAAGGGACTGTTAAATGCTCATCAAGTAATTTTCTTTTATTCTAAAACACAAAATTTTAAATTCAATACTCTTTATACGGATTATTCAGCAACAACAAATCTTGACCAAATTTTACAAGACAGAGAGCGTGATGAAAACGGAAAATCTGTTTATAAAAAAGATGAAAACGGAAATGTGATTTTAGGCAAGGAGAAAAAAGGTGTTCCTCTTTCTGACGTTTGGGAAATTCCATATTTAAACCCAAAAGCAAAAGAAAGAACAGGATATCCTACTCAAAAACCAGTTTTATTACTTAATCAAATTTTAAACATCGTTACGGACGAAGGCGATTTGGTTGTCGATCCATTTTGTGGAAGCGGAACAACTTGTATTTCTGCAAAATCTTCAAAAAGACAGTTTATCGGAATTGACATTTCACAGAGTGCTGTTGAACTTGCAAATTCGCGATTAGAAGAAATGGTAATTTCAGAATCAAATCTTTGGAACAAAGGCCCAAACGAGTATCAAGAGAAAACTGAAAAAGAACTAGCCATTTTACAAAACATCAATGCTTTTCCAGTGCAGAGAAATAGTGGAATTGACGGATTTTTAAAAGACCATTTTGAAGGTATGCCAGTTCCAGTAAAAATTCAAGGAGAATATGAAACGATTGAAGATGCAATTGAGAAAATAGAAAAGGCATCTTATGGTAAAGACTATAAAATGAAAATCTTAATCCAAACTAGAGAGACTGGAATTAGCAGGCTTTTTGGTTTTGAATCTGAAGTGACAATAATAAAATCACTTGAATTACAGGCGAAGGACTTGATGAAAAAGAACAACAAAGGCATAACATCGGTTTTTCAAAATAGTGGGTTAAGTACTTCTATCACAGTTTAGTGCAAAGTTCGAGTTCAGTTTTTCAAATGAGCATTTGTGCTATAATCCGCCACTTCGCAAAGCCGAAAACCGTTATCGGCAACCCTATGACGATAGTAAAAACAACAACGAACAGACATAAAACCAATTGAAAAATGGCAAAAACAAAAGCAGCGGTAGTAGCAGCAGTGTCTCTTATTTCAGACGACCCTGCAATTCAAAAACCACGACTAATAAAACTGATTGTGAAAAACTTTCGGTGCATCGGGACAACACCGGTTTCAATAGACCTTAACGACATTGTCGTTCTTGTTGGTACAAACAATGTTGGTAAGAGTTCAATTCTTAAAGCATATGAACTTGCTATGTCGCAAGGTTCAAACAAGGGCAAATTAAAGATCGAAGATTTCCCAAACAACAAAATTGACCCCGACAATTTGCCTGAGATAGAATTGCATACAATCGTTTATGACAACAGCCCTGGTGTAAAATGGATTACAGTTTTACCAAACGATGAACGACTTGTAAAAGAAAGATGGATTTGGCCAAATGAAGGCGACCCTAAAAGGGAAGGTTGGGATGCAGAAGTAAATGCTTGGAGTGAACAAGTTCCTTGGGGTGCTCCCAATGTTGCTAATTCAAGACGACCAGAGCCACACAGAGTTGATGCTTTTGACCCACCAGAGGAACAAGCAACTGCTATCAAAGACCTTTTGATGAAAGCGGTTAATGACAAGGTGAAAAACTTGAAAGGTGCTAACCAAGAGGAAGAGAACGAATACCATCAATTATTAGCAAAAGTAAAGGAGTTACAAAAGAAAATTGTTGCCGACTCTCAAGACCAAATTGATGCGGTAAATGTTGAACTTTCGTTACAGTTTGAAAAAGTTTTCCCAAACTACAAAATAGATTTTGATGCAAAGCCCGAAGACAATCTTGACAAGACAATAAATCTTTTCAAAGCCGACCCGCAACTTTTGATGGGACCAGTAGGCGGATATTTAAGCACAATAGAAAGGCAAGGAAGTGGAGCAAGGAGAACTTTGCTTTGGACTGCTTTAAAATTCATTTCTGAAAACAATCAAAAAGGAAAAGATGAAGCAACTGTAAGACCCCACTTGCTTTTAATTGACGAACCTGAAATTTGTTTACATCCAAATGCAATACGAGACGCTTGCAGTGTCCTGTATGATTTGCCAAATTCAGGCAATTGGCAAGTAATGGTTACGACACACTCTCCAATTTTTATAGACTTTTCAAGAGACAACACAACAATAGTAAAGGTTGAAAAAAATGCTGCAGGTGCAATTCAAGGCACGACAGTTTTTCGCCCAGACACTGCAAAACTTGATGCTGATGATAAGAAAAACTTAAAACTTTTAAACCTTTGCGACCCTTACGTTTCGGAGTTTTTCTTTGGAGGGAAAGTAATTGTGGTTGAAGGCGACACAGAATATACAGCATTCAATTATATAAAAGCGACTAAACTCGAAGAATATAAAAACGTTCATATTATCCGAGCAAGAGGTAAAGCCACCATTGTTTCCTTGGTTAAAATCTTGAACCATTTTGGTTCAAGTTATTCAGTTCTACACGACAGCGATAAACCTGAAATCGTTACTAAAAAAGGAAAAACAATGGCGAATCCTGCTTGGGGCAATAATCCCAACATATTAGACGCAGTTAATGCAAAACCAATAGGAACTCAAACAAGGTTATTAGCTTCACTACCAAACTTTGAAGAAGCATATTTTGGCGAGGCAGCGGAAACAGAAAAACCATATAACGCTTTACGGACAATAAGTGACAACGAGGATACTTTTAATTTGATTGAGAGTTTATTACAATCTCTAATTAATCACGGAGCTGCTGTTCCTGCAAATTGTGCAGAGTGGACAACTATTGACGACCTAAACGAAAAATTAGAAGCATCACTTGCGGTATGAAACAAAGCGAAACTATAATTAGATGCAAACTTGAAATGCAACCCCTTGAACAGACAGAAGGGTAGCCGATAACAAAGGGTTTGCGATAGAAAGGGTTTCATGCTTTGCAGACAGTTTAATGTAAGGTGGATGTTTAACAAAGTTTAGTGCTAACCCCCCCACCAACGCCAAGCCCCAAAACCGTTACCCATCACCAAGCCCCCCCACCAGAACCAACTATTTCAACAACTCCCCCCCCCTTGCGGTGAAAAATCAAAATATTCGCCGCATATTTGCGGTAAATAATTCCACTATTTACCGCAAACCTGTTTCAGGTAATGGCCAAATACATCTACGAGTATAAAAACTGGACCGATTTTTCCTGGCAGTACAACGCTATCAATGGCGTATTTGGAGCGGTACGGCTGATGCAAGGTAAAATCATCGGGCACATGAATGCTCTGGGCTTTTCTGCTAAAGAAGAAGCCACGCTGACCGCTTTAACCCTGGAAGTAGTAAAATCATCAGAAATAGAAGGCGAGTTGCTCAATTATGAGCAGGTGCGTTCCTCCATTGCCAGGCGTTTGGGGATCAACACCGCGGGTCTTGTGCCAAGCAGCCGGCACATAGAAGGGGTAGTAGAAATGATGTTGGATGCCACGCAACGCCACAATTTGCCTTTAACCGAACAACGTTTGTTTGGTTGGCATGCAGCACTTTTTCCCACAGGATACAGCGGGCCTTACAAAATAGAAGTGGGACGATACCGAACAGGTATAATGCAGGTGGTTTCGGGCACAATGGGCAAAGAAAAGCTGCATTACGAAGCTCTTGAGCCTGAATTGGTAAAAACGGAAATGGACAAGTTTTTGGATTGGTTCAACCACGAAAACCGCCTGGATCCTGTTTTAAAAGCCGCCATTGCGCACTTTTGGTTTATCATCATTCACCCGTTTGATGATGGAAACGGCAGGATTGGAAGAGCCCTGACCGATAGGTTGCTTGCCCGTGCGGAAGGCAGTGGAGAACGTTTTTACAGTATGTCGAGCCAAATATTAGCCGAACGCAAACGCTATTACGAGGTATTGCAAAAAGTGCAACATAGTTCAGGCGACATTACCGAATGGCTCGACTGGTTTTTGCACTGTCTCCAAAATGCGATGCTGGCCACCGAAGACACCACACAAAAAATATTGCGTAAAGCTCAGTTTTGGAAACTACACGAACATACCCCCATCAACGAACGCCAACGATTGATGCTCAACAAACTCTTTGACAATTTTGAAGGGAAACTACAAACGTCCAAATGGGCTAAAATTGCCAAAACTTCCACTGATACCGCTTTGCGGGACATCAAAGACTTAGTAGAAAAAGGTATCTTACAACAAACGGAGGAAGGAGGAAGAAACGCTCACTACGAATTAGTGGACTTTAATTAAACCAGAGGTTTTGCGAGCATCGCCAGATGCAAACTTACTTTTTAAACTCCAAAATATTCAAATGTTGCGCGCAAAACTCCGCGTCGTGCGGGTCATTAGAAGCAATCACCACCAGCTGCTCAGCGGCATATTCTAGTCTTTATAATCATTCCTTTTGTTGTTTTTTCCCAAAACCTTTTTCTTCGCATCGGCTATCTGGCCTTTGAAATTGGACGGTGACACCACCTTATCACCCGTTTCCTCTTCATACGCTCCCCGCGCCTTCCCTGCTGCTTTTCCTCCTTCTCTGGCGGCCTCCTTGTTCTCATCGAATCCCTGCGCGTCTTTGTCAACTGCCTTGTTGCGGGTGGTTGCCTCTCCCAGCATGGTAAAAATCAATTCTATATCTGTCATGTGATCACGCAGATTCTCGCGCTTCAATCCCTTCACCTCCTTGTATTCGGTTGGTGTGAGGCCGAAGGTTGCACGGCTGATTTCTGCTGTAAGAATGGAATACTCCATACCTTCCTGCACACCTCTGTTTTTCCATTCATCGGTGAGTTGTTCCCTGATTTCAACGGACTTAAGGCGGGTTTCTATCCAGGCGTCGTTATATCCAAGGTCTTTGTAATACTTCCGCGTCCGTTGTGCCGCTAGTTCCGGGTTCTCAATCTCCTGGACACGCTCATATCCGACTTTGGCCAGCCACTGCTTGAAAGGTTCAGCCTTGGGCGATGTGATAGACTGGATGATACGGAACATTCCCTCAGTATTCGTAGCATCAGTTTTGTAATTCTTACCATCTGCCGACATCATTTTCAGTTGTACCCAATTTGGGTTCAACTCACTTTCAACCAGAATCCTTGCCTTCAATTTAGACCAGTAGGTTCTTGGTATCGGACTGTTCGTTAGTACCTCAATGACATCTACAATCGAAAAATACCACTCCTCATTATGCCAAATACGGCGAATTCCCTTTTCCTGAAAAACGATGATTTTATTTTGGTTTTCCATAGTCTATCTTCTAATGGGGATATTAAGCGTATTGAATGAATAAAAATAGATTTTGCGAGCATCGCCAGATGCAAACTTACTTCTTAAACTCCAAAATATTCAAATGCTTCCCGCAAAACTCCGCATCATGCGGATCATTAGAAGCAATGATCACCAGCCTATCCGCAGCATATTCCGAAATCAGATTTTTGTACCACTCCACCCCCTGAACATCCAGGTTGGTAGCAGGTTCGTCCAGCAGTAAAACAGGGGTGTCTGAACAAACGGCCAGTGCAAGTTTGAGTCGTTGTTTCATGCCGGAAGAAAAAAAGCGGATCTCTTTTTGACGACTTCGGGGCAAGGCCAGGAGTTCGTAGATACTGGCAGGGGTAAACCCGGGCAAAAAGGGTTTTAATTTTGCGTGGAACTGCAGGGCTTCTTCCAGGGTGAATTCCTCGATCAGTTCTATATAAGGTGCTGCGTAACTGATCTTTTTGTAAACGGCTTCTTCCCTGATCACAACGCCTTGATTTTCAAAGGATACTTCCCCCTTGGATGGCGTGAGGTGGCCAGAGAGTACCTTGAGCAAGGTGGATTTTCCGGAGCCATTGGGACCTAATATAGCCCATCGCTCACCTGCCTGGAAGCTGTTGTGGATGCCGCGAAAGATCCATTCCAGACGGTACCGTTTGCCAATGTTTTGCAGCTGTATGGTCACGCCCGGTATCCTTTGATGATGCCGCGTTTGGAGCCTTGCACAAATTCGAGGATGAGGCTTTTATGAACGCTGTCCGGGATTTCGGTTTCAATGATTTTGATGGCTTTTTTTACGCCGTTCCCGCGCACATACAGGATGCGGTAGATGTCTTCAATATGGTGCATTTCGGACTTCGAAAAGCCCCTACGCCGCAGCCCGATCGAATTGATGCCGGCATAGCAAAGGGGCTCGCGTGCAGCCGTGATGAAAGGCGGGACGTCTTTGCGTACCAATGAGCCACCGCCCACCATGACCTGCTCTCCAATGCGTACAAATTGATGCACGGCCACCATGCCGCCCAGGGTAGCCCATTTGCCTACGTGAATATGGCCGGCCAGGGTCACATTGTTGGCCAGTACACAATCGTGGCCAATATGACAATCATGCGCGATGTGGACATAGGCCATGATGAGGCAATTTTCACCAATGGTAGTTTTGCCTTCAAATGCCAGATTGCCGCGATTGAGCGTGCAGCATTCCCGGATAATGGTGCCGCTGCCAATTTCCAGCGTGGCAGGTTCATCCAAAAGGCCTTTCGTTTGTGGCGGAGCACTGAGTACGGCGCCAGGATAAACCCGGCAGTTGTCGCCCAGCCGTGTGCCATTCATAATGGTCACGTTGGGGGCGATCCAGCAATTGTCACCAATGGAGACATCCTCCTCTACCGTGGTGAAATTTCCGATATGGACATTGTTGCCGATTCGGGCGTTTGGATGCACGTCGCGGAAGCCGTCGGTATATGTCATTGTTTTAGAATGGGTTTGCCACCTGTTCCCCTAAATGCCGGAGTCTGGCGAAATAAAGGCTTTGGCAGATAAAGGTTTTCATTCGCCCGCCGGAGTCTCCTTGGTGCGCCGCACTACCTGAGCGGTTAATTCTCCTTCCGAAACGATTTTACTTCCAACGTAAGCAGTGCCTTGCATGTGTACAATGCCCCGGCGGATGGGTTCCAGGAGTTCCATTTTGAGTATTAAGGTGTCGCCGGGCATGACCTTGGCCTTGAATTTGGTATTGTCAATTTTGAGAAAATAAGTATCCCAATTGCCCTTGTCCGGTACGCTGTGTAAGGTCAGAATTCCACCTGTTTGTGCCAAAGCTTCAATCTGCAAAACACCCGGGAATACAGGATTGTTCGGAAAGTGACCCTGGAAAAGCGCCTCGTTCATGGTAATGTTTTTCACCCCGACCACGTGTGTGTCGCTGATCTCGATGATCTTATCCAGCATCAGAAACGGATACCGGTGGGGCAATATTTGCATGATGGCATTCACATCCATCAAAGCCTCTTTTTCCGGGTCATATTTGGGTATCCCGATCAGTCTGCGTTTTTCTAGCAGGTGTTTTTTCAGGATTTTGGCAAATTCAATGTTGGCCGTGTGGCCAGGCTTGGTGGCTACGATCTTGCCTTTGATATGCTTGCCGATCAAAGAAAGGTCGCCTATAACATCCAGGAGTTTGTGTCGTGCCGGTTCGTTTGGAAAATGGAGCTGAACGGTGTTCAAAACCCCTTCTGTTTCAATTTTGATGCTGGGTTTGCCCATCTTTTTGGCCAGATTGTCCAGCTCATCCTGGTCCATTCGACGGTCGGCGATCACAATGGCATTGTCCAGGTCACCACCTTTTACCAGTCCAAGATCCAGTAGCTTTTCCAGCTCGTGTAGGAAGACGAAGGTGCGACAAGGCGCTATTTCCGTTGTGTAATCAGCCAGATCGGTCAGGGCCGCAAACTGCGGTCCCAACACTTTGGAATTAAAATCGATCATGGTCGTTACCTCAAAATGATCCGCAGGTAAAGCCAATAATTCCGTGCCTGTCACCTCGTCCTTGTATGAAATGGGTTCGGTGATTTCAAAATACTCCCGTTCCGCGCTCAGTTCGGTGCGACCCGCCTGCAACAAGGCTTCCACGAAGGGCATGGAAGTTCCATTCATGATCGGCATTTCAGGGCCGTCAATTTCCAGCAGCACATTATCGTAGCCTAAACCTGTAAGCGCCGAAAGCACGTGCTCCACAGTGGAAACCTGCGCTTCGCCGCTTTTGAGCGTGGTGCCACGATTGGTGGAATACACCAGTTTTACATCCGCCGGGATGACGGGTTGTTCCGGCAAATCCACCCGTTGAAACCGGAAACCATGGTTGGCATCGGCAGGTTTGAAAGTGAGCGTGACCTTTCTGCCTGTATGCAGGCCAACCCCACTGATCGAGACAGGTGTTTGGATGGTGAATTGCTTCATATACTGTGATTAGAGTGATTTTAATGATTTGAGTGATGCAAATGCCTGATTAAAAAATATTTGAGAAGCCACCGTGTTCAAAACCACTCTGTGTTGGATATATTATTGACTTTGGATTGCTTGGTGCAAAAATCAGCGGGCAAAAGTACAATTTGGTCGCGGAAATTGATTCAAGACTTTAGATTGATGGATTTTTGGATTGTAGGACTTTTAAATCGCTTTCATGTACCGTGAACCGTGTACCGTCCCCCGTGAACCGTGAACCGTGTACCGTCCCCCGTCTACCGTGAACCGTCCCCCGTCCCCCGTGAACCGTGTACCGTCCCCCGTCCCCCGTGAACCGTCCCCCGTCTACCGTGAACCGTGTACCGTCCCCCGTGAACCGTCCCCCGTCTACCGTGAACCGTGTACCGTCCCCCGTCCCCCGTCTACCGTCCCGAATAAGGCGTCCGGGTTACAAT
>JBILHS010000067.1:0-30012 GCA_044350425.1 Saprospiraceae bacterium | reverse complement strand
AGGTCTGAAATGGCCTGGTATTCCTGCCTAGGGGAGGTAAGAAGATCTGTTTTCAGGCGGGAAATGTGCGAATAGCAGCTGGTCGAGTACTAGACCTTACAAGTTTTAAAAACTTGGAAGGTCTAAAATGGCTTGGTATTCCTGCCTAAGGGAGGTAAGAAGATCTGTTTTCAGGCGGGAAATATGCGAATTGCAGCTGGTCGAGTGCTAGACCTTCCAAGTTTTTGAAACTTGGTAGGTCTGAAATGGCCTGGTATTCCTGCCTAGGGAAGTAGATCGATCGGTTTTCAGGCGGGAAATGTGCGAATTGCAGCTGGTCTAGTGCTAGACCTACCAAGTTTTTGAAACTTGGTAGGTCTGAAATGGCCTGGTATTCCTGCCTAAGGGAAGTAGGAAGATCTGTTTTCAGGCGGGAAATGTGCGAATTGCAGCTGGTCGAGTACTAGACCTTACAAGTTTTAAAAACTTGGAAGGTCTGAAATGGCCTGGTATACCTGCCTAGGGGAGGTAGGAAGATCTGTTTTCAGGCGGGAAATGTGCGAATTGCAGCTGGTCGAGTACTAGACCTACCAAGTTTTTGAAACTTGGTAGGTCTGAAATGGCCTGGTATTCCTGCCTAAGGGAAGTAGGAAGATCTGTTTTCAGGCGGGAAATGTGCGAATTGCAGCTGGTCGAGTACTAGACCTTACAAGTTTTAAAAACTTGGAAGGTCTGAAATGGCCTGGTATACCTGCCTAGGGGAGGTAGGAAGATCTGTTTTCAGGCGGGAAATGTGCGAATTGCAGCTGGTCGAGTACTAGACCTACCAAGTTTCAAAAACTTGGTAGGTCTAATATAGCCTGGCATTCCTGCCTAGGAGAGGTAAGAAGATCGGTTTTCAGACGGGATATACGCGAATAGCAGCTAGTCGAGTGCTAGACCTTACAAGTTTTAAAAACTTGGCAGGTCTAAAATGGCTTGGTATTCCTGCCTAAGGGAGGTAAGAAGATCCGTTTTCAGGCGGGATATACGCGAATAGCAGCTGGTCGAGTGCTAGACCTTACAAGTTTTAAAAACTTGGCAGGTCTAAAATGGCTTGGTATTCCTGCCTAAGGGAGGTAAGAAGATCTGTTTTCAGGCGGGAAATGTGCGAATGGCCGCTGGTGGAGAATTACCCCAACCCAATCCTCCCATCTTCCCCCAAGGTCAACTTACCCTCATCCAGTAAATAATTCAACACCTCCGCCACCGCATCCTGCCGCTTCAAAGAAAAAGCCTTCAGGATCTCCTCCAGTGGCAATGGCTCCAACCGAAGCACCTCTCGAATCTTTTTTTCGTAGCTTTCAAAGGTTGAAACGGGTAGTACAACTTTATGACGGCCTGTGCAGACATCACAGATGCCACAGGCGGGGCTTTCCGGCTCTCCAAAATAAGCCAACAATTGCTGACTTCTGCACTGGCGCGTTTCCGCAAAAAGGATGGCTTGCTCCATGCGTGTTTCAGCACGTTGTTTCCGGAGATTGAATTTTTGAAGATCAATGGTCAGGTTTTCAGCAGCAACTCGTTCCCGGGTAAAGGTCAATTGTGGCTTTTCTTTTCTTGGCTCATAAACCATCACACCTTCCTGATGGGCTGTTTGCAAAACCTGTAGGACCATCTCAACAGGTAGTTTTGCATACCGGGAAATGACCATTTCACTAATATCTACATAATCAGATTGCATCCCAGGATAAGCCCGAAGCAAGGTTTTCAGGACTGTATCAGCTTGTTTATGGCGAATCTGGTAATCATATAGCTCTTCTCGTGTAGCCGTTATATGCGCCCGCGCCGGAGAAGCCGAGGCATCGCTCATAAAAACCCAGCCTTCTAACTCGAGTAAGCGCAAGGCAGCATGGGTAGGCGCATGATCGAACTTAAAAACACTGCAAAAATTAGAAAGGTCAAAATCAAAACTCTCCCCCAGGCCTGCGCCGATTGCGAGTTGGGTATGGCTCCCCAATGCCTGGTACACCCTGCGCACCAGATCCATGGGTGGAAAGGCCGCCTGCAAATGAAAGCGAAGTGCTGCACCGTCGCCAGGCGCATAAAGCAGGGTGGCATAGGATTTCTGCCCGTCGCGCCCTCCCCTGCCTGCTTCCTGAAAATAAGCTTCCAGGCTGTCAGGCAGGTTTAAATGCACTACAATGCGCACGTCCGGCTTATCGATACCCATCCCAAAAGCATTGGTACTTACAATGATTCGGGTTTTACCTGCCACCCAGGCTTCCTGTTTAGCGCTTCGTTCTTCTCCTGGCAGACCCGCGTGATAAAAATCAGCCGGGATGCCTTTATGCACCAAAAAATGTGCGATATCCTTGGTTTCACCTCTGCTTCTGGCATAAACGATGCCAGTGCCTGGCACACGTCTTAAAATATCGACCAGTTTTTCCCGCTTCTTATCTTCGTAAAGCACCGAATAAGAAAGGTTGCTCCGCACAAAGCTCTGCCGAAAAACATTCCGCGCCCGAAATTCCAGTTTATCCTGGATATCTTCCAGCACCTCAGCCGTTGCGGTGGCAGTGAGCGCCAGAACCGGAACCTTTGGGATAAGTTTCCTGATTTCCGGGATTTGTAGATAAGGCGGTCGGAAATCATAACCCCACTGGCTGACACAATGCGCTTCGTCTACAGCCAGCAAGTTGATCTGCATCCTTTTGATCCGTTCACGGGCCATAGGGGTTTGTAAACGTTCAGGACTCACATAAAGGAACTTGTACTGACCATTGCATGCGTTTTCAAAGATCATATCGATCTGCCGGTGATGCATGCCAGAGTATATGGCTGCCGCCGGAATTCCGCGTCGATCCAGATTGTGCACCTGGTCTTTCATCAAAGCAATGAGTGGAGATACCACCAGGCAAATCCCATCCCTGCACAAGGCTGGCACCTGAAAACAAATAGATTTCCCTCCTCCTGTTGGCAGTAGCGCCAAGGTATCCCGGCCTTCCAACGCTGAAAGTACGATCTCTTCCTGCAAAGGCCGGAAGGAGTCATAGCCCCAGTATTTTTTAAGTATTTCTAATGGGGAGGGCATTGCAAAGGAGTCTGTTGGGTTTTGATATGGAGGTTTTGACAGGAGGGTTGTAGACCTCGGAGGTTTTCAACCCTCCTGTCAAAACCGTCTGACCGATTCAATGATATACAAGGGCCGGTTCTTTATCTCACTGTAAATATTGGACAAATAAATGGACATTACGTACAGGATCAAGCAGGTAAGCGCAAAAAACACAGACATCAACACGACTAAAAATGCCCAGCCGGAAAGGCTTTCCACTTGTTCCCCAAAGATATCAATATTGGTAAGTTTGACTTTGACCGCATTAAAAATAGCGACCAAGGCCACCAAAACAGAAAACAGAAAGATCCACAACAAAAGGCTGCGCAGAAAGGTGGTGAAGGATGTAACCGCCACCAGCGCTGTTCTGAACTGCTCCCCAAAACTTGCGGCCTGGTCCGCATGTAGCGGTTCCTTCACCAGAATACTCGCGGTAGAATAGCCCACTAAGGCGTAATTAGCCTTCAGGTAACGACTGTTTTCCCGAAGGCGGAGCAGGGAATTGAGTGCCCGCCGACTGATCAGTCTGGTATGGTGCGCCCAGGGATCAATACGCAATTGGGAATACCGGCTGAGAATGAAATAAAAGATCTTGTACAGAAACCGCTGCGCCAAAGACAAGCGCCGTTCTTTGGCACGGAGATAAACAATATCTTTTCCTGTTTGAGCCAGCTCCCACAATTGAGTGACAAGCTGGGGTTTTTCAGTAAAATCAAACTCAAAAACTGCGGTGTAATCCCCGTTGGCCCGATCCAGCCCGGCCAAAATTGCATTGTCCCGATTGACTGGCGTACTTAAATTCAACAGAAATACCAGCTTTCTTAAATTTTCCGGAAGGGGGCGAACAGCCGTTTCAATCGATTCAATATCACAGCCATTGTTCACCAGGACAAATTCGAAATGCGTAAAACTGGCACTCAGTTCTGCATAAAGGGCACTCAGCCAGGCGGACAATTGACGCACCTCGCGATGAGATTGCATCACACCTACGACTGAAATAAAAGATTGACGGAGAGCACCTGGCATAGCGGCGAAGGTATACTGTTTAGATATCCGTGAAATACTGACGCAGCAGGGTGGCATCTTTGGCTTTGATCCGGCCAGAAAGTATCAGTCTGAGTTCCCGACGCCGTGCAGCACCTTCAAAGAGTTGTTGTTCTTCGCTGGACAGCGGCAATACAGGCGGAACTGACACAGGATTCTTCTTTTTGTCGTCCATAGCCACAAATGTGAAGTAGGCATGATTGCAACGACGCGGTTGTTGGCCCTTGATATTGTTGGCAAAAACCTCTACAAAGATCTCTACAGACGTGTTGAAAGCTCTGGTGACGGATGCTTCCAGGGTGATTACATCCCCCAGGTAAATGGGGCTCTGGAAGGAAATATGATCCACCGCAGCGGTGACCACATGCGCTTCACAGTGCTTCCCTGCGCATATTGCGCACACGATATCCATCCAACGCATCAGATAACCACCCATCAAATGGCTCATTGGATTGGTGTCATTGGGCATGATCAGTTCGGTCATTACCGTCTTACTATCCGCCACTTTTTTGGGCGTATGTTCCGTTTTTACAGTAGTTTTTGCCATTATTTTTTTTGATTTGTTAGGCACCAAATGAAGATTAGGATTCAAATTGCAACTTAGCTAAGCTTGAATAGGCCCCGTCCGTTTTAGCGGAAAGTTCTTCATGGGTCCCTTGTTCTATGATGTGCCCATGTTCCAGGACATATATACAATCTACTTCACGTATAGTTGCCAATCTGTGTGCAATGATAATACTGGTTCGGCCTTCCATGAGGCGATTCAGTGCTTCCTGAACCACTTTTTCTGATTCAGCGTCCAGGGAGGACGTTGCCTCATCCAACAATAGAATGCTGGGATCCCGCAAAATAGCCCGTGCAATGGCAATTCGTTGCCTTTGACCACCCGAAAGCTTGATACCTCGTTCCCCGACCACTGTATCCAGCCCCTCAGGAAACATCGAAATAAAGTCCCAGGTATTCGCTTTTTTGGCCGCTTCTATGATTTCTTGCTCTGAAGCATCGGGGTTGCCATATAGAATATTTTCCCGGATAGTGCCTCCAAACAGGATCACCTCCTGCGGCACAATGGCGAAATTATGCCTGTAAGATTCAAGCTCATAATCGTAAATATCCCTGCCATCCATCTGAATTTTTCCTTGTCCCGGAAAATGGAATTGGAGGAGCAATTGCATGATCGTTGACTTTCCTGCGCCACTTTGGCCCACAATCGCCACTTTTTTCCCGGCAGGAATATCCAGGCTTACCCCCTTCAGGACTTCCACGTCTGCACGGGTTGGATAAGAAAAGTGGATATTTTCAAATGAAATATTCCCACGAAAACGGGCTGCATTCACCTCGCCGCGGATGCGTTCTTCTGCTTCTGAAGGGGATTTCAGTATTTCACGAATGCGTTCCGTAGCACCCACTGCCCCCACCAGTTCTGTATAGAAATTTCCAAGGCTGGCAATACTCCCACCAATGACAGCAGTATAGGTGATGAACGCGATCAGATCTCCACCTGTGAATTTCCCGGGCGTGCCCACGGGTAGCGCAGCGTCGATTTGCACCATGTTCATGCCATATAAAATGACGAAGAACAAGGCCCCAAACAGCATGGTGATAATGAATACAGCAAATACGGCCCTGCCTTTGGCATAACGCATAGACACTTGCACCACCTCTGCATTGGAGCGGCCATACCGTTTGCTTTCAAAAAGCTCGTTTGTAAAAGCTTTTACGGCATGGATACTTTGCAGGGTCTCATCGAGGATGGTATTGGTATCGCCGAGTTTGTCCTGCCGTTGTTTGGACAATTTGCGTACCCATCGGCCAAAAACCATAGCGCCAATGACGATCACCGGGAAAGTCGCAAGCATTACAAAGGCGAGTCGATGAGACATCCACCACAGTACGCCGATCCCGCCCACTAAAATAATGATCTGACGGAGGAATTCTGCCAGTACAAAGTAAAAAGTGTTGTAGAGTTTTTCTACATCGTTGGTCAGGCGACTGACCAGTTCACCTACGCGGCTTTTTTCAAAAAAAACGATGGGTAAAGAGATCAATCTCCGATAGAGGGCCACCCGGATATCTGCGGTGCCACGTTCACTCACCTGAGCGAACATCATCACCCGGAGATAAGACACAATACCTTGAAATACAAGGATCAGGACAAGCCAGAGTCCGATCTTCGGCAAATCGAGATCCTGGGGGATATTACCCTGTGCGACATCAAGAGACCGGCCGATCAGGGCTGGAAACACTAAAAAAACTGTACTTCCGAGAAAAAGCAGGACCAATCCAAAAATGAACTGGGCTCGATATGGGCGGATGTAAACAAAGATTTTAAGGGCTTCACGAAGGCTTTCGCGGGTAAGTTTGGGGCGGGATTTTTCTGCTTCTTTCTGCATAATGGGCGCAAATTTCGGCACTGAAACAGAATTACTACGTAAAAGTTATATAAAATTGTCGGACGACCCCAGTCCGTTTTATCTTTGCCGGATGTATACCTTGCTTGTGTCTATCGTAATTGGCCTTTTTGTGGCTATGTTGTTCGTAAATCTTTATTTTCGGGCCAAGGTGCTCAAAGTATATGGCGTGTTGGTTCGGAACAAAATTGAGTTTGGAGCGGCGCATATTTTCAATCGCCAAAAACTGGAAACAGAGATCCTGCCACGGTACCCAAAATTTCGGAATGAGATCGAGAGTTTTGTACGCCACATGCGGTATTCAATCCAGATGGCTTCGGTATTAATTGCCTTAATCACCGCTTTTGGTGGCATTTTGATGTATTTTAGATAATCCCATGGAAAAGAACTACGCCGGGCAGGCACTTTCGCTTTCGATCCTGGTATTATTGATGCTTACGGGGCTTTCAATGCTTCCTGCAGGTTTGACGCTGGGTGATTTTGAATTGCGTCAGATGGACATCTTCGCGGATATACGCGATTCATCGGTACTCGAAGTACCGGGCCCCTCCAACCCGCTCCCCGTCCCGGATACTACGGAATATTACACTCCGGATTCCCTTGCTCAGCCCCCCCTTGATTCTGCAGCGGCCGCAGCATTGGCCGATTCCATGCGGGTAATTCCACCCATGGATTCTGTATCTTTTGGCAGAAATTTTGAAGATTACACTTTTGATCAACAAGGGCTAAGTCGATTTTTTGCGGCCATAGATTCTATAAATCGCGGCCGCACCGTTCGAGTGGCATGGTACGGCGATTCCTTTGTGGAAGGGGATATTTTGATCGGGGATCTGCGTGATACTTTACAAACGGAATGGGGCGGTGCGGGTGTTGGTTTTGTTCCCATTACCTCGGAAGTTGCGCAGTTTAAAAGAAGCCTGAAGCATAATTTTCGGGGCTGGACCGCTTACTCGATCATTAAAAAATCTGAAAATCGCCCCAGGCTTGGCCTGAACGGCTATGCCTATCGCCCTGAGCCGGAAGCCAAGGCCCACTATGAGGGCGCCAAATATTTTAAACATACCCAACGGTGGAATCAGGTGCGATTTTTCTATACCGCTGAAACAACCAGAAACTTTGTCTGGCAAGCTGGTGGGGAGCCCCCTCATGAGGAGGTGCTTCCTGCCAAAGGGGGGCAGTTAGGCACCTGGAAATGGAAAGGGAATGAGGCTGGCACAGACGCATTTGCCCTTCGATTCCCTGAAACCACTGGTCTGATGGCCTATGGCGCAACCCTCGAAAATGGGCCTGGCATCTACTTCGACAATTTTTCAGTTCGCGGGAATAGTGGAGGCCCTTTGAAGTTCATGGACCCATCCTTTATCCATCAATTTGATCAGGTGCAACAATATGACCTGATCGTCATTCAGGTTGGGCTAAACGCGGTTACTAATTCGCTCAACAACATTCGATGGTACGAAGCAGAGCTTGACCGAACCTTTAAGCATTTAAAGCTGTGCTTCCCGGGCAAACCCATTTTGGTTATTAGTGTGGGCGATCGGGGTGCTAAGGTAGGCACAGAGATCCTCACGATGCGTGGCGTACCCGCCATTGTTAAGATGCAAAGGAATTTAGCACGAAAGCATGGCCTGCTATTTTTCGACCTGTTTTGGGGCATGGGCGGACCCAATACCATGCTTAAGTTTGCCTACCAAAGACCCCGTCTTGCAAACACGGATTATACCCACCTTACACATGAAGGTGGAAAAGTGGTAGGAATTATGATGGCAAAGCTATTTTTGCAGGAAAAGGCCCAGTGGATCCTGACTAAAAAGGTGCAATAATTATCTTGCACCCATCTAATTACCGATTATACAAAATATGATGTACATCCCTACCCGTTTCACAGGTACACGTTTGGTGACTTGCCTTGCTTTTTCGCTCCTATTTATCGGGCAATGTAAATCACAATTTCGTCCCCCGCTGGTCCAGATCATGGATACTGATACCGTCGGTGCTGGCTATAGTTTCATTAAACAAGATGAAAATCAGATCGAAAACCGGGATTATCTACAGCCGGTTTTTCAGAAATTATATACCCAACGCACCGAAGGAGGAAAGAAGATCAGCATTGTACACATAGGGGATTCTCATATTCTGGGCGATTTTCTCACCAGAGAAGTGCGGGATCGAATGCAACGAGAGTTTGGGGATGCCGGACGCGGCTTGTTGTTTCCTTATAAATTGGCGCAGTCCAACGGTGCCAAGGACTTTCTGGCGGAGACCAATTGTAAGTGGATCGGGGCCAATTGCCAGCGTGATCTTTCTCCTGAAACCAATTTTGGAGCCGCCGGGTTCAAGCTCACCACACTCAACCCCAATGCTGAGTTGACCTTCCGCTTGCGGGACACTGCAACCTCTGAAAGCCGTTATTTTACCAAAGTAACCGTTTTTCAACATAAAACCTCTCTGGAATACGATTTGGAAGTCCGGGATGAAACTTCCAATCAGGTTGCCCAGCTTTTTATTGAAGACGATTATGCCCGATCGTTTTATTTCGACCGACCCGTAGGCTCTGTAACCATTGCTGCTAAAAAAAATAACGCGACCCAGAAGACCCTAACAATAGATGGTATCGCCATTGAGAACGAATTAAGTGGGGTGCTTTACCATTCTATCGGGGTAAACGGAGCCAAATACATGGATTTTGCCCGCGCCAAGTACTTCGCCCGGGAGGTGGCCGATCTGGAACCGGATCTGGTGATTCTGTCTTTCGGAACCAATGAAAGCCAGGGCGCTACTGAAGCGAATTATATGCGCCGAACTATGGAGTCACTCACGACCCAAATTCTGGCAAGCAATCCAAATGTGAGAATTATGCTCACCACACCTGCCGATTCTTATCTCCGCGGAAGAGGGGTGAACCCGCACATGGCTGAAACCAGTAAAATAATTCGTGCGTTTGCAAAAGAAAAAGGCTTCGCTTTATGGGACCTGTTCAGCTTTTCCGGCGGGGAAAACTCTTCCTTACTCTGGAAATCCCACAACTTGATGACCTCAGATTCTGTACATTACACCAAAACCGGGTATGCACTACAAGGTAAACTCTTGTATCAATCTTTGATGAAGGGGTATAATGGTTTTGTAGAAGGGCAACGTTGATCTATGACCGGACCGCTGATTCCGTGAAAGCCAATATTTCAGCATATTGATCCGGTCTGAAAGCCGTCCAATCGCCGTGTTTTGAAAACCAGGTTCCTTGTCGTTTGGCATAATTACGGGAATGCTGTTTGATTTTGTCGATCGCTTCTTCCCGGCTGGTTTTGCCGTCAAAAAAGTCAAAAAATTCCTCATAGCCCACGGTGCTCAAAGGCGATCTGTGTCGGTACGGAAGCAGATCCCGCACCTCTGTCTCCAAACCAGCTGCGATCATCCCGTCTACCCGTGCATCTATGCGGCTATAGAGCGCGGCACGAGGCGATTCAAGCAATATGTATATGGGCTGGAAAGGGCGGGGATTCTTTTTGCCTTGTTGCAAAAAAGAAGAATACGGTTGGCCAGTTTCAAAACATACTTCCAGGGCCCGCCGAAGTCGCGCAGGATTTTGCTTGTCCACGTTCGCAAAATGGAGCGGATCGCGCTCGGAAAGTTCGTTTTGGAGCCAGGAGAGTCCTCCGTTTAGCGCACCGGCATCCACGAATTCCCTTGTTTCCAAAGAGATGTCAGGGAATTTGTCCAAACCTTCGCAAAGCGCCCTGATATAAAGACCAGAGCCTCCCACCAGAATGGCAACGTCTTTAGGGGCTGACCGGGTTGATTTTGCTGTCTCCCGACCCTCAAAAATAGCCTCCAGGGTGGCCAGAGCATCCCGCTCGAAATCGCCCACACTGTAATCTTCCGCCACGGAAAGCATGTCAATAAAATGATGCCTGGCTGCCCCTAATTCCGCCGGACTTGGCTTGGCGGTTCCAATGCTCATTTCACGATAAAACTGCCGACTATCTGCCGAAAGTATTTCAGTGTCAAAGTGTTGCGCCAGGCGAATGGCAAGCGCTGTCTTACCGGTAGCCGTAGCACCGCCAATGACAATGAGTTTTTTCATACCTTCGAGAAACTAGGATCAGGCGTGGACGCTGAGGCCCAGCAAAGATTCAAAAAGTCCTCTTCCGTCCGTATTGCCCAATACCGCTTCACTGGCCCTTTCCGGGTGGGGCATCATGCCAAACACATTGCGTTCTGCATTGCAAATCCCTGCAATGCCTCGGGTAGCGGCATTTGGATTGGATTCCGGGGTTTCAGTACCGGATGCATCACAATAGCGAAACAAAATCTGATCATTTTGCTCGAGTGCATCCAGCGTTTTATCATCTGCAAAATAACGACCTTCTGCATGGGCGATGGGAATCTTCAGGGCTTTGCCTAACTCCAGGCCTTCGGTGATGGGCGACTGATGGGTCACCGCTTTGATCCAGACATTGTCGCAAATAAATTTTTGCCCGCCATTGCGCAGCAAAACGCCCGGCAACAGACCCGATTCACAAAGGATCTGAAAACCATTACAAACCCCAAATACAAATCCACCTGCAGCGGCATGTGCTTTCACGGCCTGCATGATCGGGGAAAACTGAGCAATGGCACCGGCACGGACATAATCGCCATACGAAAAGCCACCGGGCAGTACAATACAGTCTGCAGTACCGAAACCTTCAGGAAGTTCACGGTTTTTGTGCCAGATCTTGACGACCTCCTGGCCCATTACATCGCCCAGAACGTGTACCATGTCGTCGTCACAATTGGAACCTGGAAAAACTATAACACCGAATTTCATTGAGTAAATGCTTGAATGAGTGAATGATTCTGGAATTTAAAGCACGGAATAGATCAGTCCAAGAAAATGATCTGCAAACTGAATAAAGAAGACAAAAAGTAGCAGACCCAGGTGCGATAATTCTGCCCAGAGCCGGTTACGCATATTTTGAAATGAAATAGCCAGCAATATTCCCATGGGTGCTGCCGAAAGCAGGAGTTGTTCCCATCGCCACGCCGGACATAAAAACAGGGTCAGAGCGCCTACTGTCAAAAACCAGTACAACACACTGACAAATTTTTGAGATTGATTTCCTTTTCGTCTGTCCAGCGCCCCCAGTCCAAATAAAAAAACAAGGGCGAGTAAGAGCACTAAGGCTGTCTTCAGGATCATTTTATCGTCAAAAACTGCGTCAAAGCGATAAACAAGGAATAAATCACCCCAATGTTTTTGCCAAAACTCAACCCCTCTATCTGCCCAAAAATACCATAACCAACCCAGAAAAAGCGGGACGAATGCACCCGCTAAAAAAGCAAACCGTTCCTTGAGTCGAAATACCCGCACAACTTCATATCCCGCAAAGGCAGCAACGATGAGCCACAGGGCCCGAGGGTAAAATAAACTCGCCACCCCTATCCAGATCGCACCATCCAGGATCGCAACAGAAACATTGGGTTTTTGAAACGCATTATAAATCCTCCAAAGCGAAAACGGAATAAAAGTAGCTGCAACCAATGGGGCAGAAACGAACAGAAATTCTGGCAATGCACTGGCTGTCAAAGCATACAATAGTCCTGGAAACCAACTGCGTTCGCCCATTAATCTGAATTCATCGGCCAGAATATTTACAGAAACCGCCTGGACAAATACCAGCATGACCGCTGTCAGCGCTGCGTAAAAAGGTTGAGCAGCCATCCAGCCAAAAACGGATTGATATAAAAGCCCACCTTCTGACAGGTTGGAAAGGGGCTGCAATGCACCCGTTAATGCGCCCAGATGCACCAATATGATATAAAGTGCGAGCGGGAAGGCAATAAAAATCTGATTGCTACGAAAAAAAATGAGCACGGTAGGCAGTTGAAGCCGCGAAGGTCGGCAAAAGCCTGAAAAGCCTGAGTCTAAAGCGTATAATTTCGTTGATTTAGTCAAAAAAACTGTTTGCGCTCGTACATTCGCCCCGTGCGTATCCTACTGATAGAAGACGAGGCCAAAACTTTGCATTCTTTACAACAAGGACTCGAAGAAAATGAATGGACGGTTGACTCCGCCCCGGATGGCCTTTCTGGGCTAAAACTCGCCCAAGAACATGAATACGATGTGATCGTGTCTGACATTACTATGCCCGGCATGAGCGGTCTTGAACTATGCCGTCAACTCAGATCAGAAGGATTGGCAACGCCCATATTACTACTCACGGCGCTGAGTCAGACTGATGACAAGCTTACCGGTTTTGATGCCGGCGCCGACGACTATCTAGCTAAACCTTTTGAATTCCGGGAGTTAATGGCACGGATCAAAGCACTTGCCCGCCGCCCAACTGCAACCTTTAAAGCAGAAAACATCCTGCGTTTTAAAGATTTAGAGCAGAATCTGGATGCAAAAACGGTTCGGCGTTCCGGGAAGGAAATCATGCTTACGCCTCGTGAATTTGCCCTTCTGGAGTTCTTTTTGCGCAACCCCGGAAAAGTGCTTTCCAAAACAGAAATTGCAGAAAAGGTCTGGGATCTTGATTTTGACACCGGGACCAATGTCATTGAGGTTTATGTCAATTACCTTCGCAACAAAATGGACAAAGGTTTTGAACAAAAGCTCATTCATACGCAGTTTGGTCAAGGCTATATTCTTAAAATCTGAATCAGGTACCCAATCATGCGAACCATTTATCTCATCCGACACGCTAAATCAAGCTGGGGCAACCCGGGACTTCGGGACTTTGACCGCCCATTGAATGATCGCGGACTTCATGACGCACCAAAAATGGCCCAATTTCTGGCAGAAAAGGGCGTTAAGCCAGACCTGCTGGTGAGTAGTCCGGCCAAAAGAGCACTCACAACGGCCCTTTTTTTTGCCGAAGCCTTTAAAATTGAAGCTTCAGAAATTCAGCGTGAAGCCAATATTTACGAAGCTTTTCCACAAGAAATCCTGCGTCTGATCAGTGATCTTCCGGAGCCTGCAACTACGATATTATTGTTTGGACATAATCCTACCTTCACAGAAGTTGCCAATCGTTTTGTTGAAAATGATTTTATAGAAAACGTTCCGACCTGTGGCATCGTTAAGATAACATCCACCGCTACTTCTTGGCGGGAGTTTTATGAAGGAAATTCAAAAGTTACAGCCTGTTTTTTTCCAAAGGAAGTTTTATGAAATTGCATCATCTGGCCCTGTTTATCCTGCTTTGGCACTGCATATCCTGTCAAAACAATTCCCCGGAACAACCTACACTCCCGGACGATAAAATTGCCAGAATTATGGCCGATCTTGGTATTGCAGACGCGGCCACCAACGGACTCTCTCCGGGATACACCAAAGACAGCCTCATGCACGTATATTTCAACCAGACCTTTGAAATTCATGGAACCAGCCTCGAAACTTATGAAAAAGACCTGCGGATCATTGCACAGGATCTACCCAGAATGGAAGGAATTGTAAAACAAGCACAAACCTTACTTACGGAAGAGAACAAAGGCATTCCTGCCCCTGAAAAAAAGTGAAACGCCTTTTGATCCTATGACCAAAAGGCGTTCCAAACAAACCAGTTATCTGATCTCAAACTTTTATTTTGCCAGTACTTTAGCAACCAGATCCGCCGCTTCCTGAAACTCGGTAGCGCCCATGACCTCGAGGCCTGATTCGTCGATGATCTTTTTAGCAATGTCCGCATTGGTGCCTTGCAGGCGAACAATTACTGGAACCGGAATGGTTCCGATTGCTTTGTAAGCATCCACCACGCCTTGTGCTACACGGTCGCAGCGCACGATCCCACCAAATATATTGATCAGAATTGCTTTTACATTCGGGTCTTTCAGGATAAAACGCATGGCGTTTTCTACCCGTTGTGCATCAGCGGTACCTCCTACGTCCAGAAAGTTGGCCGGAGACCCCCCGGACAATTGGATCAGATCCATGGTAGCCATGGCTAGTCCGGCGCCATTGACCATACAACCTACGTTGCCATCAAGCTTCACATAATTGAGGTCAAGGTCTTGTGCTTCTACGTCTGCCGGATCTTCTTCGTCTTTGTCCCGAAGCAGCTCCAGTGCCTTTTGGCGGTACAGCGCATTGTCGTCCAGCGTTACTTTGGAATCAACTGCAATGATATGGTCGTCAGAGGTCTTTAAACATGGATTGATCTCAAACATGGAAGCATCTGAGCCAACAAAGGCCGCATAAAGCTTCAGAATGAAGTCCACCATCTCTTTGAACGCAGCACCACTCAATCCAAGATTGAAGGCTACTTTTTGCGCCTGAAAAGGACGCAAACCCAAAAGCGGGTCGATGAATTCAAAAAACACCCGTTCAGGGGTATCATGTGCCACCGCTTCGATGTCCATTCCTCCATCCGGAGAATACATGATGACATTGCAGCCACGACCCCGATCGGTCAAAACACTGATGTAGTATTCTTTTGGCTCACCAGGTCCAGGGTAAAATACATCCTGCGCCACCAAAACCTTGCGTACTAATTTCCCTTCTGCAGAGGTTTGAGGGGTAACTAATTGCATGCCGATCATGGCTTCTGCAATTTCTCCAGCCTGCTCCGGGCTTTTGGCAAGCTTTACACCGCCTCCTTTTCCGCGTCCACCTGCATGTACTTGTGCTTTTACAACGCACCAGCCCGAATTATAGAGCTCTTTCATTTTTTTGGCTGCTTCAACAGCTTCTGCCGCAGTGTAGGCTACAATGCCTTCCTGGATCTTAACTCCGTAAGATTTAAGGAGTTCCTTGCCTTGATATTCGTGAAGATTCATTTTTTATTAAATGTGGACAATGTGTTGAAGGAGGACCTTTGGGTGAATGGGTCGTTGGGCGGCAAAACTACGACAGCCGCTCCTATTTTAAAGGCTGTATCTTCGAAAATTTAACGAAGTGCTGATCCTTCATCATCATTTAACTTTCCACCCATGACCCGAATGATCCTGGCTGGAAAATTTTGCAAGATCCGATAATCATGTGTGGCGCAAAGCACTGCCGTGTTGTGTTGTTTGGCGAGGTTCCGCATCAGTGTCAGCACGTCATCACTGGTTTCCGGATCCAGATTGCCGGTAGGTTCATCCGCGAGCAGAAGCGCAGGCTTATTTAATAAGGCTCTCGCAAGGACTACCCTTTGCTGTTCGCCTCCGGAAAGCTCAAATGGCATAGACTTCCTTTTGGTCGGGAGTCCTACTTCTGACAATACCTCTCCTACCCGTTTGTCCATGGCAGCGGAATCCTCCCAGCCGGTAGCACGGAGAACGAACAAAAGATTTTGCTCTACACTCCTGTCTGTCAATAAGTTAAAATCCTGAAAAACAATTCCGAGTTTGCGTCTAAGCTCATGTACATTGCGCCGGGAGATGCTCCGCAGGTCGAAACCGGCTACCGCTCCAAAGCCATTTGCCAGGGGTAAAGCTGCATAAAGTGTTTTGAGCAGACTGCTCTTTCCACTTCCTGTTTTCCCGATGAGGTAGGTAAATTCACCCTGACTAATGTTCAGGCTGATATTTTGGAGAATCATACTGCCGTCCGTTTGTCGGATATCGGCGTTGGAGAGTTTTACGATGCTTTGCACGATCAGTTTGGCAGGTATTTCAAGTTTCACTAATTTGGGTTAAGCCGTTTGCCAAAGATAAAGGTGGCAAAAAACCTTTGAATTCAGCCCCATTTGACTTTTGGGCCCGCGTTCCAGACTGCGAAAGTCCGACTTTTTTATTTTTTATTATAAAAACCTGAAAATGTGTCCGATAATTGCCCCCTGAAATACGTTGTGGAGTCTATGAAAAAAGAATGAATGCTGTGTCCCAACCTTTTTTTGCCACCAGAACGATCCTATCCCTAACTTGCATCTTAAAGAATCAGTCCGCCTTATGAATTCAAAAAATCTGGTACTTGTAGTCTTCATACTTTGGAGTGTACTCTGTTGGCGATGGTATGTTTGTGGGCTGATGAATGCCTGCGGCGAAAATGCTACTGAAGAAGTGGTGATGGCCGTTCCCGAAAGCCCTGCCGAAACTGCGCCCATCGAGGAAATTCCGGCAATTCAGCCCCTCAACGAAAGCACGTCTGCTACCGATCAAACTTCTGAAAATCAGTCTTCCACCAACAAAAAGTCCTCCCAGCCTGTATCTCCTGACAATATGGACGAGGTTCAAATGGAAGAATTGGAAGACCGAATGATCATACATTTTCCATATAAATCTACCAGGAAAGAGGATAATGCCTCCATCGACGCATATTTGGCCACCCTTGCCCGCCAATTGATCGCTTCCAACCAGAAAGTGACCATTACAGGTCATACCGATTTTGTCGGGGAGCCCGCCGAAAACTATAGTTTTGGTTTGCTCCGCGCCCAGGGGCTTCGTGATCTGCTGGTTAAAAAAGGGGTTCCTAAAGCGCAGATCGTGTGCAAATCACAGGGGGATCGCAAACCTACTGCGACCAATGATACACCTTATGGGCGTTACCTGAACCGTCGGGCAGAAATTCAGGTAGGCAAATAGATCTGTTGAGACCAACCAATTCAAAAACACTCAAATAAAGCAGTTAATATGTTTGAAAATAACCCTTTTGCAACACACACGATTGAAATTCTCATCATGCTCCTGGGCGCAGCATTCATCGGCTTATGGCTGGGTTGGGTGTTGTGGGGAAGATTAAAGCAGGATCTGGATCGGCTTCGTGTGGACAATCAAAGCCTGAATGTGACCATCGATGCGATGCGACTTGAACTTGAATCGCTCAAAACCCGGGCAGTGGTAGCCGAATCAGATAATAGCAACTATGTAACTCAGGTTGCAAATCTTAACCATGATTATGCGGCAATCAAGGAAAAGGCGACCTACCTCGAAAACGAATTGGCGGACGTACGCATTCGAAATCGTCAGGTAGAAACTGAACTTGGACTTTCTTATACGGCGGAGACTGCTATTGCAGGTGATATTCCACTCGAAATAAAAGAGGAAGTTGTGGAAACGCCCTATTCAAAGGAGTCCATCGAAGTTGATCTGCAAGTGACTCCTGAGGAAATGCCCCCAGTAGATTTGCCTTCAGAGCCTGAACTGCATACGCCTCCGGTGATGATCCTGGAACCCATGTTGGTGGTAGAACCCAAACCGGAAAAGCCTGCCAGACAAAAGTCTTCGTCCGTGAGAGAAGGCACACCTGCTCCGGTGAACGCTTCAGATCGGGACGATCTAACGGTGATTGAAGGCATCGGACCAAAAATTCAGATGCTACTCAACCAATACGAAATTTACACCTATCGCCAACTGGCGGAGTCCGATGTGACCAAATTGAAGGAAGTATTGGCTGCAGCCGGATCACAATTGGCCATGCACGACCCTGGTACCTGGCCTTCGCAGGCCAATCTTGCCGCCAACGACCAGTGGGATACCCTGAAATCGGTACAAGGATTTTTGAAGGGTGGAAAGAAGCCGGAATAACATTTTGGAATAATCATACAAAAGCCTCCTGCAGCAGTTTGCCGCAGGAGGCTTTTTTGTTGAAAATTTGACATTTAGAACAAATGACGCACCCTTACTCGTCCATAGTCTCTAATTTTCGCAAAACAATCCAGGGAGGCTTTTTAATTACTTTTGAAACCTAAAACCTCGTGGATCATCAAGCATTTTTATGAATAATCGATTTTATCCCGCCTTCGCTTTGCTGGTGTTTTTTATCCTGAAGACCAGCCTATCCTTTGGACAATCCCTTTCAGTTTTGGACACCCTGGACTTGAAGTGGACCCAGCTGGAAAGCCCCCCTGCCTACGTGTTAAAGTATGCAGCAGGGAATGGGCCCCTATATGCTGCCAGCGAGGAAGCATTATTCAGTTCTACCCCTTGTTGTTTTCTTTTACTACAAGCGTGTGGTCAAAATTCCATCCACATCAGACCTACCTCTACACCATGCAGCTGGTCGGGCTGTGTTACCTTTCCATTGGTAATGAAATAGAAAGCATACTGTTGGAAAGCACCCGTGAATACGGGCGGCAATATCCAGCTCCCTTTTGAATCCAGTAATCCATATAATTTCTGCTTTTTGTTTTTCAGCACAGCTGCCATAAATAGTTCATTGTCCAACGCTCCTTTGCATTCAACGATCGAATCCAGGGGTATTTCCCCGCCTTGGGTAGTATAAATTTTCAGATTTTTATTTGGAATCTGCGCTGCAAATGCCTGATTTCCTGCCGGGATAACCGACGCATATTGTGCGGCAGGAAGCACAATTTTCCCAGTAGTATCACATAAACCAATCTGATCTCCTTCTTTGAATCGGAGAGTTTGTACAAATCGTTCAGACTTTAAAACTGCACAGGCAGCAAATTGAACGCCGAATCGAGGAGCGGAGCCGTTTTTTGCTTGAATTGAACCGACGTGATGCCCTGAGAAAAAACAAGACCTTTAGCGGCAGTTTAGCTGAATACAAGAACCGGGAAATTGAAAACCTTCCGCCCGATGTAAAATTCATTCGGGATTGCCCGTTCCCCGAGATCATGCAGAAAAAATTCACCCTGATCTATTCCAAGTATTTTCCGGGAACGAGTCGACAATTAGCCAGTTTAACCATTAAATTGACCGAATAATCATGCGTTTTTTAGCTTTTTCTTTTCTGTTTGTATTTGTCATCAAATCCGCTGCACAAGTACCGGGAGCCATTTGGGTCGTCCCACCGGTCATTGACAGTGCAGAGTCCATTGAAATTTCAGCATAGAATATGGTAGCCGCCCGAAGAGAACAGCCTGTTAGAAAGTTACTTTTTAATGATCGCATGGAAGATATGGGCCGTGTGTACGATAAATTTGAACCACAGCGGGGCGGTCTGATCGTCATGCAAAACAGGGAAACCGCGCTGATCGATGCACAAACAGAACGGATTCTAATACCCTACAGCCAGTTTGGCCTTGAAAAGAAGGGGGCCTGTTTTATCAGTGATTTTAAATACGATTCTACCAAAAGTACCACTGCTGACGGTCGGCTGCACGGATTATATGATCGCAAAGGGAAAATGGTTTTAGCGCCTGATTCTGTGGATATCCATGTTTTTCCGGACGATAGTTATTTCATATTCCCGCATTATAAAAAGGTAATGCAGTATGCCGAACACCATTCCAAAACCGGCGAATTATTGCGCAATTTGGATAGGGTATCAGACTATGTGAATTGGGATCACTGGTTTAGATCCAGCAAAAAACCTGAAGGGAAATACATATTTTCCACTTTTTCATATCTGGATCCACGGGCAGGATAACGTATTTAAACCTGGTCAGATCAAGGGTTTCCTGATCTGGACCAGCGATTCAATCTTTGAAAAATACGTTTCAGTCAATCTAAATGCTGGCTTTCCCGTGGAAGAAGCAGAAAGTAAGTTTCGCAAGCCCGGTATGGCTGCCCGTTTTAATATCGGTGAAAACGAGGCTTTTGTCCGGGTCTTGAACGAGCAGGGTAATGCGAAACTCTATGTGTTTTATGAAGAGGATGTTCAGGAGTTATACGGTGGCGGAATAAACCCGCAATTTAACCAGTCGCTGAACGAACGTTTTTTAGTGCGAAAAGGTGATGGCGCTTTTTTTAAATTTAATCCCAAAAAAAAACGCCGTAAAGCACAATTGATCCAACTATTCGGCGACTGTGAAAAGATCAAAACCTTTTTGGAAAAACCGAAGTTGGACACTTCAGATATTCAAATCCTGAGGGCTTTGCTTGCAACGTACAACAACACCTGTAGCAAGTAATCACCGGTGGCAGCACTATCTCCCTACCCTACCCGCATAAATTCCTCCCGAGTTACCTTCTCCAGCATTTCCATTAAAAAATCTGCATCCCGTTTCCCAAACACCATCGGAGGCTTGATCTTCAATACATTGTGATAAGGTCCATCCGTGCTCATCAGGATGCCAAGTTCACGCATACGATTGGCCAGATAAGCGGTCTGAGCTGCTGCGGGTTCCAGGGTGATGGGATCTTTGACCAGTTCGAATCCCAGGAAAAGACCCTGTCCGCGGACGTCCCCGATGATCGGAAAACGACTGGCCAGTTCGTGCAGATGTCTGCTCAGGTATTGTCCTGTCTCCAGGGCGTTTTGCTGCAGACCTTCCTCCCGAATGACCTGCAATACGGCGGATCCGATGGCGCAGGAAACGGGATTCCCGCCAAAAGTGTTGAAGTATTCCATGCCATTGGCAAATGCCTCAGCGATGGCCCGGGTGGTCACGACGACGCCTAAAGGATGTCCATTGCCAATCGGCTTTCCAACAGTCACAATATCAGGTACCACGCCGTGTTCCTCAAAGGCCCAAAAATGCTGCCCGTGTCGACCACAGCCGGTCTGTACCTCATCCGAGATCAACAGTCCGCCGGCGCGCCGAACGGCTGCTGCTGCCTGGGATAAATAGCCGGGTGGCAGGGTGACCTGTCCGCCGCAACTGATCACGGATTCACAAATGAATGCTGCCGGACCACGCCCGGCGGCTTGTATGGTTTTCAAGGCATCCTCCAAATGAGATACATATTGGGTAGCCGTTTCGGGGGTATTCCCTCGATACAAACCCCGGTAAGCATCCGGAATAGGCACCACCTGTACATTTTCCGGTCGCCCTTTGCCACCCGGACCATCAAATTTGTAAGAACTAATGTCCACACAGCCCTGTGTGTTGCCATGGTACCCGACTTCCACCACGATCATGTCTTTTTGCTGGGTGTAGTTCTTTGCCAGACGCATCGCCAGTTCATTGGCCTCGCTGCCGCTGTTCACGATAAAAGCCACCTCCAGTCCGGGCGGAAAAGTCTTTAATATATCTTCTGTAAACTGAATGATATTTTCGTGCAGATACCGGGTATTGGTATTCAGGACGGCCATTTGTCGTTGTCCGGCGCGTACCACCCGCGGATGTTCATGCCCGACATGCGCCACATTGTTGACGGTATCCAGGTATCGACGGCCGGTATCGTCCAGGAGGTATTGCTGCATGCCCCGCAAAATTTTAAGCGGATGAGCGTAGGAAACACTCAGATTTTTGCCCAGATGCCAGCTGCGGTAATCAAGTATTTCCTCGATCGATCGGTCCTTTCGAACCGGCGATGTCCCTCCCGTAACCAGCATCCAGGGATCGGGGCATAAACTAGACCAGATCGCCCGATGGCGCGGGAATGCTACACCCGGATAATCGCCCTCCTTATCCATCATATCCAGGATCACCTGAAAATGCAGGTGTGGCGGCCAGTTGCCATTTTCGGGCGGCGGTCCAATGGTTCCCACCTGTTGTCCTGCAGCGATCTGCATTCCTTTTTGCAGGCCAGGTAGGGATGTTCTGGCCAGGTGTCCGTAAAGGGTGTAAAAGGTCAATTGTTCAGACACCCGATGTTCGAGTACGATGGTCGGTCCGTAATCCCGGTCACGGTCATTATCCGCAAAACTATGCACCGTCCCCGCGATCGGAGCATAGACTGGATTTCCGGCAGCCATAAACACATCAAAGCCCACATGCACCGTTCGCCATTCCGGCCCTTCATTGCCTGCGATTGCGTAGGCGTCTGTGGTGTAAATGGGCCTGACCTCCATGTATCCGCCCATCCCGGCAAGTTTACCCTCCGAGGCCAGGAAAAACTCCATTTTGCGGGTAAACACTTGAATATCTGCCACCTCTGAAAAATTTCCAAGATCCTGACTGCCCACACTGAGGTCTAACCACGTGGCATCCTGCCCCCTCAAATCTACCGGAACCAGGGACTTAAACGTCTCGAAATTTTCAGCCACCCAGGAATGGAATTCAGCGTTTTGAGCAAAAGGTTCCCATCCGCAGGCATGCCGGATCGTGGCATGTACCAAACTTGGGTGGATCAACCGGAGCTTTTCCAACAGGTCCCAGGCCGGCGCATCACTGATCTGCAGATAGATGTTTTCCGGATTTTCAGTCAGGTTGATCGCGGAACAAACGACGCTGATCAACAAACGTGCACCGATCATTGGAAATAAGGCCGCTGCTTCTGCTTCTGTGAGCGGATATTCGGCATGATAGCCCTTTACTATCTGAAAAATGGCGGTGAGGGGATCCGATTTGTGCATGGCCGCATAAGCTGCTGCAATGCCCAGTTCATGGATGGTTTCGCTATAAACGGCATCACCAAAGTCTATGACCCCGGGTATTCGGAGATGTGCAAAATCGCCTGCTACCAGTACGTTATAATCGTTCGCATCGCCATAAATAACTGATTTTCTAAGTTTTTCAACTTCCTGATCTTTAAACAATTGCAAAAAGTAATGCGCGATTTCTCTTTTCCGGGGATCTGCGATCTTATCGAGATCCATTTCCGTCCAGGCCGCCTGAGCAGGATCCCATTTCATAAACCGATGCGCGGCCGGGTGATCGTAGCCTTCCAAAGCTGCACTGAGTTTCCCACAAAAGGCGCCCAGTTTTTCCAGGAGTTCCGGTGTGTGCGGGTTCACATCGGCCAAACAACGGCCATCGATCCAGCTCAAGAGTCGCATCATACGAAGACTACCGTCCGGTGCCGGGATATGCACCATTTCTTCGCCCTCGACCGTTGCCTGAATTCGGGGTGTTTCCAATCCGGCAGCTGTCAGGCGTTTCATCATCTCGTTTTGGAATGCCAGATTTTCTGGCCGCTCGTTGGGATTGGCGATCTTAAGATTATAGGCCGTTCCATCGGGTGTGGTGACCAGAAAATTTAAGTCAATTTCACCCGGGAGCGGTTTGACCGTCACTGGAAGGTTATAATGCTGGTAGGCAAGGCCTTGTATTTGTTCTAAGGTAAAAACCATGGATGAAACAAATGGAGATGGAAAACTAATTGGAATGATTGGCGCGCTAAAGGTAGAGATTATGGACTTTTTTGTTTTCCCTTCGATAAATCGGGGGGGAACTCTGGAGTTTTGGAAGGTGGAATGCTTGTTTTTCTCCATATGGGTGTAATATTGTACCCTGGCTGTGCAACGTAAATCTTTACCCAACGCCGAAAATCCTATTAAATCCTCTAATTAAATTCCTTCCAATGCGTAAACCATTCCTACTATTTATCGTCGCAACAATTTGCTTCCTGCTCGCCTCCTGTGCAGCGGTTGAACCCATTCAGGCCTGTCTGACCGGACGTCAGTATGGTTTCTTTTACGGCTTGCTTCACGGATTTATTACGCCCATTAGTTTTATCGCAAGCCTCTTTCGGGGCGATGTGGCCATTTATGCGCTTAACAATACCGGCAGCTGGTATGACTTTGGCTTTTTGCTCGGATCCAGCGGCTGGGGCTTTTTGGCCGGGAATAAATCGAAGAATTCTAAAAGATAGATTTATCTGGCTTTATTAGCCGTGGCAAGCAAGCTTATTTCTGGTACAGATCGAAGCTTTGCCGGGTAATGTACCGGCGGCTTTAGCCGCAGGAAATGATGCAAAAAAGGCCGGGATCATGCCCTTCGGGCTCCTGCGTCTAAAGCCGCCGGTACAGCAACAGCCCCGACGCCGTGTGAACGGGCCGGGGCTGTTGTGCCACCTCGGAGGTCTTGAAGACCTCCGAGGTTTACGATCTCCTATTTATTTCGCCTGGATCATCTTCTTAGTAGCACTATCCGTAGCAGTTTCCAACTTGTAAAACAACACCCCAGTCGTATTGATCAGCGCACGATCCAATGCGATCATGTTCTCACCTTTTGCGAACTGACCTTTCTGCTGGTACACTACCCTACCCGTCTCGTCAAACACAGACAAGGTTGCTTCAGCTGCTTCCGGAAGGAAGAAACCTACAAACGTGCGGTTCACGAATGGGTTGGGCTGGTTCTGATATAGTTCGAAGCCTACACTGCTGATTGTCATCCCCGTAGGGGACCTAAAGCGGAACGCTACATTCAGTCGACCAGCGTCACCGTATGCTTCAGCGCGGGTCACGGTACCCGATACACCCAACATCTCACTCAAGCGGCCAGCTTTCAAGGCACGGAAACTTACCGTGAATGATTGCGCACCGTCGATCGAAACTGCCAGGACGTTTTCAGGAGTGAGGTTGAAGTTGCTGCTTGTTACGTTTTCTGCGTCCACGGTTCCAATTGCTTTCAATCCGTTCAGCGTAGCTGTGAACTGGAAGCCTTTGAGGACCTGGGCCGATTTGAAGGTTACTTCGAATTCTTCGCCGGCTTTCAGGGTCCGGTCCTCCAGGTCAAAGATCGCAGTACCATTGGTACGCTCTTCTGCCTGCATCGTGGCGTTCGCCACTACGCTCGCATTCAGATCACCAATCTTAATCCCTACGAAATCCTTTTCTAGCTGGTTTACCATCACATCTGCTGCTGAAATAGTTTCAGGGAAGCTGGTCTGGAATGGATTGTTCAAATTTGGGAAGATGAAGGACTTGTCTACAAAACGCCAGGACGTGTTGTTCGGAAGCTCTGTGTAAATGCCCAGGATCAGTTTCCGGAGTTCCACCATGTCAAACGTCGTGATCGAACCAGATTTGTTCGCGTCAGCCGCAATCATCTTGTACGGTGAGGTCAATGGCTCAATACCCAGGATGTGCTTGGAGATCAACACCAGGTCATAGGTGGTTACACCATTGAGCGGGTTGTCATCTTTCTCCGGTGCGATCACAATAGAAGATGAAACAGGTATGAGGCTCCACAACTTGTAGATGCCAGCTGTGTCAGAAAGATCAAAGTATGCAAACTGTGGAACCCAGCTGGTCGAACCGGTGACATTTATGACAGTCTCATCAACGCCGTCTGCCGCTTCTGTTTTCAGAATACCAGTTACGTTTACGGTGTTACCAGCGCCGCAGTTACCATTGTTGTCCTGTACGATCACGTAGGTCTCGCAGTAGTCCGCGTTCCCGGCTGCATCCATGGACCAGAGCTCAACACATTGGCTGCCAGTCTCTGTGCAAGTGAATGTTACATTGGTGATTGGGTTGCCGTTTGCATCCAGCGGGAAACCTGTTCCGGTACCACACTTGCGGATGCCGATCTTCAGCTGGTTGCTTGGCGTGCAGTTGTCCTCCGTGTACTGAAGGAAGTCTGTGGCCCACAATTGAATCATCCCGGTCGGCATGATGTTCACCGACAATCCGTTCAGGCACACCACAGTAGGAGCCTTGCAATCCTTCACCGTGAAGGTGTATTCGTACTCCTCGTTGTTGCCGCAACCGTCCGTAATGAACCACTTGATCTTGTGGGTACCGTGTGGAAGTTCTGGTGTTACATAGGTATTCTGCTGCTGTTGGGTATTCCAGCGCACACAAGCCGTTTTGCTGTTGCCTACCACCGTTTCCTGAATCGAGAAGCCGTACCTCTGGTTGGTAGGTACTGCGCGCTCGTCAAAAGCACGTGGTGTGCCGCCACTGAAGTTTGGCGTATTCAGGTTGTTGTACAATACGTTGTTCCATCCCAGACCAGCGATGCCGATGTTTACGGAATTAACCACAGTCTCCATGATTCCGTCACCTTCGAGGTCAAGGAACAACAGGTATTCGATGTTGATATTCGAACCGGAACAAGCGTCTGTACCCGTGATGCAAAGATCCGTAGGTTCTTCACACAGGTCATGCGTCTGGATGCCATTGTCCCACCAGAAGGACTCGTTCCACAACAGGTTGTTGTTTTGAGTCACCCAGTTCTGGTTGTCACAAGTCGGTGTAACATAAGTACCCGTTGGCGCCTGACCATCTATGATCTTGATGATCTGCTTGTACTTGTAACCGTTTGCATTCGCATCCCAGAAGGAACAGTAGTTCGTAGCCTGTGCATCCGTAGAATTGATCTTCACTACCGTTGGCGCCCATGGAGCCAGGGTTCCGCAAGCGGAGACTGTTGGACCAGCCAGGTTGGCCGCTGCGTTGGAGATCGGGTTCGGCGTCGGATTCGGCACCTCAATAAAGGGCTGGTTCGGATTGAACGTACACCAGTTGATGATGCTCCAGGTCCGCTCTATCTTAAAGCAGGCATCTGGTACCACTGTGAAGATCTCATCGGCAAATGAAACGCCCAGAAGTTCACAATCTTCGCCAAAGAACGTGGGTTCACTAAAGTTGCCTGTTCCATCACATACCGTCACGATCGCGTCGTTCGGGAACTTCACGAAGTAGTCCTGCAAATAAGTGACAATCACGCGCTGCGTACACTGGCTGGAGTTGCCGGCACAGTCGAAGGCGCGGAAGGTCCGGGTGATCGTACCCTTGTTACAAACCGTGTCGAACAAGGTATAGCTCACTGAGTGTGTCAGACCGATCTGGCCCAGGTACACCTTGTTGGTGTCCAGACAGCAGTTGTCTGTCACATCCGCCTTGCCGTATGACCAGAGACTTGGATCGAAGTTCTCGCAGTTGACGATCACCTGTGCAGGCGCCGAACAAACTGGTTTGATCTTGTCTTCCACCAAAACGGATACCATACAATCGTTCGAATTGCCATGGCAGTCATAAGCGCGGAACACCACCAAAACAGTGTCACCGATGTCTGAGCAGCAGAACTGAACGGTGGCATCAAAAGAGGTGCCGTTGCAGCTGTTTGAATTCATACGGCGAACCTCGAACTTATCCAGACAGCAATTGTCGGTCGTGCCGTCGTCAAACGTTGAAGCGTTGATTTCTGCCTCCCCGTTGCTGGTCAATGCCACCTGTGTAAACTGGTCGCAGGCCACTGAAGGCGGCACCAGGTCCGCTACTTTGAGTTGGAAGTTGCAATTTGACAGATTGCCACAGGCATCTGCCGCCGAATAAGTCACCTGATAGTTTCCCAATGGCTGGCATTGCGTGTAGTCAAATACCGCCAGGGTATCTGGGGTCCAGTGGTTGTTGCCCGGGAAGTCTGTCAGATATCCCCCCACGGTGAAGGTTATGATGTTGCCGTTGGTTGGGTTGGTACCGGTCACAGTAGCCATTAAACCAGTGATTTGGGAGCAGCCTTCTGAAACGATCATAGCCGGCAAAGCAGCCGTAGCGCAGCAGGTAAACGGATCAGAGGAAACGGTTACTGTCGGCGGACAAACGAATTGTGGACCGCTGAAATCTTTCACCCGGATCACCTGAGTGTGCGTAGCCGGATTCGTACTGCTCAAAGGCAAACACGAATTTTTGACCGTCCAGGTCCGGAGGATCTCTTGGCTGCCGCTGCATCCATTCAGGACAACATCGGTGTATCCCAAAGTTGCCGCACACAGGCTGGTTCCGATGGGTGCCCCGTTGATACTTGGCTGACCAGTATTCACCGGTTGAGTAGCCAAAGGATTCAAATAAGCAGTTTCACAATCGATGGTGATATCTGCGGGCATCACCAGATCCAGCAGATCAAAAGGAATGACCGTGATCGTTTGTACGCAGGTAGATTGATTGCCCCAGGCATCTGTGACAATGAATTTTCTGGTAATGATCTGGCGCGGATTGCCACATTCTCCGTTGTCTATCACCACATTGCTTATTGCGGTGGTGGTATTGCTGCAATCTGCAATGCCAACGTTCCCGGTATGCGATATGTCGGTAGCTTCGCTGCAGGCGATCGTGATATCTGCCGGACAATCCAGCGCAGGCGCCAGTTTATCCTCGATCTTGATCTCGCCCCAGCAAATATTCTGGCCACCACTGCTGTGTACCACATGATATTGATAGGTTTTGCCCAGATCTGAGGCATTGAAGGTGGCGGGTATCCATGGACCATTGCCGTACGGAAGGGTCTTGTCGATCTCCACTGTATAATCGTCGTAACAGAAATAAGTGCCTTCCAGCACATCATCTACCAGGGTCGTAACCTGACAATCTGCGTCCATGGAGACATGCACCAGGTCGTTGCAGATCAAGGTGCTCGGCGTCGCCACAACATTGACGATCTTCGTGATCTTCTGTTTGCAGCCCGGATCAGCCTGGGCCGCTGCATCACTTCCGGAGACCACTACGCCATTCACTTTGGCAAAGGACTGTGCCCCAAAGGCATCAAAAGTGGCCATTACGGTATGATTACCAATCCCCAGGGATGCAGCATCAAATACTGTCGTGACCACTCCATCGACCATGACGGAACCTGGCACGATCATGCCCGCAGCATTGTTGAGCTCGCCTACCGCTATCGTGAAGGGGGGTGTGCCCAGACAAAGCGGATCGTTGTAAATGAAATCTGCAAAGTAGGGGGTCGGGTAGTAACACTTATTTTCCAGCGTGATCTCCTGATTCAGGTTGCTGCGCATCAGAGCGGTATAGCCCTGAGCATCCACATGGCGGCCCTTGAACGTGTAGAAAACGCGCTCATCCAGTTCGTCCGTGGATCCATCGACATCATTGTCCAGGCCATCCACCTGCCCATTCGTCATCAGAACGCCCGTGGCCACCGGAATCGGGGTCGCAGGAGGCGCAGGACTGGCAAATGAGTACAGCCCGGTGCTGTTGACCAGGGTCCAGACCTGACCTGCAAGTGCCTGTATTTGAATCAGTTCGGAGAACTGTCCATTGTCTAGCGTGGTTGCGTTGTCCAGGCAGGCGCAAGGGTCGGAACCGTCTATATCATACTCGGGGATACATTTGCCATGGCCTTCCAAAATCGTCACCAGAGCAGTGCAGGTAGAGAAATTCCCGCAAGGATCGGTGACGGTCAGGATAACTATCACCGGACTGTTGGGTAGATCCACGCAGGAAAAGAGCGTCTGACTGGCGCTGAAACTCAGGTTATTTCCTGCACAATTGTCCCAGGAGCCTCTGTTAAGATCCGAGGGCAGCAAAGTTGCCGTACCAAAATCACTCAGGGTGATGGTATCGTTTTTGCAAATAGCCGTTGGCTTAGTCGTATCCTGGACTTCGATCTGTTGTTCATGAACCAAGGCATTGCCACTGCAATCGGTGATGGTCCAGGTGCGGGTGAGGTCGTAGTCATAGTGACCACACACGGCCGGGTTGGGATCCTGGGTGCTGGCCTGGTTGTAGGCAAGGATCAGGTCTGCCGGAGCGGTACAGTTGTCGTGTACATCGTTGTTGGTCAAGGGCGTACAATTCAGCGGACCATGATAGACACAATTGGATGGCACCTGATGGCAGTTCACGGTAGTATCGTTTGGCATCGTGATATCCGCGTCAAACTCAGGGTGTTCCGTTTCGATCACCATGATCTCAAAGGAGCATACGCTCGTATTGGCGCTGGCGTCGGTCGCCACATACGTGATCAGGATAGGCGCCGGCGGACAAGTGACCGGGATCACCGAACCGGAAAGCGGCCCACCGGTTTGCATCACCACAGGAATACCACAATTGTCGATGGCTGCCGGGGGCGACCAGTTCACCTTCGCCGAGCATTGGTTCGGGGAATTGGGAACCATGATCATTTGGGTGGGGCAATTTAGGAAGACCGGATTTTCGGTGTCCAGTACGTTGATTTCCTGCAGGCAGGTGCTTCGATTGCCTGAGGCATCGGTGGCGGTCCAGAGCACCTGGGTTGTTCCGACCGGGAATGTGGCTCCGGCGAGGGTATTTGGGTTGGGGGCCGGGGCGTAGTTGTGTAGTAGGGAGATTGGGCCGGGGCAGTTGTC
>JBILHS010000247.1:0-2790 GCA_044350425.1 Saprospiraceae bacterium | reverse complement strand
TTCAGAATTTCGATCTGTGGCTCCACGGCATGGGTGAAGGTCGCCTGAAGGCTGGTGATACCACTGGTTGGATTGGGGAAGAGGGCGATTTTGACAAAGCCGTCCAATTCATCCACTGCAGAACTACCCAGAATGATCGTCAGTTCGTCACTACAACCAAAAGCATCTGAGACGGTGACGGTATAAGTTCCTGCGTTCAGGTTGGTCGCGGTTTTCCCGGTATTTCCACTGCTCCAGGCGTAACTGTAGGGTGGGTTGCCGAGGCCGACCTCGACGGTGGCAATGCCATCAAACAAACCCGGTGTATTAGGAGTGACCTCCGCACTCAGGTCCATATCGGCAGGACAGGAAAGCAGGTTGATATTGTCCAGATCAAAAAAGAAATCACTGGCGCCCCAGGTGCCCTGGAACCGGACTTTGATAGCTTGCCCCGCAAAAGCATCCAGGCTGATCTTCCGGGTACGCAGCTGCACGGTTGGGCTGTGGGTGAAAGAATTAATGATATTGACGGTTTGGTAAGTTTCACCACAATCCGTTGAAATCTGGACTTCGATCTTGGTGCCGCTCTGAAGTACGGTCGGCGTCTGCCCCTGAGAAGAGAAATTGGTGATCCGGTAAGCGAAACTCAGCGAATCGCCTGCATTGATCGGGCCCATTCGGGGCATATCTGCGGTAAATTCAGGACTTCCGCTATACAGATTGAAAGCCAGGACCTTAGAAATGTTGTTGTGTCCGTTGGTTACAGAAAACCCAAAGGAGGGGACCAGATTCCAGGTCGCAGGTGGAAAATCATAGGCTTCAAAATTTTCCTGGAATGGCACCGGATCGGCAATGTGGCTCACCTGATAGGTCACGGTATCGTTGGCGTTGGCCTGGTCGCCGTTGAGGATGGTCCAGCATTTGATCACAAACGCCTGGTCGCGGCTATCGAAGGGTATCTGAAAGGTTTGCGTGATACTTTGGTCTGTAGCCAGGCTTCCGCCCATATTTTGCACCACGGGCGTTCCACCATTGATGCTGTATGCAAATTTGATCCCGGTCTGGGCCTGATTGCCAAAGTTCGTAAAGGTAAACTGGATCTGATCCTCTTCGAGGCCGCACTCTGCTGTTTCACCCGCGGTAGTGACACTCAGACCGGCAAGGTCTTTGGCGAAGGTTTTGAAAATATGTACATCATCCACCCCGATGCCCGTACCTGTAAAGAAAGGGGCCGAAGACATGACAAAGCGCAGGTGTACTTCACTTTCACCGGCGGAGTTGGGCAGGGAGTGACGGGCTGTAACCCAGTCATTGATCACACCAGACCAGGCTTCGCCTACGCTATAGAATTGATTGTCTGTCGTGTACCAGTTCTTACCTTCTCCGATCTCCCCGATCTTTTGCCAGTTTTGTCCGCCGTCAAAGGTCATTTCAAGCCAGGCGCCGTCATAATTCACCTGAAGGCCATGGATGAGGGAAAATTCAATGGCAGGGTCGCTGGTCAGCTCAGAAAAGTCAAAGCAAGGAGACTCGAGATAGGACAGTTCAGAGAAATTATAAGAGCCTGTGAGATTGGTCACCCAGGCATTCAGTCCACTGGCTGCTCCGGGGATCGTGGCTTTGTTGGGTTTGCCAAATTCCCAGGACGAATTTTGTCCGCCGGGTGTCCAGCCGCCGCCCCAGATTTCAAATTGTTGCAGGTAGTTGGGCTTCAGGCGATTCGTGATGTAGTAAGTAAAAGTGTCGTTCAGAATGTCTTCGTCGTTGCCTAACTGGGTAAAAACATCAATCCGATACTCACCGGAAGCTGAAAAGTCAGACAAGGTTTCAAATGCAATGACCGTGCTGCTGTCCTTGCCCAGAATGCCGGTAAAAAATCCGTCAGTGGGTGGCACTACCGGCGCATTCTGTCCATTGACCGAATAACGGAAAGTGATCAGCGACTGCGGGGCAGACCCGTAGTTGGACAGGATCACTTTAACGGAATCCAGACCCAGGTCACAGCCACTTTCGGGTGCGATCACGCCGGAGATGCCTACATCGTTGGTCCAGTAGGTCTCAAAAGAGATCGGCCCAACGATTTCAGAATAACCGCCCGCTACGTCGCAGTATTGCTGCACATAAGCATCATAAAAGGTTTTTTTCTGGAGTCCGTTGATGGTTACTTTGGGTACCAGCACATTCAGGGTGTCTCCTTCACCCGCATTGAGCGAAAAGCCCTTCAGTCCATAAATGACCCGCCAGCTAATAGGCGCGCTGGTGCCGGTATTGTTGGCCTGCCAGCGCAGTTTAGCCCGGTTGTCCCACACATTTTCGATGGCGAAATTGTTGGCTTTGCCGCAGGTCACGCAATCTCCTATTCCAGAAAAAAGTGTGCCCGTAGCAGGTGCTGCACTGGACAGGAACAGTGTCCCGGTGTTGTCAAAAATTTTGAAAGAAACTTCCCAGGGGAAACTGCCAGTGGTGTAAGAAATGATGAGTGGCGCTCCTTCAATTACAGTGAAGCTCAGGGTACTGTCAATCCCATCGTCATTGATGTTGTCCAGCGTATAGGAAGTAGTATTGCCACCACTAATGATCTTGAGGGTGCCATTGTTCCACCCGTCGCCATAGTTATCCAGCATTTCGAGGGTATAAAGGCACTGGCTTCGGGCCGAAAAAGAGAGCAGAAAAAAAAGCGCGAAAGGAAGTGCGCGAAGGGAGCGTAATTTCATGGTACAGCCTGGTTAATTTTGAACCTTTTCCATCCTAAGGCAGAAAAGTGGAAACCAAAGGTAGGCCATGTGCAAGATTTGAAAAGCGGGAAGTTTC
>JBILHS010000065.1:0-30366 GCA_044350425.1 Saprospiraceae bacterium | reverse complement strand
ATATCCAACAAGGAATATTCCCTTGGAATTTACTTCAGCCACTTATCCAACCAACCAAAATACTCCTTCTGCCAGACCATAGAATTCTGTGGTTTGCTCATCCAATGGCCTTCATCCGGAAAGCTCAAAAAGCGGGAAGGTATTCCCTTCAATTGGGCTGCCTGAAAGGCCTGCATCCCTTCCCCAAAGGGGACTCTGAAGTCCAATTCATTGTGGATCACTAAAACAGGGGTGTCCCAGTTTTGTACAAAGCGGTGAGGGCTATCATTCAAGTACATTTTCGGTGTATTCTTCTGCCAATAGGCGCCTTCAAAATCATGGTTTGGAAACCACACTTCCTCCGTGGTGCCATAAAAGCTTTCAAGGTTGAAAAGCCCGCAGTGTGCAATAAAGGTTTTAAACCTTTTGTTGTGGTTGCCCGCCAGCCAGTATACCGCATATCCGCCAAAACTTGCGCCCACAGCTCCCATTCGAGCGGCATCTATGAAGGGTTCTTTGGCTGCGGCATCCGTTGCAGAGAGATAGTCTTTCATGGCGTCGCCCCAGCGGCCGGTAATGGCATCGTTCCAGGCAGCGCCCGAACCAGGCATCCCACGACGGCAGGGTGCAATTACGACATACCCCTGAGATGCCATTAATGCAAGATTCCAACGGTAGGAGAAAAATTGGGACAGGGCAGATTGGGGGCCGCCCTGACAATACACCAGTGCTGGATATTTTTTACCCGGGTCATAATTCGGCGGTAAAACATACCAGACATTCATGTCTTTTCCATCAAAGGTTTTGACCGTTCGGCGTTCCACGGTCGGTTTAGCCAATGTTTTCCACACCTCATCGGTGATGAAAGTACGTTGGGTCGCTACGCCATTTTGCAGGTTCACAACATAAATTTCGGCAGGCTGGGTCATCGAATTTCTAGTGGAAACCAGTTGATTGCCTGCCAGCTTGATGGCGGTGTAATCATGAATACCTGTGGTGATTCGACGAATCTTTTTATCGGAAATATTGATCTGGTAAATCTGTTGGGTGAAATTTTCTGAGCTCAAAAAATAGAGTGATTTACTATCGGCAGCCCAGGTAGGGTTATTGGCTTCATAGGCCCAGCCCAGGGTAAGTTCATCCCGCTGCTGGGTTCGGGTATCCAGGATCATCAGGCGGGGACGGTCTGCTTCGTAGCCGGCAGTGGCGAGGCTGGTCCAAACGAGGTAGTGTCCATCTGGCGAAAAAACGGGATCTCTGTCATAGCCACGCAGGTCTTCCGTAAAATTCAAGGTCTTCCCGGAAGCAACTTCATAAGCATACAGATCTGAATTGGTACTTTGAGCCTCCTCGGTACCGTTCAATTTCCGACAAGTGTAAAGAATGAAACGCCCATCCGGATTCCAGGTGATCTGCTCCATCCCACCGTCTGGTGTAAGTGGAGTGTCAAACCGTTCATTTTGAATGTTTTTAGGCTCGCTGGTGAATTTTCCATCTGCATAATCCACCACAAAAACATTGCTGTAAGCGTAATCATGCCAGCTTTTCCAATGTCTGTACATCAAGCCATCCGAAATTCTTGCCGAGGTTTTTGGTGCCTCCGGATATAATTCCCCAGGAGTTTTGTCCAACTTCACATCTTTGCAAAACAGAACCTGTTTTCCATCTGGCGAGTATTGGAAACCATTGATTCCCAGATCGCTGACCTTAGTCGGGCTGGCAAGGCCGGAAAGGCCCACTTCGTACATTTGGCCATCCATCAAAAAGCCAATTTTTTGTCCCCCGGGGTGAAAAGCTGCATCGCCACTGTTTTTTTCAAAATCAGTCAACCGTTTGGTTTCTCCGGTAGAAAGTTGAAGGAGAAAGAGGGCTCGACTGCCTTTATTGGCAGATACCTCGTATCGTTGCACGCCGTACACAGCCAATTGGCCATCCGGAGATACGCATTCGAGACCTACCCGTCCTATTTTCCAGAGTAATTCTGGCGTAAGGATTTGGGTTTGGGCAGAGACTTCAGAGGCAGTTGTCATGGACAAAAGAAAAAGTAGGAAAGTGTTCTTGAACATAGTAGTAGAGGGAAATTACTTTTAGCCCGCAAAATTCAATTTTTAATAGTCAATCCAAGCGAATTAAGATGAAAAAGTACCTAATAGAGTTTATCGGCACATTTTTTCTGGTGCTTACGGTCATAATGGTAGTCAATAACCCCGGTATTGGGCCTATGGCACCGTTGGCAATTGCAGGAATATACCTGTCGATGATCTATGCAGGCGGACCTGTTTCTGGCGGCCATTTTAACCCGGCAGTCACTTTGGCAGTACTGATGCGCAGACAAATCAGTCGTGGAGATGCGCTCTATTACATGATTGTACAATTCATTTCAAGCATATTGGCCGCCACCATCGGCGTTTATCTACATGATTGTGGAGGGGGGCTGGAAATCGTTGCACGCGTAAACGAACAGCCAATTTGTGCCGTAATGGGCGAGTTTTTGGGCACTTTCTCACTAGTATATGTATTTTTAAGCGTGACGGGCACCGGTCTTTCTGAGAGAAATGCACATGCAGGAATTGCTATCGGGTTTGTAGTACTGGCCATGAGTTACGTACTGGGCGGACTCAGTGGTGGAGCCTTCAATCCAGCAATTGTCCTGGGCGGTTCTGTGGCCGGGATGTTTGGGTGGGATGATCTTTGGGTCTATTTGATTGGCACTGTGCTGGGTGCGGCGGCGGCGGCAACCGCCATGCAATGGATCCATCGAACGGAGGAAGAGATGTAGTGGTTAGCTTGGATGATGAATTTCAGTTAACCCAATACCATCTCCAGATCCTCCCGACTCCAGGTCGGATATTCTGACGCTGCAGCAAAAAGATCACGACCCAATGCCCGTTTCCGTTCCTGTAATATTAAGATCTTTTCTTCCACAGTATCCCGGGCGATAAATCGCAAGGCGGTGACCGGTCGCTCCTGTCCAATCCGGTGGGCGCGTGCGACCGCCTGATCTTCTTTGGCGGGATTCCACCAGGGGTCCAGAATAAAGACATAGTCGGCAGCGGTTAAATTCAGGCCCACCCCGCCGGCACCCAGGGTCATCAAAAAGGCCTGCACGCTGGAATCTGTCTGAAATCGTTCTACCGCCCGGGCGCGTTCAGGCATGGAAGTTTGGCCGGTAAGCCAGGCAAAGGAAGTGCCTTCCGCTTCCAATGCGCTTTTAAATATCTGCAAATGTTGTTCAAAGGCACTGAAAAACAACACTTTATGGCCGGAGCGGCACACCAGATCCCATTGCGCCAATACATCCGAAGTCTTCCCGCTACCATCGGCATATTCCTGGTCTGCAAGTATGGGATGACAAGCCATTTGTCTTAGCCTGATCAGCGCCTGTAAGGCTTGAAAACGTGTTTTAGGGTCGTCAAAAAGCGCCAGGATCTCATTGCGTACCGCTGATTTTACGGCTTCATACCGTTTGCGTTGGGGAGCCTCCATCTCACAGTAGAAAATCTGCGTGCTTAAAGGTGGTAGCTCTGGCGCAACCTCCTCCTTGGTTCTCCGTAGGAAAAAGGGTTTTACCCGGCTGAATAGTCGGGCTTTGGCGCGTTCATCCTCCTGCTTTTCAATCGGAGCCTGGAATTGTTCCCGAAAAACGGGATACGATCCCAGGGTGTCCGGATTGATGAATTCCATTTGAGTCCACAGATCAGCCAGGGAATTTTCAATCGGGGTGCCTGAGAGGGAGATCTTGTGTCTGCTTTGAAGTCCACGCACCACCTTTGAAAGGTCGGATGCTCTGTTTTTTATTTGCTGGCTTTCATCCAGTACGATGCACTGCCAGTCCACCTGTTCCAATAATGCCAGATCCTGGCGGGCAGTATGGTAGGTCGTGAGTACCACATCATGGGTGCTGAGTGTGCTCAAATGTTTCTGCCGGTTGGCTCCAACATGTGCGTATACAAACAAGCTGGGCGCGAAGTGCGCCAGTTCGCGTTGCCAGTTAAATACCAGGGAGGCGGGCAGAATCACCAGGGCATTGAGCGGATTTAATGCTTCCCGGTGTGCGGAAAAAATGTCTAACTGGCCACTTGAAACGCCAGAGGAGCTCCTTTGGCCAAGGGTATTTTCTTTTGCCCAAAGCAGGGTAGCAATGGTTTGCAGGGTTTTGCCCAATCCCATGTCATCTGCCAGGCAGGCGCCTAAGCCATTTTGGTAATGTCCGATCAGCCATTTTACACCTGCCAACTGATAAGGTCGAAGCGAAGCTTTTAGGTTTTCAGAGGGCTGATAATCAATTTTTTCTGCATCCAGGACAGGCCATTGATCCACAGTTTCATCCAGTGCTGCACTTTGTAACAGGGTATACAATGCTTTAGGCAATCTCAAGGTTTCGCCCTTCTCCTGCACGGACATAGCCAGGTCAACATAACGAGAAAACCACTCGTCCGGAATCAGGAAAAAAGTGCCATCAGGCAGTAGAAAATAGGGGTCATGTCGACGCAAATGAGGTAAAAGTCGCTGAAATGGGAACGTATGCGCACCCATCTGAACCTGACCGTGTACATCGAACCAATCCCCTTCCGCCTGAGATTGAAGCTTTAACTCCCCGGTAAGTAACGAAATGGTTTTGCCTTCCACTTGTGGGGCAATTATAAGAAAACCCGATGCCTCTAGTCTTACACGGTTAAGGGCGATCCATCGAAGCAGTTCATCCAGCCGGGTTTCAGTGTTTGGAGCAAACAGGTAATTGGATTCAATTAGCCCCAGATCACGCAGAATGCCTGTCTTCTCCTGCTCTGCAGACGGGTTGCGACAAATGAGGTAGACTATGATCTCTGCTTCATCATTTTCAGGGACATCCATCGAGGTGACCCGGTCACGGCGTTCGCCGAGGGCAAATTCTGCGCCTTCATATTCAAAAACGGGTTTTAGCAACCAACGCTTTTCCAATACATTTTCAATGACCTCGAGGCGGGTTACCTGCAGTTGTTCTGCTTTTTCCACCCGGAATCCTTCGGCTTCCACGTGGCTTCTTCGTATACTTTTGGCAATAAATTGTCTAAAGTATACCCGGGCCTTGTCTGGAGGAATCAATATGGTGTCTTTCTGCCGGAAAGGTTTAACCATGTTGCCATTGATCCCGGATACGCGGTACAGGGTATGGCCGTCCAGGATCCAGGCCGGGTCGGTATTGGTAACCGGGTTCACATCATGGTCGCAGATGTTCCAGTGCTTGGTTTCAGTTCCCAGACGCAGCCGGTATTCAATACCGGCACCGGGCGTTTTTTTAAAAAACAGGTGGGGCAAAAGGTCAGCTTCACTGCAATGTACCAGCACATCTTTAGCCAGCGTCTTATGCTCAGCATCGAGGGTAAGTGGGAATTGATGCTGCGTAATTTCACTTAAAAAAACATCTAATTTGCTGAAAATCAAGCGTTCCACTACAGGTTTGGTACTCGTGTCTGCAAGCAATTGGGCCAGGGTTGGCCATGTTTTGGCTTTGGGTTGTTTGTACTTCGCCTCCAGAGATTTGGGGCTGAGTAACTCAATTAGCTCAAAAAGACGTAATTCTGTTTGGCTGGGAATTAGATTATAAGCGCCTATGGTTGCAGGAGTGGCACGTTGAACGAGGTGCGATAATTGACCATCTTTGCTGAGTTGCACAACATTGGCAGAAGGGAGCAGAATTGAATTCTGATAGGGGTAAAGGTTGAAGACGATTTTAAAGGTCATGCGGCAAAGATAGCGTGACCAGGCGCTGCGCGATACGTCTGGTTTTTTCCAGATCAACTTTTTCCGCCGTCTCCAGACCAGAAGCAATGTCTACGCCAATGCAGTTGGGGTGTCCCAGGACTGCATCCAGATTTCCCTCCTGTAAGCCGCCCGCAAGTAGAAAAGGGTAGGGGAAGTTCGCCGGAATTTCTGCTTCAATGCGTGCGCCACTCCCGGGCGAATGACCATCCAGAATAAAACAGTCAATATCAGCAGCATAGGGCTCTATCAGATGCGTGATAGTCTCACTCCAAGTGAAACTACCACTCATCTTTACTGCCAAAAGAACCCGGATTTTAAGGCTCCGGACAAATTCAGGTGTCACATCTCCCGCATAAAATTGGGCAGTTTTGAACGGATATTTTTGAAGCGTTTCAAGGATTTCGGATTCAGTATGCTGGTAAAATACCGCAACGGCATTGGGAGCTTCCGAGATTTTGTACAACACCTCGGAGGTGTTTAAAACCCTCCGTTTACTCACCGGAGAGAAATTGACCCCAATGAAATCAGGCTGTGGCAAAGTGGTTTGGTCACTCAGCAACATCGCCATTTCCGCCGTTCGTATCCCACAGGCTTTAAACAGGAAACGTCCCTGGCTATGGAAATACTCAGAAAGCTTCGGGATCATTCCTTTTTTACGGGGGCGCATCAAGCCAGTTCCAATTAAAAAACCGTCCACATGCTTCACCATTTGAAAATGTCGATTATCCAGCATCCCGGATTCTGCAATGACAAACCTGCCAGCGGCCTGTTTTTTCAGGACATTGACCCGGTTTAGGGACGTTCTAAAGCTTTTTAAATCCCGGCTGTTAATTCCAAGAACCTGGAATTCAAGCGATTGAACTTTTTCTAGCTCTGCCAGATCGTGTACTTCAACCAATACGCCCAAGCCTAAAGATCCAGCAGTCTTTCGGAGGGAATCCAACTTTTCCGGTTCCAGAATGGCTGCAATGAGCAGAATAAGATCAGCGCCACTTTGTTTGGCCAAATAGATCTGGATTGGATCGAGAATGAAATCTTTTTGAAGCAGTAAAAGTGCATTGCCCCGGTCTGGCTGACCCTTGATGATTGCCCTGGCTTGTTTCAGATCATCATAAGTGCCCCCGAAAAATGGCGTATCCGTAAGTATGGAGATGGCTCCGGCGCCTGCTTGACGATAGGCCTGAATTTGAGCCCCCAGGTCTGCATATTGATTGATCCAGCCTTCGGAGGGGCTCTTGCGTTTAAATTCTGTGATGAAAAAGGGCTTTTCAGCCTTTCGGGCTTCAGCCAGATACTGGTAAAATAAGGGAGGCAATGAACGGTCGGAATGACCAGATGTTACTTCATCGATCAACTCTTGAAGATCGTATCGTTGATAGAGTGCTTCGATTTCAAGCTTTTTGGATTGGACGATTTGGGCAAGAATATTCATATAGCCTCAGATTTTTCCAACATGCAACCCTGATACTGTTCCAATACCCTCCCCATCGCTCCGTCAAATATCATTTGTACCATCTTATTGTATGCATCGGCTAAAGGAATGTCCTCGACAAATCTGGTGTAAATAAAAGCAGCATTGGCTGCTACCAGCTTGTAATGTTTCGTTTTTGGTGCTCCGGATATCATGTCCCGGGCAATTTGGAGGCATTCAAGATGATTGGCAGCGCTCATTGCCTCGAAAGGCAAAGGTGTCAGACCGAAATCCTTGGGGGTAATTTCATACGCTCGTTTTTGGCCATCCTTATATTCCAGGATACGGGTAGGTGTGCTGACAGAAATTTCATCCAGCCCATCTGCCCCACGGGCTACGATAAAGTGGCGTTTTCCCATTTGGATCCCAGTTTCAAAGATCACGTCCATCAGGTCTTCGAAAGCAGTGCCAATAAATTGACGTTCAGGTAAATAAGGGTTGACCAAGGGCCCCAGGGCATTGAATACGGTGGGCACGCCCATTTTAGTCCTGATGGATGAAAAATGTCGGAAGACAGGATGTACATCCGGTGCAAACACAAAGGCCAGATTGGCTTCAGTCAGAGCTTTAGCGGCTTGTTCGGGATCAAATCGGGCAGGAATGCCAAGGCTCTCCAGTAAATTAAAGCTGCCATAACGTCCTGCTGCAGCACGGTTGCCATGTTTGGCGATTTTCAACCCGCATGCTGCCAGAAGAAGACTTGCCAGGGTCGAAGTATTGATACGGGGAAGCCCTGAGCCTCCTGTGCCACAGAGATCAATGAGTGAATGGTTGAATGCGTGAATGTGTGGTTTTGAAGCGGTAAACTCCATCAGCACAGCCACAAAATTGGCAAGCTCATGGGCATTGCGCAATCTGTGGCTGAGTGAAACCAGGAGGATCTGCTTTTGGTCGTCTGACAATTGACCTTCCTCAATGGCAATTAAAAAAGAGCGAAGCGTGTCTTGATTCAGTTTTGCACCCGTTTGGAGTGTATGGGATAGTTCGTGATAGATAAGGTTGCCGGAAGCCATCCGGCCTTCTACGACATTGCGGAGCATACGCATACCTGCCTGGTTTTTCATGGTAAGTACCGACTCCGGATGAAACTGGATGCCTTCAACGGGCAGGCGTTTGTGGCGCACGGCCATCACCACCCCATCTTTTGATCGGGCACTAACCTCAAATTCCGGCGGGATTGTATCGCCCGCCCACGAATGATATCGGGCGACCTCGCATCCGGGCTCCAATCCGGTAAAAATGCCTCGTCCGTCATGGTCAATAGGTACTGCTTTCCCATGTACCGGGGCAATATTGGAGATGGTGCCTCCAAAAAACTCAATCAAGGCCTGATGTCCGAGGCATACGCCCAGTATGGGCTTTTCGCGATAAAAACGCCCAATGATCTCCATCATGTTGCCAGCATTGCACGGAACAGAAGGGCCCGGGGACAGTACCAGGAGGTCGAATTCAACGGCTGCGAGCGTTTCAGGCTCCACGGTGTTTCGATAAACCTTCACCGTACATCCCAGCTGACGAAAAAAATCCACCAGGTTGTAGGTGAAGGAATCAAAGTTGTCGAGCACTAATATGGTGGGCATGGATGATCGTGGTAAATGGTAAAGCGTGCCTTCGTAATCAGAAAAAGCTTGGATTGCGAAGATGATATGCCGTATCGGTACGATGATGCAAATATTCAAAAAAATACTCGGGATGTGCAAGTGTCCGGAGTGTTTTTCTGGCTACTTTTTTTTGAGCTGCATGATCAAGCTTTCTGTCAACCTGTTGAGCCACATTCGTTCTGCAATGTACTCCGCTTTTTTAATGTCTTGCAGGATGAATAAAAAGGCCCCGGCACTTTTGCCGAGCGTCGTTATTACCATTATTCAGGTTGGCATTGTAAATCGGATATTTGGAGTCAAATTGTACATTGTCGGGGGTGACACCAAATTGAACCGCGTTCTGGCCATGCCTGTAAGTATTGATGATGATAGAAAAGGCGTCGGTATTATCCAGTTCATCCCGTTTTGAAAGGCGGTGAAAAATAGAGTCAGGGTTGGTGTCAAAGCAATAGGCATCAATATACAAGGCAACATCATCGTACAAGAGCCTAAAAACGGTCTTTTGAGATGCAGATTTGCCGGAGAAGGCCACAAAAAGGTAAAATCAGTAGCAGTGGCTGCGGTTTGCCAGACGGTCTCATCGAGATTGGCGTCCAGACTTATTTTTTGATGGATCCTGATGGCATCGATTGTTTTTTTTGAGGCAAGCTGGGTTTGGACCTTGGTACCGAGTGATAAAGCAAGGCACATGCAGTTAAAAAAAGGCATGCTTCATAAAATATAGGTCTTGTTTTTGTTTTCGTAGCAAGACCAGAGACGGGACATTTTTGAAAACGTTGCAGGTCATCTGCCCAACGACAGATTTTAACACGTAAACGGTAAATTTTAAGCGAGGAAAGTTCGTTTTGGCATCATTCTTGGCTAATACCTTGTAAGTCAGGCACAATGGACTGATACAAACACTATTCTCTCATTTTTTAATCAATTTTAATCATGCTTATTATTGGAGTTACCCTAGGGCTTTTTTCCCTTGGAAGCGGTGTGATAACGCTCATTGAGTTGCTCGCAAGGCGCAGCGCAATGCGCCGCCGCTTCTAATGTTCCTGCTTACCAAAAAGCAAAAAAATGACCCGGTGCCCAACCTAATCTGGGCATCGGGTTTTTAACTTCAGGAATAACACTTTGTAAATGAAGTAAACAATTTTTCATTTTTCGCGCTCGAACTTTTTACCTTTGCGACCAGTTTTGAAAAACCAATTCATTTTTGACATAAATTTCTGATTTTCAAACAATTAAAGTAATATGGCTTTAATCGGTTCTATTCGTAAACGTGGGTGGATACTCATCGTACTAATGGCTTTGGCCTTAGGAGGCTTCATTTTGATGGACGTTATGTCCAACAGCCAGCGATATTCTGCTGGTGATGTGAACTCACTTGGAAAGGTGGGTGACGTCGAAATCAAGCGCAGTGAATTTGATTCTTATGAGAAACTTGTTTACACCAATGCGACAGGCGACAACACTTACCAGGTTCGTGGTCAGGTTTGGAGCTACTTTGTAGAAAATGCCATCGTCGAAAACGAGGCTAGCTCAATGGGCCTTGGGGTAGGTAAAGAAGAACTATTGGATCTTCAATTCGGACAGAACTTAAGTCCTATTATTGCCGAGCGATTTAAAAATGCTGTGGGTCAACCGGATCGTGCCAAACTGGCAAGTATCAAGGGCGCCATCGAGCAAGGGCAATTTACAGATCCAAGAGGCCGTGCTTATTGGGCGGTTCAGGAGAAAGAGGTCATCAAAGAGGCGCTCCAGAATAAAATCATCACAGCTGTCAGCAAAGGGATGTACACGCCCAAATGGCAGGCTGAAATGGTTTTTCATGAGAACAATGATCGCCGCGACTTTCTTGCCGTAAACATTCCTTACGACCAAGTAAAGGATGATGAAGCGCCTGTGACAGACAGCGATTATGAGGCGTTTTTAAAAGAAAACCCTCACTTTTACGATCAGGAAAACGAGATGCGGGTGCTCTCTTTGCTTTCTTATGATGTGCTGCCGAGCATGGCGGACTCTATGTTGGCAAAAGAATCAGTTGCGAAGTTGATCGAAGGACTTCGCACGGCAAAAAATGACTCCTCTTATGTGGTCGCAAATGGTGGCAGTTTTGCTACCATGTATGTTCCAAAAGATAAGTTTCCTGCTGCGTATGCAGACTCTGTGATGAGCCGTCCGATAGGTTCAATCGTAGGTCCCCTGTTTGACCAGGGAGCATGGTCTATTATTAAGATCCTGGATCGTAAATTACTTCCAGACTCTGTTAAAGCAAGGCATATTCTGCTTAAAGATGCAACGCCTGAAAATGAAATACGTGCAGATAGTTTGATTGCACTTTTAAAATCAGGGAAACAACGTTTTGACTCGCTTGCTATACGCATCAGCCAAGACGCAGGTTCTGGTCAAAAAGGTGGAGATCTTGGATGGTTTTCCAATGGCAGCATGGTACTGGAGTTCAACAACTTGTGCTTTGTGACTGGCGAACAAGGCAAAATTTACAAAATTTCTACCCAGTTTGGCTGGCATATCGTAGAGATCACAGGCAAGAAGTTCATTAAAAATGAGTCTTCTGCAAAAGTAGCTGTCCTGGGTCGTCGTGTAGAACCAAGCAAAACAACGCAGCAGTCCACCAAGGATAAGGCAGTAGCTATTATCCAACAGGCTAAGACACTTGCGGATCTTGAAGCCCTTGCCAGCAAGGGAAATCTTCAGCTGCAAAATACAAAAGCGATTGAGATCAATGAGTCTAGCCTGGGTACTTTAGTAGGACAAGGCGATGATGCACGTCAAATCGTTCGCTGGGCTTTCGACGAAAAAACGGAGGTAGGAAGTTTGAGTAAAGAAGTGTTTGCTTTTGGTGACACGAAAGGTGGTTACTTTGATAGCAAGTATGTAGTGGCCGGATTAAAGTCGATCGTCCCCAAAGGAAAATCATCTGTTGCTACACTCAAAAGTTTGGAAGAGGCTAAGTCGCGTGTGAAAATTATCAAAAAAGGAGATGTCATACTAAGCAAGATCCAAAGTGGATCGGATCTTCCAACGCTTGTTTCTCAGTGGCCAGGTACACGGGTTGATACCCTGAGAAAAGCCAATTTCCTTCAAACTTCGAATGAACCTCGAGTGACAGGAACCCTTTTCGCCACTGAAACGGGTAAAATTAGTCAACCGATACGCGCTAACATGGGCATCGTTGTGCTTCAGCCGCTGGTTGATAAATCAGAGCCACAAATGCCTGCTGATATTACATTGTTCCGCCGTCAGGTGTCTTCTCAGGCTTCCGGCGCCATGCGCACAAGCCTGATGAAATCGCTGGAACGTCAGTATGAGATCAAAGACAATCGTTACAAATTCTGGTAACAGAAACCTTTATTGCGCTCCGAAGTTAAATAATAAAGCCTCCTGAGGATCTTCCCGGGGGGCTTTTTTATTGGCAAATTTTCTTTTTTGAGTTACTTTTGCATGCTCCCAACGCTTAAAATTCAAACGTTCTATTTTTATGATTCGCTCCCTGTTAAAATTAGCGGCATTACTGATCGCGGGTATTTTAGTGTACAACTATTTCTTTGGAACAAACGAAGAACAAGAGAATTCACGCAAGGTGTTTAGCCAGATTCGCGGCGTAGTAAGCTCTGTTGGGCAACTGGTCCGTTCAGAGAAAGATAAATTTGATGCCGGCAAGTACGATGTAGCCTTGGATAAGCTAGGCGGCGTTTACAAAGCGATACGTCAACAAGCGCAGCATGTGGATGATAAGGTGATCAAACGATTGGATGGCCTCGAAAGTAGAAAAGCCGAACTTGAGCAAGAACTCAACGCCATAGAGGCGGGTGATCAACAGGCCATCAAAGAGCCTGCTTTGAAGAAAAAAGACCCCAAAACGGAAAAGGATAAAGCCAGTAAGGCGGCCGATCAGATTCGACGTAAAGCTGAACTTCTTCAAGAACTAGACCAGTTGATCAAAGACTCTGATACCCTATTGCAGGATGCGAGCAATTGAGGACTTGCTTGGTTAGAAGCGCTTAGACCAAGGGTCTCTGAGCGCAACTCAATTTTCAAAACTACCCGATCTCAACTTAACACTCCAACAAGTGTTTATACAGCCTTTTCCAAAGATTAGAATAATCCATGACTGAATTTTTGCAGCAAATTTTAGGTAGCGACTGGGAGAACTCGCTTATTATTATTTTTAACCTGATACTGATTGAAAGCTTGCTTTCAGTGGACAACGCCGCGGTGATCGCTACGATGGTTCTGGATCTGCCCCCCGAAAAACGCAGACTTGCCCTTCGGTATGGCATCATCGGAGCATATGTATTCAGAGGTATCTGTCTCATTTTTGCATCCTGGTTGATTAAGATCTGGTGGTTGAAACCCTTGGGTGGTCTTTACCTTATCTACCTGGCAGTAGATTATTTCCGCAAAAAAGCAACACCGCAAACCAGTGATGATATGCTGAACAAAGCGGAAACCTGGTATTACAAATTTACGATTGGCCTTGTAGGTCCATTCTGGGCGACGGTTATTGCAGTTGAAGCAGTCGATCTGGCCTTCTCGCTCGACAATGTTTTTGCTGCAGTTGCCTTTACTGATAATATCTATCTGGTTTGCACAGGTGTTTTCATCGGTATCCTGGCTATGCGGTTTGTGGCACAGTGGTTTGTAAAACTGCTTGAACGCTACCCGTTTTTGGAAACCAGTGCTTTTGCCGTCATTGGTATCCTGGGTTTCAAACTTAGCTTTTCATTTGTTTGCCACTTTTTTAAAGGACAAGCTTGGGCCGATGCCATGGAAAGTGAAATGGCAGACCTTATTGTGAGTGGAATCACTGCCGGATTTTTCTTTGTACCCATCCTTACCGCCAGGTTTTTAGGATGGCCAAAGCAGAACATGAAATGAAAAAGATATTTTACCCATTGTTGCTCGGTGCATCCATCGCAATATTTTTCACACGGGTATCAGACAAACCTGAAAGGGCTGCAGCTGCTTTGCTGTTTGAAAAGGAATCGCACCCGACTGACTATTTTGCGCCACCAGTTACCGGTGCAATACACCTCACAGGTACCTGTGGGGAACTTCGTCCAAATCACTTTCACGCAGGTCTCGATATTGATGGGGTAACGGGCAATGCCGTGCTCGCGTCAGCCGATGGTTATATTGAAATGATCAAAGTCCAGGCCAGTGGGTACGGAAACGTCCTTTATGTGCGCCATCCAAATGGTTATACCACGCTCTATGCCCACTTAGACCGTTTCAGTGCTGATATTCAGCAGTTTGTGGAAAGCAGCCAATACCAGCATGAGCGTTTCGAACTTGAATTGAAGCCGCCCGACATGTTGTTTAAAGTCAAAAAAGGTCAGCAAATTGGCTACCTGGGCAATACTGGAGGTTCTGGCGGGCCGCACCTGCACTTTGAGGTCAGGAGCCCTTTAGGAAAGGCTGTAAACCCTTTGCTCTGCGGGATTCCGGTAGTAGACAATGTAGCACCGGATCTTCGGGATATGAAAGTTTATTTTTTGAACGATCGACGTGAAGTGATGGGAAGCAAAGTGCTTTCCCTACAAAAAGATAAAAAAGGAAATGTCGGGCTCGAAGGGGATACCATTCGGATCGGCGGTGCGCGTATCGGATTTGGGGTAAAAACTTACGATCACACCACGGGCTATGGGAATGATAACGGGGTGTACACGGTCGCGCTTTTTGCGAATGATCAACTTGCTTTCCAATGGACGGCAGATGAGTTTGACTTTGATGATACCCGTTACCTGAATGCACATATAGACTACGCTACAAAGCAACGGTATGGTGCATGGTTTCATCGATGCTTTGCCCTGCCGGGAGATTTTTTGAGCAATTATACCCGCACGGAATCCATGGGTGCCATCTTACCCGATCCAAAAAAACCTACGAAAATAACGCTTAAGATCAGTGATGCGATGGGCAATACTCGAAAGCTAAATTTTTGGGTTTTGCGCGATGATGCGGCCATGGAGGCTTTTATTAGTACTCCTTATCAGTTTCTGCTTCCTTATGATGTGGAAAACCACATGGATATGGAAGGGTTTTCCATGGAAATGGCTAAAGGGACGCTGTATGAGAATGTGCAACTGCAATATGCAGCCAGCGATGATAGTAGCAGGGATATTTATTCTGTGATGCACCATCTGCACGATGACCGCACACCCATCCATAAATCATTCAAAATTCAGGTAAAACCTTCCCGCCTACCTCCAAATCTAAGGTCCAAGGCCGTCATTGCAAACTGTAATTCAGGTCGGCCAGACAATTGCGGCGGTACCTGGCAGGGCGAATGGTTGAGTACCAATACACGCTCGTTTGGAGATTATTGTATCATGGCTGACACGGTTGCGCCGCGCATTACACCCGTTATTTTTGCTGCGGATATGCGTCGAAAAACTTCCATAGCTTTTCGGGTGCTGGACAATTTCGCAGTTGCAGGGGAGGCTGAGAACTTTACCTATCGAGGTTCGATCGACGGACAATGGGTGCTCTTCGAATATGACAAAAAGCGCAACCGGTTAACTTACAGATTTAACCAGCGGGTTGGAAAAGGCGAACATTCCCTGCGTCTTGCAGTAAAAGACGACCGTGGGAATGAAAGGGTGTTTACAGGGAAATTTTTGAGATGAGGTGGTCTGGTGTGAGTCAGGGGAATCTTCAAAACCTAAACCACTTAATTATCATCCATAAATGTCGAATTTGCCACTTTTTAGACTTGATCTGGGAGGTGCCAAAATAGAAGGTGTTGTACTCAAAAGCCGCATGGATCCAGATCCTATTTGCCGCTTACGCATTCCGACCGGAGCTGATCTAGGCTATCAGCATATTGTTGATCAGGTCGCTAAAATGGTGGAAATGCTTCAGGCGGAGACAGGCTTGAAGGCAGAGCATCTCGGTATTGGACATCCCGGAACCCTGGATCCTAATACTGGAATGATCAAAAACGCCAATACGACTGTCCTCAATAACCAGCCATTCAATAAGGATCTGGAAGCCAGGTTAGGTATTCCGGTTCGCCTTGCGAATGATGCCAATTGCTTTGCTGTCGCGGAGGCAATGATGGGCGCGGTGCCGGAATTATGTACCCAATGCAGAGGCCGTTTTTATACCAGTTTAAGCGGTCAGAAACGTAGTCTTCGGGAGATTGTAACCCGCTCAGAAACCAACGAAGACCAGGCCGCAATCCAAACCATGGATAGACTCCTCCACTTTTTTGGAAAAGCCATGGCGGTGGTCATCAATATCATGGATCCGGATGCAATTGTCCTGGGAGGGGGCGTCGGTAATATTGACCGTTTATACACGGATGGACCCGCAGAAGTACAAAAGCACCTGTTTAACCATAGGATCGATACCTTGTTTTTACGCCCTAAACTGGGGGATAGTGCCGGAGTATTTGGAGCAGCGTTGCGGTAGCCATTAAGTCGAAACTTTCAGGCATTATTATCCGTGTCCCAAAGGAATTCACGCCGAAATTTTCTAAAAACCGAAAAGGAACTACCTTTGCGTGCATTTTCCGCCAGAGCCCCTCCAGGCGAAGGCTGGTTTACCATTAAATGAGCGCAGGATTCCCCAAAATTCATCATTCATCATTCATCATTTATCATTAATTATAATGGCAACGACGACAGATATCCGCAACGGCCTTTGCATCGAACACAACAATGACATCGTTAAAATCATTGATTTTTCGAAGTTTCAGGTAGGACGCGGTAGCGGCAAGGTGTGGGTCAAACTTAAAAGTACGACTTCAGGAAGAGTGGTAGAACACACTTTCAATAGCGGAGCAACCGTCAATGAAGTGCGTGTTGAACGCCGTAAATTTCAATATTTATACCCTGAAGACGGCGGTTATGCCCTGATGAACCAGGATACATACGACCAGATCTCTATTCCTGAAGATATGGTCGATAACGGCAAATTCCTGAAAGAGGGAGACGTTGTGGAGGTATTATACCATGCTGCTAAAGAGACCATTTTGTCGGTTGAATTGCCACAAACAGTGGAGCTTTTGATCACCTACTGTGAGCCGGGCATGCGTGGTGACACTGCAACCAATACACTCAAACCAGCGACGGTAGAAACCGGTGCTGAAGTACGAGTACCCCTTTTCTGCGAGCAGGGTGATAAGATCAGAGTGGATACAACCACAGGTGCATACATGGAGCGCGTTAAGAAGTAAGTTTTGGACTAATGGACGTTAGATTTTGGACTTGAATCCAGCTTGAAATTGAACTACCAGCCAGGTCAGCAAAAGATTTGTTTAAATTGCACGAGCCATTCCGATCGATTCGGCATGGCTCGTGCAATTTAGGTCAGGGCGGATTCAGGTGTCGGGGCGTTCCAATGTCACCCAATTAAGACCCTGAAAGGGTCAAATTCGAATAGCCTCGGATGCAATCCGGGGTGATGCGCGAGGGGCGACAACCCAGAAAGGGTTGAATAAAACACACAAATCAATTAACCATCAAACCAAATCTTGAAAATGAGCACGTACACACAAATCCTGTATCAAATCGTCTTCAGCACCAAGTACCGAAAGTCCACCCTCGTCAAAGAAAGCCGCTCCGAATGATTCAAATACATTTGGGGGATCTTAAAAAACAAAAAATGCCATTTGTATCGCATCAATGGCGTGGAAGACCACATTCACATTGTGACCCATGTTCATTCAAGGGTTGCACCTGCCTTGTTAGTCGAGGATATTAAACTAGCTAGTTCAGACTATATCAAAGAAAAGGAATTGTTTCCGGATTTTGGTGGCTGGCAGGATGGGTACGCTGCATTCACCTATTCGTTCAGTGCAAAAAATAATCTCATAAATTACGTAAAAAACCAGGAAGAACATCACGGGATTAAAACCTATAAGAAAGAGTTGATCGCCTTACTGGAGGAACATGGAGTTGAATTTGATGAAAAATATTTGGAATGAGGTCTTCCCAGGATTAAATAGCCGGTCCTTTCCTCTATGAAGTGATTAATAACTACAAGACTAAATTTCGAGCCATTCCGATCATTTCGGGATGGCTCGTGTGTTTTAAGGCACAAACCTCAATTGTTTCACTTCAAACTCTTCTACCCCTGTCACGGTCTCCAATCGCAACAATCCACGTTCCGTCACACCTAAAATAATCCCTTCAAATTCAGCGTCAGTCGAACTCCGCACAAAGCGGGAATGCTCCCCAAGCCGCCAAAGTTGATCTTCATACTCCAGTTGAATCGCTCCACGATGGCCGGCTTTTAATTGCAGATAACGCCGTTCCAGACATTCAAAAAGCCGCTCCGCAACTGCATCCAAATCCAGTTTTTGGCCACCTGCCAGCGCCAGCGAGGTAGCATGTGGTAGTTCAGGAGGAAAGTTCAATTGATTGACATTCAAGCCAATACCCACAATAGACGATTGTAAACTGGAACCAGACAGGGCATTTTGAATCAGGATACCGGCAGTCTTTTTATTGCCAAGAAGGAGGTCGTTGGGCCATTTAATAGAATGCCCCAAGGACGAATGTCCCAATGCCCCAATGACATCATGCACACCCAAAGCCACTGCCATACTCAGGTAAAACTGGGCCTGTGCTTCGAGCCAGGTTGGGTAAAAAATAACACTAAGTAATAGGTTCTTTTCCGGTAAACTATGCCAACGACTGCCAAGTTGCCCCCGTCCGGCTGTCTGATTGGCAGCCCTGACCACGGTTCCTTCGGGCGGCTTGGTTTTTGCAGTGCCTTCAGGATCATTTAAAGAAGAAGCATCTTCTCTTCGGGCAACTAATTTGGCAGCCCAATCGTTCGTAGAGGGTAATTCGTCGAATCGATGGTAAACCTTTCCAACAAAGAGGGTGTTTGACATGTAGTATGAAATCTAAATGGCGAAATAACGGCCTTTTCCTCTACCTTTGAACTTGAATTTTTTAAAATTATCTCTACTAATTTGGTCAGCACTCCCAAACGGCGGGCAAAACAACCGCAACTCGAACAACTCAATCACCTCATCGTCGAGGGTATCCGTGACAAAAAAGGCAAAAAGATCGTGCAACTCGATCTGCGGAAACTAGGCGACGCACCGGCAGATTTTTTTATCATCTGCGAAGGCGATTCCAACACACACGTTAAGGCGATCACCGACAGTATCTTCAAAAAAGTGAAGGATGAGCTCGAAACGGCCCCTTCCCATACGGAGGGCTCGAGTAATTCAAAGTGGATCCTCATGGATTACTTTAATACGGTGGTACACGTTTTTCACCCTGAAACGCGCGATTTTTACGAACTCGAACATCTCTGGAGCGACGCAAAAGTCACAGAGTTCGGTGAAGTGTAAATCCAAACAATTTTAACGCGAACTTTCGCGCCACACAATCATGGAAGACAAAAAGAAAAAAGACGATTCGCCCGACCAACGTCGCCCCGACGAAAATGGTGAGGGAGGAGGTATGCCGCGCTTCAATTTTATGTGGGTGTTTATCCTCATAGGATTGGGACTGTTGGCATTACAGTTCACTAAATTTTCAGGGAAACCTGAAAATGCGAGTTGGACAGACATAGACAAATGGGCAAAAAAAGGCCATATCGAGCGCTTCATTGTGGTGAATCCCAAAGAAGCCTATGTCTATATTAAAAAAGACTCGCTCACCGCTGTGGAGCATGCTACCAAAGTAAAAGTGCCTAAAAAGTCACTTTTCAACTCTGACGAGCCACATTATGTGATGAGTATTGGCAGCATTGAGGTGGCTTCCTCCAAGATCGATAAGATCAATGAGCAGATCATCAAGGAAAAAAAGCAGCAGCCCATTGAACTGAAAATTGAAGACCGGATCAACTGGTCGGCGGTAATGGTCAATTTTGGCCTGCCTATCCTGATATTTATTGGACTCTGGATCTTTATCCTCCGCAGAATGGGCGGTGGTGCTGGCGGCCCTGGAGGTCAGATTTTCAATATTGGCAAATCAAAAGCTACTTTGTTTGACAGCAATTCTAAAGTGAACATCACTTTTGCAGATGTTGCTGGTCTCGATGAGGCTAAAGAAGAGGTCATGGAAGTGGTGGATTTTCTTAAAAATCCTAAAAAATATACGGTTTTAGGGGGGAAAATACCCAAAGGGGTATTGCTCGTAGGGCCTCCCGGCACAGGTAAAACCCTGTTAGCAAAAGCGGTGGCAGGTGAAGCCAATGCTCCGTTTTTCTCTATTTCAGGTTCTGACTTTGTGGAAATGTTCGTGGGTGTGGGCGCAAGCCGGGTGCGAGATCTGTTCCGCAATGCGCGTGAAAAGGCTCCCTGCATCATTTTTATTGACGAAATTGACGCCATTGGACGTGCCCGTGGACGTGGTGCCGTACAAGGCGGCAACGACGAGCGGGAGAATACCCTCAACCAGCTCCTCGTGGAGATGGACGGTTTTCCAACCGACAAGGGTGTGATCCTGATGGCGGCTACCAACCGTCCGGACATTCTCGACCAGGCGCTGATGCGTCCAGGCCGTTTCGACCGCCAGATCGGCATCGGACGTCCGGATCTGAAAGGCCGTGCGCAAATCTTCGAGGTGCACATGAAGAATATCAAGGTGTCTCCTGAAGTAAAGGCGATCACCCTTTCTGAAATGACCCCGGGCTTTGTAGGCGCTGATATTGCCAATGTTTGCAATGAAGCAGCATTAATCGCTGCCCGTCGCGAAAAAACGGCAGTGGATCTGGATGATTTCAACTACGCATTGGATAAGGTCATTGGAGGCCTGGAGAAAAAGAATAAGATCATCAGTCCGGAAGAGAAGCAGATCATCGCTTACCATGAGGCGGGCCACGCGATCTGTGGCTGGTTCCTGGAATATGCCCACCCGCTGGTGAAGGTGACCATTGTACCCCGTGGCCTTGCAGCCTTGGGTTACGCGCAATACCTTCCCAAAGAACAATATATTACCCGAAAGGAAAAGTTGCTCGACGATATCTGTATGACCCTGGGTGGCCGCGCAGCGGAATCCGTGGTATTCAATCAGATCAGCACCGGCGCACAAAGTGATCTGGACCACATTACCCGCCTTTCCTACGACATGATCGTGAATCATGGTTTTAGCGAAAAAGTAGGCAATGTATCCTACTACTCCATGCTCAATGATAGCTTCAACCGCCCCTTCTCGGAGCAAACGGCCTATCTTATTGATCAGGAAGTGAAGATCATGATAGACGATCAATACAAACGTGCCAAAACCTTGTTGAAAGACAAGCGCAAGGAACTCGATGCGCTGGCATCTGCATTGCTGGAAAAAGAGGTGCTTCACCGCGCTGATCTGGAGGCGATCATAGGCAAGCGGCCGTTTATCGATCCGACGCCTGGCGAGAGTTCGCATGTGCCGGAAATTGGATCTCCGGCGGACGAAAATTGACTTTTGGAAAAGGGGCAGCTGATTGGCTGCCCCTTTTTTTATGTGTGGGAATCCAGGTGTGGTGGGCTAATCTGTTATGGGAGTATGATGAAAACCTATAAGGTTTTCAAAACCTTATAGGTTTTCATCAAAGTACAATCAAATGCGCTAGTGCCGCGCCCGGCTATTAAGGTATGAATTGGGGAGGCAAATTTTTTCTTTATCAAGGCGTGAGAAGGGCGCAATGCGGGACATTTTAACCGACGAACAACGCAGAGAAAGGGAAAATTAGACCGCCATATTCACACCTTAATGGCCGGACGCGGCACTAGATGGCTTTCTACTTGCAACTTTCCTCTTGAAACTTCAAACGCTTAAGATTTTCAACTCCAACTCTTCACCTGATGCGGATACCGAACCACATAAGTCTCCTTGATCAAACGCGTCAGCCGCTCCCGGAAATCTTCGATGCCCTCCTTGGTATAGGCGGAGATGAATACACTCTCCCCATAGGTGTGCATCATACGCTCGCGAAGCTCCCGTTCAATCTCTGTTTTGGTAGCATCATCCAGCAGGTCGTCGTACCAGCGTTCGCGGTAGAGGTCTATCTTGTTGAATACCATGAGGGTAGGCTTGTCTCCGGCGCCTAATTCCAGCAAGGTCTTTTGCACCGTACGGATCTGATCTTCAAATTGAGGATGTGCCACATCTACCACATGCAGGAGAATGTCGCTCTCCCGCACTTCATCCAGGGTGCTTTTGAAACTTTCAACCAGGTGGTGAGGCAGTTTACGGATGAATCCGACCGTATCTGACAACAGGAAGGGCATCGTGTTGAACACAACTTTGCGCACCGTAGTATCAAGGGTGGCGAACAATTTGTTCTCTGCCAGCACTTCTGATTTGGAAAGGAAATTGAGCAGCGTGCTTTTGCCCACATTGGTATAACCGACCAACGCAACTCGCACCATTTCTGCGCGGGTTTTGCGTTGGGTCTGGTTTTGACGGTCAATGTCTTTGAGCCGGCCTTCCAGAATGGTCATCCGGTATTGCACAATGCGTCGGTCGGTTTCGATCTGGGTTTCACCCGGGCCACGTGTTCCAATTCCCCCCGCCTGACGTTCCAAGTGCGTCCAAAGGCCGCGCAATCGAGGCATGAGGTATTTCATCTGGGCGAGTTCGACTTGAGTTCTGGCTTGGGCGGATTGCGCCCGCGAAGCGAAAATATCCAGGATCAGGGTAGAGCGATCCACGATCTTCACTTTCAGGATCTCCTCCAGGTTGTTGGTTTGTTTGCCCGAAAGGTCATCGTCGAAGATCACCATCGTCACTTCCTCATGCCGATCCAGGTATTCCCGGATCTCTTCAACCTTGCCTTTCCCGATGAAACTGCGGTGTTCTGGGTGGGGGAGACGTTGGGTGAAACGTTTCAGGGTGACAGCGCCCGCTGTTTCTGCCAGGAACTGGAGTTCATCCATATATTCGTGTGCCTGAGGCTCCGTCACATTGGGTGTGATGAGGCTTACCAGCACGGCGTATTCGGTCTCTTTTTTTAGCCCGGATGTTTTTTCACCGAGCGTCCATTCTTTTGCCATGAATTATTAGTATCGAGGTTGTTTTAAAAGCTGACAGGGATTTTTAGCTTAAAAAACGGTTGTTTTAATGAAGTGGAAGAAACTGGAGAAGCCATGTATTACTACTAAAGGGTAATTCAGGTAAAAAAGTTCAATAATCCACTTCTTCATCTTTTGGTCTAAATGGTGAATTCTTCAAATGTTCCCGCAGCAATGCTCCGAAATAATAAAGACAAAGATAGATGGATAATGCGCCAATCGAGCTAAGCCATTTGGTCCAGTTTTGCAGCACCAGAAAATCGTAGGTGCCATGTAGTAAAATACTGATCAATAAGCCACGCAAAAGCAAGTGGTTGCGCTCTTCGGGATAGAATTTTGCCAGACCTGAGAAGTATCCGATCGGGATGGCAAAAACTAAGTGTGCCGGCACTGCCGTAAAAGCCCTTAAAAGCGCAGTTTCTTGCCCATAAAGGTCTATGTAAAAGAGATTCTCCACCGTAGCGAAGCCCATGGCGATCATCACTGAATAAACGATTCCGTCAAAGGGCTCGTTGAAAAAACGCCAGACAAAGGCCCCAAATATTAAGACAAGCCATTTCAGGATTTCTTCCACCGGTGCAATAGCGCCAAAGGCCATCAAAAAGGTCAGCACCGGATCGCGTTCGATCTCTCCAACCATGGGGATTAACTGATGCTCCAGCATCATGGCCGGCAGCGTTACCGCAGCACCCAATCCAAAGCACCACAGCACTGATACCAGCGATTCCCGCTCGTATTTGTCCGCCCGGTAAACGACCCAGCAAATGAGCAGTCCGGGAGAAATAGCCAGTGTGAGGAGTAGGGGAGACATGTTTTTTGAACTTGGGACGTTTAGACCTTTAATGAGGGGGATCTGGATGAGAAAAGAATGGTCAACAAAGATTTCCACAAAAGTCCCAAAATGAATTCAGAATGCCGGCAGTTTCTTCGGGACACTCGAACATTGCCATGTGTGCTGAATTCATAAGTAGCTGTAAATCAGTTACACCAGGTAGCATTGCAGCCTTAAGGCCTTGTTCCGGTGTTACCAGTGTATCCTGCATGCCGAGTAAGAAAAGTACCGGACTTTGCAGGGCAGCCAGTGTTTGCTGGTGATCAGGGCGGTTCATCATGGCCTGAAGTGCAGCGGAAATCCCTTCCGGACTTTGCTTTTTTCCCTGGACAATCAATTTATGGAGCGTTTCAGGATTTTCTGTCAAATATTTTGAACCAAAAAGATTCGGGAAAAGTTGCGCCACATACAGGTCTCGTTTGCCTGCCTGGAGGGTTTCAATTCCCCGTAGACGCGCGGTTTTTCGCTCCGCAGTATCTTCAAAAGGGTGGGAGTGTACCAGGCCCAACCCGGCAAGTCGTTCCGGCCAATGTGCGGCAAACTCTAAACCGACATATCCACCCAGACTATGCCCAACCAGAACACATCGATCTATGGCTTCTGCATCTAATACTGCCAGAACCGCATGGGCGTAGTATTGCAGGTCCGGTTGTTCCGGGAGTTCGGATCCTCCGAATCCAGGCAGATCGATCCGCACGACAGTTCGGGGGGCAAGGAGCGGGAGGATAGGCGACCAGACCGAATGATCTTCGCAAAAACCGTGCAACAGCACCAGCGGAAACTGGTCCTTTTCAGACCCGATATGATAGGCTACCCGGACGCCGCCGGAAGTGCTACAAAATTTCATGGGGGAAATGTACGCAAGGTCTAGGCCTGAATTACCAATCCTTTTCCGACTTTTGCAGCCGGGAATTTTAATTCCTGAAGTTTTTCTAAGACTTGCGCGTTTCCCACACGAATTCTATGGACATATTCTCCGCACTTATCCGCGATATTTCCCGCGCTTTAAGCCCTGATCTTCCAAAAGATCTGGGCGATCTGGACACCCACCTTGATTTCATCCTCCCTAAGGTGATCCCTTACGGAGAAGACCTTCGTGAAACCAAGTTCTGGCTGGACAAACGCTGGAAAGAAGTACGGGACGAAGAAGGTTTTCATGAAGCAATCCTTCATATTTTTGGCCAGAATGGTGAATATTTACTCTCTCTGGACGGAAATCTGATCAAAGGTTCCTGGCGGCAGCTCGGCGCAGAAAATGCACTCATTGTGGAGATGGGTGGGAAAAGCGAGCTTTTTGACCTTCGATTCCTAAACAACGAATTCATGGTGCTGACCAAACATGGCGATCAGGCACGGAAAGGACTGCGTCGGTTTTTCCTCCTGGCGCATGAGCCTATCACACGGGGCCGGGATAGTGACCTGGATTGGCGCAATATCATGGAAAAACTCTTCAATGTGTGGCGCGAAAACAGCCTGAGCATCTGGGCATGGATCTTCTTTTTGGGCTTATTGGCCGCTATTTTGTACTATTCTTTTTCTGCCTAAAATGCATCTTTTAGATTGGGCCGTACTCGTCGGCACCTTGGCTTTCATTGTCTTATATGGTGTCTGGAAAAGCCGTAAAGCAGCGATTAGCGACCCGGACGACTTTCTTGCAGGCAAAAGGGATCTGCCCTGGTGGACCATTGGCCTGAGCATTATGGCCACCCAGGCCAGTGCGATCACGTTTTTAAGTACGCCGGGTCAGGCGTACGCAGATGGAATGCAGTTTGTGCAATTCTATTTTGGGATGCCGATCGCGATGCTTTTTCTGGCCTTTTTTGTGTTGCCGATCTATTATCGCTTGCGTGTTACAACCGCCTATGAATACCTGGAACAAAGGTTTGATCTGCGCATGCGTTCCCTGACTGCTGTGCTTTTTCTGATTCAACGGGGTATGGCAGCCGGTATTAGTATTCTGGCGCCGAGCATCATTTTATCAGCGGTATTTGGATGGAACCTGGCACTCACCAATTTTTTCATGGCCGTTTTTGTGGTAATATATACTACTTCAGGTGGAAGTGGGGCCGTTAGTCGTACACAGGAGTTGCAAATGGGAATTATGCTGGGCGGTCTTATACTCGCATTTTTTTTGATACTGAATGAATTGCCACATGGCATGGGCGTTTCGGAGGCCTGGCAAATAGCGGGCGCAACAGGTAAAACCCAGGTACTGGATTGGAGCTTTAATTGGAATGACCGTTACAATGTGTGGTCGGGCGTGTTGGGTGCAACCTTCCTTTTTCTTTCTTATTTTGGTACGGATCAGAGTCAGGTGGGCCGATACCTTTCCGGGAAAACCCTCCGCGAAAGCAGGATCGGGCTAATTTTCAACGGATTGATTAAGATACCCATGCAAATGCTGGTATTGTCGGTTGGCGTGATGGTGTTTGTATTTTATCAGTTCAATCAGCCTCCGCTTCATTTCAATCAGGCCAATCGGGCCCAACTGGTTGGAAAAACTCAGGCCGCCGAATATGCACAATTGGAAATTGCGGATGCTCAGATTTTTGATGATAAAAAGCAGGTACTTGGAGCACTTCAACAAGCCCGTCAAACCAATAATGAAGGCAGCGTACAGGCCTCTATGGAGCAACTTCAGTCCCTTGAAAAACAAAGGATGGAACTCCTCGCGCAGTCAAAAACCGTCCTGAAAAGCGCAGGTGTGAAGGATGCCAATGATAAAGATTACGTATTTATCAATTTCGTCCTCAGCCATATTCCGGTGGGTTTAGTCGGTCTGATGCTTGCCATGATCTTTTGCGCCTCCTGGAGTACCACGGCTTCGGAACTAAGTGCACTTTCAGCTACTTCTGTATCAGATATCTACCGCCGCTCCCTTGCCCCCGGCAAAACGGATGCACACTATCTATTTGCTTCCAAAATTGCTACAGTCATTTGGGGAGGCTTTATAGTGGTTTTTGCCATTTTTGCTTCGCTTTCCGAGAACCTGATCCAGGCGGTCAATATGATCGGATCCATGTTCTATGGCACTATCTTAGGCATATTTTTCACGGCATTTTTCTTGAAAAGTGTTCATGGACGGGCGGTCTTCTATGCAGCATTGGTAGGCGAGGCGATCGTATTGGTTTGCTTTTGGCTGAATAAAGAAGCTTTTCTCTGGTATAACCCCCTGGGTTGTGGGCTGGTGATGGGCATGGCCTGGTTGATTGAGAAAATGAGTCACAGGAAAAAATAATTTTCAAATGGGTCATGCTTTGAACCTCTACCGCATTTAGGTTGTACATAGCCTTTGGCTTGCTCCAGGCTACCATTTTCCGGGAAATAGTATAATCTAATAAATTTCAAATTTCAGGAAATGTCTGTTAACGACATTTAAAGTGACGACATCAAGGGTACGAATTTAAAGTTGGCTTCGTTTTTGTAAGGAGTCACTTAGATTCTGAACAAATTTTTTTCACCAAAAAAATCTTAATCCTATGGTTATCCTCACATGTCTTTTGCTCCTGCTCCTCGTTTTTGGTGGCCGCTCTTTGAAAGAAGCCAGATAAAATGAGTGATGTGGCGATTTGATCGAATTAAACCTTAGCTCCTTCGCTGCCCTCAAGCTTAAAAAAAAAGAAAAACCTCCCGCTACACTCCTGTGGCGGGAGGTTTTCCTTTTTTGTTGGCTACTTTTGCGGGATTTTCTTTTCAAAAAGCTGCAAACCAATCGCATGCATCCATCCATCGCCCGCACCCTTTCTTTTCTTGGTCATCCATTGCTGGTGTTGACCTATATGCTCCTGATCATGTTGATCATCAATCCTTTCGCATTCGGGGCGCAGCACATGGGCGATAAGCGAACCGTAATTCTGTTCTTTTACGTTGTATCCACCACCTTCCTGATTCCTGGTCTGGGGGTCTCTCTGCTTAAGCCATTGGGCTTAGTTCAAAGTTTTGAAATGCGTGACAAACAGGAGCGGATCGGGCCTTATATCATTACCGGGATCTTTTATCTCTGGATGTATAAGAATTTTGCCAGCGGAGTCGTTCCTGAAATATTTGCTAAATTCGTCTTGGGTGCCACAATCGGTCTCTTTTTTGCTTTTTTTGCCAATATTTTTTTCAAAATAAGTGCGCACGCCACAGGAATGGGTGGCTTTATTGCCATGGTATTGCTGCTGGCATTTGAATGGTCTGGTTCGGTGTTGGCAGCAGGTCCTTTGCTTTTTAGCATGAATGCAATACTGGCTCTGGTCATTGTTTTTGCCGGATTGGTAGGTGCAGCACGCCTGGCCCTGGGAGGACACAACCCTGTTGAGCTTTGGCTGGGATATTTATCAGGATTTGTGGCGGTTTTACTTGCGTACTCAATCTTATAGCTACGCTCAAAATCCTCGGCTGACTGCGCTACCTTTGAGCTTTCTTAACTTTCTCACTCCACATTAAGGTGCAACTACGATCCGCGCTAATTTCCGTGTATTCCAAAGACGGACTCGAACCCATTATCCGCCGTATGCATGCCTTGGGCATTCAGCTTTACAGTACCGGCGGCACACAATCTTATATCGAAAAACTGGGGATTCCGGTTATGGCGGTTGAATCGCTTACCGGTTACCCAAGCATTCTCGACGGGCGGGTGAAAACTTTGCATCCGGCCATTTTTGGCGGACTACTTGCACGCCGGGAACCAGGGCATCTGGCACAATTGGCGGAATACAATATTCCGGAAATGGACTGCGTGATTGTGGACCTGTATCCTTTTGAGGAGACTGTTGCCGCCACAAACGATCCTGCCGAGATCATTGAAAAAATAGATATCGGGGGGGTGTCCCTGATTCGGGCCGCCGCCAAAAACTGGAAGGACGTGGTCGTGGTCGCATCAAAAGATGAGTACAAAATGTTCCTCGACCTGCTCATGGAACAGGAAGGAACGTTTTCTGAAGATAATTGTCGCGAGTTTGCACGCAGGGCCTTCAAGGTCACCTCCAATTATGACATTGCGATCTACAACTGGTTCAACGAGGGTACCACGGACATCTCTTTTAAGCACAGCATCCACCGTTCTGATATACTTCGCTATGGCGAGAACCCGCACCAGGACGGCGTGTTTTTTGGAGAATTTGAACAGATTTTTGACAAACTGCAGGGCAAAGCCATTTCATATAATAACCTGGTGGACATCGACGCTGCAGTACAACTGATGCGCGAGTTCCAGCAGGGAAAGCCCGCATTTGCGATCCTCAAGCACACCAATGCCTGTGGCATTGCAAAAAGAAACAGCCTGCTGGAAGCCTGGCAAGCCGCTTTGGCCTGCGACTCGACATCGGCATTCGGTGGTATTTTTATCACCAATACAAAAGTGGATGTCGCCACAGCTCAAGAGATCAACAAACTTTTTTATGAAGTACTCATCGCTCCGGATTTTGAACCGGAAGCTCTGGAGCTTTTGAAAAAGAAGGAACAACGTATCCTTTTGAGAGTCAAAACTTTTGAAGTAAAAAAACGCGCCTTCCGAAGCCTGCTCAATGGCGTTGTGGAACAGGATGCCGATTTGCGGACAGAGACCGAAGCCGATCTTAAAACAGTGACCACCCATCAACCTACGCCAAAAGAGGTTGGAGAACTACTTTTTGCTGCCAAATGTGCCAAACACCTTAAATCAAACGCCATTGCACTGGTGAAAGAACGCCAACTCATTGGTATGGGCTGTGGCCAACCGAGCCGTGTGGATGCATTACGCCAGGCGATCGCAAAGGCGAAGTCGTTTGGATTTGATCTGAACGGTGCAGTGATGGCCAGCGACGCATTCTTCCCTTTCCCGGATTGTGTGGAAATTGCACATGAGGCAGGTATTTCGGCAGTGATCCAACCTGGAGGCTCCATTAAAGATCAGGATTCCATAGATGCCTGCAACAAGCTGGGTATGGCCATGGTGACTACCGGATTGCGGCATTTTAAGCATTAAAAAGTATCATTGCGCGAATAGAATCGTGTCAAATAATGTCCAGTGAAGCATCCGAAGCGTTTTTTGTGAAACTCCCGGATGCTTCATTGCATTTTTCCTGACACGCCATTTCAACCCATAATGGCAATAAAAAAGGTTCCAACCAAAAGGGTTTCCCCCAAGCTTAAAGCTAAGGCGACTGAAATTCAGCGAATCTTGGAGGAACTATACCCTGAAACTCCAATTCCGCTCCAGCATAAAGATGCTTATACCCTGCTGGTGGCAGTGCTTTTGTCTGCGCAGTGCACTGATGAACGCGTCAACCAGATCACGCCCAAACTTTTTGCCCGGGCAGACAATCCTGCTGAAATGATGCAGGTTCCAGTGGAAGAGATCCAGGAGATCATCAGGCCCTGTGGACTATCCCCCATGAAATCAAAGGGGATCAGTGGTCTCTCTAAAATAATCATGGAAAAGCATGGTGGCAAAGTGCCTGAAAGCTTTGAGGATCTGGAAGCCTTGCCATCTGTCGGACACAAAACGGCTTCTGTAGTGATGTCACAGGCATTTGGCTGGCCGGCATTTCCGGTTGACACCCACATACATCGTTTGGCCACGAGATGGGGACTGACCTCAGGTAAAAACGTGGAGCAAACAGAACGTGATCTGAAGGCTATTTTCCCGGAAAATACCTGGAACAAACTCCACCTGCAGATCATCTATTTTGGCCGTCAATACTGCCCGGCACGAGGTCATAAAGTGGAAGAATGCCCTATATGCGCTTTGTTTAATGTATGATGTATGAACTATGATGTATGAACTATGATGTATGAA
>JBILHS010000064.1:0-30936 GCA_044350425.1 Saprospiraceae bacterium | reverse complement strand
CGGAGCATTGACCGTCGGATTCAGTGTACCTTGTCCGGATACAATATTACCGCCTGTTGTAGACCAGCTGACATTAAAATTAGGTCCCGACGACGAAGTGGTGGCATCCAGCGTAGTTTGTAAAACGTTACAATTCAATTGGGCAGGTGGCGATATGAAGGTCACCGGTGGAGGGAGTTGGGCAGGGCAGACGCATGAATATTTGAGTTAAAAAGCCGCAGAGCGGCGCAACGTCTGTAGAAAAATGGCAAAAATTGAATTGGAGGTGCAGCGCACCGGAACCCTGGACGATTGCTTCGGTGCGCTGCACCTCCGATAATTCTGCTTTTATCATGTACTACAGACGTTTCGCTGCTCTGCAGCTTTAATTACACATTATATTTCATGCGTTTGCCCTGAGGGAGTTGGGTGATCACCACTGAAGCCGTGTTGGTACAGAAGTTGGCGCCCGAAACCGTCACTGAATAGGTACCGGGTGTATTGACGGATATCGGATTCGTAGTCTGCGCATTAGACCATAAGTAGCTTGGGATTCCGGGCGCACCGGATGCAGTAATTGTGGAATTGCTGCCGGGACAAAAGGGCGTCGAATTGATTAAAATAGGAGGCGTTGGCAACGAGTCGAGTGTTACACTGCCTGTGTTGGAGCAGCCGTAGGAATTGGTCACAGTTACGGTATAAGTACCCGCCTGCGTTACAATGTTAGAAACCCCCAGGTCGTTATTGGACCATATGTAATTACTATAACCAAAGTCGGCGACAAGATTACTGAATTGACCCGGACAAATGGCAGGCGTGCTCATATTGATGAGAATTTCAGGCACATCGACATTTGGAATCACAAACTCATTGGTGGCCGTGCATCCGAGAAAATGGGTCACTGTTACGGTATACGTACCCGGAGCAGTGACGCTGATGGGATTGGTTGTTTGACCCGTATCCCATATATAGGAACTAAATGGGATAGTAACTTGTACAATTCCATTATCATTTTCAGAGCATAGTCCTAATGACCCGGTAAGGACTGGAAAAACCTCCGGGCCGGGTGGAACGGTGAATTCACCAGTGCGAGTACAACCAATCTGGTTGGTTATGGTCACAGCATAAGTACCTGGTTCATAAATGGTAAGCGTATTGCTGGTGTCGCCATTTTCCCACAGATAGGTAGAAAACTGATTGGTTACTTTAACGAAACCGGTATCATTGATCGCGCAAACGCCTAAAGATCCGGTCAATATAGGCGCCACTGGAACACTCTCCGGAATGACTATTTGAGCTGAAGTTGGACAACTATAAACATCTGTTACCGTTACAGAATAAGTACCTGGGCCTGGTATCATCTGTGTTTGGCTAGTTCCACCAAGCGACCACTGGTACGTTAAAGAAAATCCCTGATTTTCATTAACGCTTAGTTCATACTGCGTATCCGGACAAGCAGCCTCGGGACCAATAATTTCAATAGGCCCTGGGAAGAAGCTATCTACGGCAGTATAGGTATTTCTCCAATGAATTTGTTCACAACCTGCGCTGGTGGAATTGCTGAGCGGATCATAGGACCAGGATCCTGACGGGGTTACAGAAATTCTATGGGCAAATTCTCCGGTACTCCACTGGACCACAATGGGTACTTGCTGGCCGGTAAATACAAAACCTACAAAAGCAGCCAATTCAATGGTTTTGGTGGCGCAGTTTGGTGTAGCCTCTAAAATAGGATAACAATGGCCCAGCAGGGCAGTCAAAGAGTCCATCGACTCTTTTTCAAGGAAAATCGGGGGGAGATTCGGAGCGTTGTTTGCTTTGGATAATTCTGGCATCAACGCAAAAAATCCGAAAAAAAGCACATTCAAAAAAGCGTAACATTGGGTCATAGACGAGTCTTGTATTAGATCAATCTTTGTGTGATTTTTAAAACAAGTGTTCAATTGGAATTGGTTTTTGAAGGATTATTGCTTTGCTACTTTTTGCCGCCCAATTACTCTTTCTTGTTGATCACGCACTTCAATCCAATAAAGACCAGCAGGAAGTTGTGGTACGCGAAGCTCTATATCTGGGGTGAAAGTAGTTTTTTGAAATACCAGATTTCCCAGATTGTCAAATAATTTAACTGAAGCCATACCCTTCCAGTCTGTCTGAATGCGAATATTTGTCATTAGGGTGAATGGATTTGGCCATACTTCAAGCCCTTGATTCCCGGTTTGTGGATCGGTATGAACGGCACTAATCAGCGGGCTTTTTTCAATGGTATGCCAAGTCGTATTGGTGATGATGGGCAAGTTAAAATCGAAATAAATGGCCGCTTCGTTTTTAATGACACTGCCCAATGGCACGTCCATATATGGGCTGATGTTGAATTGAACGAAGCCGTTTGATCCAGGTTCATTCACATTGGAATCAGGCAACATGATGTTGTTAAAGATGAAACTAATCACCCCTTGTCCGCTCAGATTCCAGGTATATGCATGGCTGCCAGCGCCCGGGCGAATGCTGCCTGGGTCCAGGAACGCAGAGAGGGTATCCTTGATGACTACCGTAAAGGCCGTATCCGTACCCGTATTTTGAAAACGAATGAGGTAATCCAGGTCTTGTCCGGGGCGGATATTATGATCTGTACCCACGCCATTGGGGAAGCCCTGCTTATCATTCGGGTCATAAGAACCGATGTTCTCCACACACATCCGATGCCAGGAAGGCTGGATGCCATTTACCGGGAATTGGTTGATATATCCCAGACTATTAAAACCGCCGCAACCTTCCGCAAAGGCCAGGGCCAGGGTAGAAAATGGGTGGCCGGGTTCCTGGGCGGATTCTATTCGCCAGGTACTGCCATTGGCGGGTTGGTTGAAAATGCTGCTCTCGCCCACTTCATAACTGTGCTGTCCGGAGAATAGCACTACGTCGTCTTCGATGATGATGTATTCGAGGTTTTGTGAAACGGCAGAACCTGTGTTTTCAAGTTTAAATTGAAGGGTGGTATCCTGACAGGAAACCGAGGCGATGATGTTTGCACCCGACCAATTGGGAACCGGAGTACAAAGCGTGTCCGGAAATCCGTGGGCACCGATGCAATGGGTTTGTCCAAGTACCGTAGAGTCACAATTGACATTAACGGTCAGTTGGAACTGCCCGCAATCCCCGCTCAACACATCACCCACAAAAAAACGAATGTTTTGATTAGCCTGGATCTCGAAGGGCTGTGCAGAACTGATAAAGGTCAGATAGGGATCGAGCATGACATCTACCCAGGCACTGTCGGCGGGTTCGGTGCCCTGGTTGCAGTATTCTATATAGACTTGATTGTCAAAGCAGCGGCGGAGTTGCGGTATGGCGACGTTGACAGAAATGAGTGGGCAATTGGCCAGGGGGAGGGCTATGAAATTGGCGGTGTCGGCATTGGTAAGCTCCGTTGCTTCGATGTTTTGAATCGAATCACATAAAGACCACCAAAAGTTTTGGGGTACCAGGGCTTTGACGGTATAGCTACCGGTATCTACAAAAAAGGTGTACCGACCCGCTTCACTGGTTTTATTGAAATAGTTTTCTGCGCCCTCCAGCGCAATGATCCAGTTCTTTAAAGGGTTTTGCGCATCGGGTGTACTGCAATCCTGATCAGCATCCAGCAAAACCTGGCCCCGAATATAGGCGCCTTGCTCGGTGGAGTTTTTTGAACGCAGGGTTAGGCCGTAACAGGTTGCGAACAAATACCCATCAGCAGACAGTTCCAGATCTATAAAAGTAATGGAAGGATCCGGAGCATAGGGCAGATAGTACCACGATTCGCCTTCATCTGCGCTTGTCAGGACTTCATATCCATAAGTGAATATTTGTCCCAAGTTATTGACAAGAATGTTCCCTTGTGCATATATATCAGGGATGCTTGTATAAGTCCAGCTACTTGCATTATTCTCAGAAGTCGCCAATGTAATGGCATGATCGTAATATCCTGTAATATAAATTTTACCGGTTTGATCGATAAACAGAGCAGAGGAAATATTAGGCTCAAAGGCCAGTGAATTTATTGCCTCCCAGGTTGATCCGGCATCCTGGCTGCGCCAAAAGGTTACAGTTTGGTTTGAATTGTCCATTAAAGTGGTCAAAGCGAAAAGATCGCCTGATGGGTGCTCTGCTAAGCTGAACAAGGAGGCATCGGGGATTACAGTTGTCCAGGCTTCCATGAAACCGTTTCTTTTCAGAACGCCCTCATTCCCGGTACAAAAGAAATGGCTGCCAGAAGTGGCAAAAATCGCCCCGGATGCTAATCCTCCAACAGGAGTAAGGTCTCCAAAGGATTGTCCTCCATCTATAGATCCCCAGATGTTTTTTCCAAGCAATACGGCAAAGCTATCCGCATTAACTAAAGCAAGGGGCTTGGCCTGATAAAAAAAGCTTGTAGAGGTATCTGCTAAAAGGCGATTCCAGTTTTCGCCACCATCTTCGGTTTTCCACAAGCCGCTCCCAGTAACAGCGATCTGAGTGAATTGACTGAGTGGCTTTAATGCTACGGGGGTTGCGTTTCTGAGGCCAAAAGCAGAAAATGACCAGTGCTTACCTTCATCTGAAGAACGGTATAAAGCATCTTTCCCAAGTCCCAAAAGATCACCATTTGGAAGTGGGGTGTTGAGTGAAAAATACCTGGTTTGTTCCGGACTAAAAGGCAACTGCGACCAGGTTAATCCGTCATTAGTTGAGGTAAATAAACTGCTGCTGGATGAAAGCAGCAGTTTTCCATTATTTAAATTCGTAAGCGTGCCCAGGTTTTCATATTGTCCTAAATTAAATGGAATTGTATCCCAGGTAATGCCTAAATCTGTTGTTCGGTATAGATCTGAGGTGTTTACACCAAACTTATTGACTGAAAATATTGTGCCTGTAGTGGACAGGTAGTTATTGGTAAAGGGGTAAGGAGTATTAAATGTTGCCCAAGTCAATCCATCGTTATCCGAATACAAAAGTCTGTTGCCCAGAGAGCTTCCAATCAGGATTTTCCCCTCTGGAGTAACGCTTAACCCGCCGGAACCTAATTGAATGAAAAATGAAGAAAAAACGGGTTGCCAGGAAACTCCACCATTTGTTGATCTATAGATTTTAGAACTAGGGGTGTCCATTGCAATTAAAGCACCCGAAGGAGTCTCAAATATCGTATAATTTGAAATGTCATTGTTGCGTAATAACCAGGTTTGACCTTCATCGTTAGAACTATAGAGTTTGCGTTCAACGCTACTGTTTCCATCCCAATAGGATACGATTTTATAAAATGTGCCGGACGAGCCAATGGTAAGTTGCTCTTCACCATAGTCATCTGAAGTTACCTCTGTTACGGTGATCCGATCCCAATGTTCCCCATAATCAGCTGATCGATAGATGGCATATTGACTAAAAGCATAAACCACATTGGCATGCGTTGCAATGATCTGCACATTCCCCCCATAAGGCCCCTTAGCCTCCTCCCAATACCCGCTTTGAGCGCGAAGTGCACAAAAATTTGCAAACAGCATGATGACAAGAAGATACCTTTTCATAAGTCAGCTAGATTTTAATGTTAACCTTATGGTGCAAAGGTTGAATCCTTTGACTGCCTTAGCAAATACAAAAATTAGGTAATGCCGAAATTTTTTTTTATTAATAATTTGATATTCAGTTGTTTATAGCAATATTTGCCATATTTTTTCTACTAATCTCTAAACTGAACGATTTAAAAAATGACTTCGTCACTCCTGATCCGGGCATTTCAGACCCTAAGAGGCAAAGAAACACAAGGCTTTGTCGACTTCATACGCTGTCCCTGCTTCAACCGACGGGAAGAAGTCACCCGGCTTTGCGAATATCTGGCAGCGCATATCGGCAAGCCCGCCCAAAGGGCATTTTCCGCCGAACGATTATTTGAGGCCGCCTTCCCGGCGGAAGTATACGACAATCGGCGCTTGCGGCACGTAATGTCTTATGCTTTGGATGCCTTGCGACAATATTTCGCATGGACAGAATGGGAGTCCGACCAAGCGGACCAGCAGCAAACCCTCGTACGCGCCTTGCGCAACCGTGGCCTGGATCAACTTTTTGACAAAGCCCTGGACAAGGCAACAGTAAAGGGCGAAAAGCAAAATATCCGGGACGCGCAACATCACTTTCTACAATACCAGCTTCATCAGGAAAAACTGGAGCACAAAGCCAGAAATCAACGCTCTGCAGGCCTGAATCTCCAGCCTTTGCCCGACGAATTGACCACCTTTTATGTGTCCGAAATGCTGCGTCACGCCTGTTCTGCGCTCATGCACCAGGCCGTAGCGGGACAAACCTACCAGATGCAACTTTTAGACGCCATTTTAAGTGTCGCTGAAAAAGGAGAAATGCTCAATACTCCCGCCGTGGCGGTCTATTATCATGCTTACAGGATGCTGCAATCGCCCGAAGCGGACCAGCCTTTTGAGCAACTAAAACAGCTTTTGGTGCTTTATGAAGCGCGTTTTAAACCGGAAGAAATGCGGGGGCTTTACCTCATGGCCATCAATGGTTGCATTCGTCGCATGAACTCAGGTAAGCGGGTCTACATCCGAGAAGCATTTGACGTATATCGGGCGGCATTGGAACGCAATTTTCTGGCAGAAAATGGCTTTTTGTCCAGTTTTACGTTTAAAAATATCATCAGGATCGGGGTGGCTTTGGACGAACATGATTGGACAGAACAATTTATTGAGGAATACCGAAATACCCTTCATCCGCTTGAACGCGACAATGCTTACCGGTACAATCGCGCATTCCTGTATTTCCAAAAGGCAGACTATGCCCAGGCGATGCCACTGCTTCAACAAGTAGAACTCGAAGACCCGCTAAATAACCTGCATGCCCGCCGTATGCTGGTGCGGAGTTATTATGAACTTGGAGAGCAAGATGCACTGGAGTCCCTTTTGCAAAGTTTCGGGGCTTTTCTGAACCGCCAGAAAAACCTGGGCTATCACCAGGAACTCAACCTAAACTTTGTGCGCTTGATGTTGCGGTTGGTCAAACTTTCAGCGCGGGATGAAACCGCAAAAGCATCCCTGCTTAAAGATGTTTTGGCTGAAAAACAGGTGGCGGAACGGGAATGGTTAATTGAAAAAATGAGTGCCTGAGCCGGTAAAAATCCTTACTTTTCGTGCACAAATATAAAACATGACAAATTTATCCAAAAAAGCACTGGTTTTGGGCGCTTCCGGCCTGGTTGGAAGCCAGTTGTTGAAACAATTACTGGACAGCAATCATTACGATCAGGTCGTATCGTTGGCTCGCCGCCCCCTGAATATACAGCATCCCAAACTCATTCAGGAAACCCTCGATTTCGACCAGCCCGATCCTACTAAAATAGTCGGGGATGACCTGTTTTGTGCGCTGGGTACGACGCTTAAAAAAGCAGGCTCCAAAGAAGCACAATACCGGATCGATTGCCTTTATCCCTATGAGATCGGGCGCATTGCGAAGCAAAACGGGGTGGGTAGCTATCTGCTGGTGTCCTCCGTAGGCGCTGATGCCAATTCCACCAATTTTTACCTGCGCACCAAGGGGGATCTGGAAAAACGGATTGAAGGTCTTGGATTTGAGCGTTTTGTAGCCGCCAGGCCTTCATTCCTGTTGGGCGATCGGACGGAATTCAGGTTGGGAGAAAAGATCGGTATTGTGTTGGCTTTGGCCCTAGCGCCCATCATTCCTAAAAGATACCGGGGTGTTCAGGCGGCTACAGTGGCAAAGGCCTTGATGGAGGCAGCCAATGGTAATTTGCGTGGGACGCACTTTTTGGAGAATGCGGAATTGAACGCTGGTGATAAACATTGAAACAGGAGTCATCCCGAATTCTGAGTTGCGTTCGTCCCAGAGGGATCCCGATTTTATCGGGAGTAGAAAATGAATTTTCGATGGGAAAGCGTGCCGTAGGTACGCTATCTAACGTTTGCGTATAGCGTACCTACGGCACGCCTGCTCACCATTTCATCTGTTTTCTACCAAGATTTAGCCCCTCTGGGGCTACTTAAAATTCGGAAAGACTCCTGTTTCATCACAACCCATCAGCCATTTCAATAAAAAACACCATCGCCTCCGGATTTCGCATAGAATCCCGATTATAGGCTTTATCCAAAGGCTTTTTCTGCAAAACCTTCTTCACGGGTGTCTCCATTTTTTTGCCTGAAATAGTATAAGGGATATCAGGAATTTCCAGAATTTCATCCGGCACATGTCGGGGGCTGTAAGCAGTGCGAAGGGCCTTTTTGATCTTGTTTTTTAATTCGTCGGTAAGGGTTTGTCCGGGATTCAGCGCAACAAATAAGGGCATCCAATCCGAGCCATCCGGACGTTCAAGATTGATGATCAGGGTGTCACGCAATTCCTGGATCTTATCCAGTGCCCGGTAGATCTCGGCCGTGCCGATGCGTACACCCTGTCTATTGAGGGTAGCGTCCGAGCGACCCAGAATAACGAGACTGTTGCGTTCCGTGATCTGTATCCAGTCGCCGTGCCGCCAGACGCCGGGGTAATGCTCAAAATAAGAAGCCTTGTATTTCGAGCCATCCGAATCCCCCCAGAAGAAGACAGGCATAGAAGGCATCGGTTTGGTTACCACCATTTCACCCACTTCGCCTTTGGGGACAGGATGCCCCGCTTCATCCCAGCTTTCCATCGCGCAGCCCAGACAGAGACATTGGATCTCTCCCTGATATACAGGCAATTGAGGATTCCCGCCCACCCAGGCGGTACACACATCCGTGCCGCCAGCCATGCTCGAAAGCCAGAGGTCGGACTTTATATTTTCATATACCCATGCATAAGCTTCGGGCGGCAAAGGCGATCCGGTAGAGCCAATGCTGCGCAGGTGACTCAGATCAAAATCAGCTTTGGGCGAAATGCCCGCTTTCATACAACTGACCAAAAACGGCGCGCTGGTTCCAAAGTGGGTGATCCGGGTTTTTTCTGCCAGCTCCCACAGCACATTCATATCCGGATAACCCGGGCTGCCATCGTACAACACAATGGTGGAACCCGCCAATAAAGCGCCCACGGTGAAATTCCACATCATCCAACCGGTAGTGGAGTACCAGAAAAAACGCTCCCCGGGACGAATATCGTTGTGGAAATAGGTGTATTTCAGGTGCTCCAGCAAATTGCCGCCGTGTGAATGGACAATTGCTTTTGGAATGCCGGTAGTCCCGGAGGAATAAAGCACCCAGAGCGGATCTGAAAAAGCACAGGGATGAAAGGCGATGGATCTATTTTGGGCTGAATCGGTAAGGATATCATTCCAACGTGTGACCGGCTGCGCAACATTCAAGGTAGCATTTTCATCCAGGAATGGAATAAAGATCACCTTTTCAACACTGGGCAGCAGTGCACAGATCTCCTGTACCGTTTCAAACTTGTCAAAAGCTTTTCCCCCGTAAGCGTAACCATCCACGGCAATAAAGATCCTGGGTTCGATCTGTGCAAAACGATCCGCCACACTCGCTGCGCCAAAATCCGGTGAACAACTGGACCACACCGCTCCGACCGACATAGTAGCCAGGGCTGAGACGATCGCATGGGGTGAGTTGGGTAAAAACGCGGCTATGCGGTCGCCGGGTTGAATGCCGCTTTCGCGAAAAAAATGGGCCATTGCAGCCGTTTGATCTTCCAGCTCAGCCCAGCTCATCTCGGTCAATGCATGTCTTTCGCTCTGGAAAATGATGGCCGGGCGGTCACTTGTTTTTTGCCGGAAAACATGTTCCGCATAGTTTAAAGTCGCGCCTTCAAACCAGGTATAATCTGGCATATGCTCGCCCAAAAGCACTAGCCTGTAAGGCGCGTGCTGTACAATTTTGAAATATTCCCAGAGACTTCCCCAAAAGTCTTCAAGATGGTTGGTGCTCCATTTCCAGAGGGCCTGGTAGCTGTCAAAATGCAGATTTTTTTCCTGCGCCAGCCATTCAGTATAGCGGGCGAGGTTGCAGTTGCGCAGGAGTTCGGCGGAGGGTTGCCAGAGCAATTTGGGCAAAATGGTGGTGGTGTCGGACATAGTGGGCAAAAATACGATGCGGGACGCTTGCAGTTCAAAACTTGGGGCTCAAAGTTCAAAACTTTGGGAGCGTGCGAAGTGTTTACTTATATTTGTCCAGCAAAATTTAAACCCATGAAGGAATACACGGTGGTTAATACCAGCCCAATGACGGTGGAGGAGTATATCGAGTTTGAGGAAAACTCAGAGATTCGGCATGAATTTATCCAAAACCAATTGATTCCAATGTCAGGGACGACGCGCGTTCACAATACCATTTGCCTCAATCTTGCTTTCCTGCTTCGTCTTTTATTAAAAAATGACTCGTATGAAATTTTTCAGGAAAATGTCAAGGTCCAAATTTCCGCAGGGAAAGACTACTCCTATCCGGATGTTGTTATCACGAATGACCCCATAGATTTGAGTGGTGAAGACGCTTATTTCATTAAGCACCCCTGTGTAATCGTGGAAGTGATTTCAAAGTCCTCCCGGATCGAAGATTCTGCTGACAAATTTATCCGTTATAAAGGTATCGAATCGCTTCAAAATTATATCCTGGTTGATTCCTTAAAAGCTTGGGTAGAAGTGCGTTATAAAACCACTGCCAGCGACTGGGAGGCCAATACCTACCTGGTGTCTGATGGACATTTCCCCATACCAGCCCTGGATATAGAACTTAACATAGCGGACGTTTACGAAGGAGTCAGTTTCATATGAACCACCTCGCCCACTGCTTCCTTTCCTTTGGCGACGAAGACATCCTGCTAGGCAATTTTATAGGCGATTTCGTGAAAGGTCATGACTGGGAAAAGTACCCCAGGCCTGTACAACGGGGTATTCTCCTGCATCGGGCCATTGATTCTTTTACGGACAACCATCCCCTCACGGATCGGAGCGTGGCGCGCATCCGGCCTTTTGCCGGGCGATATTCGCCCCCTTTTGTGGATATTCTTTATGACCATCTCCTGGCCATGCATTGGCAAGATCATACTTCAGAACTTTTTGAGGATTTTGCTCAAAACACCTATTTGCAGCTCGGCCATCGTGTTTCTGAAATGCCGCCCATTCTGCAGGAACGGCTGCCCAAAATGCTTGCCGGGCAATTTTTACACGGATACACCCAACGGGCAGGCCTGGATTGGGTCTTACAACGATTTACGACGAGGCTTACCGGACAATTTGACCCGCAAGCTATTTCAGATGCTTTTTTCAAAGAAATTGACGCGTTTTCTGAAGAATTTCAGGGTTTTTTCCCTGATTTGGTAGCGCACGCCAGACTTTTCCTGGCGCGAAACAGGTAGTTTTGCATGGTGCAGCGGTTACTTAAAAATATACTTTCAGGTCTAGGATGTTTGCTTGCAGTCACTGCATGGCCACAACACACCCCGCGCTTGCGCAATTTTCAGCCCGCCGATTATGAGGCTCAAAACCAAAATTGGTCGTTGACTCAATCGCCGGATGGCTGGTTGTATGCAGGCAATAATGGGATGCTCATGGAATTTGATGGCACCCGTTGGCGACATTTTGCTCTGCCCGAAAAACAGGCCGTTCGAGCAGTGGCGTCCGGCCGTTCCGGCGAGATCTTTTGCGGCGGTTTTGCAGAATTTGGCTTTTGGGCAAAGGACGCTGCGGGACAACTGAACTACACTTCACTCAGCGCGCATTTAGGTGAAGGCCAGATAGGAAAAGAAGAGATCTGGCACATTCTTGTGCTGCCGGATTATGTCCTTTTTCAATCCTTTTCCACCCTTTATAAATATGATTATCAAAAGGTGGTGGCGATCAAACCGCCCAATGCGATCATGTTTGCCCAATGGGTAAACGGGCTAGTAGTGTTGCCCGTGATTGAGCGGGGTCTGTATGAATTGCTGCCGGACAATACCTTCCGGGAGCTGGCAGGTTCGGGTGTCTTAAAAAATATAATTGTACAGTTTATGGTGCCCAATGGCACCGGCGGGATCTGGGCTGGAACTTCAAGCGATGGAATTTTTGAGCTTCAGGGTGGCCAATGCAAGCCCTGGAACAACCCGCTCAATGAGGTCTTTCGTAAAAAACAACTCAATAAAGCGGTCGCATTACAGGAGGGCGGCTGGGCATTTGGGACCATTCTGGATGGGTGCTATGTCCTGTATCCTTCGGGCCAGTTGCGAAGTCATCTCCACCGTGAGAATGGGCTCCAAAATAATACGGTTTTGGCGCTTTTAGAAGACCGGGATGGCAATCTCTGGATGGGCCTTGACCGCGGGGTTGACTTTGCCGCGTTGCGCTCACCCCTTACTTTTTTTACAGACCAGACGGGTAAAATCGGCACGGTCTATACGGCTGCGGTGTACCAGGGTCATCTCTATATCGGCACCAATCAGGGCGTTTTCAGGGCGCCCTATCCCTCGCCGCTTTACCCACCTCCATTTGCCCTGGTAGAGGGCTCGCAGGGACAGGTATGGCAACTTCAGGTCTTTGAGGGCCAATTGATCTGCGGGCACAACAGCGGCACCTTTTTGGTGGAGGGCAACGCTGTGCGCAGGATCTCCAATATCACGGGTGGCTGGTGCACGATTCCAATGCCAGGACATTCCAACACCCTGTTACAAGCGACTTATACCGGGCTGGTGTTGTATGTAAAGGAGGCGGGAGATCGTTGGGCTTTTGCCGGTCGCGTCGGAGGATTTGGAGAACCCCTAAAAAAAATAGTCTTTGATCCCGCAGGAAACATTTGGGGCGTCCACCCGAACAAGGGCCTTTTTCAGCTTCGATTGAGTGAGGATCTTTTGCAGGTTCGGGAGTTCAAAACCTTCACCCGCGATGATGGTCTGGCGACTGATTTTCAGCTTGGGCTGAGTGTTTTTCCGGATCGTGATTCAGCGGAATTGGTGGTCAATACTTTCCCGACGGCGCTACATTTACAAAATAATGCAGGGCGGACCACCTTTGAACCTATAAATAAGCCCCTGGCTGCCAGGAAATGGTTGCCAGGGGCGGAAGGGGATCGGTTTGCACTGGATGGCAGCGGGCTTTGGTTGATATCGTCGGATGAACGCTTGCAAAAAATCCCACTGGTTCTGGTGCCTTCTTTTGAAAATGTGGAAATACTCTCTGGAGGCGAATATCTTTTCTGTTTGGAAAATGGTTTTGCCCTGCTCAACAAAAGCTCGACCGCTTCAGAAAACAGCGTGAAAACCCTTCCTGCGACCGTGGTCAGCAGGATAAAAACGGCGGATAAACAATCTTTTTTACCGGCAGAAGACTTATCCTTCGCATACAGAAATAACAGTCTGACTTTTCAATTTGCCCAGCCTTTTTATGAACATCCGGTTCGTTTTTCCTGGCTTCTGGAAGGTTTTTCTGAGTCATGGTCCTCTTGGGCGTATCTCTCAGAAAAGGAATTTACGAGTCTCCCTTCAGGTCGCTACAGTTTTCGGGTGCGGAGTGAACTGGGTGGGGAGGAGGCTGTAGTTTATTTCCGGATCGAGCCGCCATGGTATCTGTCTACTTTGGCCTTTGTGGTGTATGTACTGATTTTTTTAGGGTTGTTATGGTTTATGGAGATCATCAATCGTCGGCGTCTGGAACGTCAGCGTGATCGTCTGGAAACTGAAAAAGAGCGGGAAATACTCGTTTTAGAAGTGGAAAATAAAAGCCGCGAACTTTCGAATGCAGCTTTTAACCTGATTCGAAAGAACGAGGCGCTTCAAAGCCTGAAAGACAATTTGCTGGATTCTAAAAACGAGCCCCGCGCACTTTCCAGAATTGTGCGGGAAATTGACTCCCATCTGGAAGGAGATCATGATTGGGAACTCTTTGAAGCATCCTTCAACCGCGTATACGATGACTTTTTCAAACGGCTAATGCAGACTTTTCCGGATCTTACTCCCGGCGATCTTCGTCTGGCAGCCTATTTGAAAATGAATTTATCATCCAAAGAGATCGCGCCGCTGCTCAATATCTCTGTTAGAGGAATTGAAAACAAACGTTATCGGCTACGCAAAAAAATTGGCTTGTCGGAAGACGCGAATCTGACGGAGTTTATTATGGCATTTTAGTTTGGTTTCACCGCTGTGTCGTTGTGTGAAATAAAATTGCTCCCCAATATTTTCTCAGAACTCAGAACTTCTTTTCCAGCCCCAGTACAAACATTTGCGGAATCCCAGCTCTAATCCCCTGTGGACGGCGGGAAGCGATATACCGTTCATCCGTCAGGTTTTTCACAGATCCAGACACACTCATTTGCCAGGCCGGGATATGATACCGCAGGGATGCATCTGCAACATAATAAGCAGGTATTTTGCCAATTCGGCCATCCGAACTTGGCTCGATGGTATTCAGATCATTTGAAAACTGGCTGGAAACATAGGTCCCGCTCATTTGAAACTCCAGATTCCAGGGAGCGACGAAACCGATGGTTTGGGTGCTCAGCCAGGTGGGCGCATAAGGGAGACGGCTGCCGTTCAGATTTATCTTGTCAACCCCTATAAAACGGTCTGAGTTATAGGTTGCCTGGGCATAAGTGGCATTCCCTTGCCAGTAAACGGAATAGCGCGATCCGAGTAATTTTCCAAAATCGATTCGTACGGAAGCTTCGACACCCAGATGTTCGGTGCGACCTGCGTTGGTAAAACCGCTCCCGGAGCCACCGGAAGATTCTGATACCGGGATCACTTGTTTGGCAAAATCCATGTAAAAACCAGTCAGCTCAGCCTCCACGCTTGGAGATAGCACGCTGCGAATTCCCAGTTCATAATTCCAGCTTTCCTGAGCATCCAGCGGGAAGACCTCTCCTGATGCAGAGACAGAGTTTTTGATTGCTGGTGGTGCAAAACCCTTGTGCAGGCCGCCAAAAACAGTAGCTTTTTGGCTGAAATTATAATTGAACCCCAATCCAGGGATCAGGGCTGTTACATGACTGGAAGCTGTAATACTGGTGTCGCGGTAGGCACCGGTGCTGGTTTTATACAGATAAATATTGCGATTAAAACCATAGTCCTCCACCCGCAAACCTGCAGTAATGCTCAGCTGTTTGTTCAGGGTGAATTTGTTCTGCACAAAACCACTCCAGGCCAGCCCGGGGCGCACTTCATCCCGAACCAATGACCCTGATTGGGCATCCGGGCGTTTTCCAAGGACTTCTTGTTCACGGGCTTGCTCAGAGAGGACGCGTACTCCAGCATCCAATTGACTTCTTTGCCTGCCTAGTTTATAGTCCCAGCTGAGTTTCGTTTCTGCTCCACCTACCGTAAAAGCCCGATTGCGATAAAGCGTCTCGTTTAGCATAAAGACTGCGCCACCGGGGGGGGGCGCATCTCCCCAAACGATGCCGGTTTGATTGGCGGCGTTCGGGTTGCTGGAAAACCCTTGTCTACGCCAGTTGCGACTAATGGTATAGGTGTAGGCTATGCTGGTCAGTTTTACATTTTTGGAAATGAAATATTTATGGGTTGCACTCAAGGCATATCTCCGGACCTTTAGCTGATCATCGGGCGCCATAACCGGGTAGTATTCTCTGCGGTTGAACATGGATTGGGTCAGGCCGATGTAAGTGGCATTCGAGGTCTCGTCATAGACCTGAAGCTTTATTCCCAGCACGGATTTTGGACTTAACACAAATCTGAATTTCCCATTCAGATCATGTACATCGAAGCCTGTCACGCCGATCTGGTCAGCCCTTTTGTACTGGTATTGAACAGCCAGTCCTGCATTGCCAACCGTTGTTCCATATCCCAGCTGAGCGCCAAAGAAACCTCCTGAGCCGCCACGCAGGGCGAGTTTTGTTTCCTGTTTCGCGGGCGGATCCGCTGTGATGTAATTGACTACACCGCCAATGGTACGCGGGCCAAACATGATCTGCCCGCTGCCTTTTACGACTTCCAGGGCCGACATCCGATCCATAGCGGGGGTATAATAGAGTTCAGGTTCGCCGTAGGGGTTGAGTTGAACCGGAATGCCGTCTTCCAATATCAGCACATTCGCGCTGCGGTCCGGATCAAGTCCGCGAATACCGATGTTTGCGCGCAGGCCAATACCCTCTTCATCCACCACATTGAGCCCTGGAAGTTTACGGAATACCTCGTTTCCACTGATCGAATTGATCCGTCGCAGCTCGACAGGATTTATATAAGCGGCTGAACCAGGAACGCCACTTAAGAGGCGGTCTTTTTGAGCAATGATGGTCACCTCAGATGCTTCGATCTGAATCAGGCTATCGGGGCCGGCCACCTGAGCCGTTGAATTGTGGAAAGCATGGAGGCTTAGAAAGAGGAGAATTATGGTGGATCTCATGGCAGGAAAGATAGTAAAGCTTATTTAGACCGTTTAAAATTAAGGGCAAATGTACTATCTTACTCCATTCCTCCAAACAGGAAGATCATTTCTTTCAAAAATACTTGGCCGACAAACAAGGGGGAATCGCATGCTTTTTGGCCCATTATTGCCAATTTTGGACATGGCGTAGTAGTGGTGAGGTGTGTTTTTCTTTGAAAAGGGAGTTTTAGTCCTAATTTCATGCTGTCAAAAAAGAGGCTATCCCAATTTTGCCCTGAATTCTAAAAAGGAATGCTTGTTTGTCCAAACCGTATTATGATTCGAACCGTTTACACATTTCTCCTACTTGTTTTTGCTCATGCCTGTGCGATGGCCCAGTTGCCAACCATTCCAGGGGGACTTACCGCAACAGGTTTTGAAAGGCACATTGAACTGACCTGGCAAGCCAACACGGCTTCCAATGTGACTGGATATAAAATCTACCGCTCTACCAACGGAGGAGCTTCCTTTGATTTTTTGAAACAAGTCGGAAAAGAACCGATCGCCACAGATTGGATCGGTGATGAAGGCATGAACCAGAGCCGGCGTTATCAGATCACCGCTTTGGCTGGCTCGCAGGAAAGCGCAGCCAGCGCCAGCGTGGAAGGCATTACTCAATCCATGAGTGATGATGCACTGCTGGAAATGACCCAACACGCTACCTTCAGATATTTCTGGGATTTTGCGCACCCTGTAAGTGGTCTTGCCCGAGAGCGCTCGAATGGTGACCCCAACACCGTCACAACAGGTGGTTCCGGGTTTGGCATCATGGCGATCATCGTGGGTACTGAACGCGGATGGGTAAGCCGTGCAGCAGCGGTGGATCGAATGATCCAGATCGTTTCATTTTTACAGTTTGCAGACCGCTTCCATGGTGCTTTTCCGCACTGGATGAATGGCACCAATGGTAATGTGATCCCATTTAGCCAGTATGACAATGGGGGAGATCTGGTTGAAACGGCCTTTATGATGCAAGGTCTACTTGCGGCCCGTGAATATTTCGATCAAAATACACCCCTGGAATCAGCACTCCGCGATGTCATTACCGGACTTTGGGAAGAAGTGGAATGGGATTGGTACCGGAAAAACAACAGTGGAGTACTCTATTGGCACTGGTCGCCCAATTATGCCTGGCAAATGAATTTTCCTTTGCGGGGTTTTAATGAGACGCAGATCGTATATATTCTGGCGGCAGCTTCACCTACACACCCCATACCCGGCAGTCTTTATCAAACCGGCTGGACGTCTTTAAATTACGCCAACAACAGCATCCATTTTGGCAAAAAGATTTATTGCGGCCCATTTGGCGGTGGGCCCATGTTTTTTGCCCATTACTCCTATCTGGGTTTTGATCCTCGTGGACGAAAAGATGCTTTTTGTAATTATTTTGTGCGCAACCGCAATCATGCGTTGATCCAGCAGGCCTATTCTATTGCTAACCCGGAAAACCATTTGGGATACTCCGCGGACTGCTGGGGCCTCACTGCCTGCGATGGCCCGAATGGATATTCGGCACATGACATTTTTCCATCCAATGATGAGGGCACCATTTCGCCTACCGCAGCCCTGTCCAGCATGCCCTACGCACCACAGGAATGCCTCTCAGCGCTCCGATATTTTTATCGGGTGCAAGGTGAACGATTGTGGGGTTCCTACGGCTTTTATGATGCGTTTAACCTGAATCAAAACTGGTTTGCCACTTCATACCTCGCCATCGATCAGGGGCCTATTGTTGCGATGATCGAAAACCAGCGGACCGGATTGCTTTGGCAACTTTTTATGAAAAATCCGGAGCTCGCACCTGCGCTTCAAGCCCTGGGTTTCCAGTCGGACAGCTCGCCTGCAGCAGAGGCGTTTATCACCACCCACGGATTTGATGTCGGCCTGTTTCCCAATCCTTTGTCTACCAATCCCGGCGTATTGAACCTCGAATTTTCATTGCTGCAAAAACAGAAATTAACGGCTCAGATCCTGGATGGTCAGGGGCGGCGGCTTCAGATCCTTTTTAAGGACCGGGAAATGTTTGCAGGCGTTTTTCAGGAACAGTTTCAAATGCATAACTTACCCAAAGGCGTGTTTTTTATCGAAATAAAAAATGAAACTGGCGGAAACTGGATGCAGAAACTGGTGGCAGAATAGCTCAAATCAATTTGTAACTAAATCATTTTCACACATAACCATTCTAAAAAGAAGTGCGTATGAAAAATTTCTTTATCACAGCCTTGCTTTTGGTCGTAGGTGCACTGAGTCTTAATGCTCAGGCAACTTACGAAGACTTTGAAGGTGGCGCGGCCGATCTTGCCTGGATCGGACTTAATGGCACATACAACGGAGCGGTAGTCAACCCAGATCAGTCGGGTGTAAACACCAGTGCTGGCGTAGGATCTTACACCAACAATCCGGCGGTTGACTTCAGCTTTGCGTTGTACACTTTTCCTTCAACGTTGGACATCAGTACGTTCAACCAATTCAAGATGAAAATCTGGTCGCCAACAGCGCCATGTAAAGCCCTCCTGAAGTTGGAAGGGCCAGGCGGACCAGCGGTAGAAAAGATCCTGGATATCACGGTCGCCAATCAATGGGTAGAATACACCTTCGACCTTTCAGCGGGTGCAGGCTACACCAATTTGAAAACGATTTTGGTGTCGTTCAACTCTTTTGTTTTGGGAGATGACAAGACCTATTATTTCGACGATATTCGTGCTGAAAAGGCTGAAATTTGTCATGAAACCTTTGAGCCAGCGGCTTCTGCAAACTGGATCGGTTTGAATGGTACCTTCAATGGTGCCATTGCTAACCCGGGTGCTGATGCGGTGAACGGTTCAGCAACAGTAGGTTCGTTTACCAATAACCCGGCTGAATCGTACAATTTTGCCTTTGGAACCTTTGCTGCACCGCTTGATCTGAGCGTTTATAATCAATTCAAATTAAACGTTTGGCTGCCTGCGGCTACCAAGGTTTTATTTAAATTGGAAGGCACTGGAGAACAATTGGAGCAGACAAAATATGTCGCCGTGGGTGGAGCCTGGCAACAGCTCAGCTTTGATATGTCAGCAGCTAAAGCTTTTACTACCATCAATAAAATCCTCATCGTATTCAATCCGGGAGCTACCGGAGACGACAAGACGTACTACTTCGATAACATTTGTTCTAATCCAAATGCGTGCAGTGGTGTAGTCCCAGATCCGGATATCATTGATGATTTTGAATGCAATCGGAATGCATCCTATACCGGTGACTGGAGCGCCCTTTCTGTGGTGGCCAATCCTGCGCCAACAGGCGATAACAACTCTACTAAAGTAGGCCGATTCGACGACCCAAGTGGTAATGGTACAGAATATTCTAATCTGTCCATTGGCTATGCTGATCCGATCGATCTTTCTGTACGCAACCAGTTCTCCTGCCAGGTTTGGGCTCCAAAAGCCGGCAACCTGCTCATCAAACTGGAAGGTGGCCCAAATCCTCCCATGGAAGTAGGTACCCAGGTTACAGAACTCAATAAATGGGTGACTTACACCATCGATTTTAGCAGCCAGATCGGCAAAGGCCACAAGAAGTTTGTGCTCTTCTTTAATGCCGGCGTTAATGGCGAACCTGGTGATGTCTATCACATCGACAACATTAAACTTTCACCAGCGCCTTCTGCTCCACCCATCGAAGATTTTCAGGATGGAGTACACCTCGGCTGGCAGGCATTGGAGCAAAATGACGTGATTCACGGCAGCTTCCAGGGACCAGTGACCAATCCAAGCCCGAACGGCGTGAATGGCTCTACTCAAGTGGGATGTTATACCAAAGGTACCTCTGCGTTTTCTACCCTTCAGGGCATTTCTTTGACGAATTTTGACCTGTCAGTTTATGGACAATTCAATCTGGATGTACTGAGTCCTTTGGGCGGCGGTACCGTGACGCTGATACTCAGCTCACCGATTGATGGAAATAAGGAAGCCGAGGCCACCATTACCACACCCGGTGAATGGGAGACCCTTAGCTTCGACTTTTCTGCCTTCAGTGGGATCACTGATTTTAGCGAAGTGCGTATCATCTTCAATGCTGGAACTGCCAATGCAGGTCAAATCTGGTATTTTGACAACCTGGGCCAGACAGAGGTGACCATAGATCCCTGCGATGGTGTTGTAGCGATCACCAACATCATTGATGATTACGAATGCCAACGCAACTACAGCCAGATTTTTTATGGCGCCAGCGACATTAAAGTGGTCAATAACCCGCACCTGGCTCCTGAAAACGGATCCTTGAAAGTGGGTGAATATACCGATCCAAGTGGTGGCGGTACGGAATACGCAGGCATGGGTATCGAGTTCCCGGCTCCTCCGGATTTGAGTCTTTACAACCACCTTTCTATGCAGGTTTGGGCTCCGGCTGATAATGTTCCGTTCTTGTTTAAGCTGGAAGGCAGTGGCCCTGCAAATGAGGTTACGGCTATCCTGCCTACCGGCAATACCTGGTATAAATTTGACATCGATTTTAGTGGCGCAGTGGGTACCCTGCACACCAAGTTGATTGTTTTTGCCAATGTGGCAAGTGCAACCGGCGGTGGCACCTATTATTTTGACAACATCAAATGGTCACGTGCCGGCTACAATGCCTGTATCCTGGACAATGAGACCGCACTGACCACCTTCGATTTCAAATACTTTGCCAACGGGGCACTCGAAAATGAGTTTTCGGAGGTCATTGACAACCCAAATCCTACCGGGATCAATAACAGCAATAAAGTAGGTAAATTCGTAAAAGTTGGGAATGCTTTGCCTTTTGCCGGCATGTACACCAGCCCTGATCTGGAATCTGCCATAGATTTCAAAGGAGTAAAAACAGTAAAGGCCAAAGTTCACATGGATCACATTGGCAATTTTGCAGTGAAATTGGAAGGCTCTCAGACCGGCGCACCCGGTATTGAGATTCCGGTAGCAAATACCCTGATCAATCAGTGGGAAGAACTTACATTCAATTTCGCAGCGGTTGCAGACAATGCTGAATACCGTCGCCTCACGCTCTTTTTTGACCTGGGTATTGATGCTACAGGTTCAGATATCACCTCATACTTTGACGGCATTGTAGTGGGTGATGGGAAGTGTGGTTCTGTGGGTACTTTCAGCCCAACGGAGGTCGCGGCAATGCGCATCTCACCGAATCCAGCCACGGATTTGCTGTTGGTGGAAAACATGGAAGGGGTAGCCCGACTTGAAATATTCGACCTATTTGGTCGCCGCCTTGCTGTGGCCAATACTTCCGGTGATACCTACACGGATCTGAATGTTTCGCAATTCCCGGCAGGGATGTACCTATTGAGTGGTTATGACCGCAATGGTGCACTGCTGAGCAAAGCGAAGTTTGTGAAAAAATGAGTTTAGTTTGATTTGCCGTCTTTTTTGATGGCGACTGTTCCGAATTAAAACGCCTGACAAGGCGTATTCAGGCGGTGGATTTTTGGGCTACCGCCTGAATTTGGGCAGTTGAATTAAAGGGTATGCGTAGCTAAAATTCGCTCCGGCGCTCCTCTTGCGATTTGCTGAACCATTTTATGAAAAAACTTCCCCTTATTTTTTTGCTCGGGTTAATGGCTTGCCGTTCAGCTCCGGCACAAATGTCATCTGCCACTTCCGGGTTTGACAAACCGATTTTTAGCCTGGATGAGGTGCAAAAACGGCATTTTTTATTCTTTTGGGAACTGGCACATCCCAAAAACTTTCAGGTTCCGGACAGGTATCCAACCGATAATTTTTCAAGTATTGCAGCCACAGGGTTTGGGCTTTCGGCCTATCTCGTGGGGGCAGAACGTGGATGGGTCACCCGTGCACAGGCAGCCGAACGAGTGCAAAAAACCCTTGAATTCTTAAAAAACTTACCGCAGGGCCCTGAGGCCAGCGGCGTATCCGGCTATCGCGGCTGGTTCTATCATTTTCTGAATACTCAGACCGCGCTTCGATACAAAACTGTCGAGCTTTCGAGCATTGACACAGGCTTGCTGATGGCTGGCATCCTGTCCTGTATGACCTATTTTGACCAGAATAATCCCACCGAAGTGGCCATCCGCCAGAATGCCGATTTCTTATTTCGCCGCGTTGAATTTGACTGGTTTTTAAACGAGCAAAACCGCCTGAGTATGGGTTGGTTTCCGGAACGCGACGGTTTTTTGTCAGCCGAATGGCGCGGCTACAATGAAGCCATGATCCTGAATATCATGGCTTTGGGCTCTCCTACCCACCCAATACCAGCCAAAAACTGGGAAAAATGGTGCGATTCCTATTTTCGTGCTGAATATCAGGGACAAGATCATGTGAATTTCGGGCCGCTTTTCGGGCATCAATACAGCCATTGCTGGATCGATTTTCGGGGCATCCAGGACCCCTACATGAAAAAGGCAGGGCTCGATTATTTTGAAAACTCCCGCCGGGCCACCTTGGCCCAACAACAATATTGCATTAAAAATCCGGGTAAATTCAAAGGGTATGGCCCGGATATCTGGGGCCTCACCGCTGGCGACGGCCCCGATGCTTCGATGCTTCATGAGGGGAATAATATCTTTTGCCCCGGCTATGGAGCGCGTGGTGCAGCCATTGATTATCAGACAGATGATGGCACCATTGCACCCACCGCAGCGATCAGTTCCTTGCCTTTTGCACCTGAAGTATGTTTGCCTACTCTGGAAGCCATGTGGAAGCGTTGGCCTGTGGGCAAATATGGTTTCTTCGACGGATACAACGAGACCTTCACCGAAATCAGTCGTTCGCCTAAGGCACAGCCGGGCTTACCTTTTTGGGTAGACCAGGATTATCTGGGTATAGACCAGGGGCCCATCGTATTGATGCTGGAGAATTACCGCTCCGGTTTCCTTTGGGATCTGATGAAGCGCAACCCATATATCGTTCAGGGATTACAGCGGGCGGGATTTACAGGCGGCTGGCTTGGCCAAACGGATCTTTCCCGTCTAAGCCGGGGCATTTCATTTGCATCCGCTGAAAATGTTAAAACGAACCCATCTATCCTGCTTGATCAGCAAGGCTTTTTCCAAAGATCGATTTATAAGGACAAAAAAGGGAATGTCCTGCCTTACCAGCTAATGACTCCCTGGCAAAGCATCCCCAATCACCAATTCCCCATCCCCAACTACCCCCTGGTAATTTTCCTCCACGGCTCCGGCGAACGTGGAACCCAAAACCACGAGCAAATGACCAACGGCGTGCACGCTTTTTGTGAAAAATGGATGCGTGAACAACACCCGCATTATCTGCTGGCGCCCCAATGTCCACCAGATATTCGCTGGGGAGGCAGTAACAAGGACTGGCAAACGCTTTATCAGGCAGAACCCACTGTGCCCGGCAGGATGGTATTGGAATTGATAGAAAAGACGCTTCTGGAACACCCGGATATTGACCCTAAACGGGTGTATATCACAGGATTGAGCATGGGTGGCTTTGGAACTTTCGACCTGCTGTCCCGTCGTCCCGACCTGTTTGCCGCCGGGCTACCCATCTGTGGTGGGGGGGATCCGATCTATGCTGACAAAATTAAAAACATACCGCTTTGGGTGTTTCATGGTAGCCTGGACGAGGTGGTGTTTCCACGGTGTTCAAGGCAGATCGTGAGCGCACTGGAAAAGATAGACAGCAAAGTAAAATATACCGAGTATTCTACCATGCACCATGATATCTGGAATGTGACCTACTACAATCCGGCAGTGTTGGAATGGCTGTTTGCACAGCACAAGTAACCCGGAACGCTGTTCCGGGGATTAAAAGAAGATATTTAACCACTTTCATGCAAAAAATGATTTTTACCAGACTCACCCCAACGTTAGTGCTCCTTTTAAGTATCCTGTTTTTGAATCCACTCGCGGCCCAAAACTATCGTCCATCCAAGGGCATCGAAGCACGTGTGAACGCACTGCTGAGCAAGATGACCCTGGATGAAAAGATCGGTCAGCTGACGCTTTACACCACTGACTGGGGCAGCACCGGGCCCACCATTCGGGAGGGCTACAAAAATGATATTCGCAGTGGCGCCTGTGGAAATCTGTTCAACTGCCACACCATCGGGTTTGTCCGCGATCTTCAAAAGGTGGCTGTAGAAGAAACCCGCTTAAAGATCCCGCTGCTTTTTGGCTATGATGTGATTCATGGCTATAAAACTATTTTCCCCATCCCGCTGGGAGAAGCGGCCAGCTGGGATCTGGCGGCCATCGAAAAATCTGCCCGGGTCTCCGCCATTGAAGCTACCGCAGCTGGTTTAAACTGGACCTTTGCCCCTATGGTTGATGTTGGCCGCGATCCACGCTGGGGTCGTGTGATGGAAGGCGGTGGCGAAGACACCTGGCTGGGCTGCCGCATTGCCGAAGCCCGGGTACATGGTTTTCAAGGCAAAAAACTGGGCGATACCGATGCGATGCTGGCCTGCGTAAAACACTACGCCGGTTACGGAGCACCCATAGGTGGGCGTGAATACAATACAGTGGATATGAGCGAGCGGTACTTTCGGGAATACTATTTGCCACCCTACGAGGCGGCCGTTAAAGCCGGTGCCGCTACAGTGATGACCTCCTTTAACGACTATGATGGCGTACCAGCCTCCGGCAACCAATATCTTTTAGATAATATCCTCCGCAAAGAGTGGGATTTCCAGGGATTTGTGGTCACCGATTACACCAGTATGAATGAAATGGTGAATCATGGTGTGGTCGTCGACGAAAAAGAGGCCGGCGAACTTTCCTTAAATGCCGGCGTAGACATGGATCTTCAGGGAGGGATCTATCAACGCTTTTTGAAACAGTCCTTAAAAGAAGGCAAAGTCAAAAAGAAACAGATCGATGAAGCGGTGCGTCGTGTTTTGCGCTTAAAATTCGAGCTGGGACTTTTTGAAGACCCCTACAAATTCTGCAACGCGGAACGGGAAACAAAGGCCCTGCTCGCACCAGAACACCGGGCTGCAGCACGGGATCTGGCCCGAAAATCCATCGTATTGCTCAAAAATGAGCAGCAGGCGCTGCCCATAAAAAAAGGCCAAAAAATCGCACTGATCGGTCCACTGGCTGATAATAAAAGCGAACTCATTGGCAACTGGAACGGCGCAGGAAATGTGGAGGATTGTGTGAGCCTGCGGGATGGTTTTTCGCCAGAGCAACGTTCCACGGTCTTGTTTACCAAAGGATGTGAACTGGAAGGTTCCGATCGCTCGGGCTTTGCCGCAGCTATTAAAGCTGCACAGAGTTCGGATGTGGTGCTGGTAGTGGTCGGAGAAGCTGCCATGATGAGTGGTGAAGCCTGTGCCCGTGCCGAAATCGGACTTCCAGGCGTGCAGGAAGCGTTGGTACTTGAACTCTGTAAAACCGGAAAGCCAGTCGTTGTAGTATTGATGAACGGCCGACCGTTGGCCATTCCTAAAATTGCTGAAAGTGCTACCGCCATTCTGGAAACCTGGTGGCTCGGCACTGAAGCGGGAAATGCGATTGCAGACGTATTGTTCGGGGCCTACAATCCTTCGGGCAAATTGCCCATGACCTTCCCGCGCTCCGTTGGCCAGGTACCTGTCTTTTACAATTATAAAAATACCGGCCGGCCTTATGATCCCAATTCAAAATGGACCAGTAAGTACATTGACATGCCCAATGCTCCACAGTGGCCCTTTGGGTTTGGACTGAGTTACACGACGTTTAGTTATCAGGAGCCAAAGGTCGCTGTTGAGTCTGGCGGCAACTTGCTGACCGTAACCGTTTCCGTGACCAATACCGGCAAACTGGCGGGAGAAGAGGTGGCTCAACTGTACATTCGGGACCTGGTAGGTTCCGTAACGCGCCCGGTGAAGGAGTTGAAAGGATTTCAGAAGATCATGCTCCAGCCCGGAGAGACCAGAGAGTTGAAATTTATTTTGACGGAAAAAGACCTGAGTTTTTACCGTAGAGATATGACATTTGGCACAGAGCCCGGGGAATATGAGATTATGGTCGGGGGGAATTCTGAAGAGGTCAAAAAAGTGAAGGTTAGGTTGTAAGGAATCAGATGAAAGCAAATTTACTTTCCGATAAACAATTCAAATCGTTTAAAATGAAGCAGTTATACAAAAAATCTAACCTGTTTGGGCTGCTATTCTGCCTGATGTTTGGTTCGGCTTTTGCCCAAAGCCGTATTACCGGACGCGTATCCGATGCAGCCAGCGGAGATGCGATCATCGGTGCATCGGTGCTTGAAAAAGGCACCTCTAACGGTATAATCACGGATATTGATGGGGATTTCGCTCTCAGTGTCAGCAACCCAAATGCAATTCTGGTGGTGAATTATACCGGATATGCCTCTTTGGAGGTTCCACTGGCGGGGCGCAGCCAGGTGGATGTCAAAATTGCAGAAGCTGAAGGACTGCTCGAAGAGATCGTGGTGGTCGGTTACGGCGTTCAGCGCAAAAGTGATCTGACAGGGGCGGTAGGAACCGTCAAAGCAAAAGACATCGAACGGATCCCGACTGCCTCTGTGGAGCAGGCTTTACAGGGCAAAATTGCCGGGGTGTATGTCTCACCTTCCAGTGGTGAACCGGGCCGGGGAGCCACCATTCGGATCCGGGGTACAGGAACGCTCAACAATGCCGGTCCGCTCTACGTCGTGGATGGAATGTTGCTGGATGATGCCTCTTTTGTAAATCCACAGGACGTAGCCAGTATTGAAGTATTGAAAGACGCCTCCGCCACGGCAATCTATGGTAATCGTGGCGCCAATGGAGTCATTATCATCACCACCAAACGAGGTACCAAGGATCGGAAAGCAGTGGTTTCACTGGGTTCCTATTACGGAACGCAGCAGATCGCCAAAAAACTATCGCTTGTCAACGGATCTGAGTTTGCCCAGATGTACAACGAGCTCCCGAATAATTCGAGCCCATTGGCCAACCCTGCGCAATATGGCGAAGGCACCGATTGGCAGGATGTCATTTTCCGGAACGCACCCATTGCCAATGCACAATTAAGCGTGAACGGAGTCTGGAAAAAGCTGGATTACAATGTTTCCGGCAATTTTTTCAACCAACAGGGCATCATCGAAGAAACCGGGTTTGAGCGGTACACGGGTCGTTTCAATGGAGAATATCCCTTGTTGAAAAACCTTAAAATCGGGACGAATGTGGCCTATTCCAAGGAGCTGCTCCAAAGTGTGGGCGGCGGCGTTTTGGGCGGCGTTTATCGGATGCCACCGATTTATTCAGTATTTGACAGCACGGGTAAATATTCAGACCCGACCAAATTCGGCCAGTCTATCGGCAATCCAGCAGCCGATTTGTTTTACAAAAACGACCAGGATACCCGGGTGAACCGTTTGGTGGGTACGGTCCATGCCGATTGGACTTTCCTGAAGGACTTTACCTTTCGTACCAATTACGGTTTTGACCGCCGGAATGATCATTTTCGATACCATGAGCCTGTGTTTATGGTGACCACCTCACAACTCAATAAACTGGATCGGACCACCCGGGACTCCACCAGAACCCGGAACTGGCTCTGGGAAAACACATTGAATTACAACAAAGCCTGGGAGGATGTTCGCCTGAATGTGCTGGCTGGCCAATCAGCACAGGAGAATTATTACAAAAGAAGAAACACCATCAACGGTATCCTCCAGCCAAACGGCGAACAGATAACGGAATGGGCGATGATGAGCTACCTCGGCCGCGTGAATGCGACCTTTTTTGACCGCTACTTATTTACTGCATCGCTTCGAGCTGACGGCTCTTCCCGATTTTCTAAAGCCAACCGCTGGGGCTATTTCCCTTCGCTGGCTGCAGGCTGGAATATTGCCGAAGAACCCTTCATGCGCAATCAGAAGATCTTTGATCGCCTGAAAATCCGCGCTTCCTGGGGCATCACGGGCAATGATAAAATTCAGGAATACCCTTCTTTGGGCACTATTTCCAATGAATTGTATAGTGCCTTTGGGGATACCGTTCAGCAAGGTTCAACACTGGTCAATTATGCCAATGCAGATGTGCGCTGGGAAACCACCCGACAAACGGATATAGGCCTGGAATTTGCCGTATTAAATGGTCGATTTACAGCCGAAATTGACTGGTACAAACGTTTCACTTTTGATATTTTGAGCGATCTCCCGATTCCGGATTACGTCGGCTCAGGCGCTTTCCCATTCGTAAATGCTGCGCAGGTGGAAAACACCGGCTGGGATTTCACCTTACAATGGCGTGAAACGAAAGGTAAGGTCTCCTACAATCTGGGCATGATCCTTTCTCCCGTTAAAAATAAAGTGTTGAAGCTCAATGAAGGCAAATCAGAGATCTTCGAGGGACGGACAGGCTCGGGCGATTTCTCTACCCGTACCGCTGTTGGTTCGCCGATTGGCGCATTTTATGGTTATCAGGTAGAAGGCGTTTTTCAAAACCAGGAAGAAATTGACAGTGCACCCAATTTTGGTATTGAAAAGCCCGGCGATTTTCGCTTTGCTGACCTGAATGGAGACTCTATACTTAACTCCATGGACCGCACCTATCTGGGCAGTCCCATCCCAACCCTGACCTATGGTTTTTCTGCAGGATTGGAGTTGTTTGGATTTGATATTGCGGCCGATTTTTTTGGTGTAAAAGGCAACAAAGTCGTGAATGCCAAAGCCGTGGCCCGTTTTGATACACCCAATTGGGAAAGCGTTTGGAACGAAAACCACTGGACCGGCGAAGGCAGCAGTAATTCCGTGCCACGGGTGACCAATGGTGGTCATAATTACAAGATGTCCAGTTTCCTGGTGGAAGACGGCGCGTTTTTCCGCTTAAGGACCGTGGTGCTGGGCTATACCCTGCCACAGCGCTGGCTTTCCAATATCGGGATGAGTCGCGCACGCTTTTATGCGAGCGGTACCAACCTTTGGACCAAGCAGTCCTATTCAGGTTTTACACCAGAGTTTCCGGGTGACAATTCGTTCCGGGCAGGCATTGATTACCTGAGTTACCCCATGGCTAAAACCATGTTAGTTGGCTTGGATGTGACGTTTTAGATGCTTTAAAAATCCAAAATCAAGTAATCGCCGTACATTTTACAATCAAATTTTAAAAACATATAGCGCATGAGCACACCATTTAAATCACTCATCGCCGCAGCATTTGTGCTGCTTGCTGTTACCAGTTGCCAGAAAGATTTCCTCGACCGCAAACCACCCAACCGACTGACCTTTGAGGAGTTTTTCAAAACCGAGGCACATGCTTTTGAAGCGACCAATGCGGTATATGAGCAATTCCGCAATTTCGACTGTATTGCGCTCCCTTACATAGCCTGCACCGATGTGCTGAGCGACGATGCCGACAAGGGCTCTACGGCCAATGACGCACCCTTGATGAGCGACATCGACAATTTTACGGTAGAGGCTACCAATCCACTCGTAGCTCCGGTGTACAAAGGGTATTACCGTGCCATTGCCCGCGCCAATGTGGCCATTGAGAACATCCCAAACATTGAAATGGATGCTGCAACGCGGGATCGATTGGTGGGAGAGTGTAAACTCTTGCGGGCCTACAGCTACTTATTGTTGGTGCAGTGGTTTGGTGACTTGCCGATCATCACCACCACCTTGCAGGATGATGAATACTATGCGCAGGTCCGTCAGCCGAAAGAACAGGTGTATGCCCAGATCGAGGCCGATCTGACAGACGCACTTGGGGTTTTGAAAGAAAAAAGCGGATATGCGCCAGCTGATCTGGGTCGCGTAACGAAAGGTACCGCTCGTGGTTTGCTTGCCAAACTATACATGATCAAAAAAGAGTGGGCCAAGGCAGAAACGCAGTGTGTGGATATTATCAATTCCATGGAGTACAGTCTTTTGGCCAAGTACAGCGAAAACTTCCTTCCCATAGGCGAGAACGGTTCAGAATCGGTTTTTGAACTCCAGGCAGTGGCATTGCAAACACAACAGGCTGCAGGTCCGGGGTCTTCGCCTTTCAATATGGTACAGGGCGTAAGGGGTAATCCAAATCTGGGCTGGGGCTTTAACCGCCCTTCAGACAACCTCGTATTGTCTTATGAAAATGGCGATCCACGCAGGGAAGCAACGGTCATCTACGTGGGCGAGATCCTTCCCGACGGCTTAACACAAGTGCAGGATAATATCGAGATCATCAACGAGCGCTTCAACCAAAAGGCATGGGTACCTGCGCATCCGGGTTTGCAGGACAATGGTCCGGGCAATATCCGGGTCATCCGGTATTCCGACATTCTGTTGCTGGCTGCGGAGGCTAAGAATGAGTTGAACAAACCTGCAGAAGCATTGCCTTTGCTGAATCAGGTGCGCAAACGGGCGCGTGGCACCAACAACTTTATCTTACCGGATGTCACCACGACCGATCAGACCATGTTGCGTGAAAGGATCTATAAGGAACGTCGGGTAGAACTGGCCATGGAGCAGCAGCGCTGGTTCGATCTGGTACGCTGGGGCCGTGCCGGAACGGTGATGCAGGCGGTTGGAAAAACCAATTTCACCACGGGCAAGCATGAATTGCTCCCGATCCCGCAAACGGAAATTGATCTGACCAGTGGACGGATCTTGCAGAATCCATTTTATAATTGAATTAATGTTTTTTAACGAGGCTGTCTCACAAGTTAATCTCAATCCGAAGCGACCACAGATTATTTCGTTTGCTCTGGCACAAACCTTCCAGGTTTT
>JBILHS010000004.1:0-101243 GCA_044350425.1 Saprospiraceae bacterium | reverse complement strand
AGAATTGGTGGACGGACAGAAATTGCTGTTGAAAGGAGACGTGACGGTGGTGCGTTAAGCCTCCGAAACGCATACATACAGAACATGACGGCCTTTGGGATTTCTTTTGAATCCCGAAGGCCGTTTTATTTGATAGCACACACTTTTTTTACCTTTGCATAAATTTCATCAAAAACGAACCTGACGGATCTTAAACCATGATAAGAGCTCGATTTTTACTCCTGTTTTTTAGCTTTTTGTGCTTCCAGAATTGTGAAAAAAAAGCACCTGCGCCGACGGCCCCTTTCCATGAAGAATTACTGAATAGCAATGCCAAACCAGCAGATATTCCTGTTTTTCAATTGAATAGCTGGGTCGAAAATGGAAAGTTTTATGTAGTGGGAATTTGCTCCAATACAACGACTGATTGGCAGAAAGTCTGGGTAGAGTTGGTGCCCATGAACGCAGAAGGAAAGCCGATCACGATTTCAAAATGCACCTCGGTGATTGTTCCGACATATTCGGATGCCATACCACCTAGTGGACGCAGTTCCTTTTCGACTGCCTGGCCCTTGTCAGATTTCTCGGGTAAACCAGCTTCCTGTACTGTCAAAGCGGTAAAAGCAATCCAACCGACTCCGGGTCCAATTCTGGTCTCTCAAAGTACGATGGCTATGATCATGATGGCGCCAGGAGCTGAAGGTGAGCCCGCATCGGTGGAAAAGGCATGGCAATTGAGTGGCACGATCAGCAACCCATTGCCTTTGGTCGCCTCCCAACCGATGTTAGAGGTCGTTATTTTTAGTAAAGATGGAACACTTTGGCTGAGTACGATCGTCAATCCGGCAGATCCTGCAGTCTCGGGCATCTTCCATTTTGACCGGGAAGGGCCATTTCAACCCAAGGAGGACCGGAATTATAGCCTTCAGATCGCTTATGAAATTTTACCAAAGCCCCTCCAGGAACAGAAGATCGGACGGGTAGAAATCTTTCCCTTTGATGCGCGGAAATAAAGCCGAGCTTGTTATTTCGTAGGTGCTTAAGTCATTTGTTCGCTGATCTTCCCAAACCTTCTTTCCCGGTTTTGATAGCTGAGAATGGCAGAAAACAGGTCGTCTTTCCCAAAGTCAGGCCAGAAAACAGGCGTAAAATAAAGCTCAGTATAAGCCAATTGCCACAACAGGAAGTTAGAAAGCCTGGATTCCCCGCTGGTGCGAATGAGTAATTCAGGGTCTGGCAAGCCAAAGGTGCTGAGTTCCTGTTCAAAACGCGCCTCGCTGATATCGGACGGATCCAGTATGCCCTCCTTGATTTGCTCGGAAATGCTGCGCACTGCCCTGAGGATCTCCCATTTTGCTGAATAATTGAGCGCAAGCACCAGGGTCACCCGTTGGTTGTCCTTTGTTTTTTCAATGCCATCCTTCAGCGTTTTTAAGGTAGCAGGCGGAAGCGATTCTATGTCGCCAATCGCCATCAGCCGAACGCCATTCTTATTCAGATCTCGAATTTCACCCTTGATAGTTTCCACCAAAAGGGTCATCAGGGCCATCACCTCTGAAGGTGGGCGGTTCCAGTTCTCGGTACTAAAAGCGTAAAGCGTGAGGTATTTTACACCGATCTGGGCAGCGGCTTCTGTAACTTCGCGCACACTTTTAACACCACTGCGGTGGCCAAGTACCCGAGGGATTCCTTTTTGTTTTGCCCAACGGCCATTGCCATCCATAATAATGGCGATGTGCTGCGGGACTTTTTCCGGGATGATTTGCGATCTAAGATCAGACATGGTATAAGCTGGCTAACAAGTTCCCGGAAGTCTGTTCCGGGAGTATTCCGTCAAAAAGCCCTGGAACAGACTTGCAGGGGCACGTTCTAAAAAGCCGACAAAGATACATCTTGGGCTTGATTTTCAGATTCAGGATTCAAGTTCTCAAAAGTTCTAAACATTTAGGATGTTTGCATCCTGATTTGGTAGGTTATCACTTGTTCAAGCTTCCATTAAAATGATCCAAGACGTCCGTCAGCGGTTCAATGCCGCCTTCACACAAGAAAAATATCAGGCTTTTCTGAACTCGGTCAACACTGCTTTTGGAGAGCCCTGTACATTCAGAATATCGGAAACCCCGGTTTTTGTGCCCAAAGCACTGAAAAATAAACTGCTGAAAGGGGTTGAAGATATTTGTGCCGTGATCACAGCGCCCGATTTTATGGGTAGGAGTGAGGCTGCGTTGCCAAACCATTTACGCGTGCCCGGCGAAGATGCCCATACCCAGTTTTTGCAACTCGACTTTGGCATCTGCAGAGATGAAAACGGCGAACTCACGCCGCAACTCATTGAAATGCAGGGCTTTCCATCGCTATATTTCTTCCAGCACTTACTGGCAAAAAGCTATCGCCATCATTTCGATATCCACGCTGAATTTCATCACCTGTTTGGTGGAATCGATGAAGCAGGGTACGTTGATCTGCTCCGGGAGGTCATTGTGGGCAATTCCAAACCGGAAAACACGATCCTTTTGGAAGTGGAACCGGAAAAACAAAATACACGCATCGACTTTTGGGGAAGCCGGAAACATCTGGGGATCAAGGTCTTGTGTCTCTCCAAACTCAAACGCGAAGGACGCGACCTCTATTACCTCGATGACAATGGTCGACGGGTAGCCGTGGAGCGCATTTACAATCGCATCATTTTTGACGAACTGGAGCGTCGTTCAGATCTGCCCCGTGAATGGGATATGACCACGGAAGTGAATGCAGAATGGGTGGGACATCCGAATTGGTTTTTCCGGATCTCGAAACACTCCCTTCCGTTCATTCAAAGTGATTTTGTTCCTAAAACATTGTTTGTCAATGAGTTGAAGTCCATTCCAACGGACCTGGAAAACTGGGTTTTAAAACCACTTTTCTCCTTTTCCGGCCAGGGCGTAAAAATCAATATCACCCGGGAAGACGTTGAATCGGTGGATGATCCATCCAATTTTATCCTGCAGCGCAAGGTGGATTATATCCCGGCCGTTGAAACACTCAACCCCGAGGAGCCATCCAAGTGCGAGATCCGCATGATGCTTCTTTGGAATAAAGGCTGGCCTGCTCCGCGTCTGGTGAACAACCTGGTTCGGATGAGCAAGGGTGAAATGGTGGGGGTACGCTACAATAAAGGCAAGGAATGGGTGGGCTCCAGTGTAGCCTTTTTTGAACCGTAACACAGCTTTTCGGACACTTTTACCTTATTCTCCCTGCTTTACGGCAAAGGGGCCATCAAACTTTGGCTTCCAGGTCTCGCTGATGGCGTATGCCCTGAACTTGGCATTTTCAGCCGCAGGCCCTTCAAATAGTTCATCCACGCTGCCCTGGAAAAGGCTCAGCCAGCGATCAAAATGCGCTATCTTCAAAGGAACCTTCTGATGAAGATCCAGGTGTTTCTGAATCGGATTTCCACGGTAAGCATCGGGTGTGCCCAGCAGTAAAAATTCCCAAAAAGAATACATTACAGGCAAATGCTTGGGCCAGTCCACCTGGGCAATGTCATTGAATATATAACCGATCACCTCGTCCGATTGCACCTTTTCATAAAAGGTATCGATGAGGGTACGGATGTCGGCAGGGGTTGTGATGTCGGGTTTCATGTATTTTGGTGATTGGGTTTATTGGTGATTGGTTTATTGGTGATTGGTTGATTGGTGTGCCAGCTCCTGGTGTTTGTATTATTTTAAGAATATGATTTGATTCCCGGTGCGGGTTCCCCCAATCACTAATTACCCCAGTCACCATTTAACCCCAGTCACCAATCACCACTAAACCAATCCCCAATCAAAAATCACATTTAGCCCGATTGACCTTCAGCCATTTTTCAGCCTCCGGATAATTGGGCATATATCGCTCGACCAGTGCCCAAAACCGGTCAGAATGATTCATTTCGATCAGATGCGCCAACTCATGCAGGATGACATAATCCTGTACAAATCGGGGGGCAAAAAGCAAACGGGTCGAAAGGTTCACATTGCCCGATCGGGAGCAACTTCCCCAATTGGAGTGGTTGTATTTAAGGTTAACACTCTTGATAGGCTGGCGAAAAGTATGCGCGTTAATTTCTTCCACCCGTTGGGATACTTCTGCCTGAAAATCTTTGGCTACTATACGCGACAACAAGGTTTTTGCAGTTCTGGTCTGTTGCCAGGAGTTCAGGTTTTCGTTGAGTTCCAGGCAAATGGTGTCGCCCACCAGTTTTGCAGTGCTGGTGACCCTGTCTTTCACGCTCAGGGACAGTGTGTACCGCCGATCGCCAACCATGATCGGATCTCCGTTTTGAAACTGCTTGCCCAGGTAAGCTTCCCGGTAGGTGGGTTGCTTTTCAAACTGTAGAATCACCCATTCCTGCAAGATATGCAGGTACTCCCGGATCATGCTTTCCCCGGCTGTCACCGGCAAACGTAAGGTGATCCGCCGGGCAGAGAGGCTGTAATAATGGCCACTTGCCAGATCCAGGGCCACACGCACCGGAAGTGCTACTCCTTCGATGTGGATCAGTCCTTTGATGGTTCTTTTTCGCGGAAAAAACACTTTTGGATGTATGATGTATGAACTATGATGTATGAACTATTCACGCCTTTTTTTCGGCGAATTCACGCATCAGTTGTACCAGTGCCTGCACGCTTTTTTGTGGCAGTGCATTGTAGGTGCTGGCCCGGAATCCACCCACAGATCGGTGGCCTTTCAAACCGATCATGCCGTTGGCTTCGCACAATTGCCCGAACTCTTTTTCCAGGGAAGCATATTTTTCGTTCATAACAAAGCAGATGTTCATGTAAGAACGATCTTCTTCAGCTACCGTGCCTTTGAACAATGGATTGCGGTCGATCTCATCGTAAAGGAGCAGGGCCTTAGCCTTGTTCTTACGATGCATCGCTTTGAGTCCACCGCTCTTTTTGATCCAGCGAAGGGTTAACATGCTGACATAGATCGGGAAAACCGGCGGAGTGTTGTACAGCGAGTTTTCCTTCACAAACGTGGTGTAATCCAGCATAGAAGGCAGATGGCGCTTTACGGTACCCAGCATATCCTCGCGTACAATGACGACGGTAGTTCCGGCCGGCCCCAGGTTTTTTTGTGCCCCGGCGTAAATGAGCCCGAACTGCTCCGGGTCAAACGGACGACTCAGAAAATCGGAGGACATGTCACAAACGATCGGCACCGACGTTTTCGGAAACTTCCGCATTTGGGTGCCATAGATCGTATTGTTGCTCGTCAGATGCAGGTATTTTGCTGTTTTAGGAATTTTATAGCCCTTTGGAATAAAGGTGTAATTCTGCTCTTTGGATGAAGCAATTACATCGATCTTGCCAAAGGCTTTGGCTTCTTTGATGGCCTTATCTGCCCAGACGCCTGTGTTGACGTACAGCGCAGTTTCGTCCTCGTTGAGCAGGTTCATCGGCGCCATGAAGAACTGGGTACTGGCGCCACCGGTGAGCCACAACACGTGATAGTTTTCAGGCAGACCAATGATCTCGCGCATCAGGGCGTTCGCTTCTTCAATGATGGCGGTAAATTCTGGTCCACGGTGAGAAAGCTCCAGCAGGCTGAGGCCCATGCCTTCGTAATTCACAGCAGCTTTCCCGGCTTCTTTGAGCACAGAAGCGGGCAATACTGCCGGACCCGCAGAGAAATTATGTTTTTTCATGGGAAATGAGTGTTTGGGATAGGTGGTGGTTTGAAATCGGGTGCAAAAATACGGGTATTATTTTGAGCGGCTGCCTTATTGAGCATCTAAATATAGCACCCGCGCCACCATTTCCTCCACCGTCAGCTCCTCCTCCAAACGGAGCACGGGACAAGTCAGACTTTCCAGCCACTCCAACTCCCGGGCACGGCTTCGGATATTTTCCGAGTCTTCGTCATAAGCGACCGCCCAGCTACAGAATTTCTCGTAAACCGTGTGCAAATCCCCGCCCGGCGCGAGCCGTTCTGCGCCATAACGGGCCAATTCCCGGGTCTGGATACGGGCCAGTCGGATCTCAGCCGGCAGCCAGCAATAGACCACGGCCTGAAACCGGGGGATGAACACATCTCCCCAGCCACAGAGCGCACCGGAGAGCACCCAGCCCTCGTGCGCATCAAAATCTTTGGTCATCAATTGCCTGCGATGGTCCGGATTGCGCCGACGACGATAGGGTAGGGCATCGTCGGTGAACCAGTGGTAGTCGTCAGTGTCGAAATGCGGGATGTTCAGCTTTTGGCCCATGGCGCGGCCCAGGGTAGTGACGCCGGAACCGGGTGCGCCGAGGATATGGATTCTGGAGATTGGATCAGGCATGGTGGTGTAGTGAATGGCAAAGGTCTACAATTTAGGGGTATTCGCGTCTAGGGAGCCTTAGTGGGGGGGGTGTCTGTAACAAAAGATTCAGATTGAAATCCAGATCTGCGGCGCACCGAAGCAATATGAATACCGTATGTGAAAGATTAGAGACGCTTTACTGCATGAATTATAAGCCGTATGAATTCATACTTTTTTCAAAAACACTTGCACCGAAAAAAACAAGTTGCCTATCTTAGGCCCGGTTATTTTCGTGTAACCATGATATTTCTTTCATCATGCCAAATTTAAGGTCTCGAAGCTTTCAAAACTGATTGATTCAGTCAAAAAGCTTCTTGATAACGCCTTGAATTATGTCAGGATAATCCGACCGTAAATGCATCATACCATTTACAATGTGTCAAAAATAATCAAACACTCCACATTTGACTTCCAAACATGCCAAACTCAATTAAACGCCCAGCCATTGGTGAACCCAAAACCAAGGAAAAACTCGCCCTTGAAATGAACATCAGCTTGCGAACATTACAGCGCAAACTCAATAAAGCCGGGTTGAAAATTCCGCGTGGCCATATCCCTCCTGATGTACAAGATTTAATTTATCAAACCCTGGGTTGGAAGAATCTGACACAAAGTGGCACGAAGTGGCGTGAAGTGGCGTGAAGTGGCACGAAATGGCGCGAAAAATCTGGATTGAACAGCATGATCTTTGAGGCAGAAAAACTTCCTCAAATGAGATATCTTTTTGCTTTCTTTTTACGATTTTTTAAATTGGTTGGCCAAGTAAATCTTGGCTTTAAGCCAATTGCTTTTAAGCAATTCAAAACGCTAGAGTCAGCTGTATCTATAGACAGCTTAGGCAAGCTGAATTTAGTGGCATCGACCCCATTGATCGTTTTGAGCTTTTTTTGTTTTTTATCTTCGGCCTCGGCACAGGAGAAAGAGTTTTATATACTTAATCGAGGTGCAGGTAATATTCTCATTGCCTCATTGGATACTTCAATTACTGTTCTGACGGAAAAGTATAACCAGGATTTAAGGGCAACCTACGATTTTGGCTTTGATGCAGCATCCTCTAAATTATTTTGGATAGGAAGTATAGAGCCTCATATCCGATATGGTCAAACCGATGGAGAATTCACCAGCACAATTGTAGATAGTGATGTCGGTACTCCTGTAGACCTTGAAATTGACGATTTCCATGCGAAAATGTACTGGGCTGACAACACAAGAAAAAAAGTGTACCGCGCCAATTTCGATGGGAGTATGCAAGAAGTCGTGACAAAAGACTCCATTTCAAACATTTCTGGTATTGCCCTGCTTCCGTCCGAAGACTTAATTTTTTATGCCGAAATCGACAGTGGCAGAATTTGGTCGAGTTCATTAACGGGTGAAAACCCTAAAATTTTTGTACAAAGCCTGGAAGGCACACCTGTCAGGTTGCTGATTGACACAATTCAAAGAAAACTGTATTGGTCAGATGATACGAAACACCTCATTGAACGCATTAATCTGGATGGCTCTGAAAGAGAAGTGTTTCACAAAGGGTCAGAAGAAGAATATCCTTTTGGACTTTATTTAGACCAATTTAATACAAAATTTTATTGGACAGATTATGGAACCGACAAGATCATGAGCGCGAACTTGTCTGGATTAGAATTGACGGAGTTTATCAAAGAGGGGCTAGCGGATCCAATCGCACTTACAATGGTGCCCAAAAATGGCGGACGTCCCGCAGCTGGATCTGATAGAGACGACAGCAGACTTGAAAGGTCAGCTGTATCGGTCTACCCAAACCCTGCAGATAGCCGCATCACATTTGTCTCTTTGGTTGGCACTCAAAACATGGAGCAGATCTGGATATTTGATGGAGTTGGTAAACAAGTATTTAGTCATGCCTTAAATGAACCAAGGGTTCAATTGGACGCTAAGATATTTTCCGAAGGACTCTATGCTTATTCCGTTTTAATTGCTGGCCAGATACTAAGCGGCCGCTTTTCAATTATCAGATAAATACCTAAAAACCAAAGACTTAACATGGCTACTTATATTTTTTCTAACCGGTTCCGGATAGTATTACTTTTTTGTTTACCCGGATTTTTTGGGGCAGCCCAGACAACAGATCCTTCACAAGAGATATTGCCGCCAAGCCCTACCGCGGCATCCTTTTCGAAATACGTTGATTTTCCTGTCAATACAAGTACAGGTATTCCATCGGTTTCAGTTCCAATCGGGTCGATTGGAGACAACGGAATATCGGTTCCAGTTTCTTTAGAATATCACGCTGGTGGAGTAAAGGTGGATGAAGTAGCCGGGATTATCGGCTTGGGCTGGACGCTTAATGCGGGTGGGATGATTTCCCGAAGTGTTATGGGGATCCCAGATGAAGAAGCCGATGGGTATATGAATCGTGGAGATGAAATTCCGGCATCCCCCATCACGACCCAGGCACAGTTTGATGCAATGCAGAATTTTGCCCTTGGTGATTGGGATGGACAACCGGATTTATTCAATTTCAGTTTTGGAGGCTATGCTGGCAAGTTTATTTTTGAAAGCCCAACAACCATTCGGCTTATTCCAAAACAGGATTTGAAAATTACCTACACAACCTGCTCTACCTGCCCGGGAGGGACATTTGGAGGGTCCATTATTAGTTTTACCATAACAACACCAGATGGAATTCAATACCTTTTTGGAACTGACCCAGCGGTTGAGTATTCTACCAGTAGTAACTATAATGTGAGCGGTGGCTCTTGTATCGCAAAAAGCTATAGTTCTCCTGCTATTACTGGCTGGCATCTAAAGACCATCACCAACCCCCGAACCAGTGCTGTGGTCACATTTAATTATAGCACCCATCAAATCAGTTATGACATTAGTTATAATGAAAGTTTTCGCTACAACAGGACTGGATACCCTGGGGGATGTCCAATTGTCTCATCAACTGCAAAATGTGTAACTAAAAAGATTGATCACGGCAAACACCTTGCCTCCATTGTTTCCAATGAAGGCAAAATAGAATTTACTTCAGTAACAACACGCAGTGATATTACGGTCACATCCGGGCAATACCGGATCAATGAAATTAAAATTTTGGGCAAAGACAATTCGCTCCAAAAATACTTTCAGTTAACCCAAACGTTCGTTCAGTCCAGCGGTACTACACCAAGCACTGCAACGACCTCTACTTACCGGATGTACCTGGATGACGTTAAGGAGTATTCCGCCTCCAGTACCTTGATTAACACCCAATTATTTGAATACTATTCACGCACATCATTTCCACCCCGGCTTTCTTACAAACAAGATCACTGGGGCTATTATAACAATAAGAGTAATACCCAATTATCGCCAGGTCCCGGTTCCGAGACTGAACTATTGTCCATACAATCCAAATTTCCCTCCTTCTCACCCGCCAACAGAAACCCGGATGCCACGGTTGCATATTATGGCACGCTAAAGAAGGTGACCTATCCTACCGGGGGCTCCACCGAATATGAATTTGAAGGCAATGAGATTGCGGTTTGCCAAACCGTGGATGTGCCGACAGATGCTCTTGCAGCAACATCCCTCACTTTTGCTGGAACGCCACAGACCTCTACGGTTACTTTTTATGTGGATCATGACCAATGGGTCAATATCAACTATAATGTGTTGATGAACGGATTTCGTTGCTCAGGAGCATCTGCCAGGGTAAAAACTACAGATTCAGGAAACCCATTTGTAACGATGACTTGGGGAGGTTGCGCTCAAATGATTAGCCCGATTCAGTTGGTAGGAAGTGTCAACAAATACATGAAAACTGGCAATTATGAGTTGGAAGTTAAGGTTTTTCAAGGCCCGGAGTCAGGCTATCCACCGCCCTTTAGCACCCAGCCTGAAGAGGCGGGCATTACGGTAAAGTACGAGGATAATGTACCGACCTACATAGCTAATAAAGCCATCGGTGGAATTCGTTTGAAAAAACTTACTTCTGCTGACGGGGCTACTGCCACAGCGCCCGATATTGTCAAGGTGTTTCAATACCAAAAAGCCAACAATGGAGGTTGCTCAAATGCTTCTTCAGGGGTGTATTTGGGCAGATCTCCCAGATATACCAGTAGTGATTATCAGGCTGTGGATAATGTCATTCAATGTTCCTATGATGTTTGCCAGTATAGCAATATCACCTCATCCAGCCTTTTCAACCTTACCAATAATGCTGGCGCGATTGTGGCATACGCCGAGGTTTGGGCCTTGGAAGGCCTGAATGGAGAGAATGGCAAAAAATACTATTTGCATGAAATATTTCAGGACGGAAATGGATTGAGCGGTACCAATTATTATGACATTTTCCTCAATGCCCCAACGATCGATTATTCCTGGAAAAGTGGGCGTGTAAAAGAAGAAAAAGTTTTTAGCAGCACTGGGCAAGTAATTTCACACGACCTATTTGAATACGAATTTAACGAAACCAATAATAAGCAAACCTTAAATGCTTTTATCGCCAGAAAAGCAATAAGTCCGCCATGTTCCGGCTCTTTTATATATTATTGTGATGGTGAAAATGACGAGGGAGAGGAATACCTTCATGTCTGTAATTTTTGGGGAAATGATTGTTATTATCATTATTTTCCTTGCTACAACCAACCTGCAGGTACTCAGATTACCCAAACTAACCAGATGGAACCATACGCAGTGGAATGGTATTCTGTAGTTTCCCAATTCGTATATTTAAAAAAGAAAACAGCACGTCAGTATAATTCAGATGGTTCTGGGAATTATATCGAAACCATCACCGATTATAAATATGATACGCCTGCTTTTAGGCATTTGATGCCTGTAAAAACCATCACGACCAATAGTGATAGCTATGAATATGCCACCATTAGTAAATATGCGCCTGAGTATACCACTACTACGGTAGCCGATATCCCGTCCGTGGCGATTAAAGCGCTGAATGATAATTTCATGATCAATCAGCCCATAGAAACGGTTCAAACAATTAAAAAAAGTGGCGTAGAAAGTGTCACAGGAGCGCAGGCAATAAAATTCAAAAACTTTGGCGGCACCCGCATCTTATCCAATGAATTCTGGCGGGTAGCAACCACTTCCCCGGTTGCTCTTGGAAGTTTTAGTCTCTCCACCATCACGGGTGGAAATTTCATTCTTGATTCCCGCTATTACCATGTAAGCACTCAGGGTGCTTATGACAGTAAAGCCAACCTCTTGGAGTGGAACAAAAAAGATGACCAGATTTCAGCTTTTATTTATGGGCATGGTTTATCCTTACCCATAGCGTATGTCAAAAACGCACTTTCAACCGAAATTGCATTTACCAGCTTTGAAGAAGCCGGAGCGGGTGCTGGATTAAATGGGAATTGGGCAATTTCAGGTTCGGCGCCTACGGATTGGGTGAACAGTGCAGGGTTCTTTGTAACAGGTCGGACAGGGTTCAAAATTGCTGCCAGTCGTACCTTGACCGTAGGAAGCCTGCCAGCCGGTAAGTATGTAGCATCCTTCTGGTACAGGGATGGTCAGATCAAAGTTAACAACATATCAATTGGTGCCGTGGCGGGTGCCACCTGGTTATATGCTGAAACAACCTTGACTCTTGCAGCCAATGGAGTTGTAACCGTGACAGGATCAGCATCCACTACTTATATAGATGAGCTTCGACTTTATCCTGCGGATGCGCTCATGCGCACGTTTAGTTTTGATGACAGGAATCAACTCCTGGGCTCTATATCAGACGAAAATAGTGTGGCGGGCCATTATGAATACGACAATTCACAGCGCCTTCAGGTCATAAGAGATCAGGATCGCAACATCCAGCAAACCTACGAATACAACTATCAGCAAGCTGGGCCCGCACTCAACGACATCAAAGCCCGCACCGCGCTGATAACGGGCCAAACAACTGTCGCTCAGGTCAACGCGCTCACCGGTGCGGATGTCCGCCGTGTCTTTCAGTATATGGATGGACTGGGTAGACCTATCCAGACCAATGAAATCGCACAATCGCCCACCAACCTGGACATTGTTGCGTATCAACCCTATGATGCCTTTGGCCGGGAACTCAAAAAATACATCCCCTACACCATCACCAGCAACGGCGGAACCTATCGCACAGGCTTCGCAGCCGAGCAACTTTCCTTTGCCAATACCTTTGGAGCAGGAGGTTATGGATATTCAGAAACCAAGGTGGAACCCTCTCCCTTCAACCGACCCATAGAACAGGCCGCCCCAGGCGACACCTGGCGAATTGGTAACACCCGTACCCTGGAATATGCCTATCGCGGCAACACCACTTCAGATGCAGTACACGACTTCTACAGTGGAAGTCCATTCCTGGGAAGCAATACTTATGCAGCCAATAAACTCTGGGTTACGCAAGAAACAGACGAAAACGAACGCAAAAAATGGACGTTTACAGACAAGTTGGGCCGGGTTGTTTTAGTGAAGCAGGAGCTCAACGCGACCGAGACCGCCCAGACCTACACGGTCTATGACGATTTTGGCCGGGTAATCTGTGTACTCCCACCGGAAACCACCAAGCGCATGATCAGCTCGCCCAATAACTGGGACATCAACCACGCCAGCTACGCCAGCATGATCTTCAAATACGCCTACGACAGTCGTGGGCGTATGACCAGCAAAACCGTGCCTTCCGGCGGAACTACAAGCATTGCCTACGACCGACTCGACCGCCCCGTGTTAAGCACCGATGCGAAAAGCTTCAAGACATTCACCCGATACGATATCCTTAGCCGCCCGATAGTAAGCGGCAAATACAAAGGCGCAGGCTCGCCCGGGGTATCTGACCCCTTGTTTGAAACTTCTAACACCACCGCCCCACACTACTACACCAGCACCAGTTTCCCGACCGACAACAACCTCGACGTCTACAAAGTCTTCTACTACGACGATTACGACCTCGACAATAACGGCAGTCTCGGCGCCACAGAGACCTATACCAACCCTGCCGAAAGCGGTTACGATGCCACGGCATTCCTGCGTACCCGTGGCAAGCCCACGGCCAGCAAAGTGGGCATACTTTTGAGTAGCGGTTTGGCACCCACCAATTTCCTCACCACCCGCACGTACTACGACAAGGAGTACAGTGTGATTCAGGTGAACAAACAAAACCACTTAGGCGGCGCAGACATAAGCTCTAGTGCCTATGACTTTGCCAACAGGGTCACTAAAACCCGGCGCGACCATACCGCCACACCGCCAGGCGGCTCCCTGAAAACCTATTATATACGGGAAGAGTTCACGTATGACGCTGCAAGCCGGCTTCGTTTTACCCGGCATCATATCAGTACCACTGCAGGTGTGCCGACTGCTGGCTGGGTGGTCCCTTCAGCACCGCTTTATGACGAGATGGGTCGCCTTTTGGATAAAAGATTACATGCGAGTAATTATGATGGAAGTTCTGGGGTGACACTAAACTCCTCTTTTACCTACCTGCAAAGCCTGGATTACACGTATAATATACGAGGCTGGCTCACTGGAATCAATGACCCAACGATTTGTACCGCACAGTCCGGGGATGATGCGATAGACCTGTTCAGAATGAGCCTCGAATACGAAAGCACGGCCAATGGAGGCACCGCTCAATACAACGGAAACATCTCTACCATTCAGTGGAATACCAACATCAATGGTACCTGCAGCACCCGAAACCTGTATCGTTTCTCGTACGATTATACCAATCGCCTCACAGGCGCTGCCTACCGCGCACGGGTAGGTACCTCCTGGGTAGATCAAAGTAAATACTCGGAAGGAAGTATCACTTACGATCTCAATGGCAACCTCAAAACCTATTTGCGCCGCGGGCATACCACGGGCAGCTTGATAGACAACCTCACCTACACCTATGGCGATGCCGCCCGGCCAGACAGGCTAACCAATATGGTGGATGCCGCAGATGCTACCAAAGGCTTCAAATACACCGCCGGCGCTGCAGATTATCAGTATGATCTGAACGGGAATCTCACCCAGGATAACCACAAAGGCTTCACTTTCGGCTACAACTACCTGAACCTTCCCCAGTCCATGACCAAGGGAGCCGACGTGATCACCATGACCTACACGGCCGATGGGGAAAAACTTACCAAGGCACTCACAGGCGGCGGAGCTACCAAAAGCTACGTATCCGGCATAGAATATTCCGGCACGAATTTGGAAGCCATTTATTTTTCTGAGGGCAGATGTACGCCAAATGGTTCTTCAGCGTTTTACTACGAGTACTCGGTAAAGGATCACTTGGGCAATGCGCGGGTCAGTTTCCGGGCCAATGGCACAAGTCTGACACCGCTTCAGGAGAATCATTACTACCCCTTTGGGCTGGAAATGGAAGGTTCCTGGATAGCGCAGGTAGGCACGGAAAACCAGTATCAGTACAATGGCAAGGAGCTGAATGAGGATTTTGGGTTGAATTTGTGCGATTATGGGGCACGGTGGTATGATGCGGCTTTGGGGAGATGGTGGAGTGTGGACCCGATGGGGGAGAAAATGCCATTTTACAGCACTTACAGCTATGTTATTAATAATCCTATGGCATTGATTGATCCTGATGGTATGCAATGGGTAAATCCATATTATGGCCAGATAGATCAGGAGCTGGGAAAAGCGGAAGTCAATTTAAAGAGAATTGAAGAGCTTGCAGCTTTGGGCAATAAAGTTCAAGGTCTGATTAATGAAATCAAGGAAAAAGATCCGGAATTGTATGATTATGTTGAAAATTTGAGCTATACATCTGAAGTACCTGATGAAAATGGTGGGGATTTTGTATCCAAGTCACAGCCAATAGAAGTTAGAGTTTACCTCACGGATGCTCAGAAAGGTGAGGATGGACAAAGAGGAGAAACACTTTATGATCCCAAAGATAACACAATAGATTACAATGGCTTGAGTATAAATACACCACTATCAAAAACAAATTCGAATGTCAAACTTGCAGGTGGCTTGAAATTTAAGGTTAACCGTCCAGGTTTTAATATTTTGCTTTACAACAATTTTAATAGTGTAACAACGAGTACACTTGCCAATGAAGCTGGGGACGTTATGGCTTATATGGAATATTCAAAGGTGCTCATTAAGGATTTCGATGATTCTGATAAGGGTTATAATGATAGATTTGCTACCAAATACTCGAATGCAGTTGAAAATGCGCACAACATGATTGCAAATGGAAAATTACCTAAACAAGGCATCTTCCCATTCAAAACTACAGGTAAATCATTCATTGCTCAAAATGGAACCAAAATTAAGCATTAGGAGTATTGTCTTGCTGCTAGTAATCGTATTAGTCGATAATGCACACACACAACAGCTCTTTTATTGTGACTCTGTCTTTAACAATGAACGGAGACAATTTGAGGGTGTTTGTGTGGAATTTTATGAATTCACAAAATGTAGAATTGATTCTGTAGTAGAAAAAGAACATGCAAAAATTTACTGGGGTTCGGTGCCTATTAAAATTGTTGCTCCTGTAAACTTGGAAATGGAAATTCAGGGCATCGTATATGGCATAATACGGACAGATACTCTGTTTAAAATTGATTTCGTAAATGGAGTGCCTGATGGTTACTATATCCGATTTTGCGGAAATGATACACTGAGTGTGACTCAATTTCAAAATGGGTTAAAAAGTGGTTTGCAGTGGAAAAAATCGATATGTGGATCAACTACATTTATCCAAACCACTTACCTTAATGACGTAGAAATAGGGCCTTATCTAGTCATAGATAATGGGGAATTTCGCGGATTAACCGCCTTTTTAAATGGAGAAAGACATGGTGCCCAATACAGATTAGATGAAAATGGCACCCTGGATTTTTTGTTAGTTTATGAAAACGGCAAAGTGAAAGACGGGACCTATTACCATTTTGATGAAAGCGGGAAAATTATTCAAACTGACACCTACAAAAAAGGGAAACTCAGAAAGACTATTCAGTACTACGACGACGAACCTCCAAAGGTTACGCGATATAAATAAAGATATTGCCTGCGTTTCACCCGGCACCACGTAAAACCACCGCCGGGGCGCCCACCAGCGGCTGGGTAGTTTCCGCCTCGTCAGGTGTTCCCCCAAGCATATCAAGGAACCTCCCCCCGCCGCGCCAGGGTCTTTTTTTGACCCAGCGCCACTCCAGCAGGATTCCAGGCTGAGAAACCAACCTCCTGGAGTGCTTCTGTTCCCATCTGTCAGACCTTTTTGATTTGTTGGCCATGAAACTAATATTCGTGAGGTCGCCAAGGTATGATTTGTACATTTGCATGGGTACTCACCGAAGTGGCGCTGGGTCAAAAAAAGACCCTAGCGCGGCGGGGGAGGTGCCTTGATTTGCTTAGGGGAACACCTGGCGGGGCGGAAATCAATTCGGGCAGGTGTTATTAGTAGAGACCGTGACCAACAGCCATTTGTCAATAAAAATATTACCCCAGGGTATATACATTGTTCAGGTTTTTTCTCCTGATCAACAATTATTGGCAACACAGAAAATCCAAAAAGTAGATTAATTTAGAATTTAGCAGGCTGTACAAATATCCACTTGTGCAGCCTGCTTTACAAGATTGTCATGAAAAATAAATCATTAACATTGTTGCTTATATTAACGAGTGTAGTTGTTAATGCTCAAAAAGAAGATTACACTTGGTTGTTTGGTTATAACTATAACACTATTACAAATAATGCAGAAGAAATTAGGTTTTCCTTCCAAGATAGTATCAACATAAGTTTCCGGCAAAGACGAATGTCACTTCATACAACAAATGCTGTTTTGTCGGATTCAGCTGGGGCATTACTGCTTTACTCAAATGGGTGTTATATTGCTAATAAGTATGATACTTTTATAGAGAATAGCGATGGGCTTAATCCCGGATATCTATATAACGACAATTGTGTAGAGGACTCAATCGGATATTCCACAAACCAAGCAGCCATGTTTTTGCCACACCCAACGAATCGAAGTTTGAAATACCTTTTTCATGTTGGCACATATTTTTCCATAAATCCATTTATCGCTTTTGATGACAAGTTTTACTATTCAGTGGTTGATATCTCCTATAATGGAGGAGCGGGTAAAGTTATATCAAAAAATAATATCATTGTTCAAGATACCTTTGACAATGATGGCTTTCATGCAGTACGACATGCAAATGGCCGTGATTGGTGGATAGTAATTCCTAAACTTCTAAGTAATAAGTATTTTATTTCACTTTTTTCACCTCAAGGGGTCATTACCCATGTTCAAGAAATAGGATTTCCTACCGAATCTCAAGCCGGGGGAGAATTGGTCTTTTCACCAAATGGGAGCAAAATGGCTAGGTTCAACACACGTGATGATTTACGCGTATTTGATTTTGATCGTTGCACAGGAGCCCTCTCCAATTCAATTCATATACCAATTGCCGACAATGCAGATGATGAACTTTTTGCAGGATTATCTTTTTCTGCCGATGAACATTATTTATATGCGGCAGAATAACTGGGACATCAACCACGCCAGCTACGCCAGCATGATCTTCAAATACGCCTACGACAGTCGTGGGCGTATGACCAGCAAAACCGTGCCATCCGGCGGAACTACCAGCATTGCCTACGACCGACTCGACCGCCCCGTGTTAAGCACCGATGCCAAAAGCTTCAAGACATTCACCCGATACGATATCCTTGGCCGCCCGATCGTAAGCGGCAAATACAAAGGCGCAGGCTCCCCCGGAGCTACCGATCCCTTGTTTGAAACCTCCAATACCACCGCCCCGCACTATTATACCAGCACCAGTTTTCCGACCGACAACAACCTCGACGTCTACAAAGTCTTCTACTACGACGATTACGACCTAGACAACAATGGCAGCCTCGGCGCAACAGAGACCTATACCAACCCTGCCGAAAGCGGTTACGATGTCACGGCCTTCCTGCGTACCCGAGGCAAACCAACGGCCAGTAAAGTGGGCATACTTTTGAGTAGCGGTCTGGCACCCACCAATTTCCTCACCACCCGCACGTACTATGACAAAGAGTACAGTGTGATTCAGGTGAACAAGCAGAACCACTTAGGTGGCGCAGACATAAGCTCCAGTGCCTACGACTTTGCCAACAGGGTCACTAAAACCCGGCGCGACCATACCGCCATACCGCCAGGCGGCTCCCTGAAAACCTATTATATACGGGAAGAGTTCACGTATGACGCTGCAAGCCGACTTCGTTTTACCAGGCATCATATCAGTACTACCGCAGGTGTGCCGACTGCTGGCTGGGTGGTCACTGCAGCGCCGCTTTACGATGAGTTGGGCCGGCTTTTGGATAAGCGATTGCATGCTAGTAATTATAATGGAAGTTCTCCTTTGACACTGAACTCCTCATTTACCTATCTGCAAAGCCTGGATTATACCTATAATATACGAGGTTGGCTCACTGGAATCAATGACCCAACGATTTGTACGGCACAGACCGGGGATGATGCGATAGACCTGTTCAGAATGAGCCTTGAATACGAAAGCACAGCCAATGGAGGCACCGCTCAATACAACGGAAACATCTCTACCATTCAGTGGAACACCTACATTAATGGAACCTGCGGCACCCGACACCTGTATAGATTTGGATACGACTTTAGTAACCGCCTCACAGCCGCCAACTACCGTGCGCGGGTAGGGGCCACCTGGGTAGATCAATCCAAATATACGGAGAATAATATCACGTACGACTTCAATGGGAACCTAAAAACCTATTTCCGTCGCGGCGATACCGGGGCCAGCCAGATAGACAATCTTAATTATACTTACGGCGATGCGACCCGTCCTGACCGTCTGACCAACATGGTAGATGCAGGTGATGCCGCCAAAGGATTTAAATATACCTCCGGAGCTGCCGACTACCAGTACGACCTGAATGGGAACATGACTCAGGATAACCACAAAGGGTTTACATTTGCCTACAACTACCTCAATCTGCCCCAAACCATGACCCAGGGAGCCAATGTCATTACCCTGACCTACACTGCAGATGGGGAGAAGCTGACCAAGTCTTTAAGCGGCGGCGGCACAACCAAGAGTTATGTATCCGGCATAGAGTACAGCGGCACCGGCCTGGAAGCAATATATTTTTCTGAGGGTAGATGTACGCCCAACGGAGCTTCTGCGTTTTACTACGACTACACCATCAAGGACCACCTCGGAAACGCGCGCGAAAACTTCCGCGCCAGTGGTGGAACTGCCATTACCCATTTGGAGGATATGCATTATTATCCCTTTGGAATGTTGATGGAAGGCATGGGGACGAATTCGCCGACGAATGATTATGCTTATAATGGAAAGGAGTTGAATGAGGATTTTGGGTTGAATTTGAGTGATTATGGGGCTCGGTGGTATGATGCTGGTTTGGGGAGGTGGTGGAGCGTGGATCCGTTGGGGGAGAAATACTTGGGATGGTCACCGTATAACTATGGTGTTAACGATCCAATAAGAATGGTTGATCTAGATGGAAGGAAAACTGAGGATTATGTTTTAGCAATAAACCATGATAATCAAACGATTACAGTCAAAGCTACTTATTACGTTCAGAGAGGCAATGCAGAGGCTACTGCGTCTGCTAATCAGGCAACAGAATTTTGGAACGCACAAAGTGGAAATTACTCCTATAATATTGGAAAGAAAGACAATGTAATTTCTTACGCATTTAATTTTGAATTAAATGTTGTTGAAGTGGATAATCCGGCATCTGCTGTTGAAAATGATAGAATTTCAGATAAAATTGAAGGAGCAGAGCCAAAAATCACCCCTGATCAATCAAGTAATGCTTATTCTGTTAACTCCGATGAACATGCAATTTTTAAGTCAAGTGATGAGGGGATTCAAGTTAATGGAGCTACAAGAGGAGGTGTTGATGTTCATGTCAGAAAATCAAAAAGTAATAGTGATACAGGAGCTCATGAAGTAGGGCACACTCTAGGGCTAAAGCATTTTGGCAGAGGGATTATGACAACTGAAAGCAATTCAGCTGGCTATGATAGATCAATAAAAGGAACTTATATCACTGAAATAATAAGTAATGCATTCAATGACAAAGTTTCAAAAGGGCATATTCAAGAAACTGGTATTTCTCCTAAAAATTTTGACAAAGGTAAAGGTGTAAAAAAATCATGAGAGCAATAACCTTATTATTCTTACTGACTGCTTTTGTCTCCTGTTATTTCAATAAGTACGAAAAGACAATTAAGGGCTGTTATGCCCTAGAAAGCAGAGAATATTTTTTTTCAAATGACAGTTCAATAATTGAAGGTTTTATCTTCGATAAACAATTAAACAGCCCGCTTGCGGATAAGTGGGTTTTTATTAAAGAAACCAAAATGAGTACCAGATCCAACTCAAATGGATATTTTATTTTTAAATTATCCGCAGGAAGCTATTCATTCAATATCATGGCAGCCGGTTTTTCAGACATGCAAACAAAGAATATTAAGGTTGAAAAAAATGAAAAAATAAAATTGAAATTCAGAATGGGCACGCATGTAATTTATGAAAGATAAATACTTTTTCTTGCCTCGCCAGGTGTTCACTCTCCGCCCCGGCAGGTGTTTTCTCACGATATCAAGGTGCCTCCCGCGCCGCGTCTGGGTCTTTTCCTGACCCGTCAGGTGTTCCCCCCAGCATATTAAGGCACCTCCCCCGCCGCGCCAGGGTCTTTCCGCCTCATCAGGTGTTCCTACGCAATCAGGTGTTCCTCCAGGCAAGCCAAGGCACCTTCCCCCGCCGCGCCAGGGTCTTTTATTGACCCAGCGCCACTCCAGAAGGGTTCCAGGCCAAGAAACAAAGCTTCAGAATTGCCCCTTTTCCACCTGTCAAACATTCCCTATTCGAGCACATCGGCAAGGCTGGGATCCTGGAAAATCATTTTTAAATCAGGCAAATCCTGATTCTTACTGCTCGCGCGGAGCCGAATAAATCAGGATTTAAGTAATTTAAAAAGAATTTTCCAGGATTCAGAACGCATTATTTTCCGCCCCTCCAGGTGTTCACCCATGCATTTCAAAGCACCTCCCCCGCCGCGCTAGGGTCTTTTTTTGACCCAGCGCCACTCCAGCAGGATTCCAGGCTGAGGAACCAACCTCTTCTGTTCTATCTATCAGAGCTTTTTGATTTGATGGTCTTAAACATAATATTCGTAAGGTCGCCAAGGTATGATTCTTATATTTGCATGGGTGCTCACGGAAGTGGCGCTGGGTCAAAAAAAGACCCTAGCGCGGCAGGGGAGGTGCCTTGATATGCTTGGGGGAACACCTGATGGGGCGGAAATACAATACTCCCGGAAGACACAAGGCCAACCGGGAGTACAGCATACATATAAACCAGGCCAGGCCTCAATTCCGCCCCAGCAAAGTCATCTGTTTTGCAGGCAACGCCTTTCCATCGGCCACAATGGTATAAGTGTAGATGCCTGCCGGAACATTGGGCATGGCTATTTCAAGGGTGCTTTTGCCACGGCTTTCCAAAGCTACACGATGGATGTTGCGGCCAGATTGATCATATACCAGCAATTCAGCCTGTTGCACTTCTGGAGCCAGTTCAAAATCAATGGTAGTCGTATGCTGGAATGGATTTGGGCGGTTGCCCAGGAGGTGATTGCCGGCAAAACCTTCCACTGAAGTCTTTTCACCGGGGAGGCTGGCGCGGTCGCTGGCCAAACTTTCCATCATACGCTCCAGGCGGGCAAGGCGGCTTTCCAATTCGTCGATCTGCTTGTTTTTGACTTCGATCTCTGTTTGTTGTTCCTGCATTCCCGCGATAAGTACCGGTATAAGGGCGGTGTAATTCACCGCCTTGAAGGTAAATCCTTCGTGTTGTTCACCATGTTTACACTGTTCGCCGCAATGGTGCTCATCTGCGGTCACTTCACGCACCAGCTCAGGAAATATGCGTTCCAGATCCTGCGCCATAAGACCGATTTGTTTGCCCTCCGGTAGATTCAGGAACTCAAATTCTTTGGTTTTAAACGCATAGGTAGATGGTTGGAGCGCTTTGATCTTATCGATCGCATTACGTACTGGCTGCACATCCTGCTTGAAGCGGGCATCGGAAGAAAGGTAACTTCCGGTGGCGTACACATTGCCTTGAAAATAGCCGGCGTATTTGCCTGCACCTGATCCGGTAGCTACAATACCGTGGCCATTGCTTGCGGAGAAGTAACCTGCCTCTGCATTCACAGCATCGGCATGAATGGAGTGGATACCGTCCTTTGCTTTCGAATAAACTTCGCCATTACTGAAGTGCCCGCTATACAAACCGCCTTCAAAAGCCCCGCCAATGCCTGCGTAGGTACTCACATTGCTCACGCCTTTCACCGCGATGGCATTTCCAAAATTATTGCCGGTGGCAGGCGCTACCTGAGCACCGAGTGCAACGGTTTTGTCGCTGGTCGGAAAAGCGTTGTAAAACATCGCAGTGGTGTCATTGGAACTTTCACGCACCTCGAAGCGCACCCAGGGATTGGGGGTATTGATCCCGATATTGCCATTGGGGCGCACGGTCATGCGGTAAATCCCCTGTGTGATCAGACCGGATTTTCCGCTGAGGTTACCGGGAGCAGTCCCAATCCCCATGTTCACATCGCCATCGATGCCTGCAAAACCTACATAGTTAATGCCTTTGTAAAAGGAAACAAACCCGGTGCTGGTACTTGTTTCAAAGCGGCTGATCATGCCGGTGCTGGATACATGAAGTTTCGCTAAAGGGCTGCTGGTGCCCAGGCCGACGCGGTTGGCTGCTGCAGTGAGGTATACATTGCTGCCACTGGTAGTCCACTGGGAAAAAGCCGGGAAAATACAAAGGAGCAGGAGTGCGCAGGCGAGGATCGTTTTCTGAATGTTTTGATTGTGTTTCATGGTAAAAAATTTGAAGTTGAAAAGTTTAAACTTGATTGCTGCTTTATGTGGGGAAGCGGCAGAAGCGTAAACAGTTCGGATCAAATTTTTTTTGGACGGGGCGGGGGGATAGGGTTTGACACTTAAAGGTCTGGATTAACCAAATAAATGTCTGAACTATGATTTTGTTGATTGATTTGATTTTTATGAAGCCATCGGAAAAGCGTGTAGATTATGACTATCAAAATCTCGAGAATCAGCGTTCAGGCGTCAATCGTAAAAATCAAAAAAAATCATAGTTCAGACGACATTCCTCATTGCCTCCTCTTTTTAAATACAAAAGGCACAATAGGGCATATAAGACATTGTTTCGGCGATTTAACACTAGGTATCGAGAAGGTCTATACATTTACATGAAATCCTGCTGTATTGGCACTGGGTCAAAAAAAACTAGCTCGGCGGGGAGATCGGTTTTGGCACTTAAAATCCTGGGAGAGCGTTTAGGGAAGACCGTGCAAGGCGAAAAAAACAAATGATGAAATATTTGCTGATTTTAGGGTTTCTTTTCATGCATTTTGTATCTAACTCACAAGGGTTAGACACAAGCTTAATGCTTATATAAGCGAAAGTGTGTTTATTAGAATTTTCAGAGCCAAAGTCAAAAGAAGAGATATTTAATTTTTTTGAAGACCCTTTACCATTTAAACTTCTAAGTAGCAAAGGCTTTTCTAACCATATTTTTTTCGTAGAAATCCCTATTTCTTATGATACGACTACAGGATACAATTTTGTTTACAACTATAAATTTGTTCTTGCTTTTAATTCAAAAAGTCAAACTATGTACAGAATCAAGGGTTTTTTCCAAAATGAATTTAACACTTTTATTGAAGACGCACATTTTGCAAATAACATTGATTATTTAGTTGCAGAACCTAGGGATCTTTCTTCACTCAGAAAATTTACACAGAGTTTTTATATTGAAGGCTTAGACATGAAATATTTGTATAAAAGCCTAAAGAAGAGCAAGAAACCCCCTGACTGCTTAGCTCCTGCCCAAAAGATTCTTGATTAGAAGTTATCTCTGAAGAGCCAGACCATAACTCAAACAGAATCAATTTCACCCTTTCCGCCGGTTTTGGGAAGACCGTGCAAGGCGAAAAAATAAGCGCAATGCCAATTTCCGACATATCGTATTAATTTTTTTCCAACAAGATAAAAATATACCGTGCCTCATTATCTTCGACCTACTTTGGCATTGCTCTATACGAGGAATTGTGTATTATTTGTAACTTAAATGACGTATTTAGCCGTATTTTACGGATAAATTACCACTAAACCACTGTGCAGAACGAAACCCACACCCTGTGGACTTCTTCATCCGAACCGACACTTCTGAAAGTTTTTTTGATTTAATCCCGATTTTTCCTGGCAGACTTCTGTTAAAGTTCTAGGTCTGTTTTATCCTGTACGACTTGTTAGCGATTGATGCCGTGTAGCGCGTTCTATACTGCGGGTCTGGCCTATACCCCGAAGCCAAAGTGGGGTATTTGGTTGCAATCCGAGTGTCTAGAATGAGCGTTAGTGTTGTGATAAGTTTATTTTCAACCTATTGTAACATCTGTTTCAAGGGAAACATTTCTTTCATTTTTTAAACAATCTTTTTCATGTTTCGCAAAATTTTATTTTTTGATAAACGTGGGGGGGGCAATGACATTTTGTCGAGCCTGTTTTCGCGCCAATTGCTTTTCGCAGCTTTGCTGGTATTGACTGCATTTCCTGTGATCGCACAGCTTCCAGCATACCCCATCTTGTCATGTAACCCGTCAAACCCTGCCCCTCTGCGTATAGAGATAGAACCCATATCCACGCCCCTTTGCGGTGAGGACGAGTGCAACCGCTATTACTTTCAGGTTCGTCTTGCGACGAACAATAGCTTCCCGGGGAATCCAGTAAGCTTCTTGATGAGCTACGAAAAGCTCTCCCTGACAATAAAAATGGTCACGGACCCTGTCGGGGGCCTCTCCATAATAAATGAGGCGGTGACCGAGCAATGCTCCCCATCTGGTTTCGGGGACTTCTTTGTGGACGTTGAGTTAGATAACCAGGTGACCTTATTGCTGGAGGGTGTATGTGATCCCATTGACGGTCCAGAAGTGGTCTTTACCCGTACGGGTAGCGGCCCACCTTATCTGGCAGATTTGTTTGTGATAGCAATAGATGGAGTGCAGGGCGAGGATTTACTGTTTGAGTTGATACAGGCGCAATACACCTGCCCAGATTATTCCGTCTACTGTTACGACGCAATTCCCCTACAATCAGATGAGTTTACCGTGCCAAGTCTAATACCTACTGAGCCGAACATCTGTATTGAATTTGATGACTATGACTATGACACCGATCTGCTTCCAGTCATGGCATACAACAACAGCACGTCAGGAAGCATTGAGGCGGAGTACCTGTCCTTCACGGCGGTGATTGAAACTGATAATATCATGGACAAACCCCGACTCCTAAACTTTGTAATTCCACCTGTTGAACATTCGGTGGATCAAATACCCGGTACGAACAATTGGCGAGTATTCGTACGATTCAATGCCAGTCCGGGTATAACAGTGCCTTCGTTGGGTACTATCAAACTGTTCGACATTGAGATCAAAGGGCCTGAGAATGAATCGCTGGATGCCAGTGCAGAGGTGTGCCTAATCCAGGGGGAAATGCGCAGGGCCGGTAGTTCCAGTTGCCGGAACGCATGTTTTACTTCTCCGGGCTGCGTCGTAATTGAGTTTAATGGATTCGAACCCTGTGACCCAAACAACTTCACAGTGGTAGTCACTAAAGAAGAAGCTGGCATTACCTGCGAGGAACTGGAGGTAAGGGTACAACTCAATTGGGCCACGTATTCCTCGGCACTGGATTTTGATCAAATTCGAATCGCAGTAGAGTTTGACCTGGCTCCAGGGGTAACGATTGACGACATAGGTACCAGTACCTTTAGCTGCCCGTCGAGCAACACAAGTTGCGACCCGGAGGGAGGTTTCGACGACTGTTTCAAAATTGACGGAAATCGGGTAACTTTCTGCTTTTTCCCTATTTCGCCAGAGGAGGTGCTTTTGGGTTCCTATTTTACAGTGTTATTTAATGCTCCTTCCAACTGCGTGAATGGTGCAATTGTTCGAGAAGCTATGGTGGATGTTTCTACTGACCCACCTGGAGGTTCGGAGTGCGTCACGAACGTGTATGTGGAGGACGATGATTTCCCGCTCTGCTCGCCGCTGCTGGCTGGCTGGGTCAAGAATATCAACGGCGAACATATTGACGATGTGAACGTATTGATATCCCGCGTAGCATCTATGATGGGTTGCACAACTAAGGTGATAGCGCCTAACAACGATCCCTGGTCTTGGTGTCCTTGCGACGTATCCACATACCGTATTCTCCCTGAAGTCCTCAACAACGACAATGCAGCCTGGCTAAACGGTGTAACCTCCTATGATCTCGCCCTGATCGGCAGGCATTTGCAAAATGTAAATGACCGATTTACCTCCATCTATCAGTTTGCAGCGGCGGATGCTAACGATAATAGTGAGATTGATGAGATTGTTGGGAACATCCAGACAGATGTTGTCGAGTTCCGAAAATTAATTCTCGGTATTTATTCCGAATTACCTGTCAATAATTCCTGGCGCTATTTCGAAGAAGGTGATCCCGGAGATTTTCCTGTCTATAACCCTGACCCCATGCTTAATGAAGATCCCTTCGAACAATTTTTCCTCCCAAACGAGTTCATTAATGCCTACCCCCCGGCTACCGATATTAATTTTATCGCCGTAAAAATTGGCGACGTGAATAACAGCCACAACACAGACATTGAGCTGCGCCCTGCTGGAACGCTGCCCCTGCTCACGGAGGCCATGCCGCGGATGGCGGTGGGTGAATATATAAGCATCCCGGTTCGCTACAACGGTGAAATACCTTTGACCGCCCTGCAGATGGGGCTGCGCTTTGATGCCGATGTCTGGGAATATGTTGGGATGACAACCAGTGATGTACCACAGGTATCCGAAGATTGTTTCAACCTGAACCATACTGCGGAGGGCAAAATCAAGTTTGTGTGGTTTTGTATCCACCCGGATGACTATGTCTTGCCCGGCCAGGCAATGTTCTTCCTCACGTTCCGGGCCAAAAGGGCCGTGAGGGGCGACCAGAATCCGATACTTGTGGACGACGGCCTGCTCCGCAGTGTAGCCTATGCCCAACAAGGGACTATTTATAACCTGAGTTTGGGCGCAAAAGCGATCAAGCGCGATAATGACATGCCCTCAAGCCATGTGCTGGACGTGTCTTGCTCGCCCAATCCAACTTCTGGTGCAGTCAACCTTGCTATCAGCACGACTTCCGAAGCGGCCACCGCGACGGTATGGGCGTACAGCGCTACAGGGCAGAGACTGTTGCGGCGCGTAATCCCTCTGACAGGAACGAGCACTAATTTTCAGTTTCCTGAATCAGCTAGCTGGCCTGCCGGATTATACGTCTGGAAGGTAAAAGTAGGCGATGTCAAGACAGAAGGTCGCCTGATTAAACAATAAGATTTTTAAAGATGTGATGGGTGTTGGCGCGGTTTCCAGCCGTGCCAACACCTTTTGCCATATCCCACATTTTCATTCAAACCCAAACAGAACTATGACAATATCTACATGGCCTGCGATCAATTTTTGCAAGGTTATGCTGCATTCGTGTGCAGCAACCTATGCCTTATGCCTTTTTTCCATCGGTGCTCTTGCCCAAAACCGCATATACGTCAACTCCTCCGCCACAGGCGCGAACAATGGTCAATCCTGGGCCGATGCTTTCAATGATTTACAAGTTGCCTTGGCTGCCGCCCAAGCTGGCGACTCTGTTTGGGTTGCGCAGGGTACCTACTTCCCCACGAACGGGGCTGTTCGCGCTGTTTCATTTGAGCCGCGCAGCGGGGTTCGGCTCTTCGGCGGTTTCGCGGGTAATGAAGACGATCCCTCCCAGCGTGACTGGGACGCGCACCCCACCGTGCTGAGCGGCGACATTGGGGTGCCGGGAGATAGTACGGACAACTCATACAACGTCATGGCATTTTCGGAGGCCGAGGAAGGCACCCTGCTCGACGGCCTGACGTTTCGGGGCGGCACGGCCGAGCCGGAATTTGTATTTGAATCTTTTCAGCGCGACGGCTGCGGCGGCGGCTTGTACGTCAACGCTGGAGATGGCGTGGCATACGTGGTCGTACGCAATTGCCGCTTTGAGCGCAATTACGCACGGCTTAAGGGTGCGGGGGCGTTCATTCGGGCGGCTCAGGACGGCTCCATCGCGCCACAGTTCCTCAACTGCTCTTTCGAGGGCAACGGAGGTTTTGACGGTTCAGCGGTGTACTGCGACGGTTTTGTGGACATCGAGCGAATTCCCGACTTTGGGCACTGTACCTTCACAGATAACAAGGTATTTGCTGTCGACCTCGCAGTGATCTTCTATCGCGGCCCGGCTACAAATGACACCTTGCATTTTTGGGACTGCCGGTTTGAAAAACATAAAAGCCCCGGGTCACGCCTTATTTGGACGAGTACAAACAACCATCTACGGTTTGACGATTGTGATTTCAGGGAGGGCCCCTCCATACTCTGGAGTTTCCCCTTGGATCATCAATCCTGCTATGCCACAAGATGTTCAATCATTAACAACGGGCCAGCTGGATTCTCCGCTCTCAGTGAAGTCCGGGTGAAGGATTGTGTATTTAAAAATAATTTTCGTGGATTTTCCACAAATGCTCCTTTAACCGAAGTATCGAACTGTCTGTTGGATTCGTGTAGATTTGGCTTGGTAGCGATAAGTTTTGGCAGTACATGTCAAGATTGTAGGGTTTCTAACCTGACCATTAGTAACAATAAAAGCAGAATACAGCAGGGATCATCCCTCTTTTCCTTAGGAGAAGCGTACGGCATCATCAAGTACCATAACATTCAAGTGATCAACAATGATAGCCTCAATATTTTTTACTCAAATCAGTATGCTGACTCGACCGTCTTCACGAACTTTAGTTTTATCGGCAATCGGTTTTACCAGCGCCCAAATGCAGCAACAGTGCCAGCCAGGTTTCAGAATACCCTTTTTTATAATAACGAGTACCTTTCCCAGGATTATTTCTCGTTATTCCCAAGCATTACGCTGGAGAATAGTGCCATTGACTTTCCGGACTGTTCCTATCTGCCGCCATCGGTGACCTGCATAAACAACCTCTTCAACCTAGACCCCCTCTTCAGGGATCCCGCCAATGGAGATTACTCCCTGCTCCCTTGCTCCCCCCTCATCAATGCAGGCTCCAACCTGGCCGCCGCAGGAATTCTCACGGACATCGCTGGCAATCCACGCATCCAGAGTGGTACCGTGGACATCGGCGCGTACGAGTCTCCGGCTTTTGCCTTGAGCGGCACATCACAGGTGCAGCCAGCCTGCCTGGGCGCGTCCAACGGCAGCATCAGCCTCCAGCCAGAAAATGGCTGTGCGCCGCTGGTCTATCAGTGGTCGCCCAATGTCGGCAGTGGCCCGGAACTGGATAGCCTGGCTCCCGGACTGTATGTTTTGACCCTCACGGACGGCAGCGGTCAGCAGATTACCAATCAATTCGTGGTGGAAACCGCTCCTTCACCCGCCTTGGCACTGGTCCCCACAGATGTGCTCTGCGGTACCCAAGCTGGCGGCACCCTCTCCGCCTCGGTGCAGGGCGGCACGGCACCTTTTGAATACCTCTGGTCGCCAGCAGCAGCAGATACGCTCCTGCTCACGCAACAGCAGCCCGGTACTTATGCCCTGACCATCGTGGATGCCACTGGCTGTCAAGACTCCGCCACAGCCTCAATAGCCCTGATGGGCCAAATCACGCTCGCCATCGGCGGGCAGATCATCCCTTGTCACGGAGAAACTGGCTGGCTCTCTGCCACCCCAGCCACCGGGGCGGCACCTTTTTCCTGGCACTGGGACGGCTGGCCGGGCACAGACCCCGTCGCGGAGCCACTTGGTCCGGGGCAGTACTCCGTGACCGTAACAGATGCCTACGGCTGCACGGCCGCCAATACCTACCCGCCCATGACAGAACCGGGTCCGCTCTCGGTCGGCACAGGCAGCAGTGACCAGACCCAAAGTAACCCACCCAACGGAGCCGCTGTGGTGACCACCATCTCGGGCGGAACAGGTCCATTCGGCTATTTCTGGGAACCTGGCGGTGGCACCACACAGGCCATTGCTGGACTTGTGGCAGGCACTTATACGGTGACGGTGACGGACAAAAATGGGTGTAGTATAAGTACGGAAGTAGTAGTGGAACAAATGATTAGTAGCACAGACCATATCCCCGAGGGCGGTGTTATTATTTATCCCAATCCCGCTACAGACTGGCTCAGAGTCTTACTTCCTGCTACCTTAAGCGGTGCGTCCTGGCATCTGGAATTATCTGATACTTCAGGCCGGGTGGTACGTTCGCAGGGCTGCGAGACGGGGGATTGTGTGCTGGATTTGAGCGGTTTGGCGAGTGGTGCGTTTGTGCTGACGGCTAGGAGTGTGGAGCGGGTAGTGGTAGGGAAGGTGATCAGGAGGTAGTGTAGTTGGAGTCACCGCCTCAAAAGGCCGGTAAAAGTGGTGGTATGGCCTTCAGGCCGTCGGGAAGTGCGCCATTTATGACGCAGAAACATACACAATGAGCGTAAAAGCCCTTTATCCCGACGGCTTGAATGCCATACCACCATTTATGAGCCAGCCTCGTTTACGCCGCGCCAGAGTCTTTTTCCGCCCCTGCGCCACTCCAGCAGGGTTCCAGGCTAAAGAACCAACATGTTGTACCACCCCATGTATTTGGAAAAACAGCCTATCCTATTCCTCCTCATCCACTCCCAAAGCCCCTTCCATCAATCGAACCCTTAAAGACATCAGAATATTCTGCCGCCGTTCCAACACCACAATTTCGTAGGGCATGATCTGGATCGGGTCATTGCTCGTAGGAATACGGCCAAAACGATTTAAGACCAATCCATTCAATGTATTATACTGCTTGTTTTCCGGGAATGGGAATGGCAGGAAATGGTTCACATCGTGTAAGGGTGCGATCCCGGAGACATTAAAAGTACCGTCCTCGTTTTTGGTCACTGGAGACACTTCGTCATCGTGCTCGTCCTGAATTTCGCCTACCAGTTCTTCCAGGATGTCTTCCATAGCGATCAGGCCTTCTGTGCCGCCATACTCGTCGATCACCATGCCAACATGGATCTTTTTGGTTTGAAATTCCTTTAATACACGATTGAGTTTGGCTGAATTGTATACGTAATGCACCGGGCGCATCAGCGCTTTCAGATTCCAGTCATCCCCTTTGGTATTGGCTTTGAAAATGTCCTTGGCAAACACAATGCCCATCAGGTTATCGATGTCATTGTCGTACACAGGAATACGGGAATATCCATTTTCTAATACTGCGCTGAGGATCTCTTGGCGGGTGCTGTCTACTTCGAGGGCAAAGATGTTTTTACGGGGCACCATGACCTGTTGCGCGGTCAATTCAGAAAAATCAAATGCATTCTGGATGATCTGAAAATTATCTTCCTTGATGGCGCCGCTGGCTTTACTCTGCTTCATGAGTAAGCGCAACTCATCTGCACTGTGCGCTTCGTGCTCGTCTGCGGGTTGAATGCCGACGATTTTTAAGATGCGGTTGGCGAGTCCATTGAGCACCCAGATAATAGGCCGGAAAACCAGAAAAAATGCCCGCATCGGAAGCGAAACAAACAAGGTGGTCTCCTCTGGCTTGCGGATAGCGATGGATTTGGGGGCCAATTCTCCAAATACGATGTGCAAAACAGTGATGGTTGCAAAGGCAACCGGCAACGCGATCTTGTGCGCCATTTCATCGGATACGTCCATGCCCAATCCGTGAAAAACGGCGATCAGGATCTTCGATACGACGGGCTCGCCGATCCAGCCCAGTCCCAGACTGGCCAGGGTGATGCCCAGCTGGGTGGCCGAAAGGTAGGAGTCCAGGTGGTTTAGAATATTTTGGGACACCTTGGCCATCTTATTGCCCGATTTGGCACGCAACTCGATCTGGGAGTAACGGACCTTGACAATGGCAAATTCCGCGGCCACAAAAAAACCATTCAGGAAAACAAGGAAAAATGTGATCAGTATATCAAACGCCATGCGTGTGGGTTTTTGGTTGAAATTATATGCAAAAGAGTGTAATTTCTGTGTAGTCCGCTATTATAGTATTCAATGCAGTTCGTAAAATTCAAGATCGTACAAACCGGATCGCATCATACTTGTCGGAGTCTATCCCTATGAGCCCATAAGTTGTTTCTCCTTTCTTTAAGGTCCTCCCCAGTAAATAATTCTCCTTCAATTCCTTTTTATAACGCCGGTTGGAAGAGTTGGCAACGATCACGTTTCTGGCTGTTAGTCCCGGACCGACCAACAGACCCACGGGAATAGATTCTGAAGAAGTGATGAATCCATTGGTTCTTCTGGTGATCGTAAATTGCAGCGGAGTCAAAGCTAAATACAATAAATAAGCCCCTGCAATTTGCCTGGTTTCTTTGTAAATTGCCGGAAGCTCTAATAATTTTATTGGATCGCCATTTTCATAAGTGAGTTTCAGATCTTTTCCAAAGACCAGATCTTGATCACTGAGATTGGTTAGTTTAACTGCGACCAAACGCACCTGATGTTTTCGCTCCTTTTTCTTATATTTATGATGTAAAAGATCATATTTGTATTCCAAAAGAATTTCGTTGGAGGCGCTTTTGGAATTATAATCGATTATTTTAGGGTTAATATTCTGGTAGCCAGAGGCGCAACGACCAAAAATTAAGGCTAAAAACGTAAGGGTGAAAATAGAGGTCCATTGCTTCATTGGCACAAAGGATTCAGTAAAGTGGTCTGTTGGAATACTTATTGATGATAGTCCTTGTTGTGCAGAAGCGGTTTTCCGCACTTTCCACAATTGCCCGCGCCGCCTCCACCTCCGGCGCAACCACTGGCGCAGGTATAGTGCCATACACCCGCTGCATTTTGTGCGGGTTCTGCCTGTTTTGCCCCAGCTGCGGCACCGGGTGCCTGTCCAGGCGCTGCGGCAGGATTTGCAGCTGCACCGGGCGCTGCAGGGCCGTGGTAGGCCTGATTGTGCACCAGGGTTCCCCCACAGGTAGCACATGCCGTAGCAGCTCCAGCGCCGCCAGCACATCCTTTGGTGCAAGTGTAATGCCATACGCCTTCAGCATTTTGCGGTGGCTCCGCTTTGGGCGCATCGGCGCTTACGCTTGGGGTGGCGCCGGGCTGAAGGGCATCCCCTTCTCCGGTGAGTTTTTGAGGTGCGTCAGCATCGTTGCCACAAGAGGACAAGATGGAAAGGACGCAAATGGTCAGGACCGAAAGTATGGCTTGAAATTTCATGTTTAAAATTGTTTAGTCTGCAAAAGTATCCACTTTGCTTCAATATTGGCCTTCATCTTTCCAAAGAATTCAGATACCTTTCGCTTAAAATGTATACTATGCTCCGCTTACTTTTCCAGGGATGGAATACTCCAGGTCGGATATTCAAAGTATTCTCCCTTTGCTTTTTATTGATTCCAGCTCCGTTTTTTGCACAGACCTTCTCTGCAAAAGAGATCGCCCGTTGGGAAAAACAGGCTGCCAGGGTCAGTATTCTGCGTGACCACTGGGGCGTACCACACATCTATGGCAAAACGGACGCTGACGCCGTTTTTGGATTGCTTTACGCACAATGTGAAGACGATTTTAAGCGGATCGAAATGAATTATATTGAAAAACTGGGTCGTATGGCCGAGATCAAAGGGGAATCATCCCTGTACGATGATCTGCTTATCCGGCTGATCATTGACCCAGGGGAGGCAAGATCTGATTTTAAAAAATCACCGGCCTGGCTGAAAAAGCTGCTGACCGCTCAGTCGGATGCCCTGAATTATTACCTCTACAAACACCCGGAGGTCAAACCCGCACAGCTCACCCGATTCGAACCCTGGTTCAATCTGCTATGGACAGACGGAAGTATTGGAGCCATCAATACGGACTTCCTGACAACGGATGATTTGAAGGATTTTTACGGCGAAGGATCTATGGGAAGCAACAATCACCCCCGATCTTTAGAACGTAATAGGCACCTAGAAGCGAAGATCGAACCTGATCCAACTGGTTCCAACGGTTTTGCCTTTGCGCCTTCGATCACGGCATCAGGAAATGCGATCCTGTACATCAACCCCCACGTTACCTTTTATTTTCGTCCGGAAGTGCACGTGGTGAGCGAACAGGGCCTGAATACCTACGGCGCAGTGACCTGGGGCCAGTTCTTTGTATATCAGGGTTTTAACGAGCACTGTGGCTGGATGCATACCTCCAGTTATACCGATATTTCAGATACTTATCTGGAGAAGGTCAGCAAAATCAAGGACCGTTGGTTTTATGAATACAATGGGAAATTGAAGTCCGTCCGGACCAAAACGATCTCCCTTTGTTATCTCAAAAATGGCCGGCAGGAAGAGCGGTTCATCGAAGCCATGTACACCCACCATGGTCCCATCATGGCCAAACGTGGCGATCAATGGATCAGCATGAAAGCCATGAACCGCTCTTTGACCAGCCTGAAACAAAGCTGGTTGCGGACGAAGGCAAGCAGTTTTGCCGAGTTTCAAAAGACCATGGACCTGCGCGGAAACACCTCCAACAACACGGTCTATGCTGACGCAGAGGGTAATATCGCCTACTGGCATGGGAATTTCATGCCGAGGCGGGACACTAACTTTGACTGGACTAAACCAGTAGATGGCAGTACTTTAGCGACTGAGTGGAAAGGTCTGCACCCGGTAGCCGAAACCGTTCATACCATCAATCCGTATAACGGCTGGATTCAAAACTGTAATTCCACGCCATTTACTGTTGCAGGCATCCATAGTCCCAAAAGAGAAGACTATCCCGTCTACATGGCGCCCGATGGGGAGAATTTTCGGGGACTCAATGCCGTGCGGGTGCTGGCGAGTGAGCAAAAATACACCATCGATAAGGCGATTGCCGCCGGATATGACACCAAACTCACCGCTTTTGAGTTCCTGGTTCCCGCTTTGGTAAAGGCTTTTGAAGGCAATGTGCGTCCGGGAGACTCCCTGTTCTCCGTACTCAAAAATCCGGTTGAGCTGCTAAAAACCTGGGATTTTCGCTGCGGGGAAAGCTCTGTTTCCACTACCCTGGCTATTGAATGGGGAGAAAGATTGTTGCCGGCAATTCAGAAGGTAAAGGGTGGGTTGCTTGATGAGGAAGCCGATCAGGTTCAAAAAACGAAAGAATTCACAGCTACTGCCAAGCCGGAAGAATTGCTGTTGCCCTTCCTCGCAGCCCTCCGGGACCTGGAAAAACGTTTTGGAACCTGGCAGATCGCCTGGGGTGAACTCAGTCGTTATCAGCGAATCACGGAAGATATTGAACAGGCTTTTGACGACAGCAAAAAAAGTTACCCTGTCGGATTCGCATCTTCCACCTGGGGTATGTTGCCTTCTTACAATGCGAGATATTTCCCTGGAACGAAAAAAAGGTATGGGGTAAACGGCAATAGTTTTGTCTGCGCGGTTGAGTTTGGCAAACATTTAAGTGCCAAATCACTACTCGCTGGCGGACAAAGTGGCCATCTGTCCTCCCCGCATTTTTCCGATCAATTGGTGCCTTACACCAAGGGACAATTTAAGGAAGTGCTTTTTTATGAAGCAGATGTATTGAAACATGTGGAGCGGCGGTATCATCCGGGGGAGTGAGGAGTTTCAAGTTGAAAGTTTCAAGTTGAAAGTTTCAAGTTGAAAGTTTCAGGTTTTAGTAACGAGTTTCAAGTTTAAGGCGCTCGCCCTGTTTGGCCGTCTCTTCCGGAGGCAAAATATCGCAATTGTCCCAAATACCCGTGCCTAAGGTTTTCGAATATTCCCTCGGAAGCTTATGCTGTTCCATGAGGCCGCCCGCGGTTTGGTGGTCATATTCAAAGCAATGGTGCTGATAAACCAAATGGTCTTCCACCATATCCAGAATTGCATACCAGACGCGCGGGGTGCCATCGTTGGCGGGCATGCCGATCACGCCTGCATTTAACCAGAGCAGGTCCCCGGCTTCCTGATGAAAAGGCAATCCACAGTGGCCTGCCAGTATGATATCCGATTGAGTGGCCTGAAATTGCCGCTGTTTCCTGTCCCAGGGCGTCGAACGGAATACGAATTCAGAGGGGTTGTCATAAGAACCGTGCAACACATAGACCCGTTGGTTGCCATACTTAAATTGCATACGATGGGGCAATTGCATCATCCAATTTAGGGAGTCTTCACTGAGCTGGGACTGGGCAAATGGATACCATTTCCGGGACAGGGTATCGCAGGTAGATCCTTCGTCGAAATTGCATCCACAGTCTGCTTCGCGGTCGCGCAATTGAATTTCGACGTTCCCGGCAATGCTATGGATGCCCCACTGCCGGATACTTTGTACACAGGCCTCCGGTTGAGCGCAATAGCCCACGATATCGCCGGTACAGAGGATGTTTTCCGGCGGAATCCCTTGTGCATTGGCGAGTGTGATCAGTCTTTCCAGCGCCTGCAGGTTGCTGTAGACGCCTCCAAAGACCAATATTTTCCCGCGCAGTATCCCAAGGTCTTGAACCCTTATTTCATTCCTCATTTTTCAAGAATTTTGTTGCAAAAAACAAGGCAAAACACAGCAGGGTGCCCAGCAGATTTACAGAAAGCAGATCGCCGTATTTGCCCGGAAAAAGAATCAGGTTGGCAGGAAGCCAGCCCAGGGTAAACAACAGTCCCATCAAAACCCCGGCCCCTACAGAAAGGTAAAATGCCAGTGGCGGAACTTTGACATTCCAGCACAAAAAAACCGGCGCAAAACCAATGACCATGGTACCGCTAATGGTGGTGGCAGAAAGGATCTCTGGTCCTAAGAATACGGGCAAGGTTCCGGCAACAGCTACAATAACCATGGCAATCCGGCCCCTGAAAACACTGGCTTTTTGTGGGTTTCCAAGGTCTACTACGGTCAGTTTGGAAAAGGATGCAAACGCCGAATCAATGCAGGCAGAGGCAGAGGTCACCATGATAAAATTCATCATCAACATCATGCCGGCACCCAAAGAACGGCTTACGGCCACCGTTGCTTCCCCTTCCAGCTGATTGAAACGGGCATAAATGCCCACAAAACTGAACAGCAGAATGCAGGTAAAACCGAAAAGGGTGGCCAGGGCATAGCTTTTCAGCGTGGTTTTGGGCGTGCTGATAAAGCCCCGGTCGGTCAGCACCGGGTCATGGAATGGATAACTGAATATTTGAATGAGGGCCACAAACAACAGATTCAGGCCCTGTGAGAGTTTCCATTCGCCGGATTGTACAAACTTGAGCACATCCCCTTTTTCGTGGGGCATCAAAATACCCAAAATGATCCCCAACAAGAGCACAAAAAGTCCCATCTGAACCAGGTCCGTCATCAAAGCAGTCCGCAAACCACCTTTCAGGGTATAAATAAGCGTCAGGCTGGTAAAAACCAGCACCGATGCATAATACGACCCGCTGCCTTTTGCACCAAAATAAGAACCGATCACCATCGTATTGGACCAGACTTCATTGAACAGCCGAAATGCGATCAGCAAAGAGAAGATCATCACGGCCCGGCTTCCAAACTTGCTTCCGATAAAATGGTGAATACTCTGGTACCCGCCGCGGGTTCGCATCCGATAGATCACGATGCCTGCCACCAGAAACGAGAAATAATAGGTCGCATAGGCCAGTCCGCCCACAAAACCATACGCCTGGCCTAAATTGGCTGCATTGGTAATGGACTTAGCGAAGATCCATGAAATGACCATACTGCTGGTCAATAGAAATACGCCGGGCGCGTGGTTTTGAGCAGACTTCGCCCGAAAAAATGCATCGTTTGTTTTGGCGAGCGGGGAAATGAGAAACATCAAAAGACTTGAGCCGATCACGATCACCCACTGCCAGAAACTAATGTCTAAACCCATATCTAATTATTGTCCCACCAGACTTTGGTGTTTATGCTATTGTTGTTTGTGGCAGCGGCTGCAGCACTGAAATTAAGGTTATTAAGCGCGTCTTCGTCGGTTGGATAAGGCATTCTTACCGGAATCAGGTTGTTGTTCAGGCTGGCGGAAATGGTTTTTAGTGCCGGATATCCGGTTCTCCGATATTCTATCCAGCCTTCGTATCCATTGATGATGTTGGCCAGCCATTTTTGGGTAATGATTTGTTCCAGTTTATTGGCGCCATTACTGCCAAAAGCTGCTGCTCCACTGCTCAGGTAATCCGTGGGCAAGGGCGTTTGCCAATATTCAAAGGCCAATTGTACGCCATTTTCATAAAGTGCCTGAGTATTTCCGGTAATGAGCCCTCTTTCAGCCGCTTCAGCCAGCAGCAATTGTGTTTCCCAGGCGGTCATAAAGTTGGCATCCAGGGCGCTGGTATGTTCCCGAAAAACAGTACCTGTCAGGGAGTAATTCGCCACCGTGATCGAGGTGGTGGATGCATTGGGCCCATTCAAAAGTCCTTTGAATTGAGTTTTAGTTGGGTCATTGCCGATAGGGCGGAAGAATACAGCCATGCGTGGATCATTCCAGGCTTTCAGGATCTCTTCGGCAGTTAGTGACATCACAAACAGGTTGAAATCTCCCGCCCGCAGCGTGGCCAAACGGAAATTGTTGGGCGGTCCATCCGTGAAGTCATACTTGGCATTTTGAGTATTGAGTTTCATGAAATCCCCGGCATCAAAAATAGCTTGTAATGCAGCCGCCACTTCGGTCCGATAAGAAATGCGCATCAGATATTTGATCTGCAGAGATTTTGCAAAGGTTTTCCAGGCGCTCAGGTTTTTGTTGAACAAAATGTCGCCATCCAGCGCTTGTGCGCCCGTGTAGCTATTGATGGCGGCGATCCCCTGGTTCAGATTATCCAGAATACCCCCCGGAGCCATGTAAATAGCTTCCTGGGTATCGTATTTAGGCGTCACATTGCCTGATTTTCCTTGTAGCGCTTCGCTGTAGGGTACATCGCCATAAATGTCTGTCAGTGCTGCCGTCATATATGCTTTCAGGATCAGGGCCGGGCCTTCGTAAACGTCAAAGGACGGGTTGCTGCGAGACTGGCTGAGGATCAGTTCATTGTCGCGCAAATTCGAATAAAGCACCGGCCAGGGGTTTCCGCCCAGTTGGGGCTCCGTGAGACTGTGCCGGTCAAAAAGATTGAAATCTACCTCGGTAAAATATTGCCCCAGCAGATTTCCGGCTACAAAGCCTTCGTAAGACATTTGTTCGCCAAAATCATAAATGACCTTACGAAGCAAAAGGTCAGGATTTGCCTGAATGGGGGCATTCGGGTTGGTGTTGATGGTATTCAGATCTTTGGTGCAGGCCTGGGTGTGTAACAGGGCTACAGCAAGCAGGAGACTGGACGTATATTTGGAAAATGTCATGGTTGTTAAGTTTTTGGAATGCTTTTAAAAATCAAAACCCAATTTGAGGCCGAAACTGCGGGAGGTGGCATAGGACATGTTCTCTACACCGCTGACAAATTTTTGTCCTTGAATGGCCAGTTGCTCCGGATCAATATGCGGCATATCACTGATGGCAAGCAGGTTGCGGCCAATCAGTGATATGGAAAGTTTATGGCTGTTTCGTAGCAAGCCTCGGCCCTGATCGCCTGTTTTGAAGGTGTACCCAATAGCGCACTCACGCAATTTCAAATAGGAAGCGTCATAAGTATTGTTCTCCTCGTGGTTGCGGTCATAATATTGGCGATAATAGGATTCGGCGGAGATCGCAATATTATTGGCTGAATACACAGGGTTTTCAGCGGTGCCGGTATTGATAACGCCTTCAGCAACAATGCCTTGCGTCGGGCGATTTTCAGTTTCTTTCAATTGTCCGGCCACCGCAGCCAAAGCCAGGGTCCTGGAGACCAAAATGCCCCCTTGCCGCCAGTCGAACAAGAAACTCAGGTTCCAGTTTTTATATTGGAATTGGTTTTGAAAACCCAGCATAAAGTCAGGGTTGTAATTCCCCAGTTTTTTCAAAGCGTTGTTCACGATGTAATTTCCGGAGGCGCTGATGAGAAAGTCGCCGCTTTCATTTCGCTTATATCCTGTGCCATAAATATCTCCGATTTTGCCACCTTCTTCCACCTGAAACCAAACGGTCTGGTTTACATTGTCATAGATCCTGGAATACGCCAGGGTCAGACGGCCACTTCCTTCCGGAAGGGATTCCACAGTAGATACGTTTCTGCTAAAATTGAATTGGGCATTCCATTGAAAATGCTCTTTTTGGATCGGTGTGATACCAGCTACCAATTCGATCCCGCGAGACCGAACCGCGCCGCCGTTGACCACTTGTTCTTTGTAGCCGGAAGAAATGGCGATCGGCAGGGAAATGATCTGATTTTCAGTCAACGCGTTGTAATAGGTCAGGTCAAACCGGATCCGGTCCCTGAAAAAACGCAGATCAGCACCAAACTCATAAGAAGTATTGCGTTCGGGCTGTAGATTGGCATTGGCCAGGGTGTTTTGTTCGCTCAGGGTGGGCTGGCTGGCATAGGGAACCCCTGCGACGAACACACTGGCCGTTTGATAAGGGTCGGTGTCATTGCCGACTTGAGCCAGACTGGCCCTGAATTTTGCAAAGGAAACCGCAGCAGGTAGCCGGATCAGATTGGAGACGATCAGGCTTCCGGACACAGCAGGATAGAAAAAGGAGGTGTTGTTGGTAGAAACCGGGGTGGCGAGGGCACTCGACCAGTCATTGCGCCCGGTAAGGTCCAGAAATGCGAAGTTTTTATAACTGAATTTGGCAATTCCATATACGCTGTTGATTCGTTTGCGGGCTTCGTAGGAGAATATTCCAAGGGGCGAAGCAGCATTGGAAAGATTGAAAACGCCGGCCTGCGCGAGTGAAGTCGTTTGGGTTTGCACATTGGCTGCCTGCTGGTCCATGCGATTGCCGCCTATGGAAAGATCAAATCCAAAATCATTGAATTTCTGATGGTAGTTCAGCAAGGCGTCGGTGTTGTTTTCCCGAAAAAAAACAGTTTGCTCTGCATAAGCTCCTGTTTTAAAACGGTTGGAGCTAAAGGCCCTGCGAAATTTCCGCAGTTCATTGGAATAGTCCATCCCGCTGCGCAGGGTCAGATCGAGATGATCCGTGAATTTGTACGTCGCTGCTACATTTCCAAAGAGTCTGTCCCGATTAAAGGAGTTTCTGTTTTCCAGCAGGGTGAAATAAGGATTGTCAAAAAAGGTGTAATTGAAAGAATAATGCTGCAAATTTTCCAGCCCGGGCTGCCAGTAATCTTTCATGTTTTCAATATTCAACGAACGAGGTCCCCAGGCAACGATACCATAGTTGATATTTTCAGAACCATAGCCATTTCCGGGTCGGTTGTCACTTTTTGAATGGACATAGTTGATGCTGGAGGTAACCTTCAGTCGTGCAACCGGCTGAAAAGTCAAATGGATAGCAGCCGTTTTTCGATCGAGATTCACGCCTGGAATGATGGATTTGCTCTGCAGATCACTCAAAGAAAAACGGACATTCCCTTGATCAAAACCGGATGCGATCGAAATATTATTGATCGTGGTGATCCCTGTCTGATAGAAATTTTTCAAATTATCGGGATAACTCACGAAGGGCGTCGGGGTGATCGGAGCGCCGCCATGCACGGCCACATCTCCGCCGCGAACCACACGGCCATCGGGTGCGGTTACCGGGCTGTCATATTGCGGAATCAGGATTCCCTGATCCAAAGCAGGTCCCCAGCTGTAGGAAATGTTGTCATTTACGCCCCCGCCTAAACCATTCTTAAATTCAAATTTGCCGGAATTCCCCTGTCCAGAAAGATTTTGAAATCGCGGCAGTTGAAAAGGCTGATCCATCAAAGTGCTCGAGTTGAAACTGATGCCCAGACCCTTGCTTTTTGCCCCGTCTTTGGTCGTTACCAGAATGACGCCATTGGAGGCGCGGGTACCGTACAAGGCGGCAGCGGCCGGACCTTTCAGAATAGACACGGAAGCGATGTCATCCGGGTTGATTTCCATCCCACCGTTCCCGAAATCCACTTCCTGGAAACCGGCAGCGTCATCATTGGTAAAATTGATGATGGAATTGTTGTTGATCGGAATACCATCCACTACAAACAACGGGTTGTTGTTGGAGAAAGAACCCTCCCCACGAATGGTGATCCTGGAGGTAGAGCCCACTCCGGAGGAGCCATGACTGACGCTTACACCGGCGACTCTTCCCGCCAGATTATCAACAAAATTGGCAGATTTTACCTCGGAAATTTCCTTGCTGCTTAGCTTTTGTACCGCATAACCCAGGTCTCTGGTGGATCGTTGAACCCCTAAAGCGGTCACGACAATTTCATTCAGACTGGAGGACTGCGGTTCCAAGGCGATATCAATCGTGCTGCGCGCGTCAACCAATGTTGTCTGCGCGGTATACCCGATCAAATTGAATACCAGGGTGGCAGCATTATTGGAGAGGGGGAGTTTGTATTGCCCGGCCACATCGGTCACTGTCCCGTTACTACTGCCTTTTTCGAGTACAGTTACTCCAGGGATGGCATCCCCGGTTTGTTTGTCGCGAACGGTGCCGCTGATGGTAAGGGTCTGTGCAGAAGCCCAATTCAGACTTATAAAGCACAGGAATAGTAAGTATGAGTGTTTCATTTTACTTTAATTTTAACCGATAAAGGAGCGGTATATCCGTGAAGAAGCCACAGATTATCCAGATGTTGGTGCCGCGTCCGTACGCGGCACTAAAGGCCATTGATCTGACCTATAGAAGCCACGAAAAGATCCTTGAATCAGTAGGGTGGGGGACCTCGTAACGGGCGAACGTGGAGGAATGGAAGGAGCGATATATTCCGGCGTCCAGATATCAAAGGGGGGCGAAAGGACGCAAGTACACTCAGAAAATGCTTTTTCAGCAGGTTCCAGGAAGGCAAACGATCTAAAAATGCCCTGAAATCTGCCGGATGATCCATATCGCTGAAAGATTCCAGCCATTGGATCTCTTCGGGACTTGACACGGCCCAGGCAGATTGCAATTGGTCGGTCTCCCAGGGCAGGTCGATAAACGACTGCCGATGATAGGCATGTTGTTGTATTCCAATAAGGTATACCCCACCATCAGTTGCAGGCCCGAGCACCAGCTTTTGTTTGGAAAGGGCCTTGCTGGCATCCAACAACAAGTCCACCGAAAGATCGGGACAATCGTTGCCGATGGCAATTACTTTAGAATAACCTTTGGCAAAAACGGAGTCAAAAGCTTTGGCAAGATGTTCTCCAAAAGATTCTGCAGTATTGGGTTGGTCGTAATAAACAAATACGGGAAGCTGCGTTCGGCGGGCTGTGGTAATAGTTTGTCGGATCAGGCGATGCGCAATGAGCTGATTGCCATTTTTGCCCGTGCTTGAGTCAAATGTTTTTGATGCCGCCTCTTGAACGGGTGTTTTTGTAAAAACCAGAATTGCGGTCTGAGTCAATCTTTCAGGCATCAAATGGAACAGCTTTACTTGGAGGCAAAAAGTAGTTTGTTTTTTGGTGGACAGACCAGTTTTTACTGAAGTGCTGGCATTGGGTGGATGTACGAGTAGAAGCCGGATTTGGATTTTGGGAAGTGCAAATTTATACGAGTCTATCTCAGGGGCGATCAAAAATGAGGTCGGATGAAGATCAAGGTCGGGATACGGACGTTTTATCCTGGTGCAAATCGCTTTTCCGTCGTAGCGTTGCGTTATGAAACCGGCGCCCCATTGGCTCAGTTATGGATATTTTGCCCTTTTTGCGGTCTTACCTTGGTCCGTTGAGATTGGTCTGGGTGTCCATAAACTTAATTTTCCCAGTGAATTGCTCATTGGCGCCCTTGGGCTTGGGTTGATCTGGTTCTTTTGGCAAAACCCTAAGGAGCTGCTGGATCTGTTTTTAGGCAATTTTTTGATCCGTATCAGCCTGATTTATATCGGTTGGATGGCATTAACTGCTTGTTTTTCAACCCTTCCAATCGTTTCCTGGAAATATTGGGTGGTTGATACAGCCCATTGGTGGGTATTTGCGGTGGGGATTTCCAGGTGGCCGGATCTATGGCGCAGAGCATTGCCCTGGTTTGTTTTTTCTGTGGCCGGGGTGTCGATCTATACCCTGGTGCACCATGGGTTTTACCATTTTCGAACCGATCAGGCCCTGCTTGCCCCGATGCCATTTTTTCCGGATCATACGATGTGGGCGGCAGTGTTGTCGATGGTGCTGTTTCTCAGTGAAATGGTGTTTGCCGGCGTACGGAAGGCCTTTCCACCAAAATTAGTAGCAGTTCTATTGCTCCTGGCACTTGTTTTTTCGACCTGCCGCGCGGCATGGTTATCGGTTTCTCTTGCAGGAATGGTGTGGGGCTTTTATTTTCTCGGTAAAAAAGGCCGGTTGGTATTAGTGGGACTTCTGTTTGCTTCAGGGTTATTTTTTGGAGTAGCGATGGTTCATTCGTTCGGGCAGGATGTTTCCGGACAGGAACGACTCAACCGCTGGAACTGCGCAATCAGGATGTCGAAGGAAAAGCCCTGCCTGGGCTTCGGTCCCGGCACCTACCAATTCCAATATATTGACTTTCAAAGACTTGATGAACTGACCCGGATCAGTTTGCTGGCACCGGCTGGTGCACGCGGCCCGGATACCTACGGAAGAGGCGGCGGGGCACATTCAGAATACCTGAGGATTTTGGCAGAAACGGGTTGGCCTGGATTGCTGCTTTGGTTGACTTTAGTCGTCAGCGCCATAGTGGCAGGTTCTGTATCGGCGACTTTAGTCGCAGGAAAACCCAAAACGAACCGATTGCCAAGCCCCTCCATCTACCTGTTATTGGCCTTACTCACGTTTTTCACACACAGCGCAGTCAATGATTTTCTTCATGATGGGCGTATTGCAGCCTTGTTTTGGGGCTGTCTGGCCATGATTTTTGCTGCAAAAAAAGAAGATGGAGCCTTGTTTGGATTTTCAGGATGATTAAAGTACCTTTGCCGGCCTTTTTCAAAAAGGTTATTCTTTCATCTAAATTTTAGATTTACTACAATGTTCGCAATTGTTTCCATCGCCGGTCAACAATTTAAAGTTGAGGAAGGTCAGCAGATCTTCGTCCACCGGCTGGCAGCCAACGAAGGCGACGCTGTGAGTTTCGACACCGTTCATCTTATAGATAACAACGGTAACGTAACCATAGGCGTGCCCAACATCAAAGGTGCTCAAGTGAGCGCCAGCGTCCTCGGTCATCTGAAGGGCGACAAAGTGATCGTTTTCAAAAAGAAGCGCCGTAAGGGCTACCGCAAGAAAAACGGTCACCGCCAACAATTTTCTAAAATCAAAATCGAATCTATCAAGGGATAATTAGTTACAAGTTAAGAGTTAAAAGTTACAAGTTTGAACTTGAAACTTGAAACTTTCAACTAATTCCCTCATTCATTCATTGCAAATTCACTCATTGAAAAATGGCACACAAAAAAGGTGCGGGTAGTTCCGATAACGGCCGCGACAGTAAAAGTAAACGCTTAGGCGTAAAGTTATTTGGCGGCCAGCGCGCGGTTGCCGGCAATATCATCATTCGTCAGCGCGGAACTGAATTTCACGCTGGAGACAACGTGTACATGGGCCGTGACCACACACTGCACGCTGCTATTGACGGCGTTGTAGTATTCAAGCGCAGCTTCAAAGATCGTCGTTTTGTGAGCATCGTTCCTGTACAGGACATGCCTGTTGCGCTGGTTAAACCAGCAAAAAAGGTAACAAATCCAAAAATGGAAATCGTTGCCACATCAGCAGCTAAACCAGCTCCAGCCAAGAAAGCTGCTCCGGCAGTAGCTGAAGAAGAGGAAGTGGTAGCAGCAGCGCCTGTTGAAGTAGAAGCTTCGGATGAAACTTCTGCGGAAAAGAAAGCAGCAGCGCCTAAAAAAGAAAAAGGTCCAAAACTTGACGACTTGAAAATCGTTGAAGGCATCGGTCCGAAAATCGAGACTCTTCTGAAAGAAGGCGGCATCTCTACCTGGGCTGAGTTGGCTGAGGCTTCTGAAGATCGCCTGAAGGAAATCCTCGACGCTGCAGGTCCTCGTTATCAGATCCATGATCCTAGCACCTGGCCAGCGCAGTCCAAATTTGCCGCAGAAGGCAAATGGGACGAACTGAAAGAATACCAGGAAGTACTGATCGGTGGACGCGACAAATCTGAATAAAGAAAATCCTGAAAATGCTGCTTGCAAGAGCGGCATTTTCTTTTTTATCTTTATCCGTCGAAGTCCGTTTGGGGCGAAGGCAGGTTCGCATATTGCCCGCTCATCTTATTTGGGCTTCGGTGGGTAAACGCATTTCAAAACAAAGCCAAAGCGCTTGTTCGTTATTAGCCTTGATCGTGGAGGAAGATTCTCTTATGTCCTAAACGGGCTTGGGCGGATAATCCTCCTACGCCCTCGGTGGGCTACGGCGGATAAAGAAGTTTTTGTTTTCATAGCTTAATTTTTTAGTTGTTGCCCCGGCTGTAATTAGTCGGGGTTTTTTTGTCCGGGATGTGAAGAACCACTCCGGAATTTGTTGGCCGGTCGGGACATTGATTCCCCTCCGTAGACTTCAAATACAACCTGTTATGTTCCATCTGTTACTCGTTTTTGTTGGTGGAGGCCTGGGCAGCGTTAGCCGCTGGGGACTCAGTCTGGCCCTTCAGCCGCTGCTTCCGAGGTTTCCATGGGCCACCCTCGCAGCCAATGGACTCGCTTGTATTGTAATGGGGGCATTAATGGGACATCAACTTGCCGTTGGGGTCGTGGAGCAACGCAGACTATTGGTTGCAGTAGGATTCTGTGGAGGATTCAGCACTTTTTCCACCTTTACGGCAGAAACGTTTCAGCTCTGGCAAGGGGGACAGCAGTCCCTGGCAGCCCTTAATGTGCTGGGAAGTTTGCTGGTTTGTTTTGCAGGACTGCTTTTAGGCCTTAAAATTTCCGGATAGCGCATGTTGATCGGATTAAGCATCCGTTCCTGAAGTATCCGAGTTCCTGTAAGAGATGGTCCAAAGTCCAAAAGTGGTGAACAGGCCATTAATCAGTATGGTAAGGAAGCCAACATCAAATCCGCCCCAGGTTCTGGAAGTGTACTCAAAGATAAACGTGAGTGCCGGGGCCAGGAGACAGACGTGCAAGGCATATCGATCCCGTATTTTGAGATCGGTAAAAAGTCCGAACATGAAGAGCCCAAGTAAGGGGCCATAGGTATAACCTGCTATTTTAAAAATCAGCGAGATGACCGCCGAACTGCTTACTGCATTGAGAATGAGTATGATGACCACAAACAATGCAGAGAAGCCCAGGTGCACCAGGGTGCGCGTCCTGCGTTGTTTGGCTTCAAGGGCCTGTTCATGGGCGAGTCGGTCTGCCTCGTAAGCAAAAGTATATTCCCCGGTGTTTTTCCCTTTTTCAAAGTTTAAAAAGTCCACACAGAAACTTGTGGTCAGCGCGGTCAGCGCAGAATCACTGCTGGCATAAGTACTTCCGATGAGTCCGAGGATAAAAAAGATACCCGCTACAGCATCCAAATGCCCAAAGGCGATCTTAGGGTAAAGTTGATCGGTGCGTTCCGGGATCTCCAGGCCGATGCTGCCTGCATAGAGGTAAAGTAAAGCGCCCAACACCAGGAAAAGGAAGTTGATGACCACCAGATAAACACTGAAAACAAACATGTTTTTCTGTGCTTCCCGGATGTTTTTACAGGCGAGATTTTTCTGCATAAGGTCCTGATCCAGTCCGGTCATGGCAACGGCCACCAGGGCGCCGCTCACAAATTGCTTCACAAAGTGGTTGGGATCGGAAAGGAAATTGTCAAAGAAAAATACCTTTCCGTATTTGCTATCCATGACGTTGGAGACAATATCCCAGCCCCCCAGATTCAATGATTTCCCTACGGTCCAAACGGTAAAGACCAGTGCCGCCAGGAAAAAGGTGGTCATGATCGAGTCCGTCCAGATGATGGTTTTTAAACCTCCTTTGAACGTATATCCATAGATCAGGGCCAGCATCAGGGTCACGGTGACAAAGAATGGCACGCCTAAGGGCCCAAAGACAAACAATTGTAAAACACTGGCGGCGAGGAACATCCGCGCAGCAGATCCCAGGGTGCGGGAGAGTAAAAAGAAACCAGCCCCGGTTTTGTAGGACCACCAGCCGAATCTTTGTTCCAGATAACCATAAATACTGGTAAGATTCAGGCGATAATACAGCGGCATGAGGACGGTGGCAATAAACAGATAACCCACCAGATAACCCATGACCACCTGCATGTAGGAGAATGCCATGTTGATGCCTGTTCCGCCTACTGCACCAGGGATACTGATAAAGGTGACCCCGCTGATGCTTGTACCGATCATGGCATAGGCGACCACATACCAGGGTACCTTTCGATTGGCCAGGAAAAAACCTTCATTGCTGTTGTTGCGCCCGGTATACCAGGCCACGCCTACAAGCATGGCAAAGTAGAGAAAAAGGACGAAAAGTACGAAGGTGGGCGTTAGATGAACCATTATTCAGTTGCAATCTTTGTCAATTAGCAGAAGTATTGAATATCAATACTCAGCAAGAAAACCACTGCCACGGACAAAGATTGGCAAAAGTAAGCTATTCACTCGTTCCTAAGAAGTTGAAGGTTGATAAAAGCCTGATTTGAGGGGTTTATTCTAATTTGGGTTATTTCATTTTATTTCTTCCAAATAGCGCGAATCGCTAATACCAAAAGAAAAACGACCAATGCTCCACCGCCAATGAGTACAACACCGGCTGCTCCCTCCTGACCAGAACAAGATAAATTGCAGGACCAGGCAACAACCAGGTAACCAAGACCTACTGCTAATAAAATGGCTAAAATGGTGCCTAAAAGCCTTAATATCGTATCACCTCCTTTAACTTTGGTCGACTTACGAACCTCACGCAATTCCTTTTTCAATAGACGAAGATTCTTTTTTAGCGCACGCCAACTTGTCTTTCCCTTTAAATCGGAAAGAACTGATTTCCCTTCAACCGATGTTTTTTCGACTACTTTTAATGCATAACCCTCTGAATTATACAAGGTTAAATGTTCCAGTTTTATATGGGTTAGCGAGGACAGAGACAAAAATCCAGTCAATACAACTGCGATATCAAAAGCTTTGTGTCGTTGATAACTATACCGCCAAAGAACAGATACAGCTCCTTTTAATGGATAGCCGATGATGCCCAGTAGGAACAAAGTAGTAAAAATATCATGGCTAAGTGAGCTGTATTGGAAATCATTGAGCCACAGCAAAAAGCCAAGTAAAAATGCAAGCAGTAATAGCATAAGGTGTGCGGTTGCGATGAGCCATCGAGCTTGCGTCTGGTGTGATTTTGCCCAAAAAGATAGATTTTTCATGTTTAGATAAAACTTTAAATTGTGAAAGTTTCAAGATCAACCTGAAAACTCAAAACTTGTGTAAGCCTCAGGAAGCATGGTTAGGTTATTTTCATAGGACTCCAGGGTAAATTAGCTTCTGCTTTTCGAACTCGCTCGATTCCAACCTGATGAACCCATGAAACGAGCTCTGGCAATACACTCCAAAAATCCTGCGATGGTTGGTATCCAAGGTTTTGCGAGATCTTTTGAATGTCCAGGATCTTCTCTTGTGAAACCTCCGAAAGCGATTGCAGCGTAAATTGCCTGCTGAGATGGAGCTGCTCCAAAATACTTGCGATGGCTTGAATGGGGCGGTAAGGCAGGCTTCTAAAGGGCAGTGCCTTGCCATGGATCTCAGACAATAATCGATGCACCACCGATCGCATTTCATAGATCTGAGCATCGGTAATATTGAATATCTGAGCGCCCTTGGATGACTGTCTAATGCACCGTTCCACCGCGGTACAAAGGTTACCTATGTATGTCAGGGAACTTGAAATACGCATATCGCCCGGTGAAAGGATCTGACCCGCGCGCACCAGCCGCAACATGCGTGGCAATAACACCCGATCTCCCAAACCATACACTGCTCTGGGCCGCAAAATGTACAGGGAACGCTTGCTCCAGTCCTGTTCCAACAACCAATCTTCCGCCAAGCGTTTGGAGCGCCCGTAAGGTGAAAGTCGTTGTCTGTCAACGCTTTCATCTTCCTGGTGTAAGGATTTTTTACCATTGTAAACCGAGGATGATGAGATGTAAATAAAGCAGGGACAGTCACGAGTAGCCTCAAAAACATGGCGGGTTCCCTCCAGATTCGCATTTTTCAAGGCATCCCAGCCCGCAGCATCAGATGCCAGCGCGGCAGCATGTATGACCACATCGGCTGCCTGGACAGGGATCCGTTTTTCAATATCGGCCTGCACATATTTTGCCATCGAAAGGAGCGGCAAAGGGGGGGCTATACGGCCATTGGCCAACACCTCCCGGCCCGTTGCTGCAAAATGTCGGACCAGACTGGCGCCGACAAACCCGGTTGCACCCGTGATAAAAATACGCTGAAGACTCATGATATAGCCAACATAAAATGGTTTGAATAAAGATGCTTTTTAATCATTTTAAAATCAAGCAACTGCATCACTCAAATCATTAAAATCACTTTAATCATAGTTTTTCTTTCAATTGTTTCCGCAACGCGTTTTTATCCACCTTGCTTTGTCTACCGCTTCGTGGCAGTTTTTCAAAAAAGATCAGATCCGGCAGGGCCTCCTGGTCGATCGAATATGCTCCTCGTTCCAGCATTTTTTTGAAGACGGTTTCTGAAGTGGGTTGACGGGTCTCCACAAAAAGAGCCACGGTCTCGTCGTGCTTTTTTTCGTTAAACACACCCACAAAAGCGCTCTCTGTTACGCCGGGAATACGGTTGATGGTCGGTTCATACAAGCCGGGATAAAGGTTGAAGTTGCGGCGTATGATCATGTCTTTTTTGCGCCCGGTCAGTACGATCCGACCAGCAGGATCCAAATGCCCCAGATCCCCGCTGGCATGCCATACGTCGCGTGTCTCCAGATGAAGGTAGCGGGTATACATCTGAGGAGAACGGACCAGTATCTCCCCATCTTCGGCTATCTTGATTTCAACGCCCGAGGCCGGCTGGCCTAAAATGTCGCCAGCATCCGTTGGAAGCCTTGCTTTTTCTCTGCCATCGATGCTGGCTACGACCAGATTTTCGGTCATGCCGTACAAGCAGGTCAGTTGAACATGCCCGGGCAAAACAGCAAGAAGCCTTTCCAAAAACGAACGGTGTACGGGTGCCGAGCCAAAAAACAGGTGCTGCAGGCAATCTGGAAACAAACAGCCTTCCTGTTCGCAGTATTCGATCAGGGGCAAGTAATCGCAGGGTGGGCTGAAAAGGGTCGTAATGTCATTCTTTTGGATAAATTCGATCTGTTCCAGTGCAGTCATTCCGTATTTCCAAAGATGCGCTTCCGCGCCGGCATTGAGTCCGATGATGGCAAAGTAGGGTAGGTGGGTGGCGATCCGGCGATTTTTTCCACCCCGGATCAGGTCGGCTATCTGTAGGATACTGGCGGTGATGGCTCCGACGCTGTGTACCACCCCTTTCGGAATAGAGGTGGTACCCGAGGTATAAGTAATGAGAAAATCATTGGCGGGATCGGGTGTCTTGAGTTCCCGCTTTGGGTGTTTTTTGCCAGTATCCAACAAGCGTTTAAAAGGTATATGCTTTTGAAAAACAGGCATCCACTTCCCGGTAGCAACGATGCGGATGCCGGGACTTCGCGGAAAATAAATACCCTTTTTTGACCAGTAGAAATAGGCCCAGCGCAACAATGGGTGCTCCTGTAAGAGCAGCAATCGATAATCCACAAAGGCCCATTTCGGCTGGAGTTGCCGGAGTTTTGCATGGTAGTTTTCGCGGCCCATTTCCGGATCAATAACGGCCAGCTGCAGACCCGAAACCAACGCAGCATAGATAATACGGATAAATCCAGCGTCCGGCATGGCGGCAAGCACCGCAGTATCGCCGGGCTTTATACCCACTTGCTGAAAACCCGCTACCAGGATCTCCGTGTCCCGAAGTAGTTCATGGATACGCATTAACTGACCATCCTGCACAATGGCTGGCGTATCAGGGTCTCGTTCGCGAAGCAGTTGTAGGAGTGATTTCATTTTTTTACCCAATGAGCTTTTAAAATTACAAGCGCCAAGCCATGGACCGCTTTCAACTCTAAACTTTCAACTCTAAACTTTCAACTATTCACCAAATCATCAACTGCACCGAAGCGCTCACCCCCGCAGCCAGACCCACCCAGGCGATTTTGTCACCTTTTTGGATCTCGCCCCGGCAAAGCCTTTGGTGCATGGCCAGCGGTATGGATGCAGCGGCTGTGTTGCCGTACCTGGAAAATACTTCCTCGATCTTCGAAGGATCGATCTTGGTCAATTGTGCGATCAGTCGTGTCGTTCCGATGGAAACCTGGTGGGTAAAAAAGTGCTGGATTTCGCCGATCTCCCATTCAGATTCGATCATGCATTCGTGGAAAAAAGTATGGGCGGTTTTGGCCAAAACTTCCTTGAGTTCGGCGGTCTGGCCTTCAAAATAATTTTTGCCGGCATCATGTGGGTACATGGAGCCACCCCCTTTGATGGTACACAACTCCCAATGTTCTCCTTTGGTCATGAATTTTTGAAAACAGAGGCCACTTTCATCCAAAGAACGGCTTACCAGGGCTGCCGCACCGGCATCCCCTAGGCTGAGGCCAGCCAGATGTTTGACTAATTGAGTTTCATCATTATAATCAAAACGGACCGCATCGCTCAGCTTTTCGCCATTTACAACCAGCACATGGTTGTAAATCCCCGCCTGAATGAAGCTACTGGCGGTCATCAGAGCGCTGGTGAAGCTGTTGCAGGCATTTTTAATATCCATGGCCGGGCATCGTAAACCTAGTTTATGTTGAACCATGTTGCAGGTGGCGGGCTCTATCAGATCGGCACAGGCCGCTGCGAAGATCATAAACTCTATGTTGGAGGCACCGACTTTATCCACAATAGCTTGGGCCGCAGCCGTGGCCAGGTCAGAAACCTGCTGGTCGCTGGCCGCATAACGCCGTGTTTCAATGCCAAACAAGCGTTGCAGGCCGCCGGGAGGGAGAATAGTACGCCGGACATTGATGCGTGCTTCAATTTCGGCATTGCTAACCACCCGTTCCGGCAGATAGACAGCCAATTCGGAGATCTTTGCTCTGTTCATGCTACGTTTACTTTCATGACCCAGCGCCAAAGCGGGCGTGTGAACCAGTTAAAACCCTGAAAACCATGCACAAATTCCATGGCTTCTTCCAGGCAATGTGCACCCAGCTTTTGCTTCAGGTTTTGCGCGGCAGCCCGGGCATATTGTTTTGGATTCGGCACGCCGATTCTTTCGAAAATTTCCTGTTTGACATACAGGGTACACATGAAATATAAGTTGAGCAACACCACCAGGCTGTAGCAGGATCGACGCACAAAACCAGCTTTTGCTGTAAATCGTTCGAGCCATAATTTGGTGTAAAAAATATGGCGTCCTTCTTCAATGTTGTGCAACTCAGCTACTTTGCGCAAGATGATGGACACGCCATCGTCGCGGCGGATGTGTTTGCCATACACATCGGTCATGAGCTCTACGGCCAATACAGAAATGAATACAAAATCCGGAGGCAGTTGCCGGACGGATATCTTGCCCCAGAAGTTGTGCCAAAAGCCCGGTGGCACAGGCTTGCCTTCCAGTTTGCTGACCACACTTCCAAACATTTCCTGATGCCTGAACTCCTCGATCAGTTCACGCAGCAAAAAGCGATATTCTACAGATTCGGGAGAAAGTGTCAACAAGTGGCGATTGAAAAACAGACAGGCGAGGCCTTCTGACCATGCATAGGAATACATGACTTGTACCACTTCATGGCGACCCAATTCCCGTTTTTTAGCGGCTGAAAGGGTATCCCAGAGTGGATGGCCCTGAAGTGAGATGAGCTGCTCCGGCATAAATCGTTCGTCTGCCTGAATGGGCTCATGCCAGGGAACATAGGTTTCCGGTAATAGCGGTTTTTCCTTGCTTATCCGGATCAAACGTTCAATGGTTGCATTTGAAAAAGTAGCGGTCATAGGTTAGTTTTATTGAAATCTGACAGGACAAAGGTTGGCCGGACGACGGGCTCAAAAAGCTGAATGTCGTCAATAATAAAACTAATTTTATTGTATATTAGAATTAAGCCATGGCATAAACATGACAACCACTCGCCTGTTCCATTCTTTCACGGCCGGTTTCAAGGCCATCACAGAGCACATTGCCGCATTTGTGCTGGCAGAATGGACAGGCATGCATGTCTCCATCGGTGTCAACATACAAAAACCTTTGTCCGGCTCCTGAACAGCCAGCCTTACGCTGATAAGCAGGGTAATAATCGATCAAGGGAAAATCCCGGAATGCTTTTTCGGTCTGTAATTTTTGCATGAAGTCCTCTAATTCAGTGATTTCTCGAGAACCCAATTCTACGTTCTTGCCGCTAAAATGCCCGACCGAACGGGGTTCCAGGATCCGGATAAAATGCACGCCTTGCTCCTGGGCCAGTGTTGCATAATGCATCAGATCTTCCGGGTTGCAAACATCGCGCATGGCGGTCAGTGCAAAACTGACGACCAGACCTGCAGCCTTTGCGTGCTGAGCAGCGGTGATCGCCCATTCAAAAGAGCCTTTCAAGCCCCGAAATTCGTCGTGTCTCGCCGCATCCCAATGATCCAGACTGATACAAAAGCCAACAAGACCGGCAGCTTTTAATTTCAGTGCTCTTTCTGCGCTTAGCCGGTATCCGGAAGATATGACCCAAAAATCAGAGCTCAGGGTATCACTTTGCTGCAGGAGTTGAAGCAGGTCATCATATCGGTTGAGCGGTTCGCCTCCGCTTAACTCAATAGAAGCCACGCCATCGGATTGAAATTTGCTGACAATACCCAATAAATCTGCTAATGAAAGATTTTCGCGCTGGTTCAAGTTGTCCCACTCAAAACAATGGGCGCATTGAAGGGAACACTTTTTTGTGATGGCAAGCATGAGCAGATTAAGCCCGGGACGATGGCCGGGGATGGGAACCTGACGGTTTAGCTCATTGATCGTCAATGTTTCCAGGCCCTTTGTCCCGGATCCGGGCAAGGTCATTTGTACATAATATTGACCCTGGATTCGTAGGGCTTTATTCAGGTGCATTGCTTTTTTAAAGCCCAGATGCGTGCGGAGATGTCCGCGCAGGGCTTTCCAGGCGTCCTGTTTTTTTGGGTATATGGTAAAAGCGGTCCGGGCCAGATGAACCAGCATCCGAAGTTCAAAAAGCTTGTACCGGATCCCTGTGATGTTGTAGCGTTTAGCGTCCACGATTTCAGGTAGGTTAATGGGAAACAGAAAGGCTTTTTGCGCTTTGCCAGCGTGCCACCGAAAGCTTTGGCAATGCATTTTCTTTTTTCCAGGCATTTAACCTGGAAAGACCAGGGCGACCTGGTGCATTTTGGTGCAGCACCTCGTAATGACCTTTGGCATGAAGCACCAGACTTCTTTCCTGACCAGGTGCAAGGGCTGGGACTTCAAAGTGGAGTCGGGCCTCATCCCCTATATTGGGCTGGTCGTAATATTGGTCATCGTCGTCGGTCAGACGAGTGGTGACGTCCTGCCCCAGTTCATTTTGGGCCAAGAGGGGGCGTAAGGTGGTTTGTTGCACCGCTTGATCTTCCGTGAAATCCATTGCAACGCGGTCAATTTCCCAGAAGTGGAAGCCAAATTCCAATCGAATATGCACCGCATCACCCTGGATCCTGGACAGGTCAATGGGCAAAACATCGTCCCGGAAAGCTGAAGCACCTGCCAGGCTGAAATGTTCCGTTTCGCGCCATTGACCGGGTGATGTTTCCATCCAGACGGCGATTGGAAGCTTTTGATCCTCCATCCAGGCCTGGTTTTGAGCTGCTGATTTTTGGCTGTATTTCCGATGGACCGCATCAGCATATTGGCCCAGTGCGTTTTGGAACTCATGATAAACATAGTCTACCCAGGGGTCCGTTTTGGCCCGGATGACCAGTTTGGCCTGTTTGGCTCCGACCGGTTTTGAAAAACGGAGGCTCAGCTTTTCAATGCCCTCTACATCCGGGTAATCAAGGTCTCCTTGGAAAGCTTTTTGGTCTTTGGCTGTGATCTCGTGCAACACATTTTTGCCAGCATGGTCGATCGCTTCAAAAGGCACTTGTGGGAAGCTGAGGGTGTGCAGGATGCCATATTTATCAAACAACGGCTGTATCCCGGGCGCGTGATCGATGACCTCCAGTGCTGCCAGGTTGGTATGCTGGCGTTGAGATTCCTGATTTACCAACCAGATCTTATATTGATTGTCAACAGCTTGAAGGTGATCCAGAGGCAGATAATCGCTGCGTTCCAGCACCGGATAGATGGCGCCGCCGTAAAGCGAACCTTCCAGCTCCCGTGAACCATCCGGGGCTTCTGAGTAGACATGGGGACAGTTGCAGGCAATGATTAAGGCAATCAGCGCAATCGCAGCGAGGCTACCCAGTCCGATCAGAATACAACCAATGACCTCTGCAGCATCTGGTTCAAAAACCTCAATTTTAGTGATGTCTTTATACGAAATTTGTGTGGAGACCGTATCCGCAAGGGATTTAGCTTTTTCAGCTTTGAGATAGATCAAAACCAGGTCCTGGTTTTTTCCCTGATCTGAATTAGAACGTATACTGGCGAGCTCAATTCCGAAAGCTTCAGATGCCCGGTTTAGGTTGGCAGAAAGTGAATCCTTTTCAAATTTTGGATTGGTCAAATTCCACATATGCGTGATGGGCGAGGAGGCATCGATCAGCACAAACTTTAGCCCTTTGAGATCCTGGATCTTCGGAAGACGGGAAGTACTCATCCGCACCCGGCTGTAGCAGCTCATCGAACTCAGCGCTATTAAAAAAGCAAGGGCAAATGCAATGGGGCCTTGAAAAAGTCGAATTGGATACATAAGCTGGTTTTATAAAGTGGTGAAATAGGAGCCAGAATGGAACCGAAATTTCAGATTCGAATCCCAAATGACAAAGCGGGCTGGACAGAAATCAAGGTATCTCTGTATTTGGAATCATTAATGCCGTTAGAAAAGCTGTTTTTAGTGGATTTAAAACCAATAGGCAAAGCAATGTCCAGGCAGAAAATATCCCAACCTAATTGAAATCCAACGCGGGGCATCAAGGCATACCAATTGGTTTTTACAAAGTTCCGGGTAGTGGAACCATTGTAAGTATCCTCATAGGAATAAGCACGTCGACCGGTCTGAAAATCACAGCCCCAATAACCTTTTTGGGTCTTGCCAGACAAGCGGCCAATGGTCTGTTTTTTTAGGAAAAAGGTAAGCTCCCCACTGATTCCCTGTTTATCAAAAGCGTCGAAATACCCTGAATAATAGGAAAAGGGTCGGTACATAATACCCAATTGAAAAGGACTATTTTTTAGGTTTACCTGGCTTCCAAATTGAAATGCGGAAACAGTCTCTCCCTCTGTATCATAGTGTAAGGCATCCGTAAATGAAACTCCGACCCAAATGACCACCGTCGTTTTATCCGTATAATTTTTAGGTTTGGAGCGATTTAACAAGGTATTCTTACCTGTTTCGGGGGCTTTAGTGACCTTTTCAGGCTTATTTTGGAAATGAATGGTTTGAACCTTCTCTTTTTCGATGAAAAACTGTCTGCCTGTGTTGTCACCGCATGGGGTGTACACAATGCCACCAGATTCAGAGCCCAGGATCTGTGCACGGATTCGACGACCATCTTTGCAGAGCAGGGTATCGCAAGTGGTCTGGCAATACAGCGCCGGGCATGGAATACCGGAAAGGAGTAGTAAAAAAAAGGAGATTTGTTTCATAAAAGGCAGGGAGGTGTCATATTGCCCTGCAAAATAGCACTATTTTAGGAATGAACTGGTTCTTTCATCGTTACTTTCAGGCTTCTATCTGCACCGATCGTTACCCCCTATGAAAAAAGCGCTTTCTCCCATACTAGTTATCGCCCTTTGGGTTGCCATCACGACGGTCTCTACAGCCCAGAGTTTCCGTTTGGGTATCAAAGCCGGAGCTGGCTTAGCAAACCTTGATTATGCCCCATTAAATGCTTTCGAGATGGCTCCATTTGACTACTATAAAGGCGGGTATTGCCCCTGACACCATTCCCATACATTGCCGCTTAAATCTGCCAAGTTCGTTCGGGCGTTTGGTGCCAACTTCATGGGCCTTCTCTTGTACGATATTGAACCATGCTATTGGGTTGGGGTCATTCCCCCCCGCATATTTGTAGCATTTGCTCAGCGTTGCGCCCATGGCCGCCCATTCCCATTCGGCTTCGAAAGCAAGCCGATAGCGTTTGCCGTTTTTTTGTGAAGCCTTCTGTAGGAATACCTGGACATCGTTCCAGGATACTCTTTCTACCGGACAATCCGGGCATTGCGCATGGAAAGAAGGGTCGCGTCCCATAACATTCCACCAGTCTGATTGTGTGATCTCGTATCGACCGATCTTGAATGGCTGGAGTTTTACACTGGTTCCACCGGGGCAATCATCCTTGGCAAGGCTTAGGCTTCCGCCGGGAACCAGTACCATTTCAAATCCTGATTTGCGTTTTTTATACGGTTTGCCTGCCTGAGGATCCGGGGTAACCGGGGGGGGGGATTACGGACGGGTAGGGCAGGGTTTGGACTGGGTGTGCCGGGTGCCGGCTTTGGCTTTGGTGGAATTGGCTTCGTCTTTTTTGACAGCTTAGGGATGGAGGCGGGAGGTGTTATTTCCGGAATTTCAAGGGAGTCTTTTTCTTCATAAATGGATTTCGGCTCCAGCCCCTCCGCTTCTTTGGGCTGGTTGTTCAGGTTTTTTAGACTGTCAATCTTAAACCTTGCTTCTTCTATAAATAGACCATCCGGATAGGCTAAAAGATAGGTTTCAAAGCTGTTTCTGGTATGCGTCTGGATGGTTTTGTCCCAAAAAATCCGGTAAAAAATACTGCCTGCCTTGTCCTCTACACTGCTTTCGGCAGTTTTGGCGTCAAAATCGGCCAATTGAAGGCCATCGATCAGATCCAGTACATCCGCAGTGATCTGATTGTAGGCCCGATCCATATCCTCCTGAGAAAGCAGGCCACGGATGCGGTCCTTATTGACTGCATTGAGGCGCGTCTCTAATTGAAAACGGCGTTATACTTTTCCGTCTGCTCAGGAAGGGTGTTTTTCAAAGCTGTCAGCACAGCGAAAACCCCTTTATCCGGGTCTGGTAGTATCTCGCGCAGGGTGCGTCGCAGTTCGGTAAGGTCGGCGGGGGACGTCATACCGGAGTATTTTAGTTTGCAAACATCGCTTTCTTTGAGGATATAGGCGATAGAAATACTTCTTTCATGCATTTTGGAGGGGTCTTTGTGAACTACCCATAAAAAACAGGCGACCCTGCCTGATGCAAAGTCGCCTGTGAGGATTTTTATCTGATTCAGAAATACGCCTAAAGGTTACGTTTACTAAACTTTTAAAAGTTTAGTAAACGTGTTCCATAATGATCAATCATTCAATTTCAAAACCTTCAAAAACGCCTCTTGAGGCACCTCTACATCTCCAAACTGTTTCATACGTTTTTTGCCTTCTTTTTGCTTTTCCAGCAGTTTCCGTTTACGCGAAATATCACCCCCATAACATTTGGCTGTCACGTCTTTGCGGAGCGCCGAGATGGTTTCACGGGCGATCACTTTCTGACCGATAGCTGCCTGGATAGCGATCTGGAATTGTTTGCGGGGCAGGAGCTCTTTGAGTTTCGAGCACATTTTTCGGCCCATGTACTCTGCTTTGGAGCGGTGAAAAAGGGCTGAAAGCGCATCCACCGGTTCGTTGTTGAGTCGGATGTCCAGTTTTACAAGATCCGTATCGCGATAGTCGATAATGTGGTAATCAAAGGAGGCATAACCGCGCGTGATGGATTTCAACTTATCATAGAAATCAAATACGATCTCAGCCAGCGGCAGGTGGAAAATAATTTCCAGGCGTGTGGGTGTGAGGTAATGCTGTTTGATCAGGATGCCGCGTTTCTCGAGGCATAGTGTCATGATATTGCCGATGTATTCAGGCTTGGTAATTACCTGGGCATAGATGTAAGGTTCCTGCACACTTTGCAGGTGGTTGGGCTCCGGTAATTCTGTGGGCTGGTGTACCGTGAATTGGTTGCCCTTCATATCCGTGGCCTTGTAGGGCACGTTGGGTACTGTGGTGATGATATCCTGGTCGAACTCGCGATAAAGTCGCTCCTGCACAATTTCCATGTGCAGCATACCCAGGAATCCACAACGGAAACCAAAACCAAGCGCTGTAGAAGTTTCAGGCTCCCAGACCAGGGAAGCGTCATTTAGCTGAAGTTTTTCCAGTGCGTCGCGCAAGTCCTCAAAATCATCATTATCCAGCGGATATACCCCCGCAAATACCATCGGTTTTACCTCTTCAAAGCCTTTTACGCCCTCCAGGCATGGTCTCGCCACGTGGGTAATGGTATCACCCACTTTGATCTCTTTACTTACTTTAATGCCGGTTATGACATAACCTACGTCCCCGGTGCTAATTTCGGTAGCTTCAAACTGGCCCATGCGCAGCACACCCACTTCTTCCGCTACGACTTCTTTTCCGGTATTGAAAAACTTGATCTTATCTCCCTTTTTCATGGAGCCATTCATAACCCGTACATAAGCAATGATGCCGCGGTAAGAGTTGAACACCGAGTCAAAGATCATGGTCTGAAGTGGCGCATCGGGATCCCCGCTGGGGACAGGTACCCGGTCCACTACGGCAGCCAGAATTTCGGCAATGCCAATACCAGTTCGGCCTGAAGCGGAAATAATGTCTTCACGCTTGCAACCAATCAAATCCATGATCTGATCCTGAACTTCCTCGACATTGGCGCTTTCCATATCCACCTTGTTCACAATCGGAATGATCTCCAGATTGTGATCCACTGCCAGGTAAAGATTACTGATTGTTTGCGCCTGGATACCCTGGGAAGCATCAACCAACAAAAGCGCGCCTTCGCAAGCAGCGATCGACCGGCTTACTTCGTAGGAAAAGTCTACGTGTCCGGGGGTGTCGATCAGGTTGAAAATATATTCTACACCATCTGCCGGATGGATGTACTTCATCTGGATAGCGTGGCTTTTGATGGTAATTCCGCGCTCGCGTTCGAGGTCCATATTGTCAAGCGCCTGGTCTTGCATATCGCGTTTGCTGATGGTATGGGTATACTCCAACAGACGGTCAGCGAGCGTGCTTTTGCCGTGGTCAATGTGGGCAATGATGCAGAAGTTGCGGATATTTTTCATGAAGTAGCGAAGTCGAAATTAGATGAAGCAATGAGGTGTTTCCAGCCGTAGCGTATAAAATAACTTTATCGACGCATTGGTTCATCACTGCATCAAAACGGGCGCAAAGGTACTTCAAATTACCGTTTTCAACTAACCTTAAAATACATAGTTTACAGACAAATTAAACCGGTAACCGGGCAATACTGCACCAGGGGTATTTACTTTAATAAGGTCGCCATCAATGGCCGCAGAAAGTCGGGAGCCAATAATCGGGATGTCTTCCACGGCCTTTTGTACCTCATCGCGGAACGCTGCTACATCATTGTTGGGGTCGTTGGAAGCATAAGTGAGGGTGCCGCGCAACCATTTAATATCCAGGCCGACCAAGGTAGCATCCATGGTAAAGTGATCACCCAGTCGAAACTGTACGCCCATTGCGCCGCCCACGCCAATGCCGTTGATGGCTCCTTTGAAGGTAGTTGCATATTGACTTTCAAGGTTCTCAGTGGTTCGGGCCAGAAAAAAGTGATTGTATCGGGCATAAGGAGCCAGATAAAAACCACGTGGCGCCTTGGTTCCGAGGTAAAAACGGTTTTCAACGACCAACCCGAAGGAGGTGTACTTGTTTTTGACTGTCGTGCCTTCATCGGTCAGGTCAAAATTATTTTCCAGAAGGTTGGGCATTTTGGTCGGACGCGGGATGCCCAGGAGCAGCACCAGAGATTTATTGGAGGCATAGGACCATTCGCCACGGACATTGACCGTGCCACTGGGCAGTAGCAGACTGAGGGGCGCAAGCCCGACACTCCATTTTTGTTCAGATTCGTCCTCTTCCCAACGATTTCGGTTGTTTTGGGCAGAGATCTGGGTGGCAGAAACAGCGAAAAGCGCGAGGGTAAGCAGGATGGTTTGGACTTTCATGTTGTATTATTTTGGGGTATAAACGGAGCGGCGCTGTTAGGGATTGGTGAAGGGATGTTAAGGGCATCGTAAACTTTAAGGAGTCGCTCCCCTAGAGCTTGCCAGCCACAATTTCCAAAATCTCAAGCTCCATTATATCTGCCTCTGCGACCATTTTTTGCCCCTCAGCCAATATCTGTGTGGCAAACTCCTTATCGTCCAGACCCGAAGTATTGACCTGAATGTTCATAAAAGCCCCGCGCACCGCTGCGCGTGCGCACAAGGCACCCACTCCGGCGTCCGTCACCGAGTTTGGATTGCCTGTTTCGACCATTTGCCTGATGAGTGGGAAGGATTCAAACGAAAGTTGCATCACTTTAAAGGGAATCTCAATGGCCTTTCGCGTGCCAGCCTGGATCGCTGCTTTCCTCGCAGCTTTTTCTTCCGGTGTGTTTTTGGGCAAACCAAAGGCTTCCATGATCATTTTAAAGGCGTCGGTATCTTCGTCCACGGTTCGAAGCAAGGCATCTTTAATTTTTTGACCTCGCACGGCAGCGTCAGAAAACTCCTCCCAGCGTTCGTCCCAGCCACGTTTGTGACTGCTTAGATTGGCCACCATGGTAGCGAGCGAGGCGCCCAGTGCTCCCACATAGGCACTGATTGAGCCTCCGCCCGGAGCCGGGCTCTCACTGGCGGTTTCGTCTGCAAAAGCGACCAGGTTCATGTTGACCAGCTTTTTTGCCTGGTCTGCATTGCCTTTTACAAGGTTGTACTCAATGATCTTTTGCTGCAGATCGAAGGGAGCGAGCTCGTCTAATCCCATGGATTTAACAGCGATCTTAAGCAATTCTGCTTCACTCACGCCTATACTGCGTTGCTGCTTTTTCAAAAAATACTTCCCGGCCTCCAACATTACGTCGAGCGGCACCAGACCGACCAGCTCTGAGCCTGTAACACGCATGCCGCGTCGGTCAGCACTTTGACAGCAGGCTTCAAAAGCCAGGTGCAGCGGGGTGGCACGTATATCTGTGATGTTCATCGAGATCTGAGCAATGCCGTATTCATCGATGTACCAGCCAATGGCTTTTACACCTTTCAGGAGGCCAGGTTGGCGCATCGGTTCACCGGAGGCGTCTTTCATGGGTTTGCCTTGGGCGTCGTTGAGCCCCCGACCGTTTTCACGCACATCGAAGGCCACAGCGTTGGCCCGGCGCACAGAGGTGGAGTTTAGATTGACATTATAGGCGATCAAAAAATCGCGGGCGCCGATAACTGTTGCACCGCTTTTTGGGTTAAATCTGGCCGGACCAAAGTCTGGTTTCCAGGCTGGGTTGGCCAGTTTTTCTGGCAGTCCCTCGTACTCACCTGCCCGGATCACGGCAAGATTCTGGCGCTCCGGACTGCTTGCTGCGGCTTCGTATAAATAAATGGGCAGTTCCAGCTCACGACCAACCCGCTCAGCCAGACGACGCGCCCAGTCGGCCGTCTCTTCCATCGAAATATTTGCGATCGGGATCAGCGGACAAACATCGGTTGCACCCATGCGTGGGTGTTCGCCGCTGTGCTTGCTCATGTCAATGACTTCACAGGCTTTCCGGATAGCCTGAAAAGCAGCTTCGATCACCGCAGCAGGTTCACCCACGAAGGTTACGACCGTTCGGTTCGTCGCCGCTCCGGGATCCACATCCAGTAGTTTAACACCGGATACGGATTCAATGACGTCTGTAATCTGTTTGAGTATGGCAGGGTCGCGGCCCTCAGAGAAGTTGGGGACGCATTCGATGAGTTGTTTCATGGGGCAAAGGTAGAAAATGGGATTTGGGATTTGGGATTTACGATTTTTTTGACCCGAAGAAAGGATGATTTGTGCCTTTTTTGGGTCGAAAAAATAGTAATCGTAAATCCCAACCAATTGCACCACCTACAACGACTCCGTAAATACCCTTGGTAATGGGGGCAAAAACAAGTCTGGTGCTGTCATTCCACATTTTTAACATGCTGTATTGGCCCGGATCGAAACTGAGAGAAATTAGGAAACTAATGATTACGCCGGCAATTGCGCCGTCTTTGTCGCAAGCAATAATTTGGTATTCATAATGTTTTGAAGAAGATGAAAGGGTGAAAAGTAATGGTCTTTTCAGGTTTTTACCTTTGACACGTTTTGATGAAAGCTGTTGATTTGAAATTATTATCTGATAAAATTATTAAATTTAGTTTTAATGTTCTTTTTTTCAATAAAATTAAATATCCTATATTGAAATATGCAATAAATGTGCATTCGAAATCTGTCGGGCAGCGAAATTGCCAGAACAAGGTATCTTGCCCCCTGAAATTCACACGAAAAATTGACAATTTTCATGAAAAAATCCTTTCTTCTCTTCGCTGCGTTTGCAGCATTTGTTTCTCTCGCCCACGCACAATATGCTACAGGGCCTCGTCTTTTTCTTGATATTCCGGTGGTTCATCTTGCAGCGCCGGATGTAACCTTGGTGGCCAACCGAATTGGAGTGGGAATTGGTACTGCCATGAACGTGGCTACCCACTGGAGCACTGCCCGGATCGGTGGCGGCGCCGTATTTAGCATGGACCCACAATCCAAAGATGTGGAAAATACTTTTGTGACGACACCTTATGCTCTGCTTGAGGTGGGGGCGGGTAAGTTCCGTACCAATGGCAATCAATGCAGTAAGACAAAATCAAAAGCGTTTACAGCAATGGGAAAGGCGGGTGTTCGGTACGCCTTCATTTCAGAGGCACTGGAGCCGGAAGGAGTTGCGCCGGAGAAGTTTGACGTAACCTTGGGCGTAGAACTGGGTTATTTTTTCATCCGGGACGTGTTCAAAAACACAGAGGTCTTTCTGGACGGAAACTACTTTGTGAACTCCAAGATCATCGGAGTTAACTTCGGATTCAAGATGTTCCTTAACCTTAAGGCGGATCGGGACAGATAAAGTTAAAAGTGGGCAAGTTTCAAGTGGGCAAGTTAAAAGTTAAAAGTGGGCAAGTTTCATGTTAAAAGTGGGCAAGTTTCAAGCTCATCACTTTTAACTTGAAACTCGCCCACTTTTGACTTTCAACTTGAAACTTGCCCACTTTTAACTAATTAACTTGAAACTTTTGCCCGCTCATTAATCCAAAACCAAGGCAAGTGATGAGTGCTAAGCCGATCACCAAATACCAAAGTGTAGCATATCCCCAGTTGGCAATAACCTGGGTGCCTACAAACGGCGCAATGATATTGGCTACAGAATAGGACATGGTATAAAGTGCCATATATTGCCCCTGTTTACTTCCTTCCGAACGCCCAAAAACAAAATTGCTGCTGAACGGCATCACGAACATTTCGCCAAATGAAATCATCACGATGAACATCAATGCAGGAAAAATTCCCGCAGGCAGCAGGCAAAAGGCAAAGGACAGTGCATAAAGGATCAATCCAAAACGTACATACCCAAGGCTTCGATTTCTACCTTCGAGTCGATGTACCAACGGCATTTCAATAAAAAATACCAACAGGCCGTTGAGGGCCAGCATTTTTCCGATCTGCCCCTCTGACCAGGCATAGGTTTTTTCCCAAAATAAAGGTATTGTCCACAGGATTTGCATAAAAACCACTGCGCCCAGCATGGTCAGCAACGCGAACAGCACAAAATTTCGGTCGCGATAGGGAGAAATGGTGGCAATTTGAACTACTTCTGTTGCTCCAGTCTCTTCATTATTTGGAACGCTTCGCACCGGAGCCTGGCGTGGCAACAGCCAAAGCAGCGTAAAGGCTGCAGCTATACAGGTCAGGCCATCCACCCAAAAAAGCCATTCCCATCCAAAAGCAACTAACATGCCCCCCAGGGCGGGTGCGAGGGTCCATCCAAGGTTTACGGCCATTCTATACAGTGAAATAGAGCGGGTGCGGGTATGCGGTTCGCAGTGTTGAGCCATCGCCACCGAGTTGGCCGGCCGGAACACCTCCGAAGAAAAACTCATGGCGAATACAGCCAAACCCATGACCCAGATGTCCCGCACCAGCATCATGAGCAAGAGTATCAGACCATTGATCAGGAGACTCCAGAACTGAATGGGGTGGTAGCCCAGTTTGTCGGTCAGTTTACCTCCTGTAAAAGCCCCGATGAGTGCTCCAACTCCAAAGCAGGTCAAGACATAGCCTGCTTGTTCGAGGGGAAAACCCAGTTTTTTGGTCATATATAATGCCAAAAAGGAGATCACAAAGGCACCGCAGCGGTTGACGAGGCTTACGATTGAAATGTACCAGATCACTCTTGGAATACCGCGGTAGGAGTTGAGCCAATGGTTGTAAAATTGTTGCAGCATAGCCAGGTGGGGTGTTGTGGATAGGGTTCGGGGGATAGGGCTAAAAGAGGGAACAAGCGGAAACCGGCAGAAAAGGTTTCATACGATGCAGTTTTTTACAAAAAAAAAGCGACGACTGCTTTTCAGCAGCCGACGCTGTTCATACAATAGAATGGATTGATAAGCTAGATTGGTTAACTGTCCCGGCTATCTCGGGAAATAATTCGCCGCGAATGTCGAAACTTCAGGGGTAAACACAAACTTTTCTTTCAAAATTTACAAGCATGAAGGATTATCCGATCACCGACCGATCTTTTGCCAAGCTTTGTGCATACATCATGGCCGCTCCGGCGAGTGCCATATCTTTAAACAACAGAAACTGTGCGCTGATGCTGCCGGCCATACTGGCAGGAAGGTGTACCAGGGCTACCATAAAAAGCAGGTAAATAGCCAACAAGGTGCATGCAAGTTTATCGTATTTGCCAGTGAGCATACTAATGGAAGCGGCGACCAGACCAATGCCTCCCAGGTATACCCAAACTTCAGGAGCCGGCATATAATTCGGGACGAAAGATTCGACCATTGTTTTAGTACTCAGGAAATTGATGAGTCCCAGAATGGCAAATGGAATAGCGAAGATCCAACGGCCCAGCGATAAAAATGCGTTCATGAGATAGTTGAGTTTTGATTTAAATGTAAGAATAGCTCCGGCAAATCTAGACTGTTTGCCGGAAATAAATCAATTCATGGCGTAAATTTCAGGCTAAAGGTATTAGGTAAGCGTTAAATAAAAAAAACCCTGCTCACATTGTGAGCAGGGTTTTTTTTATCTAAATTCTGTTGGCCAGCATTAAACCTTTTCTTTTTTGACCTTGGCTGGCTTTTCCACGGAAGGAGTAGCGGCGTGAGAATGAACAACTTTGCTGTTGATCACATCCTCTTTGGTGAAATCTACCACCAATGCAGAAGCCACAAAGATGGAGGAATACGTGCCAAAAAGTACACCGATCAGCATACCAAAGGCAAAGCCTTTGATCGCACCACCGCCAAAGAGGAACAGCAACAGTACCACAATAAACACGGTACCTGAAGTGATCAGGGTACGGCTCAGGGTGGTATTGATGGCCATGTTGAATACTTCTTCTTTCTTGCGACCTGCAAAAGTGGACATGAACTCACGAATACGGTCATATACAATCACGGTATCGTTCACAGAGAAGCCGATCACGGTCAGAATACAAGCGATGATGGCCTGGTCGATCTCCAGAGAGAAAGGCACAATACCATGCAACAATGTAAAGAAAGTAAGCATGATCAGGGCATCGTGCAGCAGGGAAAGTACTGCGCCGAGCGAGAATTGCCAGCGACGGAAACGGATCAATAAGAACAGGAAGATCAGGCCCAGGGCCCAGATCCCTGCCATGAAGGAGGAGTTCCGGATATCGTCCGCCACAGTAGCACTCACCTGGCTCGAAGAAACGATGTGGGTACCTGTGCTGCTGGTGTTTTTGAATGCCTCCAGGTCGGAGGAAACACCAGCGGCAGTAATGCCTTCGTGTAGCTTTGCAGTTACACGATCCACCACGTCACCACCTTGCTCGTCAATGAGATAAGAAGTAGTGATATTGAAGGTATTTGCGGTATTTACGGCCTTGATGATCGGGTTGCCACCCAATGCGGTGGTCAGAGGACCACGCAGGGCTTCCACATCAACGGGCTTGTCAAACTGCACGTTGTAAGAATAGCCACCTTTAAAGTCAACACCCAATTCAAAACCACGCGCGAAGAACGAAGCAACACCGATCGCGATAATAGCGAGCGAGAAACCATAAGCATACTTACGTTTTCCGATCCAATCGTAATGGAAACCGACCAGCCAGTTTTCAGACCATGGACGGCTGTAGTTGATATCGCGTCCTTTTTCAATCCACCATTCGGTGATGTAACGACCCACCAATACTGCGGTGAACATCGAACATACAATACCGATAAACAGTACCGTACCAAAACCCTTGATCGGACCCAGACCGAAATAGATCAATACAAATGCCGTAAGGATCATCGTTGCGTTCGCATCCAAAATAGCAGGAAGGGCGCGGGTAAAGCCCGTTGTTACGGCTTTTGCCATGGCTAAGCCATTGCGTAATTCTTCCCGGATACGTTCATAAATGATAACGTTCGCATCCACTGCAGCGGCCAGGGTAAGTACGATACCGGCAATACCAGGCAACGTGAGTACCGTACCCATAGAAGCCAGCGTGCCCAGAATGAAAAAGATGTTCGCAAGCAACGCGATCACACTGATCCAGCCACCTTTGTTGTAGTACAGTACCATGAATGCACATAGAAACAACACAGACAGAATCATTGTGGTCAGGGACTTGTTGATGTTCTCAGCACCCAGGGATGGACCCACCTGGCTTTCCTGTACAATTTTAGTACGCGCAGGTAGTTTACCCACCTGCAGGATCTGCGCAAGGTCCTGCGCTTCTTCCAGTTTGAAACCGCCTGTGATGGAGGTGCTACCACCGGTGATCGGGTTAATCACACGTGGAGCAGATACCACTTCATCGTCCAGCAGGATCGCAACTTCACGGTTGCCATTGTTGGCACATTTAGTGGTCATGTCGGCCCAGATCTTAGCGCCGTCATTGTTCATCTGCAGGCTTACCTGAATGTCACCGCTGGTTGGGTCAGGATCGGCACGGGCAGAAGTGACGACAGAACCGTCCAACGGAGCATTGTCAGAACCAGAGCGCTTCTTAACCGCATACAGTTCGTATTTGCCATTCAGGCTTTCTGTGGTACCCTGAGCATCATCCACTGGCTTGCGGCTCCAGCGGAATGCCATATCAGCAGGGAATTTTGCCTTTACGTCTTCACGGCTGAGGTACTCGTCGATGGTCTTCATTTTGTTCTTGTCCACCCATGCCAAAACAGAACCACCCTGGCCGTTCAGGCTCATGCGGGAGATCAGTGGACCGGCTACAGAATCATTGTTCAAACGGTCTGTAATCACCGGTACTTTTGGCTGGGTGCTGTCAGGCCGTCCATCAGCGCCTGTAGGATAGTTATATACGGTGTCTTTCTCGATCACCTGTCCGCTTACAGCAGCCTGACTGGTTTTAAGCAGATCGTCAGCAGCGGTGAAACCCTGGATCACACCTTCGTCCTGAATGCGATAGGTTTCCCAGAACTCCAGTTTCGCCTGTCCCTGGAGCATTTCGCGGGCACGTTTTGGGTTGTCAATGCCAGGCAGCTCAACCTGGATCAGGTCGCGGGATGCATCCAGGCTAACGTTGGGCTGTACCACACCCAATTTGTCGATACGCTGTTTGAGGCGCTTGTACGTCTCACCCACCGTGCCGTTTGCAAGGGTACGGATGGTGTTGATCGCATCGGCGTCCGGAGCATCGAATTTGATCCCACTGGCCTCATTACGGGCAAAAATAGAGGCCAGGGTGCGGCCTTCACCGACTTCCTTCCAGGCCTGCGCAAAAAGGCTGATGTAATCACCTTGCTGCGTTTTTTGAAGTTCAGCGGCACGGGCAAGCGCTTTAGCGAAAGCCGGATCGGTGCTATTACCCGAAAGGCTTTTCAAAAAATCGCTCAGATCCACCTGAAGCAATACGCTCATGCCACCTTTTAGGTCAAGACCCATCGCCAATTGGCTTTTCTTCAGATCTGCATAGGTGAATTTTTTGATGAGCGGAATTTCAAAGACCGTCTCTGTTGAAAGTGAATCCAGATACTGGGCATAGCATCCTTGCCAGCCAAGTCCGGGGTTTTTGCCAGAACAATCGGTCGCGTAGGCTCGCGCATCGGATTCAATGCTGTTCGTCGGCAGGACGAGCAGGTACTGGTACAGGCACACGATAGTGAGTGCAATGAGGAAAAAACGTACTACGCCTTTGCTTTGCATACCTCTTAAAAATAAGTGAGTTATTGAATGAGCGGGTGTTTAAGGATTGGGGTATTCTAGTATTTTAAAGTGTCTGACCCATGGTTTTTGGTTTAAAAAGCAAACTTTTCCACTGGCTAACACGCACGAAAATCCCTTCCTTTCCGAAAAAAGTCCGCAAATGTACAGAATACAGGGGAAATCAAAGGAGTAGAATGAAATTTCGTCATTTAGGTAACAACTTCTTTAACTCAGATACGATTTCTGCATAGGCTGAATCGGTGTTTGCGCATTCAGAAACAGCCTTTCCCATGGAAGGTAAAGATTTCAATTTTTCTAGTCCTGTGCCCTCAAGATCAGCTTTTTCGATCCGAATGGGGATCATTCGCCGACCTTCTCCGAGGGCATTATACATCACTTCAAACCAGTCCGAAGCGTTAAATAAATTGACTGTAATGAGTACCAGAAGATAATCTGCATCGGCAATTTCTGCCTTTGCCTGAGCCACCAGATCGGTTGCGAGCGTCTCATTCACATTGTAGACCCGGATTTTTTTCATTAACTTTAACACATTCAGGTGCCGGTTAAGTATTTTACAATGCGGTTCATCTTCCGGAGCATATATGATCACAAATTTAGGCACCGCAGCCGTTGGAATCTGTCCGGTACCAGGGCGCTTTGCTTCAAAATCGGTTTCTGTAAGACTGTTCGCCATTTCCAGGATGGCTGCAACCACATTCGCATGCACCAACTGCTGTTCCTTAAAATCGATCTGGCCATTTTGGAAGGCCTTGTTGGCTTGCCCCAGACGACTTTCGAGTAAAATGGTCTGAGTACGCTTATCAGACCCCTCCGGCAGCAAACCCTGGATATATTGAAGGGCTTTGCCGGATTCTGATAACTGCAAAAATTCCTCAAGCGTTTTTTTAATATCAGCAATCATCATGATAATGTGGTCAATGTGTTGAATGTGTTGAATATGGTCAATTGGATCAATGTGGTTAATGTTACCGATGCTTTCAATGTGACCAATCCAGGCAAATGTCCCCCATTGACCACATTGATCTAATTGTCCATGTTAATCACATTTTTCCAATAAATGCAAAAATTTCCCGAAAAAGTATGCCCCGGTTGGCGCCGGCTTTGTCGCCTTTGGCGTTGATGATGAGTCCGCCTTCAGCCATGGTTTTGCCGGCATGGTGGAGGGCGATCACTTTACATTCTTTATTGAGCACGGGAGAGCCGCTGCTTCCGGGTTCTGTTTCAGTGGTATAAAACAGGTGCTGATTTAACTGCCCCAAGACCTCATCTGATTTGAATTTCTTTACACCGCCCAGGGGATGTTGAATGATGGTGACATCTTCGCCAGTGAGTGGTAGGGTTTCGGTCTCAAATTCAACAAACCCCCAGTTGCTGAGCGGTGCATCCGCCCGGTCGATCACTTTTACCCGGGCGAAATCCAATTCATTTGGCGGACTGGATTTAAAATCCGAGACATCCAGCTGGTAGGCGGTTACGGTTTTGCCGACTTCAAAATTGAATTCCAGACGCGTGGTCTTTGCCGCCTCGGCTGAACGGATCACGTGGTTGTTGGTGAACACATAGCCGTCTTTGGTGATGAATCCGGTGCCCACATCGTCTCCACTTACCACCCGGCAAACGGCATTGGCTGCAGCACGTGCCTTTTCTAACCAGTCTACTGTGAGCAGATTGCTTTTAGGTCCCAAAAGTTTTTCAAGCCTTGCCTCATCGGGGATCTCAAAGTTAAAAGCCCCAATGCTGTGGATCTTGGCGTTTAGCTCAATTCTGCGGGGCACGGTTTTCATTAATTCAGTGATCGCATACTTGATCTGGTTTTCGATCATGGCGAATTCGGCAAAAGCGATGCGGCCCTGATTTTGTGCCTGCAGTGCCGAGTGGTACCTGCTGTATTGCATCGTGATATCCTGCCAGATTCCGGCGTCAGATTGTTTGTCCAGATCTTTGAAGGTGTCGAGCGCTTTTTCGATCTGATTTTCTTCTATTAAACCATTGATGGTTTCCAGGACCAGGGTTTGGGCGTTTTGCATGGTAAAAAAATTAGTTCCGAACATCTTCTCCCCAGCCCAGCTTGGCCCGGATCGTATTAAGAAAAGTAGTGTCCTGTAATTGCACCAGGCGGATCGGAAAATCATTTTTCCGGACGGCCAATTGGTGATGGTTCCCCACCAATTCAAATCGCGAATCCAGGGAACAGATAAAATTATCGGCACGGCCTTCAATTTCAAAAGAAATAACCGAATCGTCGGAGAGTACCAGCGGACGAACATTCAGGTTGTGCGGCGCAACCGGGGTAATGACAAAATTGGCTGAATCCGGGAATATGATCGGGCCTCCACAGCTCAGCGAATAACCGGTGCTTCCTGTTGGTGTGGCAATGATGATCCCATCCGCCCAGTAGGAACTCAGATAGTCTCCATTCAGAAAAGTATGGATGGTGATCATCGATGAAGTATCACGCTTGAGCAGGGTGCAATCGTTAAGGGCAAAAGGTAATTCTCCAAAAATATGTGGATTGCTTTCCAAATAGATCGTGGACCGTTCTTCGATCCGGTATTGTCCCCGGGCAAGCATTTCAACGCTGTGCCGGATATGGGTCTTTTCAATACTGGCCAGGAAGCCCAGTCTCCCCAGGTTGATGCCAAGCATCGGAACCCCGGAATCCCGTACCAGGGTAGTAGCGGCTAGCATCGTACCATCTCCGCCCAAAACCATGATAAAATCAATGTTTTGAGTGCGAAAATCGTCATAACCTTCAAAGGACTGGTAGTCGTTGGGTAGCTTAACCTCTTTTTCAATACTTTCGAGGTAAGTTGCAAAAATACTGATCTCGAAGCCTTCAGCCCGGAGTGCGTCGAAAGCTTCCTGCACTTGGGGCAAGTCTTTCTCTTTATACTGTTTGCCGTAAACCAAGACGCGCATGTGGGATGGGTTGAAGGTTAAAGTGGGACGAAACCCTAAAAAATAGTTTTTTATTCCCAAATTTGCCGCAAGATAGGCAGCAGCGGGAATTTGCAGAATTTCCTTTCCGCAGCAAAACTAAACAACGGCATATTACTCCCATCACCGTCAACGGTTTAGTTCAATGAAACCAAGTCCATTGCAAGGAAGTAATTCAAAAGGAACAGGAACATTTACTGCTTCGCCGCCAAAAGCTCGGTATGGAGCACGGCACGGAGGCGAATCCGAACTGGTTTGGCATTGCCCTGTCCGGCGGCGGTATTCGCTCCGCCACCATCAATCTGGGAATTTCGAAGGTTTTCAATCGGCTGGAGTCAGTCCTGGTGAGTGTTGGCCTTTTGGTGTGTGCCTGGGTGTTGATCGCGGAGTATAAAGGTGTTGGGAATATTACCGTGGATAGCATGGTGCCCCATGCCATCAATGCAGTTTTACTGCTCTTCCTGGGCTTTTTTACCAATCCCAACGCCTTGAGTTTCCACCGTTTTTACCGCAAACAACTGGCAGATCTGTTTCTGAGATTCTCGGGCAAACAGGAAAACATGCCCCTGGGTAAAGTCTTCAATGCGAAATCGGACGATCGAAAAGATTACATCAGTCCGCATCCGCTCATCAATACCCGTCTGAACCTGATAAACCCGCTCAAGGACGAGGCTTTTCAGGGCACTAAGACAAGCGATTACTTTTTGTTGAGCCCCTTTTTCTGCGGCTCCAAGCTGGTTGGATATGTACCGACCGACCGCTATGCAGATGATCAGAGCATGACCCCGCCTGCTGCGGTCACGATTTCGGCAGCTGCGGAAAAACCCACAGTGGAAGCACTTTTAAATTGGTTTGACAAAGGGATCAACTGCTTTGAGACAGTATTGCCTACGCCTGCGGAATCTGCGCCACCGACTACCCGGGATGCGGGTGCTTAAGATGAATTTGAAAGCTTTTAACAGACGAAGGCGGCAGAAACGGCTCCGGCGGAGAAGTATCAGATGTAATTTCCAAACTAAGGTTTAAATCTTAGCTCAAAAGGTTTGTGCAGATAAAACAGTGAAATGAGTCCTAAAACTTATTTTTTCCTTGGGTTTTTATTCCTTTTTGGAGGGGTATACTCTGTAATTTCTGCAATAAGAAACAGGAAGGGAATTGAGGACAGTAGTATAACTTTTCGACAATTCCATGGAGGTATTTGGGCGCTGATTATAAGTGCTATATGCTTTTTACGCTGCTAGTGCCGCGTCCGTCCATTAAGGTGTGAATATGGCGGTCTAATTTTTCCTTTCTCTGCGTTGTTCGTCGGTTAAAATGTCCCGCATTGCGCCCTTCTCACGCCTTGATAAAGAAAAAATTTGCCTCCCCAATTCATACCTTAATAGCCGGGCGCGGCACTAGTATCTTCTGATTGGCATTGGTGGCGAGTATAATTTTTTCGGCTTCAATCGTGGTCCCATTTTCCAGAAAAACACCCCTGAAAAAGGGCTTGAAAAAACGCGCAATGATGGTGTCAGAATATCCAAATTCTCTGAGGAAATCGAGCGTACTTTGCTTTTGAGGTGCATTAAACGCCGTGGGTTCAGGCGCATTTTTCAGGCTCAAATTGAGTTGTAAAACCTTTAATTTAGCCCAAACTACCCACTGGCGCAAACAGGGCTTGTGGGGCTGATGTAAAATCTTTCAAAGGATTGGGCATAACAGAAAATGTGTTACCCCGCCGGATACCCGCGCCCGAAGGCATTTTTTTAAAGCACAAGTCCTTGTAATTCAACAATTTTTGCGCTTCAGGATAAGATGTTAAAAGTACCTGCCCCCACCTGTCCAACGTATAGCCGTCTACCACATCGGTGCGTACTCGTCCACCTACTCCGGAGGAGGCCTCTAATAAGATAGCTTCAATGCCCTTGTCTTTCAAATATTTTGCACAGGTTAATCCTGCAATACCTGCCCCTATGATTACTATCATGGCTTTTGGTTGTTTGTGCAAGTTTTTACGAATTTTTATTGCAAAAAAAAGCCCAAAACCACCGGGCGACCAAACCCCATTTGCTGTCCTACCCCCCCACGCGAATTGCCCGCACTTTTGTCCTATCAAACATATAAACAAGCACTTTTTTTAATCCGCAGAGAAGGGCAACTAGAGTCATGGTGATACCAGCCGGATTCTTTTTTGAGATCATTTTCAACGTAAAGCATTACATGGGAACGACAAATTTTTACATCCGGGCCCTGGCTGAGGGGCACACCATGCGCCAATCTTTCGTGGGGAAAGGATTGGCTATCCCAGCCTTATTGTGCTGGATCCTTTTACTGTGCGGTCCAAATGTCAGCTTCGGACAATGCAATCCATCCGGCCACGCCGCCCGGTTTGAGTTTGACCTGGACCCGACAACTCCGCTCAATCTCATGAATCAGCAATTTTGCAATGCCATGAGTCCCGGGGGCAGCAGTTACTTTCCTGTTACGATTCCGGATGACTTCGATGGAGACGCCAGCGCAGACCAAAAGATCATTCGGATTGCGAGGGATTCAATCTCAGCTCGGTTGATACAGAAATTCCGCAAAGCTGTGCCTCTGGCTTAACCAATATCATTTCCAGAAAATGGACCGCTGTGGATGCATCCGGCAATTCAGTCACCTGTATCCAAACAATCGGTCTGGTACGTCCAGCCCTGGCCGACCTGAGCCTGCCACCAGGCTATAATGGGATCGATGCCCCGGGGGTCAATTGTACCTACGCTTATCCGACCCCGGAGTGGATTGAAAGCCAGGGTCTGCAAGGGTTTCCCTATTTTATGGGTGCTCCGTTATTCTGCAGCATCCAGTCAAATTATAAAGATGCTGTAATAGAGGTTTGTGATGGTACCTACAAAGTGGTGCGGGAATGGACCATTCTGGATGCCTGCGCCTCCGGCGTACTTCGACATACGCAGGTGATCAAAGTCGCAGATGAACAGGCGCCTGTGATGAATTGTCCTCCGGATATGACCGTTTCTGCACATTTAAGTTGAAGGTTGCAGACCTGGCGCCTCCGGTGGCGGCATGTGATCAATTTACAACCGTGTCGCTTTCGGCGGGCGGAACCACTCAGGTACATGAGAGCACCTTTGACAACGGCTCTTATGATAAATGCTGCTTACAGGGCTTTCAGGTAGCGCGGATGTTTCCGAATGCTTGCTCAGACACCCTTTTTGCGGCAAACGTCCTGTTTTGTTGCGGTGACTTAGGAGACACGTTCACGGTGGTATTTCGGGCAACAGATTGCAACGGAAATACCAATGATTGTATGATACTGGTGGAGGCACCCCCAGGTCCTTTGATGGCCGCCCGGTACCGAGCAATCAGAAATATGGATTTGCGATCGAGGAGACCGTGGTATGCAACAACAAAATAGCCTGTGTACGCTGGAATACCCAGCAGGCGCAAAACACTTTTGTCGCCCCCGAACTGCCCCATGGTACCCACAAGATCAAATGGTTTATCACAGATGGATGTGGCAATAATAAGGAATACGAATACACCTTTACGGTGAAAGATTGCAAAGCGCCCACGGTATTATGTGCAGGTGGTTTGTCCGTCAGTATGCAGGCGAACGGTACAGTAGAACTTTTTTCTGCAGATTTTCTGCAGTTTACGGAAGACAACTGTACGCCCTCGGACCAGATCAGGATCGGCATTCGCAAATATGGGATTGGTTCGGGCTTTCCGTTCAATAATTCTCCTTCTGATGGTGTGACCTACGACTGCACCGATGTCGGTTTTCACTGTGTGGAGATCTGGGCGCTGGATGCAGCGGGCAATGCAGATTATTGCGAAGTATTCCTGGTGATCCAGGACAATCTGGGCAATTGCCCGACAGCAGACCACATCAACGCCACCGGTGTTTTAAAAACAGAACAAAATGAGGGCGTAGAAGAAGGTACCGTAACGGTAGCGGGTACCAGTACTTTTTCGCCGCCTTATGCATTTTTGGACCTTACTGACAGTTTGGGTTTATATGCCGTAACAAATTCCTCTACTTTCACCATCGCACCGGAGAAGGACGACAATCCGCTTAATGGGGTGACTACTTATGACCTGGTTTTGATATCCAAGCATATTCTGGGAATTGAACCTCTGAATTCGCCCTATAAAATGATCGCAGCGGACGCCATGGTGAGTCAGAACGGCGAGGATTTTGTCGGGGTAAAGATTGGCGATGTAAACGGATCGGTCATAGCCAACGCCACCATGCCTTCCTCGGAACGGAGCACAGGAATTGCCCTGTTCGACGTTCAAGAACAGAATGTGGTGGCCGGGGTGTCCTTTGACGTCACTTTCAAATCAGTAAAACAATTATTAGGCTTCCAGTTTACCCTACTGCTCAATGGCCTCGAAGTGGCAGATGTGCGGGAGTCGGAATATGTATTTGCAGGCAATTTTGGTTTGGTTTTCCAGGACGCAGCAACAGTTTCAGTCGACTATTCCAATGGATTTGCTGGAGGGAGCCAGTAGTTCACCCTCCGTTTCCAGGCTACAAAGTCTGGAAAATTGAGCCAAATGCTGGGCCTGTCAGGCTCCATCACCCGGGCAGAAGCCTATTTGCTTTCGGATAAAGGAAGTGTAGAACGACAGGGGCTGGCTTTTCGCTTCAGGTCTGCAGAAGGCATGACCGTCAGCGGAATTGGCTTTGAGTTGTATCAAAACCAGCCAAATCCATCTGTGAACAGGACCAATATTGGTTTCTTTCTGCCAGAAGCCAGCGAGAAGGGGGCGGTAAATAATGGCACTATTCAGCAGGCATTGCGGTGGGATTTGTTTGGTAGGCAAGGTCTTCCAAATTAAATTTCACTAAAAGCAGTAATTTCGCCGCTCAGCAAAACAAAACCTTCTTGCATCGTGGAATACAGACCGAGCGAAATTGAGCCTACATGGCGAAAGTGGTGGATCGAAAACAGCACTTACAAAGTTGAAAATCAAGAGGATAAGCCGAAGTATTACGTCCTCGACATGTTCCCTTATCCAAGTGGAGCAGGCTTGCACGTGGGTCACCCCCTTGGGTATATTGCTTCAGACATCCTTGCTCGTTACAAGCGCCTGGGCGGGTTTAACGTGCTCCATCCGATGGGCTTCGACTCTTTTGGTCTTCCCGCAGAACAATATGCCATTCAAACAGGCCAGCACCCTGCAATCACTACGGAGCAGAATCTGGCCCGTTACCGCGAACAATTGGGTAACCTTGGATTTTCCTTTGATTGGAGCCGTGAGGTGCAAACCTCCTCGCCGGATTTTTATAAATGGACCCAGTGGATCTTTATCCAACTGTTCAATCACTATTATGACCTGGCTGCTGACAAGGCGCTTCCGATCAGCGCGCTGGAAGCTCGGTTTGCTGTTTCAGGCAATGTGGGCATTCGCGCAGTTTGTGACGATGATACGCCAACGATCACAGCAGCACAGTGGAATGCCTGGAGTAAAAGAGAGCAGCAGCTTTTTTTGCTCAAATACCGCATCACTTTCCCCGGTGAAGAATATGTGAACTGGTGCGCAGCCCTGGGTTCAGTACTTTCCAATGATGAAGTAAAAGACGGGGTAAGCGAACGGGGCGGACATCCGGTAGAACGCAAACTCATGAAACAATGGGTCATGCGGATCACCGCCTATGCCGACCGGATGCTGGAAGGTCTGAACCATATCGAGTGGCCGGAATCGATCAAGGAGCAACAACGCAACTGGATCGGAAAATCGGTGGGGGCATCGGTCAGATTTGCAGTAGAGGGTTTTGATCAATTGAATATTGAAGTGTTCACCACCCGGGTAGACACCATTTACGGGGTAACCTTTATGGTCATCGCTCCCGAACTCGATCTGGTTAAAACCCTGACCACCCCCGAACAGCACAACGAGGTAGAAGGCTATATCAAGTGGACCTCCGGCCGTACGGAAATAGAACGTATGGCCGATACCCGTAAGGCCACGGGTGTTTTTACCGGGTCTTATGCCATCAATCCGGCCAATGGTGCGCGCGTTCCTATCTGGATCGCCGACTATGTTTTGGCAGGCTATGGCACTGGTGCAGTGATGGCTGTTCCTTCCGGCGATCAGCGGGACTGGAATTTTGCTACCGAGTTCAAGCTCCCGATCGTGCCGATCATGGACAACCAAAAAGATCTGGGCACGGCAGCGGACGCCAATAAGGAAGGTCGCTATATCAACTCTGGGATGGTCAATGGCATGACCTATGCCGAAGCAGTACCTACCCTGATTCAATGGCTTGAAGATAAGGGACTTGGTCGCGGAAAAACGCAATACAAACTCCGCAATGCTGTGTTCAGCAGACAGCGTTATTGGGGCGAGCCGGTTCCGGCCTCATGGGAAGACGGCGTGCCGCATATGCTAGACGAAAAGGAATTGCCATTGGTATTGCCTGCGGTAGACAAATATCTGCCCACTGAAACAGGTGAGCCACCTCTCGCACGCGCCAAAGGATGGAAGTACGAGCTTTCCACGATGCCCGGTTGGGCGGGGTCTTCCTGGTATTTCTATCGCTATATGGATCCACACAATGACCAGGAATTTTGTTCCAAAGCGGCGATGGATTACTGGCAAAAGGTAGATTTTTACATTGGCGGTTCTGAACATGCTGTGGGGCACTTGTTGTACAGCCGTTTCTGGAATCACTTTTTGTACGACCTTGGTTTGGTGCCGCATCGGGAATTTGCGCAAAAACTGGTGAATCAGGGGATGATCATGGGGCGTTCGAATTTTGTTTATCGAGCCAAGGAGCGTTTCTTTGAAGAGTATCTGTGGATCAAAGTACTCAAACCCTTTTTTGAAGAGGAAGGACCCATTGAAATATCAGGTCCGGAGCATGAGGAAGAGATCACTTATGACTTTGCATTTGCCACCAATAATCTGGTGATAGAGGTCACTTCCATTAAGCAGGTGGATAAAATTGAGCGTATCCGGAGTGCGGCTTTGGAAGACGGTAAACGCATGCTCCTGCTTTATACGGAAGAACTGATCGACCAGATCAATAACCCCGAGCTTATTGCTGAAAAAATACGCATGGCCCTGAAAAGCTACGAAAGTTTCATTGTAACTTCGGAAGACCCCGTTGGTGAACAGCTGTTTGTCTCGCACAACCTGTTGTATAAATACAGTCCGGAATCAGTGACCAAACTGCACGTAGATGTGAACATCGTAGACAATGACGTGCTGGTCTGGGAGAAAGCACTGGCCACGCCCATGTTTGCCAAGGCGAATTTCAAACTTTGCCCGGAAGGAAACTGTACCTGCTCCTGGGAGGTGGAGAAAATGTCGAAGTCCAAGTTCAATGTGGTCAATCCGGACGATATCATCGCCGAGCATGGGACCGATTGTTTCCGGATGTTTGAAATGTTTCTGGGGCCGATCACGGATGCAAAGCCCTGGAACACAAAGGGTATCACGGGGGTAAGCGGATTTTTGCGCAAGTTCTGGAGTATGTTTTTTGACGGAGAAAACTTCCGTATCACCGAGGAGGCGCCTACCCGCGATGAACTGCGTATCCTGCACAACTGTATCAAAAAAGTGACGGACGATATTGAGCGGATGAGCATGAATACCTGTGTCAGTCATTTCATGATTGCGACCAATGAACTTCGCAGCCTGAAATGTTCCAAACGTGCGGTACTGGAGCCATTGGTGGTTCTGATCGCGCCTTTCGGACCGCATATTGCTGAAGAATTGTGGCATCGCTTGGGCCATAACACCACCGTTTGTGATGCCAACTGGCCGGTTCACAACGAGGAGCACCTGAAAACAGATACGGTCAATTATCCGATCCAGATCAACGGAAAACTTCGCGCCAACATCGAACTTCCTGCGGGCATCACTGCCGCAGAGGCCGAAAAGGCCACCCTGGATCTGGAACTGGTGCAAAAGTGGCTCGAAGGCAACGCGCCTAAGAAGGTCGTTTTTGTGCTGGGCAGAATGATTAATCTGGTGGTGTGATCTCTATGTACCGGCGGCTTCAGCCGTAGGAATTAAATCTAAACGGCCTAGCCAAATAAGTTAAACTCAGTCCAAAATCGCCCCCTCCCAACAATAGATACGCCTAAAATAATGTACAAAAATAAAAAAGTAGTCGTCGTACTCCCGGCCTATAACGCCGCCAAGACCCTTGAAAAAACTTATCGCGAGATTCCTTTCGATCTGGTGGATGAGGTCATTCTTTGCGATGATAACAGCAAGGATAATACTGCTGAACTGGCACACTCGCTGGGCATCCAGCATGTGATCGTGCATGAAAAAAATACGGGCTACGGAGGCAATCAGAAGTCGCTGTACAACAAGGCACTTGAAATCGGAGCGGATATTGTCATTATGTTGCATCCGGATTATCAGTACACGCCAAAATTGATCCCGAGTATGGTCAATATTATTGGCGAAGAATTGTATCCGGTGGTACTGGGCTCGCGTATCCTGGGCATGGGCGCTTTGAAAGGTGGCATGCCGATGTACAAATATATCGCAAACCGCTTCCTAACGTTCTCTCAGAACATATTGATTCACTATAAGTTATCTGAATACCATACGGGCTACAGGTCTTTTAGCAAGGAGGTTTTACTGGGCATCAATTACAACCAGAATTCGGACGATTTTGTGTTCGACAATGAGATGCTGTCCCAGATCGTATATGCCGGCTTCGATATTGGTGAAGTAACCTGCCCGACCAAATACTTTGAAGAAGCTTCCAGTATCAACTTTAGCAGAAGTATGAAGTATGGCTTAGGCGTACTACGAGTTTCCTTTTGCCATTGGCTGCAGCGGATGGGGATCGCTAAGTTTGCGATGTATAAGAAGAAATAGGGGGAAGCTGGGAGTTACAAGTTTAAAGTTGCAAGTTTAAAGTTCACCAGGGCAAGTGGTATGCCCCTTGCAACTTGTAACTTCAAACTTGTAACTTTCAACTTAAAAATCTCCCCTAGACTCGTTTTGTTTTTCCAAATCCTTCAGCAACACCCGCAAAGCCCCGGCCGAAAGCACAGTCTCGAGTAAGGTGATCACCAGGGAGACCATCATCAAAAGCAGACTGGCAGCAAAAAGGAGTTTGGCCCAGACCTGCCAGTTCTCATAGATGAAAAACATCGTGACCACACAAAGTAGCATGCTGGATACGCCGCATACTTGCATCCAGCGGATGAGCATGAGTCGTCGGCGCAGGCTTCTGATCTGGGTCAGGTGCTTTATTTTCTGCTTTTCTTCGTAGTCGGAGACCAGTTTTCGGATCAGGCTGGCAATGGCCAAAAACTTATTAGTATAGGCCAATAACAGCAACGATACCGCAGGGAAGAGCAGGGCAGGTGTTTGGATGTTTAATTCCATGGTATAAAATTATTTTTCCTTCAGCAGCCGGTCAATGTTCTTCATAAAACGGTCTACGTCTTCCGCATTGGTTCCATCACAAAATGCCCGGACATGCCGGTTCTTGTCTACCAGGATCAACCTACCGGAATGATCAAACCCGCCCGGGGCAGAAGGGTCTTCTTTGGCTACGCTGAAATAATTGTCAGCGATGGCATAGATGGCGTCATGATCGCCGGTGACCAGGTGCCATTTTTTACTTTCGATGCCCAGTTTTTCGGCGTGGCGTTTTAAAGCTCCTATGGTATCGTTCCGTGTATCGATCGAATGCGATAACATGAGCAGGCGGTCGTCGTCCTTAAATTTTTGGTATACCCTCAAGCCATTGGCTTTTACTTTTGGACAAATGGTAGGGCAGTGTATAAAAAAGAAGTCCACCACATAGGCCTTACCAGCAAAAGTGGCGTTGTTGATGATCTGGCTGTCCTGATCCACAAACTGGAACTCCGGCACCTGCGGGTAAAGGGTGTCTCCTGCCGGGGTCACATCGCGCTCACCCAGAATAGGAAGTTTGCCCGGTTTTTCGTTTAGGAAACAACCTGTGGCGAGTGAAAAAAACGCCAGGAATAAGAGTGGGGATATGCGTTGCAGTGTCATAAGAAAAGAAAAAGTGCTTACTTGAGCGGCAAAGGTAGGGCGGAAAGTCTTTCTGTTTTGAAAGTGGGTCGGTGAATCCGGTCTTACGTCTTATTTTCGCCCTTTCAAACATCTTAGCATTCTGCTAATGAGGTTCAAGCCTTACCCTTGAATATGAAAAAACTGTTTTTGCTTTCTGTTTCGCTTTGTATCGCAACCAGCCTTGCAGCGCAAGGCATGTGGGTACCCGCTCTGCTGGAAAAGCAGAATGAAAAGGAAATGAAGTCGCTCGGCTTGAAGCTTTCCGCCGATGATATCTATTCGCCCGCAAACCCGAGCATCAAAGACGCCATTTGCCAATTTGACGGGGGGTGTACCGGGGAGATGATCTCCACAGAAGGGCTGCTGCTGACCAACCACCACTGTGGTTTCAGTGCCATTCAAAAACTCAGTACCTTAGAAAATAACTATATTGAAAACGGACACTGGGCCAAAGACCGCGCTTCGGAATTGCCGGCTGAGGGTGTGACAGCCATGTTTGTGACCCGGATGGAGGATGTAAGCATCGTGGTCTTGCAAGGGGTGACAGAAAGCATGGGAGAGCGTGACCGGCAGTCGCAAGTTGACAAAAACATCGCCAGCCTGAAATCTGCCACCAAAAAGGAAAAGTGGGAAGAGGTGGAGGTGCGCCCGTTCTACACTGGTAATCAGTATTATCTGTTCATTACCCAGACCTTCAAAGACGTTCGTTTTGTGGGTGCGCCACCCAGTAGTATCGGCAAATTCGGGTCGGATACCGACAACTGGGTATGGCCACGGCACAATGGGGATTTCTCTATGTTTCGCGTCTACGCAGATAAAGACAACCACCCTGCAGCTTACTCAAAAGACAATCAGCCTTATCGTCCGGGGCATTTTTTACCCATTTCATTGGATGGGGCGGAAGAGGGTGATTTCACCTTGGTGTATGGTTTTCCCGGACGCACGGATGAATATCTGTCCGAGGCAGCCTTACGCCAGATCGGTGAAGTGCTGGATCCGGCCAAAGTTGCCATTCGTGACCGTGCGTTAAAGGTCATGGACGGCTTTATGCGCAAGGATCCGGCCGTAAAGATCGCTTATATGGCCCGCTATTTCACCATTGCGAATGCCTGGAAAAAGTGGCTCGGTGAAATGCAGGGATTAAAGACCTATAAAGCCTTGGAGAAAAAACAGGAGTTTGAAGCCGAATTCAGTCGCCGTATTCAAAATAATCCAGCGTGGTACACCCGTTGGAAAAACCTGCTTCCACGCCTTCGTCAGCTTCACCAGGATATAGAACCCTATGCACTGGCAAGGGATTATTACTCCGAAACCTGTGTAAGGAACAACGAAATTCTGGCAACCGCCTCCAGTTTGAGTGCCTGGATAGAGTCTTACGATCCAAAAAGCGAAGCTAACTTTACGGGCAAAACGGATAAGATAAAAGCCAGCATGGAAGGTTTTTATAAAAATTATCGCCCGGAAGTGGATGAGGCGGTATTGGCAGCCATGCTTGAAATGTTTGCCGAAAACACGCAGCCGGAATGGGGCGCCAAAGATGTTCAGGACATGGCAAATGCTGTCGGTGGGTATCCTGCGCTGGCTAAAAGCATCATTGAGAAAAGCACCATTGCCCATCGCGATCAATTTATGCCTCTTCTGGTCACCAAAACGGCCCTTGAAATTTCAGAAACCCTAAAAAAGGACCCTGCATATCAACTTTGGAAAAGACTTCAGGGGTACTATGCGGCACAGGTACAACCCAAACTTCAGGAGTATCAGCCGCAGATCAATCTGCTCCAGCGGGAATATATGGCTGCACAGATGGAGGTTTTTAAAGAGAAGCGCTTTTTCCCGGACGCGAACAGCACGCTCAGGGTCACTTATGGCAAGATAAAAGGCTTTTCGCCACGGGATGCTTTGCAGTATGAATATCAGACCGATCTGGATGGTGTCATGGAAAAATACATCCCGGGTGATTATGAATTTGATGTGCCTAAAAAGCTGATCGAACTCTGGAAAGCAAAGGATTATGGTCCGTATGCTACGGCAGATGGGCGTTTGCCGGTGGCCTGCATCGGCACGAATCATACTACCGGTGGCAACTCCGGTTCGCCGGCACTCGACGTAAATGGCAACCTCGTGGGACTCAATTTCGACCGGGTCTGGGAAGGCACCATGAGCGACCTGAATTATGACCCTGCCATTTGTCGCAACATCATGGTAGATTCCCGTTACATACTTTTTATCATAGACAAATTTGGAGATGCCGGTTATCTGCTGAACGAAATGAAACTGGTAAAAGGCAAAAAAAAGCGCAAGAAATAATTCAGAAGAAGTATGCCCCCATTGACCACATTACCCAAATTGACCACATTCTAAAAAAGTGAACCGCCCAATCCTACCAGTCTTTCAGAACATCTCGTTCAATCCGAACTACATTGAGGAGTACATCCCGATGCAGCCCTTGCATACCATGGTTTTTGACCGGTTTTGTGAGGATGGTTGGACGTATTGGTCTGACCAGATCTTCCGGCGCAACCATTGGGAGTGGCGTGGAAAGCCGTGTCGGGTGATATTACTGCGCATAGACCTGCGCAATTTTGAATTCAGCAAAAGTCAGCGCAAATGCCTGCGTCGAAACGAAGATCTCGTGATCCTGCGGCGTCCGATACGGATCGAGCCCATGCATGAGATGCTGTTTGAGCGACATGCACAACGATTCAGGCACAATCGTCCGGAGAGTATTTATGGCTTTTTTAGTGCTTTCAGCAGCTTAATGCCCTGTTATGGGATTCAGTTTGATGTTTTCAGTGGCGATCGACTGGTTGCTACAAGTTATTTTCACATGGGGAGAAAGAGTATGGCCGGCAACTATTGCATCCATGAACCTGACGAGTGGAAGCGTAGCTTGGGCACCTTTACGATGTTGAAAGAAATGGAGTTTGCGATCGAGCACAAGCGCCCTTATTATTATCCTGGCTTTGTGTATGATGTGCCCAGCGAGTTTGACTACAAATTGAACTTTAATAACCTGGAATATTTTGACTGGTGGGGCAACTGGTATCCACTGGATCGTATGCCGGTGCGTGATTGGCGTAGTGAATATGAGGTGGGGCCAGCGTTGACTGATGAGGAGATGAAGGATTATCGGAAGGATGTACCCTTGTAAGGGATAAGCGGCTAATGGTGGGTCTCAATACTTTTTGAAGAATGGGTTTGTGTTGGGTATTTGTCTGTCGAGGAGCATTCCGGCGAAATATTTTAAATGAAAAAATATATTTCGTCAAGGAATTGTACTTTTCGCCCGATAATTTTCTAACCAACACCTTTTCTCGTTCACCGCTTATGAAAAAGCAGCTTTTACGCCTCTTATTTGCCATAATGGGATGGACTTCGGCCAATGCACAAATCCCGGATGGGAGCCTTGCGCCCGATTTCAATGCCACCGATCTGAATGGCGCTTCTTACAATTTATATAGCCTGCTTGACTCGGGTTATACGGTCTTTTTGGATGTGTCAGCCACCTGGTGTGGCCCTTGTTGGAATTACCACAATTCCGGAGCACTCGAAAACCTGTATGAGCAGTATGGCCCCAATGGAACCAATGAAGTACGGGTCTTTTTCATTGAAGGTGATAATTCTACGAACCTGGCTTGTCTATATGGTCCAAGCGGCTGTGTGGGTGGTACCCAGGGCAACTGGGTAGCGGGTACTCCTTATCCGATTATCCACAGCCAGGGTCCAACCATTGCGAACTCCTATCAGATAAATTATTTCCCAACCATTTTTTGTATTTGCCCCTATGACAGAAAGGTTTATGAAGCGGGGCAATTGTCCTCGAGTGGGCTATATGACTTTAAAGAGATCCATTGCGCACCGCCTCCATTGGTTGTAACGGTAGAAAGTGTGACCAATATTAAGTGCTTTGGCACCAATACCGGGGCCATCAATATCACGCCCAGTGGCGGAGTACCTCCTTATTCGTATGTGTGGAGCAATGGTGCAACCACGCAGGACTTGAATAATATTCCTGCAGGAAGTTATAATGTTACCGTGAATGGAGGGATAGGTACCCATGGAGAAATGAGTATTGTAGTGGAGGGGCCTGATGCACCACTGAGTCTCACGATAGATAATACTACACCAGTGGGTTGTAATGGCATTCTGGGATCTGCAACAGTGGCTGCTGCAAGTGGCTGGAGTTCAAACTATACCTATAACTGGCAAAACGGTCAGACGGGCGAGACGGCATTCAATCTCAGTGCCGGAAATCATGTGGTCAGTGTGACGGACGATAACAACTGTAAAGTGAGCATTACCGTGAATATGGCTCCGGCCGTGTATCCAACTGCGGTGATTGCGGCGCCGGGTGTGATTAACTGCAGCCAACCCGCCATTCAACTCAACGGTAGCGGGTCAAGCTCCGGACCAGAGATCGGCTATCAATGGTTTGCTTCTGCAGGTGGTAACATAGTTTCGGGCGCAACTTCAGCCACTCCGATTGTCAATGCCGCGGGCAACTATACCCTGCAGGTCACTAACATCATTACAAGCTGTGTCTCTTACGCCGCTAAATCTGTATTGGATGATCTCAGCCAGCCGAGTGCTGATGCTGGCCCGGCACAGCATATCTCCTGTACTCTACCCGAGGCAACTTTGCAGGGATCAGGCTCCTCTGGCCCCAACTTTACTTACCTCTGGACGCCTACCAATGGCGGCAACATCCTAAGTGGTGGGAATACCCTCAGCCCGGTGATTAATGGGGTGGGCGATTATACCCTGATGGTAACCAATACCAACAATGGATGCACGCAAACTTCGGCCACCAATGTGACCGGAACCGCAGCACCACAATTGGCCACGACCAGTGGTACGATCAACTGCCTGGTATCGTCAGTCAAGCTGACTACAACTACCAACGCGGCGAGTCCCACTTTCTCCTGGACGGGCCCAAACAATTATTCCTCTTCGCTGCAAAGTCCAACGGTGAATGTATCAGGTTCCTACAATGTTGTCGTAACAGACAGTATCACCACTTGTACCAGCACGGCTACTGCCAACATCACCACCAATACCAATGCCCCCGGGGCGTCGGCAACGGGTAATACAATCACCTGTGTGGTCAATAACGTAGTCATCACAGGTGCGACTCCGGACACAACAGCTTCCTTTGCCTGGACAGGCCCGAACAACTTCATGTCGGGTCTTCAAAATCCAACCGTTGGAGAAGCAGGTACGTACAATCTGGTGGTTACGGACACCTTGAACGGTTGTACCTCGACTGCTTCCGCTGCGGTAATACAGAACACGGCTCCCCCGGCCGCCTCGGCTGTATCACCAGGAAATCTAAACTGTAACAACGCGCAAGTACAACTCAATGGCACCGGTTCTGCTCAGGGTGCAAATATCAGTTACACCTGGACAGCTGCCAATGGCGGAAACATCGTTTCAGGTGCAAACACCCAGACACCCACGGTTGATGCAGCAGGAGATTATACGCTCCTGGTTTCAAATGCCGATAATGGTTGTACCCAAACGGCTTCAACCAATGTTGCGCAAAGTCCGGTTGTAGCTGCTGCTATTGTAAACCAATCCAACGTACTTTGTAATGGTGGCGCTAATGGTCAGGCAACAGCAGAAGGATTGGGCGGAAATGGCACTTATTCCTATGCCTGGAGTAATGGTGGCACGGCCGCTTCTATTACTGGTTTGTCCTCTGGTACCTATGTAGTGGTAGTGACGGACGGTGAAAATTGCGAAGCCACTACTTCGGTCGTTATTGATCAGCCTGCTGTTTTGACCGCTGCCGGAAGTGCAACGGCACAATCAGCATTTGGCCAAAATGATGGAACGGCAAGTGTGGATGCCGCAGGCGGAAATGCTGCTTACACCTATGCCTGGGACAATGGCGGGAGCACTCAAACCATCTCTGGTCTTGCTCCTGGAAATTATGCTGTGGTCGTGACCGATGCCAATGGTTGCACGGTCGTAGAAACCGTAACGGTCAATGCCTTTAACTGCTTCCTTGCAGCCAATATCTCTGGTACGAACCTGAATTGCAATGGCGATAATAATGGTACCGCTGAAGTGACTGTAACCGCTGGCGCTGATCCGAAAACATTTGTCTGGAGCACCGGAGCGACTACAGCTTCTGTCAGCAACCTGAGCGCTGGACTCTATACAGTCAATATTACCGATGGAAACGGCTGCCCTGCAGTATTGAGTATCAATATCACGCAGCCATCTCTGTTACTGGCCAATACAACAACCACCGCAGAAACGTCCCTGGGTGCAAATGATGGCACCGCCACAGCCAACCCAACCGGTGGCACCGGGGTATACAATTACGTTTGGAACAACGGTAGTGTCTCACAGACCATCACGGATCTTGCCCCTGGCACTTATACCGTAGTGATCACGGATGAAAAAGGATGTACTGCGGAACAGACCGTGGAGGTTTCATCTTTCCTCTGTGCCATTTCTGCGCAAAATACCATCGTGGATGTGAGCTGTGCTGGAGCTTCTAATGGCTCTGTTACTGTGGCGCTTCAGGGCGGTACTGCACCGTTCAGCTATGCTTGGAGCAATGGCGGCACGACCGCAACTATTTCCAACCTGAATGGCGGCACCTACACCGTAAATGTGTCTGATGCTAATGGCTGCAATTTTAGCAATAGTGCAATAGTTGCCGAGCCGACACCATACTCCCCATGGGAGGTTCAAACCGTTAACCCACTATGTCCAAACGACGCAACTGGTTCGGCAACGGCCCTGATTTCAGGCGGCACAGAACCCTATGCATTCCTTTGGAGCAATGGAGCAACAGGCAATACGCTTTCTAATGTTCCAGTCGGTGATTACACGGTGCAGGTGACCGATACCAACGGTTGTCAGTCCAGTACTTCTGTATCGCTTACGGCTTCAGATAATGAGTTGCCAACGATCACAGCTCAAAACGGAAGTGTCACACTGAACAACAATGGCTTGGCACAAGTGAGTCTGGCAGATCTGTCTGCTCAATTTGGCGACAACTGCGGCGTTGCAAGCACCAGCATCAGTCCCCAGAATTTTGATTGTTCAAAAATCGGGCAACAAACCGTAACTGTAACCGTAACTGACCTTTCAGGCAATACCGCCTCTGCTACGGCACTTGTAAACGTGGTGGACAACATTGTTCCGGTATTAACCTGTCCGAATGATATTAAGGCTTGTTCTTACGACAATTTAGTGAATTATGCCTCTCCGTCAGCAGAAGATAACTGCTTACTTGCGGGTAATGGACAATGGAATCTGAACGGTCCGGCAAGTGGTTCGGTCTTCCCGGAGGGAACCACCACGGTCAGCTACACCTACACAGATGCCAGCGGAAATGCCGGCAGCTGCTCCTTTGATGTAACCATCACCAGCGCGGTAGAATTCACCAATGTGACTGTAAACCCTGACCTCAACAGCCAACAAGTCGGCTCGATTGACATCACCATAGATGGCGGAACAGGTCCATACCAGTTTGAGTGGATCAATGGCGCTGGCAACGTGATCGCCAATACAGAAGACGTTACGGGTCTTGGTGAAGGCAGCTACAGTGTTAAGATCAAGGATGCCAATGGTTGCAGCTACACGGAAGAAGACATCAAAATCGAAAACACCAGCAGCACCAAAGAACCAGCCTGGCTCACAGGTGTAAGCTTGCAGCCCAACCCAACAAGTGGTATCACGAATGTTGTGTTCAGTCTGCCAGTGACATCGGCGCTGGAAATCACGTTGATGGATGCTACAGGTCGGATCCTGCTCACCAACATCAGCGAGCAGGAAAGTATGGTCAGCATAGATTGCACCAACTTGCCTGGTGGTGTTTATTTGCTGCGTTTCCGTACCGGCCAGGAGGTAGGTGTCCGGAAGTTAGTTGTAAATAAGTAGGGAGTTTCAAGTTGAAAGTTTAAAGTGACAAACGCCCGTCCGGAATCTCCGGGCGGGCGTTTTCTGTACCGGCTGCTTTAGCTGCCGGAATGCATTGAGTGCTTTACCCGCCAGATTTCACAAACGAAAAAGGCCAATTACTCCAATCCGCCACTAACTCTGCAGCCACAGGGTTTAGAAGCATAAAACGAGCAACCTTTTCAAACTCCGCAGCATCCTTTATCTGGAAATCAAAGCTGCTTTCATGCCAGATCTTACCATCCAATAATACACCTCCTTTGGGACTGTGTTTTTGAAAAGTGGATGGATCATGGTGTGAGTTAAGGCTTTGTACCGCTTTTTTTAGGGGTAGGGCTGTGTTGCTTTGTATTTTATTGATGATGTCGCGAAGTGGTGGAAAGCGCAGGTTTTGAAGCCCATCCAATGCCAACTCGTCTGGCACCGGGGCGTTCAGTTGGAATAAAAGATGCGCGTGGTTGGGTAAAATGGAATAGGCAAACAAATCATAGGCAAAGCCATTATGTCCGAGGATTTCAGCGGCTAAAATCTGCGCCAGGGCAGGTTCTCGGAAGTAGGATAAACCCTGTTTTCCCAGGTCAAGAGTTTGGTCAAATCGGGCGAAAAGGCGTTTTCTGGCAAGATGTAATTGGGCTTCGCAATCTGCTTGAGGGGCAAATTTGACTTGTTTGGTGTAATATTGAAGCCCCAGATTTTGGCAAAAACTATCCGGAAGTGCATCATGTAGCCGGATGGTGACAAAGAAAATCCCGTCGAAGGAGCCGGGCAGGGGTAGGGTAGGGGGGCTGGACGGAGGCATTAAAATTAGAAGTAAAATTTTAAAAAGACAGACTACTCCGCCGACTTCTTCCACTTCTCCATCTGTTCCCGGGCGTGTTCAGAAAGCAGAGCCGGGTCATATTCCAGTCGGGAAAGAATGTCCAGTAGCGTATTGATCCGGGCTTCGATATCGAAAAATTTGTTTACCACCGCTACCCGACGACTTTCCACCAGGCAGTAGCCACTCTGAAAACTGCCCTTTTCATAACGGACCGTGTAGTCGAGCTCATCGAAGACCTCCTCAATTTTTTTTAGGGTAGTTTGCGTGTAGCGCATATTGTCTCAGGTTTTCGCAGCAATTTTGTCCGGCAAAAATAGGTCAAGATTGTGGAATTGGTGATTTGTGGAATCGGTGATTTGTGGATTTGTTCACATCGCTCAAAATGAATCAAAAGGGCAAAGGCTTTACACTCCAACCACCCATTATCCACACTCAACCAATTGACCACATTGACCACATTAAACACATTGACCACATTAATTAGATTATGCAAAAAGCACTATTTCTACTACTCCTGACTTTTCTCCCACTCGTGATTTTAGCCCAGCCCAGGTTCCGCGCCGGGGCAGTGGTGGGATTGACTGCCTCTCAGATCGACGGAGATCTTTCGGCGGGTTACAACAAACTGGGACTTCAAGGTGGATTACGCGTCATTGCGGCGCTGAAAGGTCGCCACGAGGCGAGTATGGAATTTCTCTTTTCACAGCGTGGCTGTCAGAATGACCTGATCCCACGTGATTTTGATCCAAACCCATTTTCCCTGACTTTAAATTATGTTGAAGTGCCCGTCCAATGGCATTTTAAGGATTGGTTGATCGAATACGACGATGCTAAGCTCAACTATTATAAAGTTTCGTTCAATGCAGGGCTTTCCTATGCGCGTCTGATCAATTCAAAAGTAGATGATGACTTTAACTGGTTGAATGGGGTAGTGCCTGATTATTTGAAAAAAAACGACCTGAGTATCGTATTGGGGGCTAATTTTTTTGCCAACAGACACCTGGGATTCACCGTGCGATGGAACCGTTCGCTGGTCCTGATGTATGATTCCCGCACTTCACCACGCGGTGGAAAAAGCTGGAATGGCCACTGCTTGTATTTTCAGACCGTCTACCTTTTTTGAACGGGTATCATTACCAAGATCTATGCTTGTCAAATACATCATACCCACGCCCATTGGTCACATGGAGATCTCCGGAAGCGAATTGGGCGTGTGTACCGCGCAGCTTTGTGAAGGGCGTGAAACTACAGCTGATTCCGGTGCGAAAGCCGTCAGTGAAATGCTCGAAAATCATCCGGTTGCGACTTGTGCCAGGCAGATCGCGGAATATTTTGCCGGCGCGCGGCAGGATTTTGATCTGAAACTGGATTGGAGTGGCGCTCCGGATTTTCACCAGAAAGTTTGGGCAGAATTGATTAAAATTCCTTTCGGCAGAACCGCCAGTTATTCTGAGATCGCAGAACGGGCAGGTATACCCGCTGCAGTGCGCGCAGTGGGTATGGCCAATCGCAGCAATCCGATCGCTATCGTGGTGCCCTGTCACAGGGTCATTGGAAAAGCGGGCGATCTAAGGGGTTATTTCTATGGACTGGATACCAAAATGATGCTGCTCCGACATGAAAACCCGCAGCGGTTTGCAGAACAGGGCGAATTATTTTGAAGGTTAAAAAATCGTTCAAAAGAGAAAAATGCTGTATCCTTGCCAAAAATATTCAACTAATTTCAAAGCAATGATGTGAAATTTAGTGTTTCATTGTTTGTTGTAAATCAACTGTTTATCAAAAAAATCGCTGGGCAGATCAAATCTTAAGACATTCAAATAAATCTTTGTTAAGAATTTGGCCTTCTATTTGCTACGGCCGATTTCAGACCGAGTTGTTCCGCCCCCGGGCTTTTAATCTAATCATCGAAAGTATCCCAACCCTTTAAATGGCATCTTCTTACGGACCGAGGCAGTCGCTCTCTCAAAAATTACAGCAAAAACTATCCCCGCAACAGATTCAGCTCATGAAACTGCTGCAGATTCCTACGGCTACCCTCGAACAGCGTATTGAAGAAGAACTGGAAGCCAATCCTGCCCTGGAAGAAGGAGACGAAACCGCCGACCTTTCAGAAGGTCTGAGCGATATGGACCTTTCGGATGCGGACCTTAGTTACTATGAACGGGAACAAAAGGTTGAAAGTGGTCAGACGGAGGACGACCTGGGCGGCGGAGAATCCATCAGCAGTGGAGAAGAAATCATCCCTGAAATTGAACGCGAAAGCGCAGATGATTATGCGGATGAGGACGATACTGCCAGCCTGCGGGATGAGGATGGTCCGGATCTGGACGACTACCTCATAGATTATATTGAGGACGACCCGTCTACCTACAAAACCCGGGATGATAGCCGAGGCGGTGATCAGGAGGATAAACAGGTGCCGCTGGCCTTTGAGAATACTTTCCACGAATATCTGGAGCAGCAATTGGGTATGCTCAAGCTCGATGATGAGCGCGAACACGCCATCGCCCTTCAGGTCATCGGCTCGATTGATGATGACGGGTATCTTCGGCGGGATCCTTCTGCCATGGTCGATGACCTGCTTTTTAGCCAGAATATCAGCACCCATGAAAAGGAGATCCGGCAGATCCTTCAAAAAATTCAGCGTTTCGACCCGCCGGGCATCGGCGCGCGTGATCTGAGAGAATGCCTGATCCTGCAATTGCAGCACCGACTCAGACAAGACGATGATTCGCTGTCTCATGCCGATAAGATCGTGGTCCAGATCGCCCTGCGGATCATTGACCAGTACTTTGATGAGTTTACCAAAAAGCACTATCCTAAACTTTGTCGCCAGCTCGGCATTGAAGAAGAAGATCTGCGCGATGCGATCAACGAGATTCTCAAACTCAATCCAAAGCCTGCCAGTGGCTTCGCTTCCAAAGGGGATCGTGCACACAATTATGTGGTGCCGGATTATATTGTCAGCAACCGTGATGGAGAGCTGGAACTCACGCTAAACGCTCGAAACGCCCCCGATCTGCGCATCAACGACCAATACCGCGACATGCTTAAGGCCTTCCATGATGGCCGGAATGGTCGGCGGGCCAATAAAAAAGAAAAGGAGGCTGTACTTTTTATCAAGCAGAAAATTGACTCGGCCAAGTGGTTCATTGATGCCATCAAACAACGGCAGCAGACCATGATGCTGACTATGGGTGCTATCCTCAAGCATCAAGAGGAGTTCTTCCTCACGGGAGATCAAAAGAAGATCCGACCGATGATCCTCAAAGACATCGCGGATGTAACCAGCCTGGACATATCCACCGTAAGCCGGGTGGCGAACTCTAAATATGTGCAAACCGAATTTGGCACCAAGCGCCTCAAAGAGTTTTTCTCCGAGAGCCTCAGTACCCAGGATGGCGAGGAGGTCTCTACGCTGGAAGTAAAAAAGATCCTTTCTGAAGTCATTGCTGAGGAGCACAAACGCCGCCCGCTTTCCGATGAAAAACTCAAAAGTATCCTGCTCAAAAAAGGTTACAACATTGCGCGACGCACAGTTGCGAAGTACCGGGAGCAGCTGAATATTCCGGTGGCGCGGTTGCGGAAAGGATTGTAGGAGGGAGACTTTAATTCTGGTGATTTATGAATAAAACACTGGTTTGTCACTTTTCGGTGTCATCTCGCGTCTTGGTTAGGATAGCCCGTTTGGGTTTGGGTATTTTTCCCATGCTAACTTTTTTGTCTTCTAAACACGCCCTCCTATGACAAAAACTACTCTTCTGACTTTCTTTTTTGCCAGCCTGTTCACCACCGCAATCCAGGCTCAGGCCTACACCCAGCTGGGCACACCGTATGTAGAAGATCAGGGCCGCCGCCTGATCGCTACCAGCGATGGAGGGTACATCTCGGCTGGATCTGCCGGATCCAAGGCGGTGCTCTATAAAACAGATTGTCTGGGCAATCTGGTGGCTAAGATCGAAAAGACCATTATTACCGGCCCTGCAGTGTTCTGGGATGTAGTGGAGCTCTCTGATGGCAACATCGTGGCTGTGGGTGGCGCTACGCTTACCGCACCAGCCGATACCGGGAGCAAGGTGTTTCTGCTCAAAACGACTTCGATGCTGGTAGAGACGGCTACAGCCGCCTTCAGTATTCTGGGCAAAGAGGCCCAGGGCAAATCCATTGCCCAAACCGCCACAGGGCATTTGATTGTGTGGGGGGAAGTGACGGGTTTTTTGATCGATTTTACGGATGCTTTTTTTCAAAGAGTCAGTCCCACCACGCTTCAGCCAACAGCAGCACCAGTCATCTTTAACAACGGGGTAGATCTGGCCAGCCGGATCCTGCCTACCGCAGATGGCAATTATTTGCTGTCGGGTTCCAGTTTTTCCGGCAATATATCCAATCCGGAGGCACCCATTGACAATAATCTGCGAGCTTTTAAAGTGGACGAAAATGGCACTTTACTTTGGCAGGCTGCTGTAAATCAGGTTTACCCTGCCAAATATGGCGTCGCCACCGCCTGTGGCGCCGGACAAAGTATAATGTCCGGGAATTTTGTGTTGGGAGGAATCCTCTACGGAGGTACGGACGCCAAAAAGCTGGACGCATTTTATGCCCTGATCAGCAACGGTGGTACGGTGCTCGATACTGCTTACGCAGATGCTCCGGGACAGCAAAAAATGAATGCCATAGCGGAAAACACAGGCTTTCCCGGGCTTTTTGCCATGGTAGGGGAGGGCGATGGTTCACCATTGGGGATACCTTCTGTCGTTTTTTCTCAAGCCTATGAGTCGGGTGGACTCTTGTATTCGGAGTCTGCAGAAATTGATGTAGATAATCCCATTTCCCTCCGCGATCTGGCAGAAATTGACCCGGGTCGCTTTGCTTTTATGGCCATGCTTCCGGACAATCCGGTGGTGTTGGGCCCTATGGATATTATCGTTGCTACGCCCGAAGCGACCGTGGGAGTGGTTTATCAAAACTGTGCCCTGGCGGCTACCCTGTCGACCCCAGCAAGTGCCTTTCAATGGCTTTTGGATGGTCAACCCATTCAGGGGGCAAATCAGGGCGTATATTTTCCCACCAAGCCAGGATTGTACGAAGTGCAGATATTGGATGACAAAGGTTGTTTTGGCGTGTCAGACACGTTCCGCGTGGAAGGCCCGGTGGCTGATTTTACGGCCAGCTCAACGCTGTTGTCTACCACTTTCACCAATGCTTCACAAGGCGCAGTCTCTTATGCCTGGAATTTTGGCGATGGCGCCACCAGCACGCAAGCGAACCCCATCCATACCTACACCGCTACCGGCGTATTCAATGTGCGTTTGATCGTGACCAATAGCTGTGGACTGAAAGATACGATCCTGCAGCAAGTCGGTGTGACCCCCAGCGAAGAACCCTCCTGGTTGGATTATTTTAGTCTGGCACCCAATCCGACCAGTGGTGCCTTCACGGTAGAAATGAACGGCACGCCTCAGAACGAAATAGCGTTTACCGTGTTTAATATGATAGGTCAAAAGGTTGGTGAGGAAGCACTGAGTTTTCAGAATGGCTTCCTGCTAAAAACCTTCGATATGGGCAACTTGCCGGGAGGGGTATATGTGGTTCAGATACAATCCGGCAAACAAGCCAAAAAAGTGCGGGTCTTGAAACAGTAACACCCTTGTTTGAGTGGATTTGATATGAAATTGTGGGATTTGCGCCAGGCGTGCAAATCCCACTGTTTTTTCGGGCTAGTAGCACTTGGAAACCGGCTCTAATTCCAGCAATCAAAATCTATCCCCAGATTCTTTTTTGCGAAAATTGGCAAAGGCGTAAGTTTGTCGGGCAGCCTAAGCGGGAAATATGTACTCTTGTGAGTACGTTTACCGTGCTCGGGCTCTGATATGCTTAAAACCAAGCTGTGTTGGCTCTATAAAAGTAAACCGAAAACCGAAATTCGCCTACCAATGAAAGTATGAAACAAAAACTGCTACTCCCACTGCTCGTTTTTTGGGCTACTCCTATCTTGCTATTTGCCACGCACAACCGTGCAGGAGAAATACACATAGAGCAAATTGGTCCCTTGACCATTCGTGCCACCATCATCACCTGGACTAAAACCAGTAGTGTCAATGCCGACCGTGATACCCTGGAGATCCGCTGGGGCGATGGACAGATCCAAAAAGTGCAGCGCAGCAATGGTCCTGGTTTTATACCACAAGGCGTACCGCTCTCCAACGACATCAAGTACAACACGTACATCATGGAGCATACCTACGCCGGGCCAGCCCCGTATACCATTTCGATGACCGACCAAAACAGGATCGGTGGAATCATCAACGTGAATCCGCCGGCATCAGATAACGTGCCGTTTCACATCCAAACCACCTACACTTTCCAGGATGCACAGTTTGGAGGAGAAAATACCACACCTTATTTGCTTCAGCCGCCTGTAGATAATGCCTGCGTAGGAAAACCTTACAAACACAACCCGAATGCCTCGGATCCGGATGGTGACAGCCTTTCCTATGAGCTCATCGTGCCGCTGCAAGGGCCGGGGGTGGAAGTGCCCAACTATTTTTTCCCGGATCAGATCATGCCGGGCCTCAACAACAAATTCAAACTGGACGCCATTACGGGGGATATTTTGTGGGATGCGCCACAATTGGCTGGTGTTTACAATATTGCGTTTAACATTATCTCCTGGCGCAAAGGGCGGATCATTGACGTCACCATCCGCGATATGCAGATCTTTGTATCTGCTTGTGATAACAATCCTCCAGTCGTAGAAACCATCGATAAGATCTGTGTGGTAGCAGGCATGGACGTAGATTTTTCCGTAAAAGGCAGTGATATAGACTCCACCGATCTGATTTTACTCACTGCCTTGGGGGCACCGCTGACCTCTCCGTTTAGCCCGGCAATATTCACTCCGAGTCCTCCTGCCTGGAAGAAATCGCCCGTGAACGGCAACTTCCACTGGACGACCGCCTGTGAGCATATTTCCAATCAACCTTATTCGGTCGTTTTCAAGGCCCTGGATTCGCTCACGACGCCTCAACTGGCTGATCTTCATACGGTCACCATTAAAGTGGTCGGGCCTTCTCCTGAAGACCTGCAGGCGGCTACAGATTTAGGAAATATAGAACTCAGCTGGGCAAAACCTTATTCCTGTGAAGGGGCCGCCAATAATTACTTCCTGGGCTTTTCAGTCTGGCGGCGTGAAGGCAGCAATCCATTTGTGCTGGACACCTGCAATCCGGGCCTTGCCGGGAAAGGCTACACGGAGTTGATCGCCGTGACCAAATTTGTGCAAAACGGGCGGTATTACTACAAGGACACACAGGTGGAGCGGGGACGGACCTATTGTTACCGGGTGTTGGCCAAATTTGCCCGGGTGTCCTCAGGCGGCTATCCATACAATATTGTGGAGAGTCTGGCCTCTAAGGAAGTCTGTGCGCAACTCCCGCGCGACCTGCCGCTCCTGACCAATGTTTCGGTAGAAGCCACAGATCCGGCGACCGGTAAAATCCGCGTCGCCTGGTCAAAACCGGTGCCTGGTGATCTGGACACCCTCATCAACCATGGTCCTTACCGGTATCAATTGCTTCGGGCGCCGGGATTTACCGGAGGTGTGTTTACAGAAATTACGGGGGCCAATTTTATTGTCAATGATTTCTGGCAGGCCAACGATACCATTTATGAATTTGACGAAAACCTGAATACCGTGGGGGGGGCTTATCGGTACAAGGTGGATTTCTATGTACAGGGAAACAATTTGCTGGGAACCACCAGAGATGCGTCTTCGATCTTTTTGGACGTGTTCTCCACGGATCAAACCAATATATTGTCCTGGCAGGAAAATGTACCCTGGAACAACTACGACTATAAGGTCTTCCGCAAAAATGACCAGACCGGCCTGTTCGATCTGATCGGAAATACGGCCGACAAAAAATACGAGGACCGTGGGCTGATCAATGGCAAAGAATACTGCTATTACGTGCAGAGTGAAGGCACTTACAATGTGGGCGGGCTTTTGAATCCCTTGTTCAATAAATCGCAGGAGAACTGTGGCGTGCCGATAGATTCTGTACCGCCCTGTGCGCCAGTGCTGACGGTAAAAAATCTCTGCGACGATCCCGGTGCGGCCAATCCCGGCCCACCCTACCTCAACAACTTATCCTGGACCAATCCCAATGTAGCCTGCGATGGAAGTGATGATGTGGTCAGTTACAATATCTGGTTTACCCCGCTTGATGGGCAGCCATTGACCCTGCTGGGAGCGCAAGATGCCGCGACCAATACCACTTTTGAGCACTTTTTGGAAACTCAACTGGCCGGTTGTTACGCCATTTCGGCCATCGACTCGGTGGGCAATGAGAGCGTGCTCAGCAACCGGGTTTGTGTGGACAATTGCCCCAATTATGAGCTCCCCAATGCATTCACCCCCAATGGCGACGACGCCAATGACCTGTACACGCCGTTCCCGGGCTGGCGTTTTGTGCAAAGCGTAGACATGCAGATCTTCAACCGCTGGGGAAACCTGGTTTTCCAAACCACCGATCCCAATATCAACTGGAATGGCATGAATGAAGGCGGGAAGGAACTGGCCGAAGGCACCTACTTCTTTGTGTGTAAAGTGTATGAAAGTCGAGTGGGTGGAGTGGTGTTGCGGCCCGGGGTGTTGAGTGGGTATATTGAGTTGGTTCGGGGGTAGGGAATGTCCAATATTCAACCAGGGGTGTGCGAAAGAATTCACTCACGCTTAGGGGGTTTAAATAAACGTTTCATTCGCTCAATACCTTCTGGGGTTTGCAACATGTCGTAAATGATAGAATGAGTTAGTTCTTTGACAAAGAGGAT
>JBILHS010000246.1:0-2836 GCA_044350425.1 Saprospiraceae bacterium | reverse complement strand
TGCTTTTAGGGTGCTCAAAAGATGACACAGGTACTTTAAAAATCAGCAACAACTCAACCAATACATACGAGCTCTTTATCAATGGAGCCTCCAAGGGGGAGTTTAGTAACAGGGAATGGAGAAATTTCTATTTAGATGCTGGTTCTTACACCCTTAAGGCGGAGCAAGTCACTGGATTTGTACTCTTCCCAACTGTAAAAAACGGGCAAGTCACCATCTCAAGTGGAGAATTCCTGGAGTGGTCATTTCCATAATTTGGTATTCGGCCTTAGGTGATCTTCCCGGCCGCGGCGGCTAAAATATTAGCATAGGCTAAAAAATCGGTGCGGCGGGGAAGGAACCTTAGTATATTGGGAAGAACAACTGAGCGGGTGGAAAGATGCTTTTAAAGTTTGAAGTTTTAGATAATAGGGTTGTTGCGGTGTAATTGATTGATAATCAAAGTGTGTATTTTTGCTTCAAATTGAATTTGTATGGCAATCAGTTACAAAGAAGTTAGAAATGATCGACAATGGAAAGCGAGTACTGGATTATCAGAGCAGCAGTTTATAACTCTTGTGAAAATGTTTGGTGAAGCCTATGAGCAACTGTTCGGAGTGTCAATGACAGATCGGCAAAACAACTCAACCAACGAAAGCACTTTTAAGACCTACGAGGACTTGCTTTTCTTTTCACTTTACAGCTTGAAAAGCGGCTTGACGTACGATCTTTTAGGTCTCACATTTGGTTTGGACGGCGCCAATGCTTACCAAAATCAAGCGCTTGGGTTACGGGTGCTTCGTGCTGCGCTTGAACGGGGTGGGCATATGCCAAAACGTGCCTATCAAAGTGTAGAAGAGTTCAAAGAACAATGGTCTGAAGAAAGCGAAATCCTCATAGATGCTACTGAACAACGAAGGCAAAGGCCTGGTAATCAAGAAGAACAGAAAGAAGACTACAGTGGCAAAAAAAAGCCCATACCCTGAAGTTTTTGATTCTGGCCAACGACAAAAAACAGATCAAATTTCTCAGTAAAACCTATTGTGGATCTGCTCATGATTATGCCATTCTGAAAAGTGAACTACCACCGGACAATCGAATCTGGTTTGATGAGCACCACCTACATGTCGACTTGGGTTTCCTGGGGATTTGTAAAGACTATTCGGCTGATAAAATCAGTATTCCTTTCAAAAAATCAAAGAACAAACCACTCACAGAAGACCACAAAATCATCAACAAACAAAAGAGTTCAATCAGGGTCACAGTCGAACATTCTATAGGCGGATTAAAGCGGTACAGGTTTTTATCAGATCGTTTACGCTGTCGAGATATTCATCTATACAACCTCGTAGCAGGTGTCTGTGCCGGACTATGGAACTTTTGCTTAACTGACTGATTATCATACCACAACAACCCTAATAAATAAAAAATATGAATATGAAACAAAATATCACTTACCTCTTTGCGATTTTGCTCATTCTTTCATCGTGTAAAAAAAGTTACAAATACGTTGAAGTTGTTGAGGAAAAAGGGCTTTTGGGTGGGGCTTCACAAATCAAAGAAAAATCTCCAAAGATTATTTCTGCCGAGAATGATTCGATTGCCTACTTGGAAGCATATGAAGATTTTTGCATTTCTCTGAAAGTTAATAAAGATATGCAAGAATCAATGGAAAATACATACTCTACTCCGATTCGGTTCAAATTACTTAACTATAATAATGAAGATATCGCTCCTTTAGTTTCGATAACAGATAAAACGAAACGTGAAGATGATATAAAAAATAAAATATTTTCACTTCCAAATAATTTAAAAGATGCCATTGATAAAGGGAAACAGGAAAATGCAGGTAATTTTAAAAAAACTGCAAGCATAGATTCAGTCAAGTCAAAATCACTTCAAAAGTATTTTAGGGTGAGAAAAGACGAATTCTCAAACACCAACAAGAAATGGTACGAGCCTGCCAACGCGCCGAAGTATACCAACATGAATGGAATCTACTGTTATTTCCAAACTGAAAATAATATACCCAGTAATTTACGTTTTCGAGTTCAGTATCATGCGGATGATTGGTTATTTATCAGTCGAATTCAATTTTCGATAGACGGGAAAGCATATGATTATATCCCTTCTGATGTTGAAACTGATTCAGGAAACGGAGGTCGCATTTGGGAATGGTTTGATGAATCTCTTGATTCAAGTGACAAAGAATTAATCGATGCTTTGGCAAATGCAAAAAGTGCAAAAATGAAATTGATTGGAAAACAGTATCACGATATAAAAGCAATAACAACCGAACAAATTAATAGTATAAAAAGGACACTCGAAATGTATAATGCAATGGGAGGAAACTATTGAATTTTCGGCACAAACCATGGAAAATGAATAAAAGAAATAAAGGTAGCATCAGCGAACTCTGCATGGTCTCACATGGTCGACTAAGCACGGCCAGTTAGCCCATGCAAACGTTGGCGGTAACGCCAAAAAATAATAAAAAGGAGAATTACCCCATTCGGTTAAAATAAAATTCGATTCTATGAAAAAAATGAATCAGCAGCTTTTTATATCTTTGATTGCTATTATACTTTTGGTAAGCTGTAACAACGCTAACCATGAAAAAGAAATTAACCTAAAAGAAAAAGAAATAGAACTATTAAAAAAAGAAATAGAGCTCAAGGAGATACAAGCGGCCATTGATTCTATTAGTGCTGCAAAGACGGAAAAGTCAAACGGGTGTGATTCCCATTTGATGTAGAATTCCGCAGGTCATTTACCGCATATAATACTTCCAGAATTGCTCCCATCGTCCATCCGTAGCCACCAATGCTCTTGTGACAAGCATCCCTTGTGCATTGTC
>JBILHS010000245.1:0-2843 GCA_044350425.1 Saprospiraceae bacterium | reverse complement strand
CTGACGCTCATCTGTATTTTTTCGATCTAATCCGTATTTATTGAGCAAAAATTGCTCAACAGCATGATTTTCAATGCTAATTCTCGTGTGGCGTTCTGCGCCGCAGTGCTAGTGTCTTGCCTCGAAGCTAAGGTGGGGCAGGCCATATTTTTCTGTTTTTTAAACCATTGAAACCAATGTTCCAATGCGTATGACCAACCTTTTTTTAAATTCTAAAAACACTTTTTTATGTTGCGCAAAATTTTCTTTTGTAAGAACTGGGGGGGGGCAATGATGCTTCTGCTTTTATGTGCAATTTTATTGCCCACATGGTCGGCTTCTGGCCAGACTCCACCTCCGGAAAACGAATGTGTGTTCCCACCATGTGCAGGTCTTAGTATTGAGGTAGTCAGACACGGAAACGTTACTCCGACATGCACGGGCGGATCAACCTCCTGCAATGATGGCTTTCGCCAGATCGCTTATACGGTTTACTTAAGAAACTCGAAAACGGTTGCCGCGGGCGACCTCCCGCCCTTCGATCTGGCGTACAACATGTTAGATATCTCGGTGAGTCTAAAAAACAACGGTACTCCCCAATTTTCCTTCATAGATTCGATTGCGACTAAAAGCTGTTTTGATGCCGGGGTAGGCGCCAAATGGAATTACAATGGTAATGATGGGAACAAGGCTATTTTAACCGCTACGAGCAGGAACGTGAGCATTAGTTTCGCAAATTTCCCGGTTCCACCGGAAAACTCCCACTGTGGCACTACATTTCTGCCCGGCAACACAGGGAATAAGATCACGTTTACTTACGATCCTCCACCCGGACTCGTGGCCCCTTGTGGTGGGCCGCCGAATATTCGCTGCGCTTATGCTGAATTATTTACTGTAGTGGTCAATGCTTATCCTGGCGAGCAAAATGGGATTCAATTTGACTTGAAAGAATATTTGCCGTCTGTTGGAGGTTCATTATGTACGATCCAGCAGGTTATGACAGGGGCAAACAATGGCTCAACTAATGTCCTGGTTTTAAACCCACTACACTATATTTCAACGGCCAATGCAGATATACTTGCACAATTTGGAGCAACTATGCCGGGAGTGTCTAATGGAAAAATCGTACCAATTACAATCACCAATATAGGTGCGCAACCCATTACAGTCAATTATCTGGAGTTCATGGTCCGTGCAACGACCCTTAATATAGACCAGCCGTTTGAATACAGTATTTCTCCACCTCCTCGGGTGTCAACAAGCGGTGGAGGCCAAAACCTGCATTACGTGATTCCAAATTTGGCGGTGACTTTGGCCCCAGATTCATCCTACACAGTAGACCGTATAAAAATAAAAACCCCAGTATTAAGCAATCTACCGTGGGCAGCAAACTTCTTATTTCTGGACTCCGGGCCAGCAGCCCCTTCCAGATCCCGAATAAAAACATCGTTGGCTTGTACTTCATTACGGGCATCTGCAAATGGAAGCACTAATGGTAATCCTGGGGATACCCCATGTACGGATTCTAGTGTCAGGTTCAAAGTGGAAGGGGAGGGGCTTACCTGCTCAACTTCAAAAGTGAAGGTTGGGTTTCGCACTACAAATTCCAGCGCGCAGATCAGGCTGAAAAAAGTAGAATTTGAACTTGATTTTTCCTGGACGGATCCTGGTATCTCCATTACTGGGGTAAACTTCCCTGCTAGCTGGCCGGTAATAAACTGTGCTTCATATGGGTGTTTTACAGCGTTGGGTTTAAAGGCGTGTTGGGAGCTTGGCCCAGGCGGACGCATATTTAAATTTTGCTATGAAACGAATGATACGGTTGCGCCAGTATTTTTATTAAGCAATTTCGCAAACATGGAAATCCTGTTCAATACGCCGAATAATGCCTGTATCCAAAATGTGAAAATCAGCAGATTAAGGATAATCTATGCCCTTAGCAGTGATCCTTGTATCCCGGTCATCGACGCCATAGCCGGTTTTCCATTGTGCGGATCGACTTCGAGTATGTTGAGCGGAAAGGTTGCTACGGAATTGAGTATGCCGGTGAGTGATGTGATTTTGACTTTGACAGGGGCTGATGTGTCAGGGGAAGACTTTGGAATGGCGAATTGCCCGAATGTTTCTTGTTCGAGCTCCTGCACAAAAACCAAATTGTCTGACATGGATGGAGCTTATCTATTTTCTTGTGCAGATTGTCCGGTTTGCAACCGTCTGAAGGTAATACCAGGAAAGAACGACAACCCACTCAATGGCGTGGTCACCTATGATCTGGTTCTCATATCTAGGCATATCCTGGGCACCCCGGCTTTAACCTCTCCTTACAAGATGATTGCAGCGGACGCCAATAAATCTGGCTCCATCACTACCTTTGATATCGTAGAACTTCGAAAGCTCATTCTGGGTATCTATAATGTATTGCCCAACAATACGTCCTGGCGTTTTGTGGATAAGGCATATACTTTTCCCAATGTAAATAACCCATTTTCGATACCGCCGTTTCCTGAGGGCATCAACTGCATTGAATTTCCGGCCTCCGGAAAAGATTTTGTGGGTGTAAAAGTGGGGGATTTGGACAATACTGCCGTGGGAAATCGGCCTTCCAAACGCCCTTTGATCAGTTTGAGCTGGCCTGCATTGCGCCCCAAAGCAGGGGAGTATATTACGGTTCCAGTTGCGTATACGGGTTTAGATCCATTGGAAGCCATCCAGTTGGGCTTACGGTTTGATCCTTCCGGCTTGCAACTGATCGGCCCGTCTCAGGGGGACATCGAAAGTTATTTGCCGGGCAATTTCAACTTACTCAACGCAAATGAAGGAGAAATACGGACGCTTTGGCTGCCAATGACAGATGCTTCTGAAAG
>JBILHS010000244.1:0-2877 GCA_044350425.1 Saprospiraceae bacterium | reverse complement strand
AGGTTTCCTGGCATTCGTTCCAAAGCTGCGGCTTCGTTCAACTTAATGCATCCACAACCAAGCCCCTCGGTATCCGAAGTGGGGCAGGTTTGTTTGGGGCTTGGTGGCGGATGCATTACTAATAGTTCGCTGAAATTATATTCAAATAATTTCAACAACGGTGGAACCCACAAACCACTTGAAAAAAAGGGAAGATATGATTTTCTCACAAGGCCGAATTGGCCGCAAATATCAAATATAATGAAAAAATCACTTTATTCACCGAACCTGCTATTGAAAGCAGGGAAAATTCTATATTTTATTCTACTATGCAGTACGCTTGGCCTAGCTCAAACACCAAGCAAAATGATTGAGGGAAGCACCAAGCTGCCAGAAAACTTGCCGGAGGCTGAAAAGACGGTATATGATAAAATTAGTAGTGCAAAATATGTCCTCCAATCTAGCCTTGTTGAATTTCGAGGGCTGGCGACAAGTGTTCAGGGTGGAAATATTGCTGTCAATTTGCCAATAACAAGTTGTGGGGATGCAATTTTCAAGACAATATTTGCAGAGTACGAAACTCAAAATGAATACCGCTGGGAAGGAGAACTAATTCCTCAGGATACATGCCAATGTTCGGATGGATACCTTGTTCTTGTGGCGCATGAAGGCCACAAGTTTGGCCACCTTGCATTGGACGGTGATTTTTACGAAATCCAGGAAATTTCAGATAGCACTCACACTTTTTCAAAAATTTCCTTTGAAGATTTTGAGGGGGTAGAGTGTGGGATCTTGCCCTCCACCGGTTTTAACAAACAATCTGCTGATGATCGAGATGAAGAGCATTGTGAGGTCAGGGTTCTTGTACTTTATAACCAGTCTACAGTTGAAGCCGAAGGGAGTATAAATGCAGTATTGAACCGCATTTATCTTGCAATGGCTCAAACAAATATTGCGCTCAATAATTCAGCTGTTTCAGACAATGAACTGCATTTAGTTCTTGCTGGGATTGATTCTATTCCTGGGTATCAGCAAACTTCAATATTAGCAAGTAATGAAATTTTCATCCTCAGTACAGATGCATTTGTCACAAGCCGAAGAGATGCAGTAGGTGCTGACATAGTCGCATTTTTGAGTGGTGACGATTACATGAGTCTTAATGGTTCCGGTGACACCATCGACGTTTTTGGGAGTTCTGGTTCTTTAACCCTAAATGATACTCTTGCATATGTGATCGTTGAAACTGGTGCCGCTACAACATCCCGATATACATTTGCACATGAAATAGCCCATATTTTTGGTTGCAGGCATAATTTTATGAGTGATAATACACCCGGTATTATGCATGCTTATAAGTTTAAAGCCGTTTGTAGGGATCAACATACTATAATGCATGTCGTTAGTAAAAATACTCCAAGGATTTTACATTACTCTAACCCAGAAGTAAAATATGCTGGCAAAAGTACAGGTACCATTGACCAAGAGTATAATGCTCAGCAATTAAGGAGTACTGCATGCCAAGTGGCTTCCTTTAGAGAAAGCAACAACAACTCCCTAAGCATTCATATTGGAGGCATTAAAATTGGTTGTCCATGTGATATAGTGATACTATTTGCCGAACTTTCAGGTGGTACGCCTGGAAATTACAGTTTCGAATGGACTGTAAGCATGGATGGTGGAGTAACATATGGCTCTGTACTGGAGACTTCAAGCCAATTTCAGACCGATTTGCCATGCCCGAACGAAGGAGCTTTTCGTGTCCGCTTAAAGGTAACAGCACCAAATGGCCAAGTATTTTTCACATTTGCAACTATTAGAGCAACTGTAAATCCACCAAATGGTGAGCCTTGTGGCCACGGTGGGAACCGTCCTTCAAACCGCGCTAAACTTTCACCCACCTCTACTTTGACAGCTAGCCCTAACCCTGCTTCGGGGTGGGTAAAGGTAGCTTTCCCATCTTACCTTGGTGGAGAAATGGACATTGTTATAGTTTCACCAACGGGAAAAACTATGTTTAGCCGTAAAATCAATTCTTCAAATGAAGAATTGGGAGGCATTGAGGTTTCGACTGAAACGTGGAAGAACGGTCTATATTTCTGTACGGTCAGCGGAAACGGGTTCTCTGAGACTATTAAGTTTGTAATAATAAAATAATTCATCGTTTACGCAGGGGGGGGGCATGAAAACATGTGCACTTCCCTGCTTGAACTTACATTAATTAATCATGCGACACTTAACAATAATAGTTGTAATAACAATATTTCTGATCGCTTGTAAAAAAGAAGAAAAGGAAAGTCCCTATATTGGGGAGGCATTTGCCTTTAAAAACGGAGTTAAATGGGATGCATATACCTATACAAGTTCTTTTAAAAATGACAGTAATGAAATCGATATTATTATTTCAACCATAGATAAAGAGAATATAATAAGAGAACAATTAAATATCCTTAACTTGCCACTTAAAGTTGGAAAATATTCAACCGATACGATGTTTGGCAACCTGCTTTTAGAAAATTTTGGAATTTTGTATACTACCTTAGTAGACGATGGAGATGTTATTGGAGATGCATACTATTCCCCCCCTATAAATGATGAAAACTTCGTTTCCGTTGATTCATATAATAGCAATAGTGGCGACCTTTCGGGGCGGTTTAGTTTTTATTTAGTACTAGGATTGGGCAGACCCAAATTTGATCAATCTTTGCCTGACACTATGCGATTTGTAGATGGACGTTTTAATGTCAAAATAAAAAAGTAAATCAGCGAACACTGGATGTACGAAAATGCTTCCTAAGCGTCGCATATTCGTACATCCCCACGTTGAACAAAACCGCTACGCGGTAGCCCCCGTCTCCGCTCCTGGAATCACAACTTTCAGGGCGCATAATTCTTCTTCCA
>JBILHS010000071.1:0-29421 GCA_044350425.1 Saprospiraceae bacterium | reverse complement strand
CTGGTTTGCCGCCAACCTTACCACCTTTGGCCCTTGGAAATGCAGGCTTGGGCTTATACTTATCCATCGAGGACGGGTAATTTGAGTTGCGGCTGTTCTGATGCAATTGTGACTCCAATTCTTTCACCCGAAGCTCCAAACGATCAATCTGATTGCGTTGTGCCTCAATTTGATTGTGTTGTGCCTCAATCTGATTACGTTGTGCCTCAATTTGCTGGACATAACCTTCCAATTGAGGCTTGAAGCCTTCAATAATTGATACCAATTCCAGGATTATCCGGCAAAAGTCGTCTTTCATTTTAACCCTGATCTGCTCTATGCTAACGACCGTTGCGATGTCGCAAACACTTCAAACCGTGCCTTACGTTGATTTGAAAAAATATGCCGGCAAATGGTATGAGATTGCATCCTTTCCCCAACGGTTTCAGAAAGGTTGTTACTGCACTACGGCCGAATACACCCCAACAGATAAAGGCGATGTAATAGTTGAGAACAGATGTAATAAAGACAGTATAAACGGAAAACAGTCCTACATTAAGGGCAAAGCATTTGTAGTTGAAAACAGCGGCAACGCAAAACTAAAGGTGCAGTTCTTTTGGCCATTTAGGGGAAAATACTGGATAATTGAACTGGCGGATGATTACAGCTATGCCGTGGTTGGTCATCCCAACAGAAAATATTTATGGATACTTTCAAGAACCCCGTCTATCAATGATACTACCTATCAGCAAATCATTTCAAGATTAAAGGAAAAGGGGTTTGATGAAACCAAAATCAGACTTACGAAACAAATATAAGATCAGGGTATTTGAAAGCATTCCCGCTCCATCAACCCCACATAATCCTCCATCGTGTCAATATCAATATGCCCCGAGGGAAAATCAACTCTGGCCACTTCCTCTGGAAACGTCCTCAATATTTTTTTGGCGCCTTCATCGCCTTTCAGGCCAAGCAGCAGGTCAAAATACTTTTCGGTAAAAAGGACCGGAGTGCCCAGGGTATCTGCATAGGCGGACGCAACGATGTTTTTCGAACTGCTATTTTGGACCGCATATAACTGTTCAAACAAGGAGGCCGACACAAAAGGCTGATCGCAAACGGCCAGAATGACTTGTCTGATCTCTTTGTACCGGGTGTTCAAGGTTTGAATACCTGTTACAATCCCTGAAGCGATGCCTTGCTCCCACTGCTCGTTGTAAATCAGGTCTATACCGTCTTGATTAATAGAAGCGGTCACTTCTTTGGCATGCCCGCCGGTCACCACGATCAGCGGTTTTACACCAGCCAGCTTCAATTCATCGATCGTATGCTGCAAAAGCGTTTTGTTTTGGAAAGGCAGCAACTGTTTGATGCCGCCCAAACGGCTGGATCTGCCTGCGGCCAATAGGATCGCAGCAGTATTATCCATGTTGCACGGAATGGGGGCGTTCATGTATTTCGACAGGCCTGTTTTTCAGGGGCGTTCCGCGCCGGTCTGAAAAAACGGCCTTTATTTCGGCCATGATGGATAGGGCAATTTCTTCGGCAGTCTCTGCCCCGATATCCAGTCCTACTGGTCCGTGCAGTTTGCATAGCAGATCAGGATCTGATTTCAGTCCCTTTGCATGCAATTCGTTCAGCATCTTTTCCAGTTTTTGCTTCGGGCCAAGTAAGCCGATGTAAGCACAGGCGCTACCGATCAATGGTTCGAGGGCTGCCAGGTCATAGTTGTAATTGTGGGTCATTAGAACCACGGCGGTTTGGGCATCCAACTGGATGGCAGAAAATGGATCATCCGGTTTGGCGATACAAACCTGATTGGCTTTTGGAAAGCGCTGTAAGCTGGCATATGCCGGCCTTCCATCCACCACGGTCATGTTCCATCCCAACAAAAATGCCATTTCCACCAAGGGCTGTGCGTCATTGCCGGCGCCAACGATCACCAGATGCACGGAGGGCGGAACAAACTGGTATAAGACCGATTGGTCAGAGTGGGGGATGACGATGGTTTTCTTTTGTTGCAGGACGAATGCCAGTTCTTTATCCATTCGTTCGTCCGGTATTATCTTAGATTCAGCTTCCTGTACCACCAGGCAGGTTCCGGGTTGGGCAGCATTTTTATCCGGATTGAAAACCGTCACCAAAACAGCCGCTTTTCTATCCTGGGCCACTTTTTTTAATAAGTGGATGGGGTGGTTTGCATCCTCCTGCAGGATCGGTTCGAGCAATATATACACGATGCCATTACAGCCTAACTGGATGCCGAAGTTTTGATCTTCCTCATGGATCGTATCGTAGATCAACAGTTTGTTTTGCCCCAGTTGCATGGCATGCTGTGCCTTGCGCAAGGCATCTCCTTCCAGACATCCGCCACTGATCGCCCCCGTTATTTCGCCCTCTGCCGTGATCAGCATCCTCGCCCCCGGCCGTCGGTAAGAAGAACCTTCTACCTGTACCACAGTTGCCAGGGCAGTTTGCTTGTTTTGCGATACCGCTTTATCGTAGGCATTGATGATATCCTTGAGCTCCTTCATTAGATTTTGGTCAGATCAAAAGGCAGTTTTCTGATCCGTCTTCCGGTCAGGTCAAAAATGGCATTGGTGAGTGCGGGCGCAAAGGGCGGCAATCCCGGCTCTCCAACTCCGCCTGCATCGGCTTCATTGTCCATGATATGTATTTCAACCATAGGCGCGTCTGTGATGCGTGGCATGTGGTAGGTATGGAAATTATGGGCCATCGCAAGACCGTCCTGAAAAGTGATCTCATGAATGGTAGCAGCACCCAGCGCCATGATGACGCTGCCTTCTACCTGTGCCCGAATGGTGTCCGGATTAACGTACCAGCCACAATCCATCACGGCCCAAACCCGGTCGATCTGCACCTTATTTTCGGCATTTCTCGACACTTTCACGATGTACCCGGCATAAGAACCAAAACACTCTGTGATAGCGGTGCCATAGCCTTCGTTCTTTTTTCTACTTTTCCAACCGGAAACAGCTTCCAGTTTGCTGATCAACTGTTGCAGGCGATCTTCCTGTAAATGAACTCTTCTGAAATCCAGCGGATCCTTTCCAGCTGCAAGGGCCAATTCGTCTATGAAGCTTTCGAAAGCAAATCCATTGGTGGAGGCATAAACCGACCGCCACCACATGATCGGGATGGGTGTTTCAAAGGGGACATCTGCGAAACTGACGTTTTTGAGGTGCTTAAAGTAAGGCTCCAGAAATCCTTCGGAGGCGCTGCTGTTGGCCTCTCCTCTTTTGGCATCCGAAAAGTGATCAATGTTTTGACCGGCCATCCTAACCTTAAATGCACTGATTTCGCCATTGGATACCAGGCCTTCGCAGCGATAGGAAACTCCCGGACGGAAGGGGCCCTGGTTCAGGTCGTCTTCCCGGGTCCAGACCACCTGCACGGGTGCGCCCATTTGTTTCGAGATCAGCGTGGCCTCATAAGGGTAATCCATAAAGGCTTTTCTGCCAAAGCCGCCGCCCAAAAAAGTCATATTGACGGTCACATTTTCTCTCTTCAGGCCCATTTCTTCGCTGAGATAATCCTGCACCCAGTCCGGACCTTGGATCGGGCCCCAGATCTCCAGTTTGTCTCCCTGGTAGTGGGCGATGCAGTTGAGTGGTTCCATGCAGGCATGGGCCTGATAGGGGGTCTGATACAGGGCATCGATCTTCTGGCCTGCCTGTTTTAAAATGCTGTCCGGATCGCCCGTTTTGCGGAAGGATAAACCCTCCTGGGTTTCGAGGGCCTTCTTTTGCTGACTAAATATATCTGCGGAATTTACATGCTCAAATCCGCTGTCGTCCCACTCCACCTTCAGGGCTTTTCTACCCTGAAATGCTGCCCAGGTTGAATTGGCCACCACAGCTATACCTTCCCGATCTGTGTTAAAAACCTTCATTTTTACAAGAAAAACATCTTTTACGCCCGGAACCTTGCGTGCAGCCGTATCATCGAAACTTTTGACCTTGCCACGGAGCCTGGGATTGCGTTCCACCGAAGCGTACAGCATGCCGGGGATCCTTTTATCCAGACCAAAGATGGCAGCACCATTGGTTTTCAGCGGGGTATCCTGCCTTTTTAGTGGCTTGCCAATCAGTTGATAAGCCGAACGGGGTTTGAGGGCCACGCTTTCAGGCACTTTCAATTTCGCCGCTTCTACGACCAACTCTCCGTAGTGGAATTTTCGCGCCGTGGGCCGGTGGATGATATGACCGGCCTCTGCATAGCATTCTATTTTGGGCACACCCCAGGTGGTGCTGGCTGCTTCGATCAGCATCTCCCGAACCGTGGCGCCTAGTTTTAGCAGGTTTTTGTACGTGCTGCGCACCGTCGAACTTCCTCCTGTGACCTGGCTGCCATATTTTCGATTGTCGCCCGGAGCAAAAAGAATGTTTATCTCTTTGAGTACTACCGCCAATTCTTCCGCAATGATTTGAGGAACTGCCTGAAAAGCGCCTTGCCCCATTTCAGCCCGATGACAGAAGATTGTCACCTTACCAGAGGTATTGATACTGACCCAAGCATTCAGTGCTATTTCTGCTTCGGCGGTTTCATTTGCAGCATTTAAAATTTGGGCTGCATTCGCACCGATCGGGAAATAATAGCCCAGACAGAGGGCCGTTCCGCTCAAACCGGACAATTGTAGGAACTTCCTTCTGGATAATGAATTGGTATTCATGATATGCGGTGATGGTAGTTTACGATTTTGGATTTACGATTTACGATTTTGGATTTACGATTTTTTTGATCCGAAGTTGGGATGAACCATGCCTTCTTCGGATCAAAAAAATCGTAAATCCAAAATCCAAAATCAAGTAATACGCTCTATTTCTCAGCCGGCGCATAAGCTCCCTTTTTGATCCATTTCACCCAGGCTTTTGCAAATTCCTCCTGACTCAGGGGAGGCAACGCGCGTCCTTCGCCCGGATTCCAGGAAGCAACTACCAAAGCATCCGTTGCATGCGCGATCAATTGCTCCCTGCTCTTGTGTCCATTTTGGGTCGGGTCGATCAATTGTTTAGCCAATTGATGGGGTGTTCTTCCCTGAAATATCATTTTCGTGTTGGCAGGCGGCATGTGCCAGTTCGGATTCCCTGGCGGCATGTGCAGTCCGGGCGTATTGGCCGCTTGATGGCAATTGGCACATTTCATGGCATAAAGGCCTTTCCCATCTTTCCCTCTCTGGGGTTGCATCGCGTGTAAATGACTGTCCTCCCCCTGAAGCGGAACATCGCCAGCAGGGTGACAATTCATACACCGGGGACTCATCAAAACCTGATACACCTGCATAAAGGCCTTCACGGATTCAATGCTGTCTTTTTTCGGTTTTTCCAGATCCAGCGTATCCGTCCCGGAAGGCTGCTCTATACGGCCGATGGCTGCCATCAGGGAAATAACTGCAAAAATGAAAGCCGGGAAGGTGACCGTTTTGTGCTTAAAAAAGCAACGGAGATTTATTGCTGAAAAATGCTTCATAATCAGATTTGAATTTGGGTGAAGGATGCCTGGATACGATGTTTCCGAAATCCTTATTTTCCATTTTTTTGTAGCTCCGCTGCACGGTGGATCGCTTTCCGGATCCGGGAATAGGTGCCGCAGCGACAAATATTACCTGCCATGGCATAATCAATGTCCTCATCGCTGGGATCGGGGTTTTCGCGCAAAAGCACTGCTGCCGCCATCAATTGTCCGGAATGGCAATATCCGCATTGGGGGACATCGATCTCCTGCCAGGCCAATTGCAGGGGATGGTCGTTACCGACTGACAGGCCTTCGATGGTCACCACCTGCTGTCCAACGGCACGACTCACCGGGGTCACACAGGAAAATACGGCTTCGCCATTCAGATGAACCATACAAGCGCCGCACTGTGCAGCACCGCATCCAAATTTGGTTCCGGTGAGGCCTATAGTATCCCTGATTGCCCATAACAAGGGCATGTCAGGATCTACATCCAGTTGGTAAGTCTTTTGATTTACAGATAAGGTGATCATAACTTAGAAGGAATAGGTCGTGAGATTTTTAGGCCTTTTCAAATTTGAAGCGGAAAGTTACAGATTACCCCGAATAGTTTATACACGATTCCTGATCTTCATTCGCAGCAAATGCGCCCAAAAAGCCTACTTTTGCGCCGCCCAGCGGCCAAACGCCGCCGCTTCTTTCCATGCAATCCAGGACTTTTTCCACTTCCAATTTGCCGCTTGCAATTTGTTACTTGTTGCTTGCTACTTGCTACCTGCTATTCACCCCGGCATGTCAGCCCCCCGAATTCAACCAAAAAAAGGAGGTAGAACTCGGCACGATCAACCTTGATCTACGCAATAAGAAGGTGCAAATGGTTTACAACCTGCGCGATGAGCGGAACACTGATAGCCTGTTGTTATTCCTGAATGATCGCGACGTTACCCTGCGTTACCTCGCTGCGCTCTCCTTCGCATCTATGCGCGACACCAATGCCATCACGGGTCTCGCAGCGCTGCTGAAGGATCCTGTAGAAGATATCCGGATCGCGGCCGCTTTTTCACTGGGCCAGATCGGGTCCCCCAAATGCGAACGCCCCCTGATCGAGGCTTTTTTGTCCAAAGATTCGCTTTCACAACATCAGCAGTTCAATGCCGTTGTGCTGGAGGCCGTGGGCAAATGTGGCTCCCGCAGTAGTCTGCGACAAATTGCAGCCGTGACCACCTACCAGCCCACCGATACCCTGCTGCTCCAGGGACAATGTCGCGCGATCTTTCGCTTTGCCATACGCGATTCAGCGATCATTGAAACGGCTGCCACCCAGCGGATGGTAGAATATGTAGGCGACGAAAAAATTCCGATCCCGGCCCGTCTGGTAGCAGCCAGTTATCTCGCCCGGGCCAAGGGCATTTCACTCGATAGCGCGCAAGCCGTAACGGTAAGTCTCGGTTTTGTCCGGGCTTACAACGCTCCCGAAGTGCGGGCGCAAATTGCCCTCGCCTTGAGCAGATCAAATACGACCCCGGCTTTTGCAATGCTTTCAAAAGTCATCAAAACGGAGCAGGATTGGCGGGTAAAATGTGATATCATCAAAGCTTTAGGCAAATTCAACTACGATACCTCCAGGGTATTGGTCGCCGAGAGACTGTATGATCCCAACCCGCACGTAAGCCGCGCCGCCGCAGAATTTTTTGTGGTAAGCGGTCGGCCTCAGGACGGCGAATGGTATTGGCGCATGGCACGGGACAATCCAGCCTGGCCCATGCCCATGCAGATCGCGCTATATCATGCCGCGAACAAAAACCTGTCTTACCGAACCGATTCAACCGCCAAATCAGATGTGAATTGGCGTTTAAAACAGCTTTTTCAACAATCGAAAAGTCCTTATGAGCGGGCAGCCTGTCTTCAGGGGCTGGCCGAACACGGCTGGAATCTCAGCTGGATCCACCAATATGGCTTCAATGACCCGGCCCCGGCCGTAAAAGTTGCCGCTACTGAAGCCTTGGTGACAATCATGATGCGCCCGGACTTTTGGTCGCATTTTGGTGAAGGGGGCAAAGGCGTCCGCCGGACACTTTACAATTTTACCCGAGAGATCATAGCCAACGGCGATCCGGGAATGATCGGGGCGATGGCACCGGCATTTACCAGTAAAAACCCCTTGAATTTTAGAGACATCCGCGACTCCACCCGACTCGAAGATTTTCGTGAGGCCTTCGCAAAACTCAAAATGCCGCGTGATTACGAAGCCGTCGCGGCCCTTGAAAAAACCATCGCCTACCTGGAGGGTCGTCCGGAACCTGCCATGCCGAAGATCCCCAAAAATCACCCGATCAACTGGGAACGGATGCAGGTCGTAGCCCCCAAAACCGAAGTGACGATCCAGACAGCTAAAGGCGCTATCATTTTGGAACTCTGGCCGCAATGGGCCCCTGGATCAGTGGCCAATTTCATCGAGCTGGCCGGTACAGGGTTCTACAACGGCAAACCCTTTCACCGGGTGGTGTCAGACCATGTCATTCAAAGCGGTTGCCCGCGTGGTGACGGAACCGGATCCCTGGATTATTCCCTGCGCACAGAAATCGGTCTGACCTGGTACGATCAGGCTGGATTGCTGGGTATGGCCTCTTCCGGTTTTGATACCGAAGGCACACAGTTTTTCATCACGCATTCGGCCCGGGTACATCTGGACGGCCGATATACGATCTTTGGTCGGGTAAAATCAGGTATGGATGTGGTAGACAACATCCAGCAGGGAGATCTGATGGAAAAGGTGACGGTGAAATATTGATTGGTTGAATTGGGGATTTGGTTAGTTGAGATTTGAGGGTAAAAACACCTCCGCCATCATACAACGCGCAGAGCCGCCGCCATAGGTTTCAATGGTATCAATGGGTGCGTGAAGCAGTTTGGTATGACTTTCCAAAAGCTGGATCTGGGCGGGTGTCAGCGCGCGATAAGCCTGACTGGACATTACCAGAATGGTTTCCCCTTTTGTGTTCCGCACCTGCAGCATGTTGCCTGCGAAGGAGTTCATTTGCTCCAGTGAAATATCTACAATCGTTTTTCCCGTCTCCTTGAATTTGGCCTCAAGCATACTGCGTTCGGCGGCTTTATGTACCGAGTCCAGGCAAATGACCACAAAAGTTTCGCCGAGCGCCATCATGACGTTGGTATGATAAATGTCCTGCCCCTTGCCATCCACGGAATCAAACACAACCTTCTGATAACCAATGGCCTGGCAAAGTTCTTCCAGCAAAGTGGCATCTGTGCGGGGACTTAAGCAGGCGTAAGCGAGCCGGTGCTGATGATCGAAAATGATGCTTCCTGTACCTTCCAAATATCGTTCTGAGGCTTCGTTGGATTCGAAATTAAGCCGTTTTTTTTCTATAAATCCTTGTTCCAGAACCGTTTCAATGACATTATCGCTGCGCTCCAGACGGCGGGTAGGGGCAAACATCGGATAGGTCACGATGGTGCCTTCCTGATGGAAAGTAACCCAGTTGTTGGGAAACACCGCATCGGGTTTGACCGGATCCGGCGTGTCATTGGCAACGATGACGTTTACCTCTGCTTCCCGCAATTGTGCCACAAAAACATCAAACTCCTTCATAGCACGTACCCGCATTTCGGCAGCAGTCAGTTTGCCATCGCGACTTTGGAACGCATTGTTGGCGGCTGTTTCTTCATTAAATGCAAAATTGGCCGGACGGACCATGAGGATGTTTGGTGTGGTTTGCTGACGCATAGCGATCGATTGGAATGATAATATGGATAGGTTGAGTCGATTGTTCGTATCAATCGTGGATATTTGCCGGGACAAAAATAGTGCGAAGTCTATCCCTTCCGGCAAGCGTGTGTCTGAATAAAGGCATAAAATCCCATAAAACCCCGGATGCATTGGGCCATGCCTATGTCGGGAGTCTGACCTGGACCATTCTTGCATTGATCGCCATCATGTCGGGCTTTTTGGCATTGCTTTACAGAAGCCAAAGACGATATTACGTGGAGCACTTCATTTTCCTGTTACACTTCCATACGGGGACTATGCTGTTGCTGTTGCTGTTGCTGGCAATTTTGGGCGACCACTGGGTGTTTGCCTTATTTTAGGCCAGGCGTTTGTGCCAGCTTTTTTCATAAGGAACCAGCCATTTTCCGGCCAGTTGCGCTTTGGTTTGTACCAGCGTATCTGCAACCAAGGTTTCGCTGCGGATCTTCCCTTCCCGAACCTGTGCAACAAACTCAGGACGGTTGGCAAAATGCATCGCTCCATGTTCATCTACCCAGGCAAAACGCATCCGTTCAAAGAAGTCAGCGCCAATCTCTTCGCCAAGCCTTTCCAGAAAATGCACGGATTTGTCAATAGAACAGCCACTTGCACCCGCCTGCGATTCGTCCACCATGAGGAGGATGAATTGATTTTCAAGCACTTCAGCTTTAGCTAGAAGTGCCTGATTGTGCGCCGTCCATTGCTGGCAAAATGCATCCAGATTCTTTTGGGCAAACAGGGACTCCTGCGCCGTTAAAGGGCGGTTGGAGGTATACACCCAGACCCGGGATTCGGGAGAAAAGGTGGGGTCGTTGGCGAGGATGGGTGTCATAGTTGAAGATATTGTTGAAGTGGCCGACTCGCAAGTTGATATAGGTTTATAGGGTTTATGAAGATTTATATTTTTGAGCTCGAAAAAGAAAGATTTAAACCTTTTCGAGTGCAAATCATCAACTTAATAAACCTTTATCAACCCTCATCAACCTAACCTGGAAAGGATCATCTCTGAAAGGTCATAAACCGGAATTTGTTCATTTTTTTCTTTGGCTTTCAGTCCGTCCTGCAACATGGTGATACAGAATGGGCAGTTTGCCACCACCGCTGTCGGGTTGGTCTCCAGAGTTTCTTCGATGCGTTCGAGACTGATGCGCTTCTCGCCGGGCTCGTCTTCTTTCCACATCTGGGCGCCGCCTGCACCACAGCAGAGGCCGTTTTTGCGGGAACGTTTCATTTCTACCAGATCTACATCCAGGCTTTCGAGTAAGGCCCGGGGCGCTTCATACACATCGTTGGCACGACCCAGATAACAGGAATCGTGGTAGGTGATGCGTTGGCCTTTAAAATCTCCGCCTTCCTTTAATTTTAGTTTCCCATTGGAGATTAATTCGTTGATCAGCTGAGTATGGTGCACCACATCGTAATGTCCCCCCAGTTCGGGATATTCATTCTTGAGCGTATTGAAGCAGTGCGGACAAGCGGTGACGATCTTTTTGACACCGTACATGTTCAGCGTTTCAATGTTCATGGCGGCCGTCATTTGAAACAGGAACTCATTGCCTGCACGACGGGCCGGATCACCGGAACATCGTTCTTCGCTGCCCAGAATGGCAAATTCCACTCCGGCATGGTTGAGCACCTCGCAAAGGGCGCGAGTCACTTTTTGGGCGCGGGCATCAAAGGAGCCTGCGCAGCCTACCCAGAATAGGATCTCTGGATCTTTGCCTTGTGCGGCCATTTCGGCCATGGTATATGCTATCATGTTATGGATTGTCAAAAGGTTAATTATGCTTCTCTCCAGGCTTCACGGGGCTCGCTCATGGACCAGGCCGCTCCGGCATTTTCGATCGCATTGAACATCGGCAACCACTCTGCCGGACCTGCCGACTGGGTCAGGATCTCGTGGCGGCGCATTTGCAGGATAATATCCAGGGGATTGATCATCACCGGACAAGCTTCCACACAGGCGTTGCAAGTGGTGCAGGCATGCAATTCTTCAGGCGTAATGCGATCGAAAAGTGATTTCCCATCATCATAAGCTGCCTGAGTTTGCTTCCCACTGGCTATCTGTGCACCTATTTCTTCTGCACGGTCGCGCACATCCATCATCACCTTGCGCGGGGAGAGTTTTTTGCCGGTAATATTGGCGGGACAGGCGGCAGTACAACGGCCACATTCTGTGCAGGAATAGGCCTGCAGTATGTTTTGCCAGGAAAGCGAGAACACGTCATTGGCGCCAAATTCTAAGTCCGCCCCACCCCCCCCGTTCGGGGTGGAGTCGGCCCCGCTTTTGGGATCCGTAGAGATTTCAGGCAGCCCCATCATGATCCTTACCTCCTTCTGTATTTCGGGCATGTTTTGCATGTGGCCTTTGGTAGTAAGGCGTGCATACCAGGTATTGGGGAATGCCAGGATGATGTGCAAATGTTTGGAATAAGGCAGATAACACAAGAAACCAAACACCGTGGACAGATGCAGCCACCAGCCAAAACGTTCGATGATCATGACCGCGGCATCACTCAAACCACCCAATAAGGCAGGACCCAACCAGGTGCTCACCGCAAAATTCCCGGTGAGGTGATAATGTTCTACCCCTCTGGCCTGCAACACTTTGTCCCCGCCATTCATGCAGAATATTCCGGTGATGAGCACGATCTCGCCCAAAAGGATCAGATTGGCATCCCGGGAAGGAAATCCTTTCAATTCAGGTTTTTGAAACCTGGCCACCCGAAGCAGGTTTCTTCTGGCGAGAAAAATAATCGTCGCCACGAAAGCCAGCACTGAAAGTACTTCGATACTACTAATCACGAAAGTATAAAACCCGCCGAGGTAGGGTGCGAAGAATCGGTGGGTGCCAAATATGCCATCAACAAAGATCTCGACCACCTCCACTTGCGTCACCACAAAGGCAATATACAAGGCCAGATGGAGCACTGCGGGCAGCATGTTTTTGAACATTTTTTGCTGTCCCAGGGCGATCAGCACTACATTTTGCCAGCGTTGGGCTTTGTTGTCGCGGATCGTTTCAGGCTTGCCGAGGTTTATGTTTTGCAGCACCCGGCTGAAGCCTTTCCAGGCAAACCAGCTGGCTGCACCGGCCACTAAAATAAAAAGGAGCGATTGAATCATAAAAAAACGTTTTCAGGGCGCAAAATACAGCGGGAGGGTTGGACTTTTGCGAAGAATTCAGTTGTGTTTCCACTTGAACCCAGTATGCCATAAAATTTAGAAAGGATGCAAATACTTACCGACCATCAGATCCGTCAAAAAATCCGCCGTATCGCCATCGAAATACTGGAGCGCAACTATGGCGAACCTGAAATCATTCTGGCCGGGCTGAACAACAACGGACTTGGTTTTGCCAGACTTTTGATGACTGAATTAGAGGCTGTTGCTACTCCAAGCACAAAAATAACGCTCACCCGTATCCGGCTCAACCCAGCCAATCCGGTGGAATATGAGCCCGAAGTGGACCTCTCTGCAGAAGTACTCCGTGGAAAATCCATCATTATTGTGGATGATGTCGCAAACACCGGACGGACGATCTTTTATGCCGTACAACCGCTGCTAAAAGTAGTGCCTAAAAAAGTGGAGGTAGCCGTGCTGGTGGATCGGCAACACAAATCTTTTCCGGTCAAAGCAGATTATGTGGGACTTTCACTCGCCACCACGCTTCGGGAAGATATTGACGTACAAATCCGGGATGTAGCGGATATGGCGGTGTATTTGCGGTAAGAACCCGTACGGCGTTTGGCAAAAATTTTATACCGCACCGAAATCAACGCAATCGGTAAGCCCATACCCCGTTTACATTGCCCACCACCAGCATATCGACGCCATTGATTCGCCCCAACTCAAACCTGGTGTTGCCTCCCAGCGGAAACCCTGCCTGGGTATTGCCTTTACTATCCAATAGCCAAACCCGCCTGCTTACACTGTCCACCGTGCCGATCTGGTTGTTTTGGACAAAAAAGACCTGCGATTGTTTTTCCGAAAACTGCCGCTTAAACAGCCCAACATCAGAGCTATCGCCCCAATCGCCCACCCTGAGTTGCCTGCCTTCCAAAAGTGCCCATGCATAGCTGGCGTCGTTTTTCAAAGGTCCGAACGCGACCATACTGCCCGGTTTACCAGCTTGTAAAACCCTTACATTCCCATGTAAATCACAGGCAAAGCGCTTACCTGTTGAATTCGCACAATAGATATGGGGCGTCCTGGAATCCACGTCTGCTTGCATCGGACTGACAAATTTGGCGCCTTCATCCAATTGGATCGGATCGAAACGCAGCGTTCCATCGCGCCCAAAAACGGAAAGCCAGCCATTTTCTGTTAACACGGCCAGGTAATCTTTCCCCTGGTGTTGAAAATGCAACACAGGCTGTTTCACTGCGCCATGGGTTCCCCCCCCATTCCACCCTTCCAGTGGCTTACCCAAATGACCGAATCCGTAGATCTTGTCATTTTCACAAGCCACCAAGTAGCTGAATTTGGTGTTTCCTTCAAAATCCACAGTGGTGGCCCCATTGGTTGCCGTTGCGGGCAATTTGAGCGGAAAGCCTTTGATGTCCCGTCCGTTCTCATCGAGCATATAAATTCTGGAGGCCGTACTGAAAGTGTAACAACCAGCTCCGTATCCGTAGAAATCTACCCCCCGTATGTCGGAAAGTACGGGATCGGATAAGGGGCGGTTCCATAACCCCGCTCCGTTCAAGGCATCCAGGCAATGCAGGTTGTTGGCCTGGTCTTGAACCAGCACATAGGTTTTATCTGCGGCAGAGCTTATCAAATAGGGCTGACCCTGCATGGGTGCAGCAAACACGGATTTCCACAAAATATCTGTTTCCGGCAAGGGTTGCGAGAGTGCCTGAGCAGCCAGCGCGATCTCCGCCTTCCGGCCTGAAACGGGAAGCCAATCTGCTGCAATAAAACCTGTTTTAGCTAAAGAAGATGCTCCCTTATCATGAATCAGGTTTTGAAGCAAGGCCGGTAGATATCCTGTGTTCAATAGGAGGGATAACCGCCCCTTGGAGGACAACTTTTGTTGCAATTGAAGGAAGTCGAGATGGGCCGATAGCGTTTGATTGACCAGGTATTTGTCTAAAAGAACTTCTAACGTTGCGCGGTCCGGAGCAAAGACGGCATAACCACCCACTAAAGCACAAACAGGATTTCGGAAAGCGGCATCCTCCCCCAGAAGCGGTGTCAGCAGCGAAGCATTGGGGAAACCCAATAACTCAAACATCTGATACGGGCCAGACACCCCGGGAATGGCTCCACGCGCCTTTGAAAATGCCCTGAGTTTGTCGAGCGCCAACACACTGTCTCGTACTGCAAGCAGCAGTATCCGGTCGCTGGCAAGTGCCGGGGAAAGGGGCTCTGTTACGGCCAATGCAGCTTCATCCCCCAGCCAGGGCAGTACATATTCCTCAAAATCGCTGCTTCGGGCATCACTGATTTGTTTGAAAAAGTCTGCCTTATTGCCCACACCTGCCCGTATGAGGAAGGCCGTGTTGTCGGGCAACACATTGAATATCCGCGGGCTGGAGGGTGATTTCCGGCTGGCCAAATTGCCGAGAAAACCCTTCGCTTCTGCCAATGCCAGTAAGGATTTGCCATCCCATGACAGCCCTAACCACTCCAGGTTGCGTGCCAGCAGGTCAGGAAGTTCGCGCCATCTTGGGTCCATTTGATTTCGATATTGCTCGGCAAGTGCAGCGGGCCGCAAATGAAGGCGCAAAGGAGCATCCGGCAATTCGCCGATAAAGGGTCGGTCGGCCCACCAGGGATGTGGATCTTCCAATTGAGACAGCGCATCTTCCACCAGGGTCGCCCGCAGTGAAAAGAGCAATAAGCGGCCTGAAACCGCCACTTCAAGCGGACCGGCGGTGGAACTCTGCACCGTAAAAATATTGTTTCCATGAAATTGGTGCGGGGAGTATCCGGGGCGGCGTTTGTTGTTTTTCAGGCTTGTTTCAAGGTCAAAATCCTCCTCCAGTTCGAGGGCAAAAAGGGCATGCAGGCTGTCGGAGGGATGCAGCGTGAAAGCGGCCAGGGCTTTGTTTTGGGCGAAGGCGCGAAGCAAAGAGGACTCCTGCCGGAAAAGCTGGAGCGCTGCATCCATATCTTCAAAACAGCGTTCAAAAAGTGGGCTTTGCAAGACCGCGTGCCATTGTGGATCGGATGTTTTGTCAATCAGCACCTTCGCCCGAAGCAGGCCTTTACAATCGAGAACCAGCGCACTTTGGGCCGGCATCGCACGAAAGGAGCCCTTATTGCGTGGTAAAAAAAGGAAAAGTAACAGTGCCGCGATCAGGAGGCTGGCCAGCATGATGAGCATCCGGCGACTGGGCGTGTTTACAGTTGATTTGTTGTTCAATGGGTACATGATTAATTTTCAACCAAAGCGGATCGTGGGGGTCACCGTATAATTACAGAATTAAACGAATTGAGTTGATGCGAATTTACCAACTTTTCCCAAACCTTGCAGCCGTTGCCAAAATGACCAAATGACCCAAAAAACCACCCACAAACAATTTCAATGACAAATATTTCCTTCCTCCGCATCGGCGCTCTCAGCGGCGCATTGGCTGTGGCCATCGGCGCATTTGGTGCACATGGCCTTAAGCCACACCTTTCTGACTATCAGATCACAATTTTTGAAAAAGGGGTACAATACCAGTTTTACCATACGCTTGCACTCCTGGCTGTAGGACTTTTGCTGAGCCGATCTCCTGAAAACCAATGGCTCCGACGCTCTGGCTGGCTTTTTGTAGCCGGTATTATTGGATTCTCCGGTTCACTTTATTTATTGGCTTGCCGTGATCTGCTGGCATTCCCGGTGGGCTGGGCCGGGCCTGTTACCCCACTTGGGGGCTTGTGTTTTTTGGCCGCCTGGGGAATTTTAGCAAAACAAGCGTAAAGTTTCAAGGGGGGTAGAGTTACAAGTTTAAAGTTAAAAGGGGCAAGCAGCCCACAGATCGTGCCCCTTTTAACTTGAAACTTTAAACTTGTAACTCTCCCCCCCTTGAAACTAAAGAAACTATTCTTTCACCAGTTTTCCGCTTTTCCGCCAGCCTTTGCCGCGCAATTCCCAGACATAAACGCCTGCAGGAAGGTTGTTCAACTGCAGTACACCCTTATCGCCCGACAAATTTTCGGTGCGCAATAAATTGCCTTTTAGGTCGAAAAGTCTGACCTGGCTGTTGTCCAGATTTTGCCCGGATATACTGAACTCTGCTACATCGCGGGTTGGATTGGGTGAAACCCGAACTGAAACATTGTTTTTTGGCTCCTGACTCCCTGAACCCGTCATGAAATTGGCTGCAAACAAACCGTTTCCATGGGTAGCTGCTACCACAAAACCATCGGAGCGACGCACATCCACAAAATCTACCACCGTACTCCCGATCTCATTGGCGCCTTCCAGGGTCCAGACGGTACCCGCCTGTCCGGTGGCATGCAGGAGCAGGGTATCTGCGCTGTAGAGGCCGACACTGGTACCGCAGAAATATTTGAGTGAGCCATTGTCCATGGGCAAAATACTCACCCAACGCACGGAGGAGCCAGCACCAGTTCCGGCTACATTCGCCTCTAGATTACCAGCCACCTTTTTCCAGCTGGCTCCGGCATCTTCACTCAGATAAACACTGTAAACAGCATAGTTGGAATAAACCAATACGACCCGATCCGGATTGGTCGGATCTATCGCAAGGCAATTGATATAGGCATCCGCGAGCGCCGGGTCCGGTGAAGGCAGCGCCGTAAAGGAAGGGGTGCCCGTGTGCGCATTGTCCACCCGGAACACTTTATTGTTTGAAGTACCGAGATAAAGCCTGTGCAAAGGCGCTGTTTCAGAAACAGCAATGGCTGTAAACTGTCCAGAGGTCAGAGTATCCGGGAATTGTGTCCAACCCTGCGCGATGCTGTCCCATTGACCGGTTAAAGCAATAGCCCCCAGCTCGTTTTGACGGTAAAGTTTCCTACCGGCTGGCAAATACAGAATATTGGCATCCTGCGGGTCCATGGCCAGAGGATTGATAAACAGGTAATCGTCCTGAGTCGGGCCAATGGGGTCGATCCGACGGAAAGCCAGCACATTGCCGCTTGCATCCAGATCTACCTTGGCTACTTTGCCAAGTTGAATCGAAAGTACATAATAGGCTTTGTTGGGGGCAATGGCACCATAGGCGCCATCGCCATTGACGGTTTGTCGCCAGGGTGCTGTAGGACTGGCAGAGTTTACGAAAAAGTTGCCATTGTCTTGCAAACAACCAATCAGCGTATTGTCGCCTGGCGTGTTTTTGTCAATAATCGCAGAATAAAACTGCGAAGTGACGTAGCCATCGTTCAAATAGGACCATTCTACAAAGGGTGCCAGACAGTTTTCTGTCCGGTGAATACCACCGTCACTGCCAGTGAGCACGACATTCGGATTGGAAGGCAGGAACAACACCTCGTGCAGGTCAGGGTGGTGGTTGGGATAAAGCTCAAAAAATGGCAACGTGGTGCCGATCTTGTAGCCCCCGATTTTGGTGGTATTGTTGGAGGTAGCAAAGCCGTCTGTACTGCGCCACAGATTGGTTCCTCCGATGATCACCGTTCCAGTGCCAGGCTGCACTTTGACCACGAGGTCGTAGCCACCCTGGGCGGCACACTGGTCAAACTCCGTACCGGTATTGGGCAAATTGGCCGAGCGATCTTCCCATTGGCCACCTGCTCCGGAGCCGTTACCACTCAGATAAGTGTATTTGAAAAGGCTGGTCCAGTCGTCAGACCCGATATATTTGGTGTAATGGCCACTGCCTGGCGTTGTACCGAAGAAGTAAACCTCATTTTCGTTGTTTGGGTTGATACCCATCACGATCCGATTGTACTCATTCGGCATGTTCGCAGGGGTGATATTGACCCAAGTAGTTCCATTGGTACTGCGCCAGATACCTTTTTGCGCCCCTTCACTGCTGAGGGTGGCATAGGCGACACCCGTTGAAGTTACCGCAATATCTGTATAGTAAGAAAATGGACTGGCAGAATTACTGCCCCGCACGACGGTCCAGGCCCCTCCCCCATTGGTACTTCGGAAAATTGCACCATAGGTAGCTGCATAAACGACATCCTGGGTGGCTGCGGGATCGGTTGCGACTCGCCATACGCCTTGCCAAACGGTTGAAAAGGAGTGTGGGTTGCCTACGGCAGTCGGGGTGATGGGTAGCCAGGTATTTCCATTATCTGTACTTTTGAACATTCCGTCTCCCAGATAATACGCGCCGCCTCCGGATGCAGAGGAGCCATAAAGTTCACCGGAAGTGTAATACCAATTGTTGGTCTTACCGGTCCGGGTGTCTTGTGCGATGCTGGTACACCCGGGATGCGCGTTGAGGGGTGTTTTGCGGGTCCAGCTTTGTCCGGCATCTTCACTGAGCCACATGCCACCCGTGATTCCCCCTGCGATCAGGCGGTTTTCGTTGGTCACATCCATGGCCAACGCACGGGTACGTCCTCCAACATTCCATGGACCGCGGGACATCCATTGGCCATTTCCGCCGCGTTCTACTACCGACTGGGGAAGACTGGACGCGAATTGACGTTCCAGAAACTCAATACCGACAGGGATTTTGCCTGTGGAGGGGTCCGCCAGACGCATTCGTTGCCACTCCCGGCGAAGCGGGCCATTTTCTTCAGAAGCTCCGCTGGGAATCTTCGCTTCATTTGATTGTGAGGATCCAGCGTTTGAAAAATAAAAGAGTCCGCAAGCCGAAAAAAGGAGGACTGCAAAAACGGGTATGATTCTTTTCATGTTTAAAACTGTTTTAGGCGGGAAAGGTAAAGAAATGTGTATAAATGTGGTCAATGGGTTTAATGAGGTCAATGTGGTCAATGAGGCCAGCCCTTGGTATCTGTGAAAAACCTTAGCACCATTTTAATGTTTATCCTGATCTTCAACCATAAATGAACATTTCGTTCACATCCACCCCATTGACCACCTTGACCACATTAAAAAATTGACCACATTTACCCATGATTCGTATCATTCCAAAAGCGCAGCAAGGCCAAGGAGCCTTCAATGGCGGCGAAATTGTAGAAAACAAGCCCATCGGGTTTCCGCAGGACCACTCGAGCGTGCGACCTTATTCCAACTTGTTTTACTGGGCGCATGCCCGTGCCGTCACAGACAGCACCATTGGCTTGCACCCGCACCAGGGTTTTGAAATTTGTTCCTTCGTGCTCAAAGGCGAGATCCGCCACTACGACACGAAACTCCGCGAATGGCGGGAACTCTCTGCTGGCGATGTCCAGATCATCCGTGCAGGAAATGGCATCAGTCACTCAGAATGGATGGGTAAGGACGGCGAGATGTTCCAGATCTGGTTTGACCCCAATCTGGAGGTAACGCTATCAAAACCTGCGAGTTACGACGATTATAGAGCTGCCGAATTTCCTGTAAAAACGGTCGGAGATACCCGGGTAAAAACCCTTGCCGGCCCCGGAAGCCCATTTCAAATGGATACACCGGGTGTAGAAATTTTTCAGCTGGAGATCGGAGCAGAACCTTTTCTGCTGAAATCAGAAAAGGATAAGATTTATTCGGCGTATCTTTTGGAAGGCGAGGCAAATTTCAATGGAGAAACTGCCAGGCAGTTTGATTTTGTCCAGGTGACCGAACAGGAAGAGATCGTGCTGGATTCACAACAGGGAGCCCGAATCTTTGTCATCGCATCTCCGGCACATCCCGGTTACCGCACTTATGGACAACTTCGGGGTTAGAGTTACAAGATAAAAGTTGCAAGTTTAGAGTTACAAGTTAAAAGCGGGAAGATTCCTGTCGAAAGTTACAAGTACCCGGCCACGCCACCACTTTTAACTTGTTACTTTAAACTCCCAACTTTAAACCCTCAGAAACCTGACTTTACCAAAAAAATGTCCAACGAGACTTCTGACTGTGTGAGTAACTTTAATCCGTCAATAATACAAGTTTCCAAATCATCTTTCAAATCTCTCTCGTATGGCAAAGGAAAAACTCAAAATCAACGATCTTAAGGTAGAAAGCATTGTCACTTCGCTTGAAGAAGGCCAAATGCAGACCTTAAAAGGCGGTAAAGAAGTGGTAGGCCGTCGCCGCAGCTACACCGTTCGCTGGACCATGATCGATACCCGCGTACAAGCGGATTCGGCAGCCGGCTTCTCTGGCGGCAATTAATCCTGCATGGTTGCTACCCCACGCAGGTACTTTTCACGTACCACCGTTGCAAAAACCTGACCTCTTGACTTGGCATCCAGCCAGGCCAGGAGGTCAAATGTTTGTAGCAATGCCCTCGTTTCCGGCTCCTGTGCCTTGGGCTCCAGATCATTTTTCACCCTGGCAAACACCTCGCGTTGCCCCCGGACATCCGGCATTTTTATGGCATCCGCTATGCCGTGCATAAAGCGTCGTTCCAGTTCGTGGAGGCGGTTTCTTCTTTTCAAAAAACGGGCTGCGGTACGCAACAGCGAATCCAGCAACATATAGTTTCCCAACTCAAAATGGAGGATCAGAGACAGGATACGCGCCAGGCTCTGAAGGTCCTCACGGCCTACCGTGCGCCGCTGCGCCAGCCACTGATTCAGATAATCCAGGGCAGTATCAAAATCGCCACAACCAATGCTGATGGGAACAAACTGAAGATAAAAACTTCCTGTTTCATAGTCATGTGGATCAAAGCGCGCTGCCTCTCGCAGACAGCGATCCATTTCTTGCCTGGCTTCTTCAAATTCACCGGTATAGGTACAAAGCGCAAAGAATCCACTGAAATATTGTCGGTGTATTTTTCGGCGGTCATCCTCTGTAATCGCCTGTAAATCATCTATTTTCTTCAGACTTTCCCGCACTTCTGCATATTTTCGAAGCAGGCCACAGGCCAGGATCTGATTACTCAGTGCTGCAATGTAATCGGAAAGATTATCCTTCAAAAAATGCGGTTGCGACTCTTGGAGCGCAAGCAGGGTTTTGCCGGTTTCATAAAATTTTTCCTGTTCCAGTGCAGTATGGTAGTACAAACTCAGGGTGCGATAGAAAAGCACCCGTGCGGTATGAGACAATGCTGCATCCGGACTGGAAAATGCTTCCTGTTCTATCAATTCGCGGAGGTGCGCAACCCGATCCGGCCCTCGTTGAAGAGGATCTTTTTTGATCGTAGTGTATGCCTGAAAAAAAGCGCGACGGTAATGCGACGCATTGATCAGCTGGGCCATGGCCCGCGCCTCTTCTTCCTGCAAACGCTCCAGATTCCGGTGAAGAAAATCAACATCCATTTGAGTATATGCCAGTTGCTTTTCCCATCGGACTATTTCGATCTGGTGCGAAAAACGCTCGTATTGCCTGGCTAGTTTACGGGCCTTGCTCAGCAAATCGCGACAATCCGCGTAATGCCCCCGCTTATAAAGGGCCGCGACGCTTTGAAGCAATTGGTTCAGCCGTTGCTGGATGGAGTGCAATTCGTCGTAACTCTGGAGCCCTTTCAATACCCATTCATACAAATAGGCCTTTAATTCCGTGTATTTTTTACTGCCAACAGCCTGACTTTTATAAATTTTTGTCCGCCACTTCACTTCATCAAACTGCTCAGAACCCGCAAGCGCCTCAAATAGCCGGGTATACTTCGTATCTACCCCTTGTTTGCCCTTCATGAAGATCCGGAAGTAGCGCTTTTCGGCCGGCGTCAGCGAGCGGATCAGGCGGTGCAATTTGTCAGAAGGTGTTTTGGACATCTTGATTCAACGAATTTAGAAGCAAAATTGTCACCTTTTTATCATTTTACCAAACTTAATAATGGGCTCAGAAACCTGACTTATGAAAAAATATGGATTGCATAGATAAGCTGGAGCACTGACTTTTGTCTCATCAATTATTCAGGGTATCATAATCCAACATTAACCAGTCAAATTTCTGTCGCCATGTTAAATGCCATCGTCATCCGCCGCCAGCCCGAATCTCCGGAGCCAAATGCTTCGCTCGCCCGGGCACTACCCATCAAGCCTATGCAGTTCATAGAACCCGTGGCAAAATCCAATGCGGAGGCTGAAAAGATCGCATTGCCTACGATGGAAGGACTTTGCTTCGAAAAGGTCAAACACATTACTTATCTGGAAGCGAGTGGAAATTATACGGCGTTGCACTTTAAAGACAAGCGGCAGGTGCTGGTCTGCAAGACCCTGCGTGAAGTAGAGCAAATGCTGTCCGACCGGGCTTTTGCGCGTATCCATCGCTCACATACCATCCATTTGAAGCATCTCAAAAAATATGTACGCGGCAAAGGCGGCCATGTATTGCTCCAAAATGGCGTGACACTCACCGTTTCCACAGGCCAAAAAGAGTCTTTTTTGGAGCATGTGAAATCCTATTTTGGATAAACATTGGACATTGGGACACGGGACATTGGACTTGCACTCTAAAAGTATAAAAATCAAGCATTTGTCGAATCTAGTCTATCGTCCAATGTCCCGTAGTCCAATGTCCCGTAATCTAAAGTCCTGTATAACCTCCAGGTTCAAAAGATAGACACCCGCTCCCCAGGCCCGCCCAAGCAAATAAACACAATGGCCTACCCTCCTTCCGCATTCGGCGGAGGGAGGGGCTGGGAGCGGAGAAAAAAATGAGACACAGTAAGGGTTTGGTTTGGCACCGGGCGCAGCAACTTGCGTCCGGTGATTTTTTTTGTGGCGGAGGCCTGAATTTTTCAGACCTTTCGCACCGCGATTCTGCTACTGACCGTACGGATATTGCGCTTTGTCACCAAATCCATCAATTGCCGCATCCTCCTGCGTGAATGAACAACGCCGCTGCCAATCTTCCCCGCCGATATCCTGGCCTGCGCCCTTTTGAGCGCAGCCAAAGTGCTGTGTTTCATGGCAGGAGCGAAGATATTACGCTCCTCAGCAATCTGTTGATGCGAGAGCGGCTGGTAGTACTGTTCGCCAAATCGGGCATGGGAAAAACTTCCCTTTTACAGGCTGGTTGCGCCCCGGAATTGGAGCGGCAGGATTTTGTCCCGGTGTTCTTACGCACAGAGCGCAGTGATCGTCCCTTGTTGGCCGGTATCGGCGAAATGCTGGATAAAAACCCGCATGTTGGAGGCACTGACACCACAGGCCTTCGTCCAGGGGCTCCCCAGACCTTGTGGGAAAAAATGAAACGGCTGGAATTTGACCTGGATGGCCTTCCGGCAACACCCGTTTTGGTTTTAGACCAATTTGAGGAAGCTTTCACCCTGGCGCATTCGGATGAGAGCCGCAATCAATTCTTTGCGGAGCTGGCTGATCTGGCCAATGAGACCATGCCCGCCAGCTTGCGGGCAGCACTCCTGGAAGATTTTGAATACGGGAAAATCGACGTAGAAACGATGCAATGGTGGGAAAAACAGCCGGATGTACGCATCGTATTAAGCATACGCTCTGATTTTCTTCATATGATCGACCGGGTGAGTAAGGGAATCCCGGGTATTCTGCGCAATCGTTACGAGTTGTCGCCACTCGACCGCGAAAAAGCCCGAACCGCGATTGTTAAGCCTGCTACTCAGACCGATGCCTACGCCAGTCAGCCCTTCAGCTATGCCGCTGCAGCACTGGAAGAAATGCTGGATTTTCTTTCCGGAAGAGATGCCGCAAACAGCGAAAGTAAGTCTCCGAATAAAGCAGATGAAATAGAAGCCGTTAACCTGCAGATCATCTGTCAGGATGTCGAAGAGCGGATCATTGATTTCCAGAAACCATCCGGGTTCGAGGTGGACAGTTCATTCTATGAAGGCAAAGAGGGACTGCGGAACTCCATTCGAAATTTTTACCAAAATCAACTCCGCCTTTTCCCCAAGGCATACATAGATCGTATCCAACAAAAAACACAGCAGGGCGCACCCATCTCTACCCTGGATAAAGCGCTGACCAACAGGGCGCCAGAAGATTTGCAGACCACTGCTCAACGCCTGATCGAAGAGAGCCTCATCACGCCGGGCAATCGACGAAACAGTGTGGTGGATGATACGCTCATCAGTGATTATCAGATCTCGCCGGATTTCCTCGACACGCTGGTAGACAAGAGTCGGCTGTTGCGTAAAGAACCCCGACTCGAAGATTTTTATTACGAGATAAGCCATGACACCCTCCTGCCTGCCGTGATCGAATCGCGCAACGCCCGCCGCGACAAGGAGCAGGTAGACCGCCAAAAAGCCCAGTACCAGAGCCAGTTGGCCGAGGAAGCCAAACGCAGGGAGGCAGTGGAGGCAGAACTTGCGGCCACCTTAGGCCAACGCAAAATGGCCCGCACGGTAGCAGCCACTTCGTTTATTCTATTGCTGGGATCACTGGGATTTGCCGTCTGGTTTCTAAAAGAGTATGTAAAAGATGCAAGAAGCCAGCTCGATCAGGCAGAATTTTATGTCCACAACGAACTCTACAATGCTGCCGATACCACCTATCGAGGCATTTTAAGTCATCCGAACCGCTGCTGGATCCTGGCAAATACCAAACCGTACAAAAATGTGAACGCCGAATATGAAATCATCAAACAGTTCAATCAGGCGTTTCAGGAGGTCGATCTCAACTTTGGAATTGCGGACTCCCTGATGTTGGTGAATAACTACGCTCCGGCCTTGCAGCGCTATCGCCTGGCAGAAGATTCTTTGAAAAGCTACCAGGCACTCAATTCCTGGTATTCTGACGATACCCTGCACAACGATTGGCGGGTAAACCGCAAAATCCTAAACACCAAAGCTGACCTGATCCAACAACGCATTGTAAATGCCCGCCAGACCCTGGTCAGGGAGTTCAAGATCAGTCAACGCGAATATGAATCCTTTGAAGAAGCCCGGGTATGGGGCCAGGCCCTGCGCAACCTTCGGCGGATGAAACAACTGCTGCCCATCCACCCTTCGGATGAAGACGACCTGAAGAATGCCCTGAAGATCACGGAATCGCCCAGCGATTATGTCCGGAAAGAACTGGCTAAATGTGAAGCCCGACTGCGGGGCTTGTAGATCTAACACGATGCGTGTACTCTGGTTAAGCCCGGGCTTTCCCGGTGACGAAGATGACCTTAATTGCCTGCCGCCGCTTCAACTGTTGGCCCAGGCGCTCCTTGCACAAGGCCTTGAATTGGAGATCATCACCCTGGGCTACCCATTTCATAATAAGCCATATCGTTGGCATGGCATCCCGCTGATCTCCGGGTATGGATTTAACCGACAATGGGTTCGCTGGATGAACTGGTGTCGGGTGCTGCACTATGCCCGGAAGGCTCATCGGAGGCAAAAATTCGACCTGATCCACAGCTTTTGGCTGGGCCCCAACTGGCTGATCGGCCAATATCTGCAAGCGCGTTGGAAGGTTCCGCATTTTACGACGCTGATGGGCCAGGATGTGCTGCCTGCAAACGGGTACCTTCATTTTCTGGGCAAGCATCATTTGTCCGGTTTAGTAGCGGTTTCCGAATTTCAAAATGACCGCTTTGAAAATACCTGCGGTAAACGCGCTGCCCATACCATCCCCTGGGGAGTAATCCGAACGGAAATTCCGGTTTCATTGCCAGATCATCGCCCTTTGGATGTGTTGGGCTGTGGTGCTTTTATTCCTTTAAAGAACTGGGGACTCTGGCTGGAGGTAATCGCTGCGGTGGTAAAGCAGCAGCCTGATCTGCGGGTAGAATTGATCGGAGCAGGTGAAGACAGGGCGGTGATTGAAAATAAAATCAGTCAATCAGGCCTGGAACACATCGTGCATTTGACCGGCCATCTCCCGAGAATGGAAGTTTTTGCCCGAATGCAACAAGCCAGGGTTTTCCTGCACACGGCTAATTTCGAGTCTTTCGGGATGGTGCTTGCAGAGGCTGCCATGCATGGTTGTCGGGTGCTGAGTACACCTGTTGGGATCGCCCCGCAAATTTCGGTTACGGGTCAGACTGCGGAGGCACTGGCAGAACAAATGCTGGCAGCTTTGGACAAACCACCACTGAAATCACCGTATACGCCCTTAACGATGGAGGAGACCGCACAACAATATCTCAAATTGTATCATTCAAGGCAGACCCATGTTTAAGCCATTACTTCAAAGCTACCGCGACTGGAACTACCGGCGTATCATGGCACGCCAGCAGTTTAGTTCCAAAACAGTTGAAGAGATCTTCACCGAAACCTTTCGAAACCGATATTGGAGAAGTAAGGAATCTGTATCCGGCATGGGCTCTGAACTGAGCCAAACAGAAAGTCTGCGTTCAAAACTTCCCGCACTCCTGCGTGACTATGGCATCCGAGCCCTGTTGGATCTTCCCTGCGGCGATTTTAACTGGATGCAACAGGTGGATCTTTCCGGTGTCCATTATTCGGGCGGCGATATTGTGAAAGCCTTGATTACCCAAAATCAACAGCATTATGGCAATGACCAACGGAAGTTCCTGCACCTGGATCTGCTGTCGGATGCGCTGCCCGAAGTGGATTGTATATTGGTGCGCGACTGCCTGGTGCATTTTTCGCTGGCCCATATTGAACAGGCATTGGACAATCTGAAACGCAGCAAGATCCGGTATTTGTTGGCCACCTCCTTCCAGCGTGTTGAAACAAACGAGGACATACAAACCGGATACTGGCGCCCGCTTAATCTGCAGAAAGCACCGTTTTTTTTCCCGGAGCCTTTGGTTGTGCTGGATGATGCGGGTAGTAAGGGGAAGGGGGCGGTTCGGGATAAGGGGCTTTGTTTTTGGGATTTGGGGGTGGCCAAAAATCATTTCCCGGAAACCTCCCGGATCAAATCCGGATAATCTGTAATGATCCCGTCCACGCCCAAACGGATCAACCTGCGCATAGATTTTACATCATTCACCGTCCAGGGTACTAGTTTCATTTGTTTTCCGTGACATTGTTCCACCAGTTTTTTGTTGACCATCAGATAATACGGACTGTAAATATCCGGCTTAAACTCCAGGCGGGCCAGATTTGAATCCAGGCCCTGGATATTTTCGATCAAAAAGGCCAGTTGTAATTCCGGCGCCTGACGGTGGAGTGCATTCAAGGCACGCACATCGAAGGATTGTATGGTCACCGACCTTGTAAGCTCCAAGGCTCGAATCTCCGCCACCACCAGTTTAACAAATTCCTCTACCGGCGGATGGCGAACGCCGTCCCATTCCGGCTGGCTTTTTATTTCGATATTCCAACGGATGTCTGAGCGCACAGGCAACACTGCCGCTGCTGCCGCCAGAAAACTGGGTTTGTAGGTTTGAATCTTTTGCTGTTTTGGAAATCTCGGATGCGCTTTACTCCCGACGTCAAAATTGCGCAGCACCGCGCTGTTCATCTGGTAGATCAAAAACTTATCTACATCCTTTTGTTTGATGGTGTCGCCACCCGGCAACAAACTGATCTCGGGATTGAACCAGGGCTCATGACTGACGATCAGCTTATTATCTTTGGAAACCGCCAGATCCAATTCGAGCGTTGTTACTTCCGGGAATTCCAGTGCCTTTAAAAATCCGGGGATCGTGTTTTCTGGCATCAGTCCGCGGCAGCCCCGGTGCCCCTGCCAGTCAAAACCTTTTGGGATCGCCACCGGGCGGGTTTCCGTGGTTTTGCAAGCCAAAAAAGTGAGCGCAGTAAGCATAAGCAACAGAATGGTGGGTGCCAGGTGCACAAAAAGTGATGGACGGTGTCTGTTTTGCTGAATCATGTGGAGCAGTGGTTTTATCTTTGGGCGAAATTCCGCCGAACTTCCCGAAGTAGCGGTATTTTCAACATTAATTTATCTAAAATCACAAAACGCACCCCCATATTGACCACATTGACCACATTCAACTAATTGACCACATTTATAAAATGGACGTAAAACAATTCCTCTTCTCCCTCCCCGAAAAAGTTGCTCCTGAAGCCGTAGAAGGCCTCAGCACCCTTTTCCACTTCGACATTGATGGCTCAGGCCAATTCACGGTCAAACTTGACAACGGCAAGTTCGAAGTCTCCGAAGGTTTTTCCGGCGACCCGACCTGCAAAGTCAGTACCAGTACCGATAATTTTTCCAAACTACTTTCCGGCGACCTCAACCCGATGATGGCCATGATGACCGGCAAACTCAAGATCAGCAACCCAGGCGAAATGCTGAAGTATGCGAAAATGTTCGGGTTGATGTAGGCCGGTATACGGTTGACGGTACACGGTTGACGGTACACGGTACACGGCGCACGGCGGGCCGTAAACCGTGTACCGTAAACCGTCAACCGTAAACCGTGTACCGTAAACCGTGTACCGCCCTCGGTCACTCGTCGTCGTCCCAGTCGAAAGCATCTCCGCCATCTTTGATATCGTCAATATCGCGGCGTTCTTTTTTTGTAGGACGGCCGGTGCCGCGTTCCCGTTTTTCGCCGGTCGGGGAGGCATTCAAAAACCATTCGGCGTACTTGGTTTTTTCTGCCTCAGGCGTCACATCTTCGTAGCAAGTGATGGCGATGGCCGCACCTACCCGCTTCTCTATCAGTGTATTTGCACGAAATTCAAAGTTGAAGCCGTTCTTCTTCACCACCACCACCTCTCCGGCGGCGATCTGGTAGGAGGGCTTTACAGATACCCCGGCCACTTTTACTTTGCCTCCTTTGCAGGCATCGGTGGCGAGTGTCCGGCTTTTAAAAATTCGGATGCTCCAGAGCCATTTGTCTACCCGGATTTTGCTCATTTTGGTATGTTGTGCGTGAATGGTTGCGTATTGGTGTGAAAAATATGAAATTTCTGGATTGCAAAAGAACAAGATTTGCCAACCTTGTGACCTCTATTTTTTTCACATGAAACAATTGTTTGCGTCATCGGTCTATTTGTACTTTATACTGACGACTGCATGTACGTCTTCCCAAAAAATTTTGGACCAGACAGACCCGCTTCAAAAAATTCTGACACGACTGGAAAGCGATTCCATTGGGAATAAGGTTTTGAAAAACAAAGATCTCTATGAAGTACAGATCATTTATACGCAAATAGATCGGGATATTCACGGATGCCCATCCTTCCGTACCTACCGGTACAATGTAGACTCCAGTCGCTACTTCTACCCGGCCAGCATGGTCAAAATGCCCCTTGCGCTGCTTTCACTCGAAAAGATAAACCAAATCAACCAATCGGGAAAGTATAAACTCACCAAAGAAATCCCTTATCGGCTAGATTCCGTCCGTGCGTATCAGGAAACTTTTGTCTCGGAACCGAGTT